>USHN01000004.1 GCA_900554515.1 uncultured Acidaminococcus sp. | reverse complement strand
GCTATAAGCTTTCCGGAACCCCGCCACTATGGCGGGGTTTTCAATTAACCAAAAAAGCCAGCACCAGCATATCATAGCCGGTGCGGCGTCCTTGAAAAATATCATATAAACATTGGGCCAGCTGCCCTTCAAAATACGGCCCGGCCGTCATGCCCACATTATAAATCATGCCAGTAACAGCTGTGAGCAGCAGCCATTTTTTCTCATTTTTGAAATAGGTGAGCCAGGAAATCCTGCGTCCGGCGGTCATACTATCCCTTCCGATCTCCCCATCAGTGGATTTTTCTTTAATTATAGCAAAGCAGGATACATACGGATAAGAAAAGTTTCAAAAATTTTACGCCAACTTGTGACATAATACCATTCCTTTTTCACCGCCCGGCCAGGAACTGACTGAGAATAAAAATTACCACATAGGCGGCAATGCCAATAAACAAAAATCCCAAAAGTGTAGGCAAAAGCACAATAAAAAGTATCAGCATGGTCACGAGTACTGCCACTGTCCACAGGTTTCCCCGCACAAGATCCCACCAAAAAGAGAGCTTCTTTTTGCGCTGCGCTTTTTTCTGCTGACGGTGCATATCCTCCTGGTCGTAAACACGATAAGAGGCATCTCCTTTATGAGCGTCATCCTCGCGCGCTTCAATCGTGATTCCTTCAAAGGAATCACGTTCTCGTTCACTCATAGGCTGGGCGTCCACGTCTTCATTCGGAACGCCGCATCCCGGACAAACCGTCATATCATCCGGATATTCCAGACCGCAATTTTTGCATTTCATTGTTCAAGCTCCTGCTTAGACGAAGAAAATAATTGTAAAAACCCCAGTTCGTCCAAATAGCGGGGGTCAAATGGTTCCAGCTGCAGCTGCTGGGAGATGGTTTTACAGGCACCCTCCAGTTGCTCTTCAGAGATTCCAAGCGGCTGCCGTGACGGCATGCGATATAAAGGATGCAGTGCTTCATTGATAGAGCGAAAAATCCGCCCTACCGCAGCCGCCCACACGGGGAATGGGTACAGCTCTGTATGAGGATGGCACTTGAGGAAATCCTGCCACATGCAGCGGCAAAGATGCACGTCATAGTGGCTTCGTCCCGTCCCCAAAAGAAGACTTTGCAGCAAGACCTCCACATTGGATAACTTTTCTGGCAATAGAGGCGGTTGGTAGGCCCATTGAGCCGTATCATGGGAAAAACGGAGCAAGGCAGGGTTTTCTCCTGCCAGCTGCAGCACTTTGCGACATAAAAGCGCGTGGCGTTCAACGAACTCTTCCCAATGGGCTCCGGGGCAATGCACATCATACCATTTCAGGCAGTCATCAAGTACTTCCAACAGGCGTTTTCTGGCTAAAGGCCGCAGTCTGTAACGCTGGAGATAGTTCATCCCTATGCTCTGGTTATAAAACACATGTCCCAGCATCACTAGATCTTCCAGCGGTTCTTCTTCTTCCAGATAAAAGGTGAAATAATATGGTTCACCGGTAATAAAATCTCTGCATACATAGTGATTCTCATCCACTACATCTTCGATAGTGAACAAAGCCAAAAAGCCTTGACACAATTCAGAAACCAGCTGCGGATACTGACTGCCCCCATGCACCTTAAAATACCGTAAGGGGATTTGATCCCCCAAGAGCAAGTGGTAATCAAAGAGGAAGTAATCCCAAAAGCCTTGCCAAAAATAATCTGCCTCCGGTCCTGCCAGAGACGAATCCAGCGGTCCCATCGCCGTTTCATAAAGGAGCATGGCCCGCTCGAAATCCAAGTTGAATTCATCCCGCTGAAAAAACTGATGAATTTCTTTCATAAGACCGTTCAGAGCTTCCTCAGCATCTAAAAACACCCTGCCTTCCGCAGGCGGAGCAGCGGTTTCTTCCCGGGATTTTTCCCCTGGCAGGTAATATCCCTCTTCGTCAATGATCGCTACTGTCCCATCATCCCTGAGCAGCTGCTGCATAGCAAGATATGGCGGCAGGGAACTTTCCACTATGCCGTCTTTCTTTAGAAACACAAAAAACTGGCCCAGGGTTTCCAGCAATTCTTTTACCGTCGCAAAAGTAATGGAAAAATCCGCCACATTGCGCCCGCACCAGGATACCAAATCCACCAGATTATCTTCCGTAAGATCAAATAATTCCAGCTCTGCATTTTCCAGGTAAATGCACAGCATGACTATGTATTTCCACTGGCGCTGCATTTGTTCATCTGTGGTCCCCTGCCAAGCCATGTGGCGAAAAAAGTTTTCCACATCATATTGGGAAAGGATTAATTCCCAATCGGGATCATTCTCGTAAAACTCTTTGATTGCGTCATATACATTAGCCATACAGTTTTCACCTGTTTACATCATCGTTTCTTTGTTTATTCCAGTATGCGCGAAGGACAATGGTCCATCACAGGGCACTGGGCACATAGTGGTTTCCTGGCACGGCACACGTTTCGCCCGTGCCAGATCAGCCAATGGTGTGCCTCTCCCCATTTTTCTTTAGGAATCAGCTGCATCAGATCTTTTTCCACGGCCAAGGGATCCGCCCCCTGACTCATTCCTAAACGGTGTGAAACCCTGAACACATGGGTATCTACAGCAATGGCAGGTTGACCAAAGGCAACACTAAGCATTACATCGGCAGTTTTTCGTCCAACCCCTGGTAAGCTCATCAGTTCCTCCAGCGTCTGTGGCACTTCTCCACGAAACGTCTCTACAAGCTTAGCGCATAATCCTAAAATATGCTTGGCCTTGGAACGAAATAAACCACAATCACGGATTTTGTTTTCCAGCTGCACCTGATCCAGACGAAGCATTTTTTCCGGTGTACTGTACGCAGGAAACAGCCTGGCAGTCACTTTATTCACCCGTTCATCCGTACATTGTGCAGAAAGCACCACGGCAATTAATAGTTCAAAAGGAGAATGGTAGTGCAGTGCCGTGCCTTTTCCTTGATAAGCAGCTTCCAGCCCCGCCAAGACAGCTTTAATACGAGCCGTGCGGCGCATCAGTTGGTCAAGCTCCGTACAGGTGCTGGGATCCGTCCGCCTCGGTTGATAAAGGCATCCGGTTTAAACTGGTTAACGGAAATAATAGGAGCATACCCTAAAAGGCCGCCAAATTCCACCTTATCTCCCACTTTTTTACCAGGAACCGGGATCAAGCGAACCGCTGTCGTCTTATTATTAATCATCCCGATGGCTGCTTCATCGGCAATCACGGCCGCTATAGTTTCCGCAGTGGTATCTCCCGGCACCGCAATCATATCCAGGCCAACAGAGCAAACGCAGGTCATGGCCTCTAATTTTTCCAACGTGAGCGAATTTTTCTCCACGGCAGCAATCATCCCTGCATCCTCAGAAACAGGAATAAATGCACCGGATAGCCCGCCCACATAACTGGAAGCCATCAAGCCGCCTTTTTTCACAGCGTCATTAAGCATAGCAAGGGCAGCTGTTGTGCCCGGGCACCCGCAGGATTCCAGACCGATTTCTTCCAAGATATGCGCCACCGAATCTCCTATTGCCGGGGTAGGCGCCAATGACAAATCAATAATTCCGAACTGGGTATGCAGCCGTTTTGCCGCTTCCTGGGCGACTATTTGTCCTACGCGGGTAATTTTAAATGCAGTTTTTTTGATGGTCTCTGCCACTACGCCAATATCCTGCCCTTTCACGGCTTCCAGGGCATGCTTAACAACCCCGGGGCCAGAAACACCCACATTAATAACCGTTTCTGGTTCTGTTACGCCATGAAAAGCGCCTGCCATAAATGGATTATCCTGTACCGGGTTGCAGAATACTACCAATTTAGCACAGCCTAAAGCATCTTGGTCAGCTGTAAGACGTGCGGTTTCTTTTACAATCCCGCCCATCTGTTTCACGGCATCCATATTGATTCCCGCTTTGGTAGAGCCAATGGCTACAGAAGAGCAAACCAAATTAGTGGTCGCCAGAGCCTCAGGAATAGAGGCAATCAAAGTGCGGTCTCCCTGGGTATAACCTTTTTCTACCAGCGCACTGAATCCGCCAATAAAATTTACCCCTACGGCACTGGCCGCATCATCCATGGCTTTAGCCAGCGGGACATAACTGTCCGTTTTGCAGGATTCCCCAACTAAGGAAATAGGTGTTACAGAAATCCGTTTGTGAATAATGGGAACCCCCAGCTCTGTTTCCAGATCTGTTCCTACTTTCACCAAATCTTTAGCAGTGGTTGTAATCTTATCGTAAATTTTTTGGGCACATACCTTTACATCCGGATCGGCACAATCCCGCAGGCTGATACCCATGGTAATGGTCCGCACATCCAGATTATTTTTGGTAATCATCTGAGTGGTTTCCAATACATCCTTGATATCGTAAATCATGCTTTGCCTCCTCAGATCCGATGCATAGCGGTAAAGATTTCCTCGCTCTGTACCCGAATTTCCACTCCGATGGACTTGCCCAGGGCACTGGCCTTTTCTTTCAGTGCCGCCACAGAGACTACAGCTCCATCCAGATCTCCAATTAATACCATGTTGAAGAACCCGTCAATAATAGTCTGGTTAATGCTCAGGATATTCACCTGGTTTTCTGCTAGCAGCGTGCTGGCCTTGGCAATAATCCCTACTTTATCCACCCCTACAATGGTCATAACAATCCGCATACTCTGTAACACCCCTTCTTTGCCTGTAAACAGTGTCCCCTGCCGAGTCGTTTTACGGCGTTTCGGGTCACTTTGATTTATTATAAACTATATCATCTTTTGGTTCAACGGAAACTGAACATTCCATCCATTTTTCACGAAATGGGCACACCTTGCTCTATGCCTGCTTACGCCTTTATTTCTCCCTGATTTTTTTCTTCATTCCCGTTAGCGTTTGCTAGAATAAAACAAACGATATAGTTTTTCTTTTAAAAAATATTCGACCTAGAATAGTTTATGTGGTATGATAAGGACAGAAATACTGCAATACACAGGGAGGTTGGATTATGAAGGAATACAAACCTATCAAGTCTGGAAAAGTCCGTGAGATTTACGATATCGGTGACAGTCTGATCATGGTGGCCAGTGACCGGATTTCCGCATTTGACCATATCCTGAAAAACACCATTACCGATAAGGGTGCTGTTTTGACTCAAATGTCCAAATTCTGGTTTGACTACACCAAAAATATCGTTCCAAACCATATGATTAGCGTAGCACCAGAAGATATGCCGGAATTTTTCCGTACTCCGGAATTTGCCGGTAAAAGCATGAAATGCAAAAAGCTTCAGATGATTCCTGTGGAGTGCATCGTTCGCGGGTACATTACCGGCAGCGGCTGGGAATCCTACAAAAAAGATGGTACCGTGTGTGGCATGAAAATGCCGGCAGGCTTAAAAGAATGCCAGAAGCTGGAGGCCCCTATCTTTACGCCCAGCACCAAAGCAGAGCTTGGTGACCATGACGAAAACATTTCTCCGGAACAATGTGTAGACTACCTGGAAAAAGTCTTCCCCGGAAAGGGGAAAGAATACACCGATAAAATCAGTGCCTATACCATTGCCTTGTACAAGCAATGCGCCGATTATGCATATAGCCGGGGCATTATCATCGCCGATACCAAATTTGAATTCGGCCTGAACGAAAAAGGCGAAATCGTTTTAGGTGATGAAATGCTTACGCCGGACAGTTCCCGGTTCTGGCCCCTGAAAGGTTACGAAGCTGGAAAATCCCAGCCTTCCTATGACAAGCAATTTGTCCGGGATTGGCTGAAAGCAAATCCGGACAGTGACTATCTGCTACCCCAGGATGTAATCGACAAAACGATTGCCAAATATAAAGAAGCTTACGAAATGCTTACGGGTAAAAAATTCGCATAATCCACATGGCAAAAAGCTGTGAAGAAGGGAAAATGACAATCCCTTCCTCACAGCTTTTCTTTGCTTACAAATAAACCCGCCTCCATAGAAGCGGGTTTATGATGATTCCAGATTATTTGAACAGGTTGACGAACACCATGATAATACTGGAGTTTACAAAGTCAATGAACATGGCGCCTACCAGCGGTACGCAGAAGAATGCCCGCGGTGCCGGTCCGTAAACGGAAGTAATGGCACTCATGTTAGCCATGGCATTCGGGGTAGCCCCCATACCAAAGCCGCATACTGCGGAAACTTCCACAGCCGCGTCGTAATTCCGGCCCATGGCATTGAATACCACAAAGGTGGTAAACACAACCATCAGGATAACCTGGGCAATAGCAATAGCACTCAGGGCACCGGCAATATCGAACAGTTCCCAAATCCGCAGGCTCATCAGCGCCATGGACAGGAAAATATTCAGTCCTACGTCCCCTACTGCCTGCACTTCAGCCATAGGCACATTAATGGCTTTTACATTGTCAGACAGGTTACGCAGAATGGCTGCAATCATCATGGAGGCAATATACCCTGGGAAGATCAAACCGATGCTGCGGAATCCCTTATCCAAAAGGGTCCCAATACCCATGGCGATCAGGATTTCGCCTGTAGCTAACATCAGCCGCTCCGGGCTCATCCCTACTTCTTCCTGTTCTTCCATGGAAATGGCTTTTTCCACAGCCAAATCTTCCTGGTCTTCTTTTGTGCTCTTTAAGTTATGTTTTACCAGCAAACGGTGGGCTACAGGGCCGCCCATCAAAGAACCAGAAATAAGACCAAAGGTTGCCATGGCAATTGCCACGGTATTGGCGCGTCCCACGCCCAAACTCTCCAGGAAAGGACCAAAGGCGCCGCTTGTCCCATGACCGCCTACCAGCGGAATAGAACCTGCGCACAGTCCCAGCAGCGGATGCAGGCCAAAGACTTTCGCCAAGCTAACGCCGATAATATCCTGCAGGCAAATCAACACCGCGCAGATAATGGTCAGGACCAGCACGTCCCGGCCGCCTTTTTTCAAAAGAGCGATGGAAGCCGTAAACCCTACGCTGGTAAAGAACATATTCATAAAGAAACTCTGCTGTACAGTGTCTAGTTTTATAGGTGTTGCTCCAGATTCATGGATAGCCAGGTTCAGCAGGGCAAATAAAATACCACCGATAACCGGATTAGGAATGCAGTAAGTTTGCAGGAATTGAATTCTGCTTTTTAAGAACTTTCCGATATAGTACAGGAAAATACCTACAGCCATGGTTTGGTAGGAATTTAAAGCCAACATATATCTTTTTCCTCCTTCAGTTTTCAGTTAACAGTTTAGCCAGAATTTCTTCAAGTCGTGGCCAAGTACGTCCCGACTGCCGGGACTCTACTGCAAGCTTTGCCAAGGCGATCATACAGTCTTGTAAGGATTCCATAGAAAAATAATTGCTGTGCTGCATGGTCAGCTTTACGGCATAGGGATGCATTCTTAACTTCTCCACGATCTTGTCTTGTTGAGCACCTTTTGCTTTTAATTCTTTAACCTGGATGAGTCGCCGTATAGAGGCTACCAGGGCTCCTAACAACATAGGGAATTTTCCGTCGCTGCCCGGTTGATTCCGTTCTTCCGCCAATAGATAGAGAACGCGGTCCAATTTCCGTTCTTCTACAGCGTTACTCAGGGCAAATCCGGATATCTCAGGCAATTGGGAGAACATCTTCTCTACATCGTCTTTTCCCCAGACTTTCCGCTTGCCGGCATAGAGGGCAATTTTACGGATTTCCTGCTCTAAAAATAGCAAGGGAGCAGATTCCGTCGCTGAAACATACTCCATAATAAGACTCATGGCCTCCGGTGTAAACCTGGATTGGTATTTTTCAGCTGTTTCCCGCAGCCAGGGCTGAAGTTGATAGGATTTAACAGGCGAACATTCCACCACCACGGCATTTTTGCTCATCTGTTTAAAAAAAGCTGTTCGTTTGTCCAGTTTTTCACACAAACACAGGACATACGCATAGTCAGGTACGTCACTGAGTATTTCCGTAAACTGCTGCAAAGCCGAAATAGCTTTCTTTTTCTTGTTCTTCAGGTCCGATTTTCCGCCATCTTTTTTCTTCTCTTGCAGAACCTTAGGATTTTCCACCACCACCCAGTTGCCGCTCCCTAGAAAAGGAGCCGTGTTGATGGCCTCCCGTAGCGCTTCCATTGCAAAGGCATCCTGAAAGGCCCATTCGCTGGGCTCTTCTCCCGCAGGAAATGCCTTTTGCCGCATTGCCTGCCGTATGGATGTCTTGAAATAGGGTTCGTCCCCCCAAGCGACTACCACATGAGGACAGGGCGAAGCGTCTTTCTTCAAAGTGCTCAATAAAACATCAGGCGTTTTATTCATACCATTGCTCCTTTGAAAAGACATCCTGCCGAGATCCGCTCCAACAAATCCCCTCTGCATCCAGTTGGACCTGAATAGCCCCGCTCTGGTCCGTTCTGGCAACAGGGATGGAAAGTGCCGACAGTTTATTTATAATTTCCTGGTGAGGGTGTCCGAATCGGTTTTCCCTTCCCACTGAAATCACTGCCAAACGAGGGGCAACGGCCTGTAAAAATTCCCAGTCACTGGATGTTTTAGAACCATGATGGGAAACTTTCAATACATCGCTGCGTATTTGTTTAGCCGCCGCCAGATGCTCTATCTCTGCGGGTGCGTCCCCTGTAAAAAGAATGCTGCGTCCGTCCGCTGTGACACGCACGATAGCGGATGTTTCGTTACTTCCTCCTTTCGCTGGTTCTTCAGGTGCTTCCACGGTACATATTATACTCCCCTTTAGAGAAACTTTTTGGTTTGTTTGTATTTTGTATACAAATTTTACATTCTTCATATTTATTCCTTGCTTTATGATATATTCTAGATTTGGTGTGAGGGTTTCTTGAGGCAGGTACAATGATTCTACAGGTATCCAGCGGAGCAGACCGGCCAGTCCGCCTGCGTGATCGTGGTGACCATGGCTGAGAAAAACAGCATCCACTTTCTCCACACCCAATCCGCGAAGTACTGGTACTATTATGCGTTCCCCTACGTCATACCCGCCGGAAAGACCGCCGGTATCCATCAGAATGTGTCCACCATCTGGAGTACACACCAAGGCGCAATCTCCCTGTCCCACATCCAGAAAATACACCGTTAAATTTTTCTTCTGAAACTGTGGCAGCAGCAGTATGAAAAGAATCCCTATCCCGGAAACAAAAACTGTTCCCCCTCGCAGCCATTTGCCCCAGTGTCCAAACTGCGACTTGCTGAAAAGAGCTGCCAGCAATAGGCCATACAAAGGCCAAATCCACGGAGATACCGCTCCTGTAATCCAATGAGAACCGGGCAATTTACAGAGGAATTCTCCCAGCCACAAACAAAAGCCCGTGCCTTGCGCAGCGATGCTAAGAAAAAACCGTACAGCAATTTCTGCTCCCAAAGTGCCCAGTACGGCACCCACTGCCGTTAGCGATAAAATAAGACTGAGCAGGGGAACCAAAATTAAATTAGCTGGAAGCGAAACAAAGGACAAACTGTGAAAATGCTGCACCAAAAACGGCAGGCTCAATAGCTGGGCACTAATAGGAACAGACAATCCCGCAGCGAAAAATGACGGCAGAAAATATAAGCGCTCCTGTACCTGTTTTTGCAGCGTAATAAGACCTAAGGCAGCACTAAAGGACAGCTGAAAGCCAATATCCCAGACCCAAAAAGGATGCCAGGCCAGCAGGATAAGCAGTGCTGCACCTAAAAAAGCGCTGCTGTCCGCTTTTTTCCGGTGCAAATTGCCCCACAAAACCCCGCTGCCCAAAATCCCTGCCTGGCAAATAGAAGCTTTGCCGCCACACAGGATCCCATAGCATATAAGCAGCAGGAATATTCCACAGCCTGTTACTTTTCTAGGCAGGGGAAGATAGCTGAAAAGAACCGCAAAAAGCCCCATCAATAAAGACACATGGCTACCAGAAACAGAAAGCAGATGACTAAGGCCCAGTCTTTGAAATAAGCGCAGCGTCTCCCCTTCCACTCCTGCACTCTCTCCCAGTAGCATGCCAAGAAGTAAACCGCTATTCTTTGGACTCATCGCTTGTTTTACTTGTTGGCGCAGCGTTTCTCCCAGCATAAAGATTTGTGCAGCATAAGCAGGCTTTGCAGGCAAAATATGGACTGCACCCTCTTTTGCCCTCAGTCTGCCTCCCAGATTTTGTACGGCAGCATTTTGTAGCGGAGACGCCTGGAAGGGATTATAGAAACCGTCGGGGGAAGAAAATCGTCCCCGAGCTTGTACTTTCTCTATTTTCAGATCCGGCCCCAGCCATTTTTTTACCTGGACACGGACATTTCCTCTTTTTTCTGCCAAAAGGAAAGAAGCTCCACCGAAATTTCCTCGATGGAAGGACCCGGGGACAATGCTTCCTGTGAGAACTGCTTCCTGCCCTTGCATACTTTTCATTTTTTCTGCCGCACTCTCTTGTAAAGAGGCCGTAAATCCCCCGGCCACAATACATAGGCTGCACACTAGTCCCACCGTAATTTTTCTTGCGGTTTCTCTCCGCCAGGCAACGAAAAGGCCTGCCAGCGCTGCAACCAGCAAAGCCCCCCATCCCCACCAGGGGAGTAGGCGCTCCAACCCCACGGCGCATCCCACAGCAAACGCCAATCCGGCAATCAGCACCGGATTCACGCTACACCTCCAAAAAGTCACGCAGCTTTAAAAATTTGGCGGGACCAATACCGGATACCTTTTGCAAATCTTCCAAACGGGCAAAGGGTGTTTTCTGTCTGTACGCTATGATGCGTCTGGCAAGCGCCGGCCCGATGCCGGGAAGGGTTTCCAGACTAGCTGCGGAAGCTTGGTTCAGATTGATTTTTCCGCTGGGCTTTGGCACATCGTTTGCGCCCTCTTCCGCAGAATTTTCTGAAGTTTTCCGCACAGTTTCTTTTTTTACTGCCATCTGCCGACTGGCCTTTTTCTCTTTTTTATAGGGGACATTGAGCTGCATCCCATCCTTGCATTTTTTTGCCAGGTTTACTTTGCTAAGGTCTGCTTCCTCCGTAGGTCCGCCCGCCTTTTCCAAGGCCTCCTGAAAGCGGGTCCCCGTTTCTATGGGGTAAAGTCCCGGATTTTTCACGGCCCCGCTGATATACATGATCGCCTTAGGCTGCTGCCCCTTTTCTTGCAACTGGTGCACTACTTTCATTTGCTCCGGTTCTTCCAGTTTTTGCGGCACAGTAAAATACAAACTGCCGCCCACGCACAACAAAACAATGCCGAGCACCACGGCCCACTTTTTCTTCTCCCAGGGATTCATCCTGTGTTCCTTCCTTTAGTCAAAGTAAGCGGGCCTTTTCCTCTCCTTCGAAGGAAAAAGCCCGCTTTAGTTTCATCGAATACAGAGTATGGGGTAAAACCTTGGTATAACCTTCCAGCCTATATTGGGCCGTTTATTTCGCCACGATGTTCACAAGCCGGCCCGGTACCGCAATTACTTTCTTTACTTCTTTGCCAGTGATAGCACTCTGTACTTCCTGGTTTTCCAGCGCCAATTTCTCCAGCGCTTCTTTGGAAAGCTCCGGTGAAGTCATAAGCCGGACCTTAGGCTTGCCATTGACTTGGATCAGCACTTCCACCTCATCCACTTTCACAGCTTCCGGATCATATGCAGGCCAGGATTCCTTGTGAATGCTTTCTGTTTTTCCCATGGCATCATGCCACAGTTCTTCCGTGATATGCGGTACAAACGGTGCCATGACCAGCAGCAATTTAGAGACTGTCTCATAGATCAGGCCCGGATTGACAGTTGCCGCTTTATCCTTATAGGCATATAGGGCATTGACCAGTTCCATCATGGTAGAAATGGCCGTGTTGAAGTTAAAGCGATGGTCAATATCTTCGGTGATTTTTTTCACGCTGGCGTGGAGAACATGCCGCAAGGCTTTGTCTTCTTCCTTAAGATTTGTCGTATCATAGTCCGTGACTTGTTGTGCCAGCACATCTTTGAAATGATAAACGATTCTCCATACCCGGTTCAGGAAACGGAAAGATCCTTCTACCCCCTGGTCACTCCACTCCAGTTCCCGTTCCACCGGTGCCGCAAACATAATAAACAGCCGCGCCGTATCAGCTCCGTATTTCCCTACGATTTCTTCCGGAGACACCACGTTCCCCAGGGATTTACTCATCTTGGCGCCGTCTTTGATCACCATGCCCTGGGTCAAAAGGTTCGTAAAGGGTTCATCCGCTTCTACCAATCCGGCGTCATGCAACACTTTCATGAAGAAGCGGGAATACAGCAGATGCAAAATAGCATGTTCAATCCCACCGATATATTGATCCACCGGCATCCAGTGGTTCACAGCCTCTTTGCTAAAAGGCGCCATGTCATCATGGGGATCAGTGTAGCGCAGATAGTACCAGGAAGAACACAGGAAAGTATCCATGGTGTCCAGTTCCCGTGTCGCCGGTCCCCCGCACTTAGGACAAGTGCAGTGGGTAAATTCTTCACTGGTAGCCAGTGGGCTCTTTGCCCCGGCATCAAATTTTACATCCGTAGGTAAAAGCACCGGCAGATCTTTTTCCGGCACCAGCACTTCACCGCAATGCGGGCAGTAAATCACGGGAATCGGGCAGCCCCAATAGCGCTGCCGGCTGATCAGCCAATCCCGCAGCCGGAAGTTGACCCGTCTTTTGCCCAGGCCCTTTTCTTCCATGTAGTCAATAATGGCTTTCATGGCCTTGTGCATTTCCATGCCGGTAAAAGGACCTGCATTTACCAGAACGCCGTCTTTTTCTTCGTAGGCATCAGTCATTTCTTCCAGCTTTAATTCTTTATCTTTGGGCTGGAGTGTCAGGATCTTTTTGATGCCATATTTTGTCGCAAAAAGCCAGTCACGGTGATCCCCGGTAGGCACCCCCATAACAGCCCCTGTACCATAATCCACCAGTACATAGTTGGTGATCCAGATCTGGACTTTTTCTCCCGTCAGCGGATGAATGCAGTCCACCCCTGTGTACATGCCCAGTTTTTCTGATTCGCTGCTGGTCCGTTCAATATCGGAGGTATTGCGAACTTTTTCACAGAACGCTTCCAGTTCCGCCTTCTTAGGATTGTCTTTAAGCAGCTCTTCCACTAGCGGATGTTCCGGGGGAATAACCACAAAAGTCACACCATAAATGGTGTCCGGGCGGGTCGTGTACACAGGCAGCTCTTTATGCAGACTGGGGATCGCAAAGCTGAATTCCAATCCCTCACTGCGGCCGATCCAGTTTTTCTGCATGGTTTTGACTGGTTCCGGCCAGCCGTTTAATTTGGACAGATCATCCAGCAAGCGCTGTGCATAATCCGTAATCTTAAAGAACCATTGGGACAGTTCTTTTTTTACTACGGGCTGGTGACAACGCCAGCATTTCCCGTCTTCTACTTGCTCGTTGGCAAGAACGGTTCCACAGGTATCGCACCAATTGACAGAGGCTTTCTTTTTTACGGCCAGTCCCCGTTTGTACATAAGTTCAAAGAACCACTGGGTCCATTTATAGTAGTCCGGTTTGCAAGTCGTTACTTCTCTGTCCCAGTCATACGAAAGCCCCAGTTCTTTCTGCTGCCGGGTCATATTCGCAATATTTTCCAACGTCCATTTCGCAGGAGGAATATGATGCTTGATGGCAGCATTTTCTGCCGGCATGCCAAAAGAATCCCACCCCATGGGGTGTAGCACATTAAATCCCCGCATCGTACGGAAACGGGCAACAACATCGCCGATAGAATAATTCCGTACATGGCCCATATGCAGATTTCCTGATGGATACGGGAACATTTCCAGCACATAGGATTTTGGCTTGGGCGACGCATTATCGACCTTGTAGGTCTTATGGTTTTCCCAATATTGTTGCCATTTGGCTTCAATTTCATGGGGTTCGTACTTTTCCGTGAACATGGACATACCTCCTAAGGTGAAAAACCACCTGAAACACCTTGCATAAGTTTCCGGAATTCAGTAACATATGGGTATTATAGGATTTCACCAGCTGTAGAATAGGTTCATTATATATTTCACAACGCATAAAGTCAACGCAGGAGGCAAACAGACTATGGCAATTTACGCAATGGGAGACCTGCATTTTTCTGGTAATCCACCGCAAAAACCCATGGACGTATTTGGCATCCAGTGGAAAAATCATCGAAAAAAAATCCTGTCCAATTGGCAGAAAACCGTAAAAAACGAGGACACAGTGCTTTTGGTAGGAGACACGTCCTGGTCCATGGAGTTATCTGATGCCGTAGAAAAAGATTTAGGTATACTCACCCAGATGCCAGGGCACCTGGTACTTTTAAAAGGCAATCATGACTATTGGTGGACCAGTTTGAAAAAAATGCAGGAAACACTGCCCACAATCACTTTTCTCCACAATACCTTCTATCGCACGGGAGATATTGCTATTTGCGGCACCAGGGGCTGGAATTTCCCCAGCATGCCCGATTTTTCTCCTCATGACCAACTTATCTATGACAGGGAAGTAGGGCGCCTGGAGCGAAGCCTGGCAGCCGCCAAAGCAGCTGGAGCGACGCATCTCATTGCCGCACTTCATTATCCCCCGCTCTACAAAAGCGACGAAATTTCCGGATTTACGGAATTGTGCAAAGCCTACGGTGTGGAGCAATGTATTTATGGCCACGTCCACGGGGATGCGGCACACTTCCTCCAGCTTTTCCAAGGCATGCGGGATGGCACCAAATATACCCTGGTCGCGGCGGATTATGTAAATTTTCAATTGGTCAAAATTGCAGACTAAACAAAGGACGGATCACTTATGCACCAATACTTATTTTTTATCGACGGATTTCCTATCCGGATGTATGGACTATTATTATGTACCGCTATTTTCATGGCTACGGCCGTAGCCTATTTTCTTGCCTGGCGGGACGGCAGAGGCTGGGAAAAATATTTGCCCGATATCGGTATCTACGGAGGATTTTCCGGACTGATCGGTGCCAGGCTGTGGGATGTATTCTTTTTCGACTGGCAGTATTACAGCAATCATCTGCTGGAAATCCCCTTTGTATGGCAAGGGGGAATGGCTATTCAAGGGGGCATTATCGGCGGTGTTTTAGCCGGCGCACTATACTGCCACCACCATCATATCAACTGGGTAGAAATGCTGGATATTATAGCCCCCGCACTTTTTATCGGACAGTCCATCGGGCGCATGGCTAATTTGTTAAACGGAGATGCTTTTGGCGCCCCTACAGGGGGAGATTTCGGTATCCGCTATCCCGTGGGGACATTGGCCCGCAGCACCTATGGGGATGCCTTTTTGTGGCCGGCAGAAGTATGGGAAGGGCAGATTGACGTGATTTTATTTGCCCTGCTGTTATTATTTCAAACCACAAAGCCTTACAAAGGGCAGACTTGCTGCCTCTATGTCATGCTTTATTCCCTTTTGCGGTTCTTTTTGGAATTTCTCCGGGGAGACTACACCAAGCCCCTGTTGTGGGGGCTTAAATCCGCCCAGGCCACAAGCCTGATCTTTTTTATTGTAGCTCTGGTGTTATTTATCGGGGCAGGGATTCACGGTAAAAAACACGCTACTGCAAAAAAGTAAAGGATGGCAAATTTTTACTCCTCCCACCGTTCCATTTCCGGCAGGTAAAATTTTCTTGCCTCAGTTAAAATAGTTTGGGGAATCCCAAAATAGAGTTCGGCGATACTGCCTGCAATGGCTCCCAGAGTATCACTGTCCCCGCCAAGACTAATAGCATTACGAATTGCGTCCTCAAAATCGGCTGCATCCAGAAAACATACGAGAGCCTGGGGTACGGAGTTGTTGCACGTTGCATCTCCCTGATAGCTGTCCCGTATACTTTCTACCGTAAAATCCAAGCAGTAAAATTGTTCTAAGTAATTCCGAAGTTCCGCCTTTGTCTTGTGTTGCCGTGCGAGAAAAATGGCTCCCGCAACAGCCTGGGCAGCCCGGTAAGAATCTGGATGGTTATGTGTCACTTCGCAGCTCCACAGCGCCAGTGTCCGCGTTTCTTGCAAAGTTCTCCCAAACCAGCCTGCCGGACTCACTCGCATAGCCGCCCCATTACCAAAGCTACCGTACGCTCCCATTTCCGGATGAAGGAGCCAGTACAGGAACTTGCCACCATACCCCACATTGGGGTATTTTTGTCCCAATTTCCGCATATGCTGGCGTAGCAGTTCCACCACGACTTCTTTATTAGCCAAGGTATTCTGCTGCTGTGCCTCCTGGAAAGCTTCCGCCACAGCACAAGTCATCACAGAATCATCCGTAGCCCTGCATCTTTTGGAAAACAAGGGAAAGTCTTTGCTTTTATGATTCTGCCATTCGTAAATAGAGCCTATAATATCCCCAATAAATGCCCCTTCCATACGCTTACTCCTTAAAATCCAGTTCTACCGGACAATGGTCACTGCCCAGTACCGTGTCGTGAATAATCACATCTTCAATCCGCTCTTTGCCGTCCTGGGATACCAGAAAATAATCGATTCTCCACCCTGCGTTCCGTTCCCTGGCTTTAAACATATAGGACCACCAGGTATAGGCCCCCTCCTTGTCCGGATACAGCATGCGGAAAGAGTCTACGAACCCCTTCTGTAAAAACTGTTGGAATTTGGCACGTTCTTCATCGCTAAAGCCTGCATTTTTATGATTGCTGTCCGGGTTTTTCAGGTCAATGGGCTGCGCTGCTACGTTCAAATCCCCGCACACGATGACAGTTTTCTTTTGTGCCAGTTTTGCTACATACTCCTGGAAGGCGTCCTCCCATTGCATCCGGTATTCCAGCCGTACCAAGCCCCGCTGTGAATTCGGCGTATAGACATCCACCAGAATAAACGAGGGATATTCTACCGTAATGACCCGCCCCTCCTGGTCATGCTCCAAAAGGCCCATTCCCTTTGTAACGTTGATTGGTTCTGTCTTGGAAAAAACCGCGGTACCAGAGTATCCTTTTTTCACGGCGCTGTTCCAGTATTCATAGTACCCGGGGAACTGAAAGTCAGCCTGTTCCCGCTGCATTTTCGTCTCCTGCACGCAGAAAATATCCGCGTCCAGCTGCTGCATAACATCTGCGAACCCTTTATTCATACAGGCCCGCAGTCCATTAACATTCCATGTGATAAGTTTCATTAGGTTTCCTTTCTCAAAAACACACCTAGCAGCTGACCTGGGGATAGATTACGTCCAGCACCCCCAGCGCCACAAGCCACAAAATCCAGTAGATCGGTTCAGGCAGAATCATAAAAAAGCTAAAACAAAACGTCCATGCAGCGCCCGTGAGCAGCAGTAATCCTCTTCTCCACAAGTGGCGCTGTTTTTCTTTCTCACCCTGTTTCAAAAATGATGCGCCCGTCACTCCAAGGTGAAGCTGCTGCAAAAAGGCGCCCCAAAATGCACCCTGGTCCGGATTGCTTAGCGCCTGCCATAAGCCGCAAAAAGTCATCAGGATCCAGATCACCTGGAGTTTATTGCTCTCTTCTCCCGCTGTTTTTTGCTGCCAGCACCGCAGGCCCGCAAAAAGCACCCGGGGCAGTACCATAATAAGAAATCCCACAAACAGCGCATCTCCGCAGTGCAGAGGCCATGTTTCCGGGAACAATAGTGGCAGGGACAGGAGTTGCACTGCTGTTTCAACCATGGGAATTTTGCTCCATTTGCGCTAGAAATTCCAAACTTCGTAGCGGGCGGTCCGTCTGGTACACAATAAACTGGTGAAGAATTTTTTCCATTTCCATAAGCTCTTTTCCCCGCACGGTAAAATCAGGCGGAGCAGAAAAATCCAGTTGCAGCATATGTTCCATAAGATTTTTTGTTTCCACCGTCATCGCCAGTTCGTCCCCCACTGCACAGTCACTGCACAAGAAACCGCCCTGGGCTAAGCTGAAATATCCATCTTCCTGTGCCGGTTTTCCGCAACTGGTACAAACATCCAGGATAGGCCGCAGTCCGCACAGGGATAACAATTTCAAAAGGGTACTGTCCGTCACCAGGCGTTTATTCCGCTTTTCCAAAAGCGCATAAGCTTCCAGCAGCAGGGCAAATACACTTTCCTGTGGCTCTTCATCCCCCAGTAGATTTTCTGCCGTTTCCCCGATAATAGCCCCATAGGCCAAATGTTCCCAATTAATGTCCCGCGGCATGTCCAGGCTTTCGCAGGAACGCAGGATGGCGACTTTGCGTCCCGGGGCCAGAGTCACCTGCAAATGGGCAAATGGCTGTACCAGGCGTCCGCTTTGGCTTCTTGGATACGCAGCCCCATAGGCGATAA
The DNA here is from genome assembly GCA_900554515.1 of uncultured Acidaminococcus sp. Lineage (GTDB taxonomy): Bacteria > Bacillota > Negativicutes > Acidaminococcales > Acidaminococcaceae > Acidaminococcus. The sequence goes on along the minus strand of USHN01000004.1, from coordinate 112,395 downwards.
AAGGAATTTTCCCATGTTCACGACAAAAGCAGACTGCGTATTTGTCCGCAGTCTGCCAATTTTTTACCCGGAGGATAATAGCCTCATCTTGAAACAGCTCACTGCTCATGTTGGGGCACTTCCTTCTCCTCTTTTTTTAACCGGATAACCCGCACCCGAAGAACGCGAAATCCTGTAGAATCCAGCACTTCAAATTTATAGCCATTGGATTCTACACTGTCCCCCACCACAGGCTGCCGCCCAATGAGTCCAAAGACGTATCCGCCGATGGTGTCTTCTTCTGGTTCATCAAACTGAATTCCCATCACTTCGCTGACTTCATCCAGAAGCACCAGCCCATCAAACACATAGGATCCATCCGGCATCTTATTGATTTCCGGCATATCGGTGTCGTGTTCGTCCTGAATATCGCCTACGATTTCTTCTACCAGGTCTTCCATGGTTACAAGGCCTGCAGTCCCGCCATATTCATCAGCCACGGCCACCATCTGTACATGCTTGTACTGCATGAGCTGAAGGATTTTGGAAATCGGCATACTTTCCGGTACCACGTCAATTTCCCGCATAATGCTTTTCAGGTCAAATCCGGGATTTTTATACTCCGCATTCATAAGTTCCCGGATATGAATCATTCCCAGAATATGATCCCGGTCTTCCTGGCATAACGGATACCGGGTGTGCCCCGATTCCCGCAGCACTTTTAAATTTTCTTCCAGCGGATCATCCTCAAACAAGCAGACCATATCCTGGCGGGGCACCATCACTTCTCTGGCCACGCGGTCGGCAAAATCAAAGACATTGTCGATAAGTTTGCTCTCCACCGTGTCAATACCACCGCCCTTTTCACTGGCACTGACCATCTTGCGGATATCATCTTCCGAATGGCTGCCTGCTGCATGATCAGGGTCTATTTCCATAAATTGGTATAAGGCCCGTCCGATATGCCAAAAAACATAGGCAACGGGATATACAATCAGTTTTAATTTGCGTCCAAGCGCACCCGCGTCTATAGGACATCTCCCCTTATCTATATGGTCACAAAAGCATGGCCGTTATATATTATTTCATTATACACCAGTCTCATTTCCAGGGTCAATATTGAACCCGGTCGTTAGCAAGTCCCAGCCGTTTCAGTTCTCCTTCTTTTTCCCGCCATTTGGGGCGCACTTTAATCCATAGCTCCAGGTACACATGATTTCCCAGGAGGGTTTCAATATCTTTCCGGCTCCGAGTACTGATTTCTTTCAGCACCTTGCCACCCCGGCCAATAATAATCTTTTTCTGGGAATCCCTTTCTACATAGATGTCAGCACGAACATACACCGTCCCGTTAATCCGGGTTTTCATTTCCTGGGTTTCCACCGCCACCGCGTGGGGAACTTCGTCCCGGGTCAGTTGCAAAATTTTTTCCCGAATAATCTCTGCTGCCATCACACGCTCCGGCTGGTCCGTATACATATCCTCCGGATAAAAGTCCGGCCCTACGGGCAGGCAGTCCGTAATATCCTGCAAAAGTGGCGTGAAGTCCTTGTCTTCCAAGGCAGAAATCGTAAAAATACTGCGGAAGGAGAAACGGCTCTGGTAATAGCCGATAATCGGAAGCAACCGCTCCTTTTCCTGAATCTGGTCTATTTTATTCAGCACCAAGATCACCGGGGCTTTGACTTCCCGCAGGCGTTCCATGATCAGAGTCTCGCTTTGGTTTTTCTTTTCGGATGCATCCACCACAAATAAGACGGCATTCACTTCCCTGATGGCATTTAGAGCCGCCTGCACCATATGTTCTCCCAACTTGTTCTGTGGCTTATGCAGCCCCGGCGTATCAAGAAAAATAATTTGTGCTTCAGGCAAACTTAAAATACTAAGAATCCGGTTGCGAGTTGTCTGGGGGCGGTCTGAAATAATGGCCACCTTTTCCCCCACCAACTGGTTCACAAGAGTGGATTTTCCCGCATTGGGACGACCTACCACGGCTACAAATCCAGAATGATGTTGTTTCTTTTGTGCTTCGTCCATTTGGTATCCTTTCTTTTACAAAGTAAACCCATCCGGTAACAGCGCCTCTATGGTCGTTTCCCTATAGGCGCCTTGTAGATTTGTCAAAATAATATTAGGAATTTTAAATTCCGCCATAACCTGGCGGCAGGCTCCACAGGGAGATACAGGATCCGGCGTATCTGCCGTAACAAGAAGGGCCAAGAACTCCTGATACCCTTCCTTTACCGCTGCAAAAATGGCATTGCGTTCTGCGCACACCGTAAGCCCATAGGAAGCATTTTCAATATTGCATCCGGTAAAAATATGTCCATCCTTAGTACGTACCGCCGCCCCCACGGCAAAATGGGAATAAGGGCAATAAGCATTTTTTCTGGCTTTCACAGCGGCGTCATAGAGTTCCCGGTCCATTCTCAGCCTCCAAAGCGGCTTTCATCCAGATCCATTTGTTTTAAGATAGCTTCTTCATGGGCACGCATAATTTTTTTATCCGCTTCTTCCATATGGTCATAGCCTAAAAGATGCAGCAGACCATGCACCGCCAGATAGGTCATTTCCCGTGTCAGCCCATGTCCGAATTCTTCCCCCTGTTCCACCGCTTTCGGAGCAGAAATAATAATATCCCCTAACAAATGTTCTGCTTCCCCGTCAATGACTTCCGGTTCTTCTTCTCCTTCATCCAGGGCAAAGGAAAGGACGTCCGTGGGCCGGTTAACTCCTCGGTAGTCCCGGTTCAGCCTATGGATTTCTTCATTATCCACAATGGTAATATCCACTTCTGTATTGGGTGTTACCCCTTCCAATTTAGCCGCAGCGTCCATTGCTTTTTTTATGATGGCTTCCAGCTCTTCCGGGATTTGGATTTCTTCCTGGTCATTTTCCAAGGTGACGATCATACTTTGCTCCCTTTCTTTTTTCTCTGCGTGCTACACTTTCCTGCTGCTTTTTCTTTTCTGCTTCATAAGCGGCATAGGCTTTGATAATGGCGCCTACAATTTCGTGGCGCACCACATCTTTTTCCGTGAAATGAATAATGCCGATACCCGGAACATCCCGCAGTACCTGCGCCGCATTGGTTAAGCCGGATTGCCGTCCCCCAGGCAGATCCACCTGGGTAGCATCACCAGTCACCACCAGTTTCGAGCCAAACCCGAACCGTGTCAGTGCCATCTGCATTTGTTCCGGCGTAGTATTTTGCGCTTCATCCAAAATGATAAAGGCGTCATTTAAGGTACGTCCCCGCATATAGGCCAGCGGCGCAACTTCAATAATTCCCCGCTGAAGATTTTTTTGAAAGCTGTCCATGCCCAGCATTTCATACAGGGCGTCATACAGAGGTCTGAGATAAGGATCCACCTTTTCCTGCAGGTCCCCTGGCAAAAAGCCTAATTTTTCTCCTGCTTCCACTGCAGGACGGGTGAGGATAATCCGTTCCACGTCTTTATTTTTCAGTGCTTTTACGGCCATCGCTACGGCTAAATACGTTTTACCGGTTCCGGCAGGGCCGATAGCAATAGTAATCGCATTTTGGTTGATGGTGTGCAGATACTGCATCTGCCCCAAGGTTTTGGCCTTCACCTGTTTTCCCTGCGCCGTAGTCAGCACCGTATCCGTAAACATGTGGTGCAGCTGTTCCTGCTGCCCCTCCAGCACCAGTTTCAAGCTATATTTCACGTCGTGTTCCGTAATAGGAAGCCCCTGACGATAAAGATACAATAACTCCCCCAGCAAGTTCTCGGCATCTGCCACACTTTTGGCATCGCCCTGGGCAATAATTTCATTTCCCCGGGGGATCAGCTGACAAGCCAGGACTTTTTGCATACCATGGAGGTATTCATCATTTTTCCCCAGGACAGCCACCATCTCCCGTGGGTCCCGGAAAACAAGCCTTTTTTCTGTGTTTTCAGGCAAACTTTTTCCTCCTCCTCACCATTTCATACAAAGCGCCAAATCGTCTTGCGTCTACTCATTTATACTTTGTATTATATCGTTTCCTGCGTAAAAAAGAAACAAAAAGCCCCTTGACAAAGCTCCGTCATAGAGGCTAAAATAAATTTGTTGTATTTGGAACTATAGCTCAGATGGTTAGAGTACCACGTTGACATCGTGGGGGTCACTGGTTCGAGTCCAGTTAGTTCCACCATGTAAAATGTACCGCTGCTGCAAGGCAGCGTTTTTTATTGCCTATTTCACGGTGTTGCACAACGTCCCAATGCCTTCAATACTGCACTCGACCACATCTCCAGGCTGCAGGAATTTCGGCGGATTGAAACCTATGCCAGTGCCAGCCGGCGTGCCGGTTGCTATGATGGTTCCCGGACGCAGCGTCATGCCCTGGGTCAATTCGCTGACAATATAAGGAATGCTGTGCACCAACAGGCCAGTATTGCTGTCCTGCCGCAGCTCCCCGTTCACAGTTGTGGTAAGACGCAGCGCCGGCTGGGCAGGAAATTCATCGGCGGTCACGATACAGGGCCCCATGGGCGCAAAGGTATCCAGGCTTTTTCCAAAGTACCACTGCTTGTGTGCCACCTGCACATCCCGTGCCGTGACATCATTAATAATGGTATACCCATAGATATAATCAAAAACATCCTCTTCCGGAACGTTTTTGGCTTCTTTCCCAATAATAACGGCCAATTCACATTCGTAATCCAGTTGGTGAACCAAATCGAAATGCCCGTCAATAAAGCCCCCAGGATCTGTACAACGATCCACCCGCTTAGAAAAATACACGGGCACATTCCGCTGTACCACTTTTTCCGGAAGGTAGGCATCCGGCAATTCTTCGTCGTGGGCCTTATAGTTAATCCCCAGGCAGATAATGTCATTCAAAGGACAGGGAATCGGCGCCAAAAGTTTCACATGGGAAAACGGAATGGCCCCCATGGACATCCCTTCAATCTGCATCAATTCATCCAGGCTGCTACGCTTAATCAGATCAAACATATCCGTATACTTATTGGCCGGTATAACTTTTGTACCATCCTCTGAGATAATTCCTACTTGTATGTCGTTGTCATAGGCAAATGTGACGAGTCTCAAGGGATTCCACATCCTTTCCGCAAACTGTCGAAATTTTTCAAAAGGACTCTTTTCTTGTATTTTACCCTGTCCGTGGTAAAATTGCTAGTAGTAAGGAAAGAAAGAGGGACAATTATATGCTGGGAACCTGGTACGCTGATGACGGACACGGAGACTATAACCGCAGCTATGAGCGGGATTATGATTTTGATTATGCGGATTATTCCACGGACCACAAGGAAAACAATTTTCGCAACTATGAATGGAAAATCCCTAAAACCAAGAAAGAACGAGTCAGAAACATTCTGAATCACTATGAATGAAGGTATGATGAGAACGCCTTAGCGGCGTTCTTTTTTATTTCCGAGCTTTCTTTTGTCCCCAGCTAAAAGATTATTGTTCACCGGCAAAATACAATTAATCTGGCAATTCGGAGAAAGGTCCTTTATACAAAGACTTTTCTCTTTTATTCGGCTAAAGTACATCATTCTCTAAACACTTTTCTATAATTTATGCGCAATATTTACAAAAAACTGTTGACACGGTTTTTCATTCGTGGTAGATTATATAACCATAACAAGGTATCCGATCATGACGGCGCTTGGAGCAAGCGCCAATTTTTTTCGAGGGAGTGGTTGAGGATGAATGGATTAACACTTGTCTGTTTTTCGATCGTGTTTTTTGTCTGTGCCTATTTATTTTATGGCCGCTGGCTGGTAAAGACCTGGGGGATTGAACCCGATGCCAAAACACCGGCCTTCCGGTTCAAGGATGACAAGGATTTTGTGCCGTCCTCCCGTTTTACAGTTTTCGCCCATCAGTTTTCTTCTATTACAGGTGCCGGCCCTGTAACCGGCCCGATTATTGCCGCTATGTTCGGTTGGGTTCCTGCATTCTTATGGATTTTGGTTGGCGGCGTATTTTTCGGAGCTGTACAGGATTTTACCGCACTCTATGCCTCTGTGAAAAATGATGGTAAATCCATGGGGAAATTGATTGAACAGTACGTAGGAAAAACAGGCGCACAATTTTTTCTAATGTTTGCCTGGCTGTTCTGCCTGATTGTTATTGCGGCCTTTTCCGACATCATGGCCAGCACCTTTAATGGCTTTTCCAAAACCGGTGCTGCACTGGGGCCGAACGCTTCCGCCGCGTCCATCTCCATGATTTATATTTTTGTTGCTATGGTTTTCGGCGTAGTAACCCGTCGTTTTCATATTCATGGCGCCGCCGAGGTTGTGCTTGGCATTGTCGCCATGGTCGTAATGATTGGACTGGGCATTCAGTATCCTATGTTCGCCAGCCGGTCCACCTGGCTGTACGTAACCTATGCATACTGCTTCATTGCTTCCATCCTGCCCATGTGGCTTCTAATTGAACCTCGTGATTATCTGAGCGTTTTTCTGCTACTGGGCATGATTTTAGCCGGTGTCGTTGGCATTGTTGTGGCTAACCCCACCATTACCATGCCGGCATTTACCTCCTTTACGGTAGGTAAACAGCCTTTGTTCCCGATTCTTTTCATTACCATTGCCTGCGGTGCCGTTTCTGGTTTCCATAGCCTGGTTTCCTCAGGTACTTCTTCCAAGACAATTTCTAACGAAAAAGACATGCTGCCAGTTGGCTATGGTGCCATGCTGGTAGAATCCACCTTAGGCGTGGTTTCCCTGGTTATCGCCGGTTCTGTTGCCGTTAATGGGCAACTGCCGAAAGCAACCCCGTTTGCCATCTTTGGGAATGCCATTGGCGGATATTTCACCATGTTTGGCATTCCTCAATATGTTTCTACCTGTATCGTAACCATGTGCGTGTCGGCTCTAGCTATGACCACCATTGATGCCGTTACCCGTATCGGGCGCATGGTACTGCAGGAACTGCTTTCTCCCAAAGACGGTACAGAACAGGGTGCTGCAGCGAAATTTTTCAGCAATACCTATGTGGCTACCATCGCCACCTTGATTCCCAGCTACCTGCTCTGCCTGGGCGGCTACATGAATATCTGGCCGCTGTTTGGTTCTGCCAACCAGCTGATCAGTTCCTTAGTGCTGATTGCCCTGGCTGTATTCCTGAAAGCTACGGGACGCAAGAGCTTCATGCTCTATATCCCCATGACTTTCATGTTCATCGTGACCATGAGTGCGCTGTGCCTCACCATCTACAATATTTTTGGAAAACTGAGCGCCGGTAGCTTCGTCGTCATGGTGGATGGGCTGCAGTTGGTGGTGGCTCTATGCCTCATGTTCCTTGCCATTATGGTGGTAAAGAACTGCACCAAAGAACTTTTTAACAGCAGTGCAAAACCTGTTCCTGCAAAATAAGCTGCAACGAAAAAAATCAGCCATTCTCTCTAATAGAGAACGGCTGATTTTTTTATGTCATAACAGCTGCCAGCTTTGGCCAAACATCCGGGGTTTCCAGACCTTTACGCCAATAGCAACTTCCTGCCAAATCGTACCGGCTGACAAGAGCCGCTTTTAAAAGCAAAGACCGAGCCTCTTCCTGCCACACTTGGTGCTGCTGGCCCTTTTCATCCGTATAAGAAAAATAATATTGTCCTTTGTCCGAAAGCCATTGAGGAACCAACGTTTTCTCTTTAAGCAGTTGCGCTGCTCCGCTCATGGAAAGCGTTTTAGCGGAAACTTGCCCACTTTTGTCAATTGTCCAGTCCCGCATGTATAGCGGCATCCCCAGCACCAGTTTTTCTTTGGGCACTTTTTCTGCCAGCGTTGCCTTAATCCCCGCTTCTACCCAGGGCAGACTGGCTACAGAACCAGCGATTTTGGACTTGCGGTAATGTTCATCGTAGGCCATCAGCATCACATAATCCGTTTTGGCAGAGAGCGCTCCCCGGTCATAGCAGCGGGACTAGTTGCCATTGGATGACGGAATGGTCACGTCAATGCTGACCGTGAGATTGCTGGCATGCAGTGCTTCAGCAATGTCGCCCACAAAATCGGTCAGACGCTCCCGGTCCTCCGGATGGATATTTTCAAAATCCAGATTGATTCCATCTAGTTGCAGCGTTTTGCAAAGCGATAGAAGCTGCTGCAACACCTGCTGTCGTGCGGCAGGATTATGCAGCAGTTTCCGTGTGCGGTCCGGGTTAAATCCATTAGTAATCAACGGCCATACGATATACCCTTTGGCATGGGCCTTTTCCACATAGGACGTATCCCCGTTTTTATTGGTAATTCTGCCGTTTTCATCTGCAATCTCAAACCATTTGGGGGAAACTACATTAATCCCCTGTAGTTTTTCCTGTTCCAAGATCTGAGAGGCGCTGCCATCTTCTGGTTGCCAGTCCCACACCAGATGTACCCCCCCATTCACTTTACGGGGCGTATAGTTTTCTCTTTCCACCGTGCGCTCTGCTGCCGTCTCTGTCCCAATCTTACTGGGTGCGGCTCCCAAAGCGCACCCAGTAAGAGAAAGCAGCAGGCCGCACAAAATAAGCCATTTTGCTTTCATCGCTTAGGCGTCAGAACGGGCAAAGCCGTTTTTCATGGCACAGCTGGCAACATACAGCACGTCTCCCAGTGCCTTCGTGGTTTCTTCCTTAACCATAGCAGCCATGGCTTCATTGGCAGCTTCCAATTTACGAGAAACGGTTTTTCCTGCCTTCTCCCGATCAGATGCATTCAATAAAGCATGTGCCTTGCCGCCTACTGCGTTTTGATACCGCTCAATAATATTGGCACACTGGGCAAAATGCGGATCCGCCAATGCCGCAATCAGCCTGTTAGCCCAATAAAACTGGTTGGTGTCCGGTGTGTTTCCGGTTGTAGAAAAATATTCCGGCGTACATTCTATATTGGTATAGAGTGGAACGAAAGCATTGTACACATTGCAGCTCATAGTAATCCATTCTATGGCCATTTTCCCTTTGGGCATGTGAGGACGCAATTGGGTGCAGGCCAGGAAATTGTTCCGATTGATCCCGATGGGACGATATTTTCCCCGTTCAGAGGCATCTCCTTTGTGTCCGTAGGGGTCAAAACGGGTGCCTTGATAATGGCTGCTGAGAAGATATTTTACATCCTCTATGGTAACTTTCCGATCCGGTTCTACGGACCAGGGCAGATCATCATCTTCCGGGCAAAATGTAGGCTCCTCTCCCTCCCAGTCTACGCTGAAAGGAATCAGGTGTTTTAACATATACCAGGCACGGGGTGTATTGTACGTATGATCCGCATCGTCATGGCTGCCGAACGCAGAGCGGCAGTCAAAGGCCCTGTCGTTGGCCAGAAGTTCCGTTCTGTCAGCATCCATAGTCAAATCCAAATGATAGGACTGGATAAACTCCAGCAAATCCGCCGAACACAAATGCTCTTTTTGCGCTCCAAAGGCATCTACCATATCAAAATAATCAATGCCCTGCTGGTTAGGCATCACAACAACATCCTCATCCGGCACCCGTTTGGCAATCCAATGGTGTCCGCCGATGGTTTCCATCCACCAGATTTCATGCACGTCCTGGAAGCCGATTCCGTTCATCTCGTAGGTGCCGTATTGTTCCAGGAGTTTTCCCAGCCGCAGCACCCCTTCCCGGGCCGTATGAATGTAAGGCAATACAATGGTGAGGAAATCTTCTTCCCCAATGCCGCCCGGTACCAAAGGATCTGCTCCCAATACCCGATAATTACTGGTAATGGTTTCCGTTTCGCTCATGGCGACATTTTCGCTGTTGATGCCTGCTTCTCCCCAGATGCCTTCGTCCGGCAAGGCATTAGGCATGGCCGTATAACGCAGAGGATTCTCCGGCAGGTCAATTTGCACCTTGGAAATTACACTCTGGTAGTGCCGGGGCTGTTCTTCCGGCTTTACCACGACAAATTTTTTCGGTGTGAATTTTCCCGAAGGAGCATCCTCGTTTCGTGCCATCAGGGTAGAACCGTCATAACTTGCTTTTTTCCCAACCAATAACGTTGTACAGGGCATAAGTTTTCTCCTTTGTAACAGATTTCCGGTTGTTATTTTTCACTACACATACCATTATATACTGGTTCACCGGATAAAAAAAGCTGTCGGAAAATTCCCGACAGCTAATTTTTATAATACTTTTACCAGCTCTTCGTTGCTTCTGCGTTCGTCATGCAAATGAGCAGGATGGGCTCCTTCTGCAGGATACCCAATAGGAAGCAGGAACAGGGGTACTTCGTTGTCTTTTAGTTCAAACGTATCTGCGGTTTTAGATACCGGCAGGAAATTAACCCAGCAGGATCCAATGCCCAGGTCCCAGGCTTCCATCATCATATGAGTGCCCACAATGCTGGCGTCCTGCTCCCCGGAGCGAATGCTATGTTCAAACGGGTTTACCCATTCCTCATCTTTGCGGTAGGTTACCATCAGCACCACCGGTGCATTAAAAGCGCAACGGGACAGCGCCCGGATTTTTTCCAGGGCTTCCGGGCTTTTCAGCACGTAGACCCGATAGGCCTGGTAGTTATGAGCCGTAGGGGCAACCCGTGCCGCTTCCAGGATTTTATCCAGTTTTTCCTGCTCAATGGGTTTGTCGCTAAATTTCCGTACAGAGTATCTTGTCTTAGCCAATTCCAAAAATTCCATAGTTCTCATCCTTTCTTTCACAGGGACTGCAAAGTTTCCCTGCGCTGCGTCTATTATTTTTTTCGCAGCTTCTTAAAACCATCGTACTGTAGTGCAGTCGATTACCAGCTTAAAATTTCCGGTTCGCCCTCCGTAATGAGTAGCGTATGCTCCCACTGGGCAGATGGCTTCCCATCCGCAGTGTACACCGTCCAGCTATCTTCTTCGTCCACATAGAGTTCCGGTGTTCCTGCATTAATCATAGGTTCAATAGTAATCACCATGCCCGGGACCAAGAGCATGCCCGTGCCCCGTTTGCCTACATGGGAAACAAAAGGATCCTCGTGCATTTCCAGCCCCACCCCATGACCGCCAAACTCCCGGACTACGGAGCAGTGATGTTTGTGGGCAAAAGCCTGAATGGCAGCGCCAATATCCCCCAGGGTATTTTTCCAGCCCACCGCATTTTTCATGCCCACATGCAGACATTCTTTGGTGATGCCCACCAGGCTTTTGCGTTCTGCGTTCACTTTGCCAAGCATGAACATCCGGGACGCATCCCCTACATACCCATTAAAAATCGTGGTGGCATCCACATTCACGATATCCCCGCTTTTTAATACCTGGTGCGGATCGGGGATGCCATGACAAATGACATTATTAACGCTGGTGCAAACGCTTTTGGGAAAGCCCTCATAATTCAAACAGGCCGGAATCCCATGATGGGCAATGGTATAGTCGTACACGATGGTATTAATATCATCCGTAGTCATGCCTGCCTTAATCTGTTTTTCCACAGCATCCAGCACGCCGGTATTGATTTTTCCGGCTTCCCGGATCCCTGCAATCTGCTCCGGCGTCTTAATCATATCCATCCGGGGGACTTCCATCCCCTTGGCAACATATTCCATTAACTTCATTTTTATCTGGCTTCTATCCAACTTCTCAGCCCCCTCTATTCCCTTTATGGCAAAGACCATGTATAATATGACTTTATGAAGTGGTACGAGGCTCCTAAGCCCCTACCACTTGCACTGATTTTATATTATACCATAGATTAGGCGAAGTTTCTTTCTTTTCCGTTTCATTTGTCCGGACAAATTGCGTTCGGAGTCATAAAAAGTTGTAAGGCTGTTTATCTTTTCTTTAGATTCCATTGCTATAATAAAGAAAAACAAAGTTCCACTTACAGGGAGGCTATCAATATGGGATTGTTTTTAAATATGCTCCGGGGCTTCTGTATGGCCCTGGCAGACAGTGTACCAGGCGTGTCCGGAGGTACCATCGCGTTTGTACTGGGCTTTTATGATGATTTTATCGGTTCCCTGTATTTTCTCACCCACGGCAGCGCCGAACAGAAAAAAAATGGGCTGCGGTTCCTGGTAAAACTGGGGCTTGGCTGGGTCATCGGGATGGGCGCTTCCGTGCAGCTGCTGGCCAGTTTGTTTACTACCCACATTTATGAGTTAGGTTCTCTTTTCATAGGGCTCTCCATTTTTTCCCTGCCTGTAATTATAAAAGAAGAAAAAGAGTCCCTGCAGCAAGTCCGCGGGCTGCCCTTCTTTGTACTGGGCCTGATTGTGGTCATGGTGGTCACCTATTTTAATCCCACAGGCGGCCAGGGCGTCAATATGGAAATTACCCACCTGACACCCACCCTAGGCGTTTACATTTTTGTCTGCGCCATGATTGCCATCTGCGCCATGGTGCTGCCGGGCATCAGCGGTTCCTCCATGCTCCTGATTTTCGGGCTGTATATGCCCATTATCAGCGCCATTAAGGAATTTACCCATCTGCATCTTTCCTATCTCCCAGTGCTGGTTATTTTCGGATTAGGCGTCATCACCGGAATTGTGGGGATTATTAAAATCGTGAAAAACGCACTGGACAATCACCGGTCCGCCATGGTGTACTTTATCCTGGGCCTTATGATTGCTTCGCTGTACGCCATCGTGTTAGGGCCCACCACCTTGAAAGTTCCGCAGCCTGCTATGACCTGGGAAACCTTCCATATTCTCTGGTTCTGCATGGGCGGTGTTTTCCTGGCAGGACTTAACGGACTGAAAGCCATTACAGAGCGGAAACTTCATCCTGTCATTGTGGAAATGGATGAGGAAACCATGGGCATGGAAGACGTGCGGCGGGCTCGTCAGGAGCTTCATTAATTAATTCAATCACAATATAGAAATCTTGCGGGGGAACAAATCCCCCGCTTTTTTTATGGGAAAAACAGAAAGACTTGACCAGGCCGCAGAATTTGTACAAAAAACCTCACAAATTATATTGACTCAGGTGTTAGCCTGTGCTAACATAACTTGTACGAGGTTTTTGCCACGTAAAATGTTAAGGGAAAAGAGGTAGGCAGCATGCCGTTAAGTTTTGCTGATGCTGGTGTTCCGCTGACAGTGTTACGGGTGGGCGGAGATGCCAAAGTACGTTCCCATCTGGAAAACCTGGGTATCACCCAAGGATCGGTGATCTCCGTGGTACAGCATACCCCCAGCGGGCTGATTTTGAATATTAAGGAATCCCGGGTGGCCATCAATCATGCCATGGCCGCCAAAATTATGGTACAGGGATAAAAAACGATGAGGAGGATTCACCAATGGCAACATTAAAAGAAGCCGTGACGGGCAAAGACTACGAGGTTGTAAAAGTAACCGGAACCGGTGCCACCAAACGCCGTATGATGGATATGGGGCTCACCAAAGGGACCAAGCTGCACGTAACCAAAGTAGCACCCTTCGGGGATCCGGTAGAACTAACAGTTCGTGGCTATGAGTTGTCCCTGCGTAAGGGGGACGCTGTTATGATTGAAGTAAAAGAAGTCTGATTCACTGGTATGATTGGTAGCACGCATTGACTGAAAAGCACTAACTTACGGGAAGGAAGGATTTGTAATGGAGTACAAGATTGCCCTTGCCGGTAACCCTAACACCGGTAAGACCACCCTGTTCAATGCCTTAACAGGGTCCAACCAATTTGTCGGTAACTGGCCCGGCGTCACCGTGGAAAAAAAGGAAGGGAGACTGATCGGCCACAAAGATGTGGTGATTCAGGATTTGCCCGGTATTTATTCTCTGTCCCCCTACACGCTGGAAGAAGTGGTTTCCCGTACCTATCTGGTAACAGAACGTCCGGATGCCATTTTAAACATCGTAGATGGCACCAATCTGGAACGTAACCTGTATTTATCCACCCAGCTGACCGAACTGGGTATCCCCATGGTCATGGCCGTCAACATGATGGATATGGTCCGTAGCAACGGGGATGTCATCAAAACAGACGTACTGAGCAAAAAAGTCGGCTGCCCGGTGATTGAAATTTCCGCCCGTACCGGCGAGGGCATCAAAGAAGCCGCAGATCTGGCTGCCAAAGTGGCCGCTGAGAAAAAGACCATGGTGCCCCAGCACTCCTTTGACGGCCCTGTGGAACATGCCCTGGCCCACATTGAAGAAGCAACCCAGGGACTGTTGCCGGCCGCACAGGAACGCTGGTATGTAGTGAAGCTGTTTGAACGGGACGACAAAGTCCGAAAAGCATTAAACTTGCCGCAAAGCATCCTGGATCATATCGAATCCGATATTGAATCCGTGGAAAAAGAAATGGATGATGATGCCGAATCCATCATTACCAACGAACGCTATAAATATATTGGTTCTATTATTGATGACTGCAATATTAAAAAGAGCAAAGGCAAGTTGACCACTTCCGATAAAATCGATAAAATCGTCACCAACCGCTGGCTGGCCCTGCCGATTTTCGCCGCCATTATGTTCTTGGTGTACTACGTGGCCATGGTTACTGTAGGACAGGATGCCACCGACTGGGTAAACGATACCCTGTTTGGAGAAATGATTATTCCCGGTGCACAGGCATGGATGGAAGGTCTGGGAACAGCCGACTGGTTAAATGGTTTGGTTGTTGATGGTATTATCAACGGCGTGGGCGCCGTACTGGGCTTTGTTCCCCAGATGATCGTACTGTTCATTTTCCTGGCATTCCTGGAAGCCTGCGGCTATATGTCCCGTATCGCTTTCATTCTGGACCGTGCTTTCCGTAAATTTGGTCTGTCCGGTAAATCCTTCATTCCGATGCTGGTAGGCAGCGGCTGCGGCGTGCCGGGCATTATGGCTTCCCGTACCATTGAAAGCCAGGCGGATCGGCGGATGACCATTATGACCACCACCATGATCCCCTGCTCTGCCAAGGCACCGATTATCGCGCTGGTTGCCGGTGCATATTTCTCCGACGAATGGTGGGTAGCTCCTTCTGCCTATTTCGTAGGAATTTTCTCCATCATTATTTCCGGTATTATGCTGAAAAAGACCCGGCTTTTTGCTGGTGACCCTGCTCCTTTCGTAATGGAACTGCCAGCGTACCATATGCCTACCCTGGGCGCCATTGTCCGCAGCGTTTGGGAACGTGCTTCTTCCTTTATCAAGAAGGCCGGCACCGTTATCCTGTTCTCCAGTATTTTGGTTTGGTTCCTCTCCAGCTTTGGCTGGGTGGATGGAGAATGGGGCATGCTGGATGCGGATGCTTTGAATGAATCCGTTCTGGCAGCTATCTGCACCAAGTTTGCCTGGATCTTCAGCCCGTTGGGCTGGGGTGATTGGAAAGCCGCCGCTGCTGCTGTCACCGGTTTGATCGCTAAAGAAAACCTGGTATCCACCTTTGGCGTATTATATGGTATGGCCGACGCCGCCGAAGACGGTGAAGAATTCTGGGGCAGCTTTGCCAAAGATTTCTCTGCGCTGGGTGCTTATTCCTTCCTGGTCTTCAACCTGCTGTGCGCCCCCTGCTTTGCCGCTATAGGTGCTATCAAACGGGAAATGAACAGCGTAAAATGGTGGCTGATTGCCATCGGCTATCAATGCGGCTTTGCCTATCTGGTAGCGCTGATGTTCTATCAGTTTGGTATGCTGATTACCACCGGCACCTTCGGTGTAGGTACCGTAGCTGCTTTCGTGGTATTGGCCTTCTTCCTGTACAACTTGTTCCGCCCCATGCCGCACTATGATGACAACGGAGAAGTACAGCTGAGCACCGATTCCATCGATTAACAGTTGACGAACTAAGACGAAAGTTGTAAGATAAAGATGCACAAAGTGAAACAAAAAAAGTAACAGATACTTTTCGTTTCCTTCCTGCATCTTTTATTTTTATTGCGCATAGGGAGGTTTCTGCTATGGGAAACTTAATTGTTGGCTCTATTTTGCTGGTCGTCCTTTTTCTGGCAGGCAGGAGTATTTACAGAGATCATAAAGCGGGCAAATTCATTTGCGGCGGCGACTGTGCTGGCTGCGGCGGACGCTGCCATACCAGCTACAGCCCCAAAAAGAATAGCTAATGACTTTTATTTTACTTTAAAATGTACGAACGCCGCAGAAAGCATGCTTTCTGCGGCGATTTCTCAGGGGAGTTGACAAAGTATGGGTATTGCAATCCTATTAGTCGGTTTTCTGTTGTTTAGTGCGGTGACAGCCTATATGTACACCAAAGATGAAGGCAAGGACGCCCCGAAATTCACCTGCGGTGGTAACTGTGCCCACTGTGGCTTCAGTGCCTCCTGCACAGACGACAAAAAAAATGGAAAGTAAAAGGGCTCTTTGTCAAATGTTGGGGAGTACCTTAAATTCATCCATTTCTAGTGGACATGAGGCAATTTTGCTTCATGTCTATTTTCTTTTCCTAACAAGAAAAACCTAACGGCTTTATAGTTGCTTTTAAGTCTGCCCCCTTGGGGCGTAAGCAGATGCCCGACACTTCAGTCGCTTATGCAGAGCTGAGGTATCTGCACGTTAGCGTGGATGGTGGGGGCTGAAATTTGTTTTTGAATTCTTTTTCACGATGGTCTTTTTGTGTCCAGTTTTTTGTCCCCCCCTCGAATAATCTGCATTTACTTTTTTCATTTAATGGCAGTCTCCTTACTCGCCTTCATCCCCTTGCAATACCTGGGAATTATGGTATACTAAACATACAAAAGGTGCTGTCTGGTAACGGTCAGCCCCATAGGAATTGCTTTAGATTAACCGCAAACCTTTGGAGTGGGAGCGGTTAATCTTTTTTTATGAGAATCAGGAGTATAATCAACAACAACAGTGTAATGTTGAAATCGTCCATGAGCCTCACCCCATTTCTGGGGCAAGATTTGACCGCCTACCGTATAGACAACACCTGAAACAGTATAGCATACTCTTTTTAGGGATAGCAATGATAAAATCCTTGCTTTAAAATCAGCTCAGTTTCTTTTCTGCAGGATCTCGATTTCCCTGCATCTCGTTTTCACAGGAAAAATGCGCCATTTCCAGGATTTCATTGGTTTTGGTGCGCCCAATGATATCTTTCAGCAGCTGTTCCAAGGGCTGCCCTTTCCGGTAGTCGGAAGGGACAAAATACTTAATCCGTTTTTCCCGTAGCATCTTATACACCTTGGTTTTGTCGCTGCTTTCCGCATCATACACGCCGATAGCATATCCCCCGTAACTATTCACTAGTTTCATGCAGGGAATGTCGGTATCGCTATCGCCGATGTAGACCATGTTCCGGAAGGGGACACGCAAATGGTCGGGAGAAAAGTAGTCATTGACACGGGGATCATTGACGCCCAGTACTCCTTTTTCTATCCGGAAAAGAAACTGCGTCTTATTGGTGTAGTTCACTGCCTGGGCCGGCCATACGGCCACCCCATCCTTGTCATAAAAGAAAGAGCTGGCATAGATTTCCTTAAAATGCCGGGAAATTTTATTGCCTTCAATCATTTCCCGCAGTCCTGAGGAAATAATATAGTGCTCCACGGCCACCCCATTTTTCTTTCCCCAGGTGTTAATTCGTTCGAACCAGGAATCCACACCTGGATAAAGTTTGACCTTAGAGCCGTAATCCTGCAGAGCCTTCCGGTTTAAGACCAGTTTGCCCCGGGCTTTCACCGCCATAAAATACATGTAGGCCAGATTCTGATCCATGCCATTTTCTGACGCCAGTGCATTGGATTCTCTCCAGAACGCATCCACGTCATAGCCCACGGACTGGATATAGCCCTGGGCCTGCATATCATCGGGAGACAAGGTTTTATCAAAATCGTAGCAGATCGCCAGGATAGGGTCCTGGGTCGGAATGGTTTCCGTCATGGCACCTCCTGTTATTTCTTTTCCGCCTTAGTGGACTGATCTTTGATCATGAACAGGGGAATCTCGTCTTTTTTCACCATGTTCAATTCTTCTCGGGCAACTTTTTCTATATAACGAAGATCGCCCAGGTTATTTTTTTCTTCTTCCAAGGCGGCAGTTTTCTGTTTTAGTTTTTCTACTCTTTGCTCCGTACGGACGGTTTCTTTATGGACCTGATAAATCTGATACCCGTGATGGGCAGCCTGTCCAATTAGCGGCAGACAGAATACCCCCAGTACCAAAAGATAGAGCTTATTCACATGTCTCCGGCGGGAAGTTGGCATGGTTCATTCCTTTCAAAAGTTCCGGGAGCCGCACATAAAGCCCCCCCAAAAAGCCAAAAGCAGCCTGATGCCGTTGCATCAGGCTGCTGAGAAAGATGCTTTATTTGTTTACGGCATCCTTGAAAGCCTTGCCAGCTTTGAAAGCAGGCACGTTGGCTTTTTCAATTTTAATGGTTTCCCCAGTCCGAGGATTCTTACCGTTACGGGCATTGCGAACACGGGCTTCAAAGGTCCCAAAGCCAATCAGTTGTACTTTTTCTTTTTTAGCAACAGCTTCTTTAACTGCTTCGATAAAAGCGTTTACGGCCTTTTCTGCATCTTTTTTAGGCAGTGCGGTTTTGGACGCAACTTCGGCGATTAATTCACTTTTGTTCATAGAAAATCCTCCTAAATGGTATTGCGCCGCCCGAGCGGTGCTTTGACTAGAGTTATCTTAGCACAAACAGCGTGAAAATGCACGCAGAATTTTAAATTTCAGCAAAAAAGATGGGAAAAACCCACTTTTTTATTTTTTTAGCTTCCTGCCACGCATTTCTCCCATTAAAAAAAGGAGAATTCCATAGACCAGCATCCCCCAAAGTACTAAAATTGGCAGCTGTAATAAGGGGCCCCACTCCACAAAAGGCTGTATGCTCCGTATGGCAAATCCCATACCCAAAGAAGCAAGGGCAATGCGCACCAAACTTTTCCACGGCAGAGTCAATTTCTCCATTTTAGACATCCAGCAAAGATTTAAAATCCCTGCCAAAGCAAGGTTGATATCCGTCGCCCAGGCCGCACCCAAAATATGGTACGAAGGATTGGCTACCAGGACCCACAGGGCGCCGATTTTTACCAAAAGGCTTAGAAACATATTCACCATGGGAATCTTGGTATGCCCCAATCCCTGGAGCATAGCCGTGGTAACCTGGTGCAGCCCCAGGAATAAAATAGCAGGAGAAAGCGCAGTAATCACAGGACCTGCATATACCGTTCCATAAAGCACCCGGGCAATGGGCGTCCCCAAAAGATATACGCCCACTGCTGCCGGAAGATTGAGCAGGAGAAAAAAGCGAAATGCCCGTTTTGTTTTATTTTCCAGCGCCGTGGTATCCCCCAGGGCCTTCGCTTCAGAAAGAGCCGGTACTGTGGAAAGCGCCAGGGAATTGGTCGGGATGGTCCCCATATTCACCAGCGGCATGGCCATCCCGGATAGATACCCCAGTGCCCTGGTAGAGGCAGCCACTGTAAATCCAGCGACAAGCAGCCGTTCCGGTACCAGCAAGATTTCTATAACGCTCACAATCGGCACCATCAAATTGGCACAGGTAACCGGAAGTGCCAGCGCCAGCAATTCTTTTGCCGTTTTCCAAAAAGCAGGACGGGGAAAAATAAGAGAGCTGGATTCTTTATAAGAGTTTTTCTGCCGATGGTAAAACCAACCCAGCAGCAAAATTCCTGCTAACGCACCGGGCACACTGCCAAAGGCGGCTCCTGCGGCTGCTTTGGGCAGTCCCTGGGGCAAAAGGGCATAGGCCAGCAGCACCATAACCATCACCCGGGTAAACTGTTCTCCGATCTGGGAAATGGCCGTAGGTGTCATATCCTGAAAGCCCTGGAAATACCCACGGAAGCAGGCCAGGGGAATGGACAGCCCCACCGCAGGCACAAGAGCCAGCATGGCATATTCCGCACGGCCGTCTTTTACCCAGCCATGGGCAAGTAGCACAGGGATCATCCCCCAGGCAAGGGCCGCAAAGAAAACGCCCAGAAACGTCATCAGCCCGCCGCAGATAACCATGGTGCGCCTGGCACCCCAAAAATCTTTTTGGGCCGCTTTCCGGGAAATCAGGATACTCATGGCAGCCGGCACCCCGGCGCTGGACAGTGCTACCAGCATGAGATAAAAAGGATAGGCGATCTGGTACAGCCCGATCCCCTCCCCACCCAAAAGCCGGGACAAAAGAATCCGGTTCACGCTGCCCAGAATTTTCACCAGCAGCCCGGCGGCGGTAAGGATTAGTGTGCCTTTCATAAAACGGTCTGCCATAACGGGTATTCCTTTCTTTTACAGGGTTTCTGCCCTCATGATAGCATGCGCGGCAGGTTCTTTTCCAACCAGGTAAGCGGCTCTTCTTCCATCCCCCGGGTTTTCAGGGTAAACAAGGGCTGCGGCACCATAACAAAGGTAGCACGGGGCACATATTCCCTCACAAGTGCCTGAATAACCTCCGGATTGGCTTTGCTATGGGGATCAAATGTCATCCGTATTTCTCCGGCCCGTACCGCCAGCACCGTAATCCGCAGCTTGCGGCAGATATCCCGCAAGGCCGCCACACGCCACAGGTTGACCACCTGCTGGGGCGGCGTGCCAAACCGGTCAATGATTTCATCCATAAAATCATCCCGGTCTTCAAACTTCATATCCCCCAGACGGTGGTAAATTTCCAGTTTATAGCGGGGATTATCAATGTAGTCGCTGGGGATGTAGGCATCCAGTTTCATCTCAATGGAAGGATCCTGCACCACTTCCTCCGGATTGTCGCCGTGCTGCAGGGAATTAATCGTCCGTTCCAACAGACGGCAATACAAATCAAACCCCACTCCGGCGATTTGTCCGTGCTGCTCGGCTCCTAAAAGGTTGCCGGCTCCCCGGATCTCCAGGTCCCGCATGGCGATTTTGAACCCGGCCCCTAGTTCCGTAAAGTCACGGATAGCCTGAAGCCGTTTCTGGGAAACTTCGCTGAGCACCCGGTTCTTTTTGTAAAGAAAATAGGCATAGGCCAGCCGGGAAGACCGGCCTACCCGCCCCCGCATCTGGTAGAGCTGGGACAAGCCGAAATTTTCCGTATTGTCGATAATAATCGTATTTGCCAGCGGTACATCCAGCCCATTTTCAATAATCGTGGTAGACAGCAGCACATCATACTCCCCATGATAAAATCCCAGCATGACTTCTTCCAGCTGGTCTTCGCTCATGCGGCCGTGAGCCACGCCGATGGTAATGCCCGGAACCAATTCCCGGAGACGGACGGCAATCCGGGACAGCCCTTCAATCCGGTTGTGTACGTAATAAATCCGCCCACCCCGGCGAATCTCCCGTTCCAACGCCTCCCGTACCATGCCGTCATCATATTCTGCCACATAGGTTTCTACCGGCAGCCGGTCTTCCGGAGGGGATTCAATGATGCTCATATCCCGTCCTTTGACCAAAGCCAGGTGTAGCGTACGGGGAATGGGTGTGGCCGAAAGGGTAAGGACATCTATGCCGGCACTGCGCTGCTTGATTTTTTCCTTTTGTGCCACGCCAAAGCGCTGTTCTTCGTCGATAATCAAAAGCCCCAGATCATGGAAAGCCACATCTGGATTTAAAATCCGGTGGGTACCAATCAATACATCAATCTGTCCCTGGGACACTTTCTGCATAATTTCTTTTTGCTGCTTAGCGGTACGAAACCGGCTGAGCATTTCTACCTGTACCCCAAAGGCGCTCATCCGCTGGGTAAAGGTCAGCAAATGCTGCTGGGCAAGGACTGTCGTAGGCGCCAATACGGCCACCTGCTTGCCGTCCATGACAGCCTTAAACGCCGCTCGAATTGCCACTTCGGTTTTGCCATAGCCCACATCCCCGCACAAAAGCCGTTCCATGGGCACGGGCTTTTCCATATCGGCTTTGATTTCCGCAATGGCCTTCAGCTGATCCGGCGTCTCCTCAAAGGGAAACGCGGCCTCAAATTCTTTTTGCAGAGGCGTATCCGGACTGAAAGCATACCCCCGGGTAATTTTTCGCTGGGCATACAGCCGTAGCAGTTCTGTAGCCAGGATGGTAATAGCCTTCTGGGCCTTTTTCGTGGTACGCTGCCAGTCATTTCGTCCCATATTGGACAGCCGGGGGGCTACGCCCTCACTGCCCACGTACTTATGCAGCAGCCCCACCTGTTCCACAGGCACGTGGAGCTTATCCCCGTTGGCATACTGCAGCTGGAGATAATCCCTGTGCATCCCATCAATGACAATGGTTTCGACGCCCAGATAGCGGCCAATCCCCTGTACATCGTGGACTACATAATCCCCGACTTTAATGTCGGAAAAATAATGGAGTGCCGGCCCCATGCCTTTTTTGTGTTTGATCCGGCGGCGCTTCTCCATGCCGAAAATATCACTTTCCGTAAGCAGGAGCCACGGCTCATCCCAAAAGAAAAATCCCTTGGTGAGGCTGCCGTCCACCACCAGAGCACCTTTTTCCGGCACCACAAGCTGCCGGCTATAGGATATATCCACACCGGCACTTTTTAAGCTATTGGCAAGCCCGGCGGCTTTTTCCTTCGTCCCCATCATAATCAGGGGATGGACATCACTTTGCAGCCAGCTTTTTAAATCTTTTTCCAAAAGTCCAGTATTCTTATTATAGGGGGCCAGCGACCGTACCTGCACATGGATTTTGGGATCCTCCTGAAAAAAGGGATGCCCCAGGTCGCTCATGACTGCTATATGGGTCTTGCTGCAAGCTGCCAGCACAGCCTCCTGTGTAAATAACTGGTCTGCAAATTCTCGGTTATCCCCGAAGCATTTTTTACACTCCTCAAAAAAGGCAACGGGTTCATCCAGCATCACCAGCTGCTTTTCTTGAAAATACTGGAACAAGGAACTTTCTGTTTTCCCATTATCCACCGTAAGGGGCAAAATAGAAAACTTCCGCCGGCTGATGATACTCCGCTGGGAATCTAAATCAAATTCTTTAATGGCATCAATGGTATTGTCAAACCACTCTACCCGCACCGGGTTCTTGTAATTGATGGGAAAGACATCCAGAATATCCCCCCGGACAGCCAATTGGCCGATGGTATCCACCTGTTCCGTCCGCTCATAACCTGCTTTTACCAGCGTTTCCACAATTTGGGACTGTTCCAGCTCGGTGCCTTGTTCCAAGGTAATATTTTCCCGCAGCAGGGAATCCGGGTCTGGGTATTTTTGAATCGCCGCTTCCGCCGTGACAAAGATGATCCCCGGTTCTTGTTTGCGGATCATTTCCAGGGCTGCGGTCCGCTCCGCCAGGAGCTGTTCATTTCTTGTGTCCACTTGGCCGTGCAGCAGATTTTTAGGGTACAGTTCCCGCATCGCAAGTTCCGGATAAAAATAGGCCAATTCCTGACGCATGGCACGAATCCCTTCCCGGTTTGCCGTTAAAATCACTAGCGGCGCTTCAGCCCCGGCAGCGTCCTGCAAGGCAGCTAAAAAGCCGGCCTTCACCGTAGAGAAAAGCCCGGACAGCAGAAAAGGACCGTGATGCTCTTTCCAGAGTGACGCGGCCTTCTGTAAGTTTTTTTCTTTTTCCAGTAATTGAACTAACGCATTTTTCATCATTTTTCTATATGTGGGAAACCGAAAGCCGCTTCAGGCAGCTTTCGGTTTCCCATTATTTTTACTACAGCTTAATATTAATTTTCGTCCGGTCATAGCTGTGAATTGTATCCACAAACCGTACCGTTCCAGTTTTGTACCGCATGGACAGGCTGTGGGTTCTGGCCCCGTTGCCAAAGTAATTCACGCCCCGCAGCATATTGCAAGGGGTAATGGCTGTTGCCGTAAACATGCAGTCGTCCCCTTTGACCAGGTCATCAATGGTCAGTACCTGCCGGGTATCGCTGATTCCCATTTTCCGGCAGCGTTCCGCTTCTTCTTCGTTTTCCGGAACCAGACGGGCCTGCATATCGCCGCCCAGGCACTTTAACCCGGCAGCCGCCAGCACGCCTTCCGGAGCGCCGCCCCGGCCGATGTACATATGAATGCCGGAGCCTTCCACACCGGCCTCCACAATGGGATCCACGTCCCCATCGGTAATCAGGTGAATCCGG
This sequence comes from uncultured Acidaminococcus sp., assembly GCA_900554515.1. GTDB lineage: Bacteria > Bacillota > Negativicutes > Acidaminococcales > Acidaminococcaceae > Acidaminococcus. Next base: position 88,542 of record USHN01000004.1, on the reverse strand, counting down.
GCACCGGCTGCCCGTACTTCTTCAATAATCCGTCTATGCCGGGGCCGGTCCATGGAGACCACCGTCAAATCGCTGATGCTTCTGTCCATAGCTTTGGCCACCCGTTCCAGGTTCACATGGATGGGATCATCAATATTGATGCACCCTTTGGCACGCGGCCCTACGGCGATTTTATCCATATACATGTCAGGCGCATGGAGCAGGCAACCTTTCGGCGCAATGGCGATAACGGCAATGGCGCCGTTCTGCCCTTTGGCCACAAGGTTGGTCCCTTCCACCGGATCCACTGCAATGTCTACTTCCGGTCCACCGGCTCCCACATGTTCCCCAATGTACAGCATAGGGGCTTCATCCAATTCCCCTTCGCCAATCACCACGGTGCCGCTGATATGCACTGTATCGAATATTTTCCGCATCGCATCCACAGCCAGTTGGTCAATCTCATTTTTGTCGCCCCGGCCCACACCATGACCGCTGGCAATAGCCGCTGCTTCCGTTACCCGTACAAACTCCATAGACAATTCTCTGTTCATACAACGTCCTCCTTTTTTCGGCACAATGCATATAGAATCATCTTGTCCTAAAGACCTGTAAAATTAACAGCTGCCGTGTTCCTTATGGTACGCCAGCGCAGCCGCTATAAACGCTTTAAACAGCGGATGGGGATTCGTAGGACGGGACTTCAGCTCCGGATGGAACTGTACACCCACAAACCAGGGATGCACATCCGCCGGCAGTTCTACGATTTCCACCAGTTTTCCATTGGGCAGGGTACCGCCTAAAACCAGGCCATTGGCAAACAGCGTATCTTTCAATTCGTTGTTTACTTCATAGCGATGGCGGTGCCGCTCACTGATTTGGTCCATGCCATACGCCTGCATCGCCTGGGTCCCAGGAATTAATTTACAGGGATAGGCGCCCAGCCGCATGGTACCCCCTTTAATTTCCACGCTCATTTGTTCCGGCATCAGATAAATGACCGGATACGGAGTAGCTTCATCAAATTCCGTAGAATTGGCTTTGGCCATACCGCACACATCCCGGGCGTATTCGATGACGGCGCACTGCATGCCCAGGCAGATCCCAAAGAACGGAATCTTATTTTCCCGTGCATAGCGGATGGCGTCAATCATTCCTTCAATGCCACGATCCCCAAAGCCGCCGGGAACCAAAATCCCATCCACGCCTTTCAGGATCTCTTTGTAGTCCGCTTGGGGATCTTCCAAGGTGCTGGCATTGATATATTCAATGTCCACATCGGCGTCATGGAAATAGCTGGCGTGCTTCAAAGCTTCTACGATACTGATATAGGCATCCGGCAGCTCCACGTATTTTCCTACCACCGCAATGGTGGATTTTTGGCTGTGGGGCGCCAGGATTTTTTTCACCATGGCATGCCAGGCGTCCATATCTTTCGGTTTATCTTCCATATTCAGCTTGCGCAGCACCACCTGATCCATGCCCTGATCTTCCAACAGCATGGGCACCTCATAAATGCTTGGCGCTGTAATGGACTGGAATACTGCATCCACATCCACATCACAGAACATGGAAATCTTTTCCCGCATTTCCTTGCTGATTTCTTTTTCGCTGCGGCAAACCAGAATATCCGGGGTAATCCCAATGCCCCGCAGTTCTTTTACGCTGTGCTGGGTCGGTTTGGTTTTCAGTTCCCCGGCGCCGGTAATATAAGGAACCAGTGTGACATGGATATAGAGCACATCGTTTTTGCCCACATCCTTTTTCACCTGGCGAATGGCTTCCAGGAACGGTTCGGATTCAATATCCCCTACGGTACCGCCGATTTCTGTAATGACAAAATCCGCATTTTCTTCTCGACCAACCCGGTACACCCGTTCTTTTATTTCATTGGTAATGTGAGGAATGACCTGTACAGTACGGCCCAAATAATCCCCGCGCCGTTCTTTGTTGATGACGGACTGATAAATCCGGCCAGCGGTAACATTGGAGCTGCGGGTCAGACTGATATCGATAAACCGTTCATAGTGTCCCAGATCCAGATCCGTTTCGGCTCCATCATCCGTCACGAACACTTCCCCGTGCTGATAGGGGCTCATGGTTCCCGGATCAATGTTGATATAGGGATCAAATTTCTGAATGGTTACCTTGTACCCCCGGCTCTTTAGGAGTCTCCCCAAAGAAGCGGCTGTTATGCCTTTGCCCAGAGACGATACCACACCGCCCGTTACGAAAATATACTTGGTCATCTTCTTCCTCCCTTTTCCGCTTTTGTCTCTTACATATGATCCGGAGCGTTTACACCCAGGATACTTAAACCATGGCGCAAGGTAGTGCCCACGGCCGTAATCAAAGCCAGTCTGGCCTGCTGCAGGTCAGGCTCCACGCCCAGCACCCGATACTGATTATAAAACGAGTGGAACAATCCCGCCAGATCATACACATAATGCGCAATCTTATGAGGGGCCCGTTCCTGGGCTGCCGCAGCAATCAAGTTTTCATATTCACCCAATTTCTTGATCAGCTCTTCTTCTCCAGATTCCTTGAGCAGAGAAAGATCCGGGTGCGCCGTGAGCACTATATGGGCCTCTTCCATCTGCCGCAGGATGCTGCAGATTCTAGCATGAGCATACTGTACATAGTACACCGGGTTGTCATTGGAATGCTGGGTTGCCAGCGTCAAATCAAAATCCAGCTGGCTGTCCATGCTCCGCATTACAAAGAAATACCTGGCTGCATCCGTGCCCACTTCCTCAATCAGTTCGTTCAGGGTAATGGTTTGTCCGGTGCGCTTGGATAATTTCACCAGCTGTCCATTGCGGTACAGCGCCACCATCTGCAGAATCAGGATTTCCAGTTTATCCGGATCGTAGCCCAGGGCCTGCATGGCAGCTTTTACCCGGGGAATATATCCGTGATGGTCGGCACCCCACAGGTTGATTACCCGGTCAAAGCCCCGGTCAAACTTGTTCTTATGATAGGCAATATCTGCCGCAAAATACGTAGAAATCCCATTATCCCGGACCACCACGCGGTCCTTGTCATCCCCGAAGGCCGTGGATTTAAACCATTTAGCGCCCTTTTCTTCGTAAATATAGTTTTTCTCTTCCAGGGCTTTCACAGCAGCTTCAATCTGATGGGAGTCGTGCAGTGTCTGCTCACTGAACCACACATCAAAGCGGCAATTAAAGGCTTCCAGGTCTTCTTTCAAGGCTGCCAGCTTTTCGTTTTTGGCGATAGTCTGGAACTGTTCCAGCCGTTCTTTTTCCGGCATATGGAGGAACGTATCCCCATGCTTTTTTTGGATCCGTTTGGCAGTATCAATAATATCCGCCCCGCGGTAGCCATTTTCCGGGAAGGTGCTCTTTATCCCATACAGCTCCAAATAGCGGTAGTTCACAGAGAGTGCCAGATTGTGCATCTGGTTGCCGGCGTCATTGATATAGTATTCCCGCTCCACCTGATAGCCAGCCGCTTCTAACAGGTTAGCCAGGCTGCTGCCTACAGCGGCGCCCCGTCCATGACCGATATGCAGCGGCCCCGTCGGGTTGGCGCTGACAAATTCTACCTGGATTTTTTCGTTCTGTTTCTTTGGCAGGTTACCATAGGCACTGCCTTTATCCAGGATGTCCTGCAGCATCGCCGCCAGCCAGTCTTCCTTTAAATAGAAGTTCATAAAACCGGGCCCTGCCACCTCGGCCTTTTTCACCTGGAGGCAGTTCAGATTGGCTTGAATCGCATCCGCAATCTGCTTAGGGGCACAGTGAAACACCTGGGCTGCCTGCATGGCAAAATTTGTCGCAAAATCTCCCATTTCCTTGCGGGGCGGCACGGTCAGCGTAACCGCCGGAACAGGCTGTGCCGGTTTCTGCAGACTTCCCTGCTCAATGGCTGTTTGTACTGCCGCCTGCACGGCATCAGCCAATACTTTTTTCATGTCCACTGCTTATATCCTCCTCAATATCAATGCGCAATTGGATGCTGCCATTGGCGGCACCGTCCATGGTTAAATCATACAGCAAATTCACCTGCCAGCGGCAAGCTTCCTGCAAGATGGTTAATTCCCGCGTATACGCCACCATGGGGATGGTGAAATACGGCGTTTTATACGCAAACTGGCTGTTTTGTCCCTGCCTGTATTCCTGCCGGTGTTCATAGCGCCCACGACGGATAATAGTAAACGTGTCCGCCGTCCATTTTAATGTGGTCCGGGTACCTTCCATCCCTGTCACAGCGCTTTCCTCATAGCGGACATAGGTCGTTCCATTTCTTTCTGCCAGCTGCCCAAAAGCAACCAGTACAATGGGACGGGTATCTTCCTGCCCTTTAGGTTCACTGTGCATGGTGATTTTAACCGGTATCATAATCTCCCCGTAACAAGAGTAGAGGGCCCTCCCTCGGCAGCCAGCACCAGCAGCGCGGCGAAGGAGCAAGCCCTCATGAATTTTTCGGTATAACAAAAAGCATTCTCTGCTTCATTCCTGTTTTATTTTATAGTAAATGGACATAAAAGGCAAGGGGAGAAGAAAATTTTGCTTAGTTGCGTCTTTTTTATGTCCATTATATAATAGGACTATTCAACAAAAGCGCAAAGGAAAGGGAGTGGCGCAATGCATATGGCATTCAGCACACTGGCGGCACTGGTTTTATATTTTTCCGTCCTGGTGGGCATCGGGTTAATCACCTATAAAAAAGATGAAGACATGGAAGGCTACGCACTAGGGGGAAGAGCGTTAGGTCCCTGGGTAACGAGCATGAGCGCAGAAGCCTCGGATATGAGCGGATGGATGCTCATGGGGCTGCCCGGCTATGCGTATCTGGCAGGGATCAGTTCTTCCTGGATTGCCATCGGCCTTATTCTGGGGACGTGGTTGAATTGGCGGTTCGTGGCAAAGCGGTTACGGATTTTTACCCACGTGATGGGCAATTCCATTACCCTCCCGGAATATTTTGATAACCGGTTTTCCGACCGGCACAAAAAATTGCGTCTGGCTTCCGCCTTCTTTATTTTTATCTTTTTTGTAATTTATACGTCCTCCAGCTTTGTGGCAGGGGGCAAGCTCTTTAACACCGCCTTTGGCCTGGATTACCGCTATTCTCTTTTTATCACCACCGGCATCGTGGTGTTCTACACTCTTATGGGCGGGTTTTCCGCCGTTTGCTGGACGGACTTATTCCAAGGGTTTCTGATGTTCTTTTCCATTCTGGTGGTCCCCCTGACCGCTATGTATGCCATCGGCGGCGTAGAAGCTACGGTGGCGCGCCTGAATGCCATCAATCCCCATTACTTTAACCTTTTCAAAGGGGCCGATGGCAGCGAGCTGAGTTTCCTTGCAATTTTATCCCTCCTGGCCTGGTGCCTGGGATATTTCGGCCAGCCCCATATTTTGGTGCGGTTCATGGCTATCCGGGATCCGAAAAGCATTAAGCAGGCCACCCACATCGCCATGGTATGGGTCGTTATTTCCCTGTTCATGGCCGTGGGCGTTGGGCTTGCCGGGAGAGCGTATCTGGGCGATATCCTGAAAGGCGGGGCTGCTGAAACCGTCTTCATTCAGCTCAGCGGAAAATTTTACCATCCGTTCCTGGCCGGGATTATCACATCCGGCATCTTGGGTGCCATTATGAGCACCTCGGACAGCCAGCTTCTGGTAGCTGCTTCTTCCTTTACCACGGATTTCTATAAGATCCTGATCAATCCCAAAGCCTCTGCCGGCGAACTGGTCCGCATGAGCCGGTTCATGATCATTGTGGTTTCTCTGGTTTCCCTGTTTTTGGCGCTGAACCCTGACAGCATGATTTTAAATATCGTGTCTTATGCCTGGGCAGGTTTTGGAGCGTCTTTCGGGCCTCTTGTGCTGTTCTCCCTCTTCTGGAGACGCATGACCACAAACGGTGCCTTTGCCGGGATTGTAGTGGGCGGCACCACCGTCCTCTTGTGGAAGAATTTTCTGAGCGCCACAGGTATCTATGAAATCATCCCTGGCTTTCTCTTCTCCAGTCTTGCCATCGTACTGGTGAGCCTCCTGGGCGAAGAACCGGACGACACGATGAAGTCCCGGTATGACGAAGCCCTGGCAAAGCTAAAACAAGCAGAAATGGAATAAGTAAATCCCCGTACAGCCCAAAACTGTACGGGGATTCTTTTGTCTCGTTGCAATTAAACAGCACGGTTACCAGGCCTTGTTTCCAAACAGGCAGCCAAAGCATCAGCCGCCGCGATGCTGGTTATAGAAGTCTTCAATCCCATCGGCAATAGCCGCCGCCATTTTATTTTGGAACCATGGGGAAATTAACATCTGCTCTTCCCGCTTATTGGTAAAGAACAGACATTCCACCAGAGCCCCAGGCATGGAGCTGCGCTTGATGACATAGAAATTGGCGCTGCGCACACCCATATTATCCACTTTGGCGGTTTTCATCAGTTGATCCTGAATGCACTGGGCTACCTGGATATCATACTTGGTCTTAGGATGATAATAGGTACTAAATCCACCAATGCTCGTATTGACGCTGGCATTTACGTGAATGCTGAGGAAGAGATCCGAACGGCTGTTTTCTGCCACATCCACCCGTGCCTGCAATTCCTGGGCATCCGTGGCATCCGGTCCATACACATCCACATCTGTTTTTCGCGTCATATACACAATCGCGCCTTTTTTCTCCAGCAGCGCTTTGACTCTCATAGCTACTGGCAGCGTCACTTCTTTTTCTGTGGTTCCCGTTACCAGACCATGGGTACCGGGATCGGAGCCGCCATGCCCCGGATCCAGGGTAATTCGTTTGCCTTTGAGGCCGCCCACCACCGAATAGGTGTCGCCAAATTTGGGCTTAGTATCGTCTCTTGTGGAGGACCAGGGAGAGCTGGAAGGCCGTTCCGGTCTCCTGGGCCTGAATTTTTTCTGAGGCGGCCCTGCAACAATGTCAATGACCACACGGGTAGGCTGCTTATTCAGCTTATCCGCTTTCAGTTCAAAAACTTTATAGCTGCCTCTTTCCAGTTTGTCCTTCATTTTGATATGAACGACAGTGGCATTGACTTTGCGTTCCAGCTGCACCACGCTGACATACGGTGCGTTTTTAGGGGTGAATTCCCGATCCACCCGGTTTTTCAAGTTTCCATATACCGTAACCCGCAGTTCCTTGCTCAAGCGTTCCGTTTTATACTTTGCTGCACTGGTGGTGTCCAGAACAATGCGTAACTGTCCGTCTGGATTCACCCCGTAGATTACGTCTTTTATCGTAGGCGCTGCTTCCGCCGATCCCATGGTCATCAGCCCCACTAAAAAGCAGCAGAGCAGGAAAAGCTTTTTAAGCAAGATAGAACCTCCTCAAAAGTATTCATTAGATTTCACTGCATTTCGCAATATTTTATCATATTTTTCCTTAAGGAACAAATTACACCGGCAAGGTTTGCTGCATAGCTTCCGGCAGTCTGTCCAGCAGATCCCCGGCTTTCATGCCGATTTTTCCGTTTACAGACGCCAAATCCCCAGCCATTCCATGGAGATACACCCCACAGCAGGCTGCTTTTTCAAGCGTTAGGCCCTGTCCCAACAGCGCCGCAATGGTTCCGGTCAACACGTCCCCGCAGCCGCCGGTAGCCATGCCTGCATTTCCTGTAGTATTAAAATAAACCTGTCCGTTCGGCAGGGCAACCATCGCAGGTGTACATTTTAAAACCACTACGGCGTTCCAGCGACTAGCCCCCTCCCGGGCATACTTTACCGGGTCGTCCAATACGGTTTTTATACTGCATTCTAAGAGCCCTGCCATTTCTCCCGGATGGGGGGTCAGGATTTTTTGAGGCAATTCTTTTAATAGGGTATCCTGCCCGTCCAAGGCATTCAGACCATCCGCGTCAATGACTAACGGTTGTTTCAAATGGGGCAAAAGCTGCCGGACAAATTCTACGGTCTCCGGAGCTTTTCCCATGCCCGGCCCCACGGCGATTACATCATAGTTTTTAAGTGCGCTCAGTCCGGCTTCTGCCAGCGGCCGCACCATAACTTCCGTGGATTTGATAATGAGCGGCTGCAGCACTTCCGGCTGTGTATACAGCGTCACAAGGCCCCCGCCAGCACGCACTGCCGCCTTGGAACACAGCTCAGCCGCACCGGCATAGCCTAAACTGCCGGCCAATATGCCAATTTTTCCATTCATGCCCTTATGGGCGTTGGCAGGGCGCCGTGGCAGCCATGCCTGGATCAGCTCCGCCGTTAAGAGTTCTTCCCTGCTTTCTGCCTCTGTCAAAAGAGACGGCGGCGTATTCAAATTGGCAAGGATAATCTTTCCCGTAAAACTGGCACCCGGATATAGATAAAGGCCCGGTTTAGGAGCAATCATGGTCACAGTTGCCTGGGCCGAAAGCGCCAGTTCCGTTTTACCCGTGTCTGCTTCTACGCCGCTGGGGATGTCCACGGCCAGCACAGGCGTTGATACCATCCGCAACGTCTCTACAAGGGACCATACAGGCTCCCGCATACTCCCGTGAAAACTGGTTCCCAGCAGCGCATCAATAAACAAATCACTTTGGGCACAGGCACTCAGCACCGCTTCCTGCTGGGTTTCCCATACAAAATGCCGCAAAGGGAAGTGCTGGCTCATCCGGTATTGGAGCGCTGCCCCTTCCCCAAATTTTTTGGGATCTTCCCCGCAGACGATGGTGATGGCAGCTCCTTTTTGGAAAAGAAACCGGGCCGCTGCTAATCCGTCTCCCCCGTTATTGCCCTTACCGATCAGGCAGACGATTTTTTTCCCGCTGGCGCCGCCCAAAAGGGTGTCGGCCGCTTCCGCCACAGCCCGCCCGGCATTTTCAATGAGTACTGCTTCCGGGATGCCTATTTGCTGGATTGCCGCAGCATCCACCTGCTTCATAGCCTTGCCAGAAATTAATTTCATGAACTATTCCTCCAGTATTACAGCAGCAACCGCATTACCCGCCGTATGGCTAATGCTCACGTGAACCTGCTCTACCTTACGAAGAAGGGCGGCTGCCCGCAGTTTCCCCATCAGGTGCAATTGCGGACACCCGGTGCGTTCATTTACTAAAATTTCCGCATCCAGCAGTTCGCTGCGGTGGATTCCCGTCCCCAGCGCTTTTCCCAAGGCTTCTTTTGCGGCAAACCGGGCCGCATAGGATTCGCTGCTGTGGGCGCCTTTGCGTTCGCAGTAGGCAATTTCGTCCGGGGTAAAAACCTGCTCCTTAAAGCCTTTTTGCCGCAGGGCCCGTTCAATCCGTGCCACTTTGACCATATCAATACCAATTCCGATAATCATGATTTTTCTCCCGCTTTCTATCATACTGGAAAATTGTGCCAAAGATGGAACAAATCTATGCCTTTTTCCCGACGTTTCTACATACCATGCGCTTTCTTCCAGGCCTTGATTTTCTCCAGCCGCTCCTTGTAGCGCTGCTCCATTCCCTGTTCTGTCGGCTGATAATATTCCCGATCTTTCAGAGAATCCGGCAGGCACTGCATGGCCGCCATTTTTTCCGGCAGATCATGGGCGTACTGGTAACCTTTCCCATACCCCAGCTGATCCATCAGTTTAGTAGGGGCATTGCGAATGTTCATAGGGACCGGCTCATCCAGATGTTCCAGGGCATCCGTCTTGGCTTCCGCATAGGCCACATCCAGCGCATTGCTTTTAGGCGCCATGGCAAGATAAATCACGGCATGGGTCAAATTCACGCTGCATTCCGGCATGCCGATAAAATGACAGGCCTGATAGGCAGCCACGGCAATTTCCAGCCCTCTGGGATCTGCCAGCCCCACATCCTCACTGGCAAAGCGCACCACCCGCCGGGCGATGTACAGGGGATCCTCCCCCGCCTCCAGCATCCGGGCCAGCCAGTAGACCGCAGCATCCGGATCCGAATTGCGCATGGATTTATGCAGGGCAGAAATTACATTATAGTGCTCTTCCCCATGCTTGTCGTATAAAAGGCTTTTTTTACTGGTACACTGTTCCACCGTATCCCGTGTTACATAAATCCCGTCCGGGCGCTGCTCCCCGTTTAACACCACCATTTCTAAGGTGGAAAGAGCCGAACGGGCATCCCCATTGGAAAATTCTCCCACCATGGAAAGCAACTCCTCGTCCATATGCACGGCTTCGCTGCCAAAGCCTCGGGGATCTTTCAGTGCCCGCTGCAGGATTTCCATAATGTCTTCCGGCTCCAAAGCCTTAAGGACGAACACCTTGCAGCGGGATAGCAGTGCCCCGTTAATCTCAAAAGAAGGGTTTTCCGTCGTGGCCCCAATGAGAATGATGGATCCTTTTTCCACATAGGGCAGAAACGCATCCTGCTGGGCACGGTTAAAGCGATGAATTTCATCCACAAATACAATCGTCCGGTGCCCAAAGCGGCGATTTTCTTCTGCCCGCTGCATCACGGCACGAATTTCCTTAATTCCGCTGGTCACGGCAGAAAAATTAATAAAGCCGGCCTTTGTGGACTGGGCGATAATCTGTGCCAGGGTAGTTTTCCCCACGCCGGGAGGCCCCCAGAAAATCATGGAGGAAATCCGGTCCGCTTCAATCAAATTCCGCAGGACTTTGCCCGGATCAAGAAGGTGCTTTTGCCCTACAAATTCATCCAGCGTCCGGGGCCTGAGCCGTGCCGCCAAAGGTTCTTCCGTGGGTACGGCAAATAAATTATCTTCTTCCATGCTGCGCTTCACCTCCCGCATCCGTTCTAACAATTTATTATACCATTTTCCGCCCATACAAAAAACCGGGCAGTATTTTACCCGGTTTTACAGCGAAAGATTTTATGCAGTTCTGAGAGTTTTCCATGGTTGGGCAGCAGGTACACATAGTCTCCCGCCAGGAGCAACGTATTGCCCCGGGGGATCAATTCCATATCCCCCCGCCGCACGCTGATCACCAGGGCATTGCCCGGGAAATGGATCTGAGCCAGGGTTTTCCCTTCCGCATAGGAGCCGCCCTCTACAGCCACTTCCAGCAGATGCTGTTCCCGGGGAGCCGCCATTAAATTGGGATTGCTTGACTTTGCTTTCAGGGATTTTTCCAGCATCGCATCAAAAATCGGCGTGTCCTCGCAGATTTCCGCAGCCGCATAGGCAAAGATTACAACGATACAGAGGGGTACCAAATGATAGAACCGCCCCGTCATTTCCAAAAGGAGCAACACCGACGTCACAGGTCCCCGGACGCTTCCGGTAAAAAGGCCTGCCATGCCGAAAACCACCATATGAAGCCGGAAATTTTCCGGCAACATACCCAGCTGTGCCAAAGCGCCGCCATACAGCCCGCCACACAAAGAGCCCAGCACCAGCATGGGCTGAAGGGAACCGCCGGGCGCCCCGGAAGCCGTACTGAATAAGGTGAAGAAAAATTTCCCCACCAGATAAATCAGAATCAAAGGAAGAGACCCTTCCAAATCCACCATGGCCTCAATCAGATTGTCCCCCGCCCCTAAGATCTGCGGGAGAAAGTAGGTCACCGGAATGGTCAGCAAAAGGGCAAACCCGATCCGCATCCAGGAATTTTTAAAAACAGGCAGCTGATAAAATTTTCCCACGGCAAAAGTGCCTTTGTTAAAAGCCACGCCTGCAAGGCCTGTCAAAATCCCCAAGCCCACCAGCTGGGGGAGATAATTCACAGGCATGATTTCCATTCTTGGAATATCCAGCACCGTTTCATGGCCAAACACATTGTGCACCAACAGCGTAGCCGTCGTGGACGCCATCAGGGTCGGCACCATCACCAGGGCCGACATATTTTTATGGATGATTTCCATGGTAAACAGTACGCCCGCCAGCGGTGCGTTAAAGGCCGCAGCAATGCCTGCTCCTGCCCCGCTACTGATAAGGGCCCGGGTTTCTAGGTTGGTATTGTCCAAAAAGCGGCCTACGCCCTGCCCGGCCATGCCGCCGATCTGCACCGAAGGGCCTTCTCTGCCCATGGATAAGCCGGCCCCGATACCCGTAGCCGTTGCCAATAGTTTCACCAAAAGGACCCGCATCCAGTGCCGGCTTTTTTCCAGGCCCAGCACAATGCTCCGGATTTGGGGAATGCCGCTTCCCCCAGCCACAGGCACCCAGCGCACCAGCCCGGCGATAAAGCCTGCCACCAGGATAAGCCCTGCCACCCAAAAGAGAATATACACTGGCGGCAGGCTGCGTAGAAAGAGCACCGCCGTTCTCCGGTTTTCCATCACAAAGCCCAGGCACAGCCGCAGTACCGTAATCATGGTCCCGGCAAAAAGCCCCACCAGCATTCCTTCAAACGCCAGCTTCAGCTTCAGATCCGGAATATGGAGGATGCCGTTTAACGTTCTTTCCCGTTCTACCCTGTTCATTGCACGGTATCAAACAGATGGGTAAAGTCCAACGTGGCAAAATAATCTTTTTCCGTCTCTGCCCGACGCAGCAAGACCACGCTGCCATCTTCCTTCAGTAAAAGTTCAGCGCACCACAATTTGGCATTGTAGTTATAGCCCATAGCAGACCCGTGAGCCCCGGCATCATGAATAAAGAGGTAATCCCCCTCTTCCAAAAGGGGAAGTTTCCGGTCTACGGCAAACTTATCGTTATTTTCGCACAGGCCGCCTGTCACATCGTACGTACGGTCACAGGGTGCATTTTCCTTGCCCAGCACCGTAATATGATGGTAGGCCCCATACATGGCCGGCCGCATCAAATTGGCAGCGCACGCGTCCACCCCTGCATATTCCTTGTAAATATGCTTGAAATGCAGCACTTTCGTCACCAGCGCTCCATAAGGCCCGGTGACAAAGCGGCCCATTTCCGTGAAAATCGCCACGTTTCCCATGCCGTTAGGCACCAGCACTTCATCAAAGACCTTGTGTACGCCTTCCCCAATGGCAAAAATATCATTAGGGGTCTGATCCGGTTTGTACGGAATACCCACGCCGCCGGACAAGTTAATAAAGTCCACAGCTACGCCGGTATCCTGTTTCATTTCCACCGCCAGTTCAAAAAGCTGCTTAGCCAGTTCCGGATAGTACGCGTTGCTCACCGTGTTGCTGGCCAAAAAGGCATGAATCCCGAAATGTTTCACGCCCTTGCCCTTTAAGATCCGGAAGGCTTCCCGCAGCTGGTCCTTGGTCATACCGTATTTGGAATCGCCGGGATTATCCATAATGGAATTGCCCAGGGCAAAAATACCCCCAGGATTGTAGCGGCAGCAGATGGTCTCCGGAATGGCTGCCACCTTTTCCAGAAAATCGATCATGGTAAAATCATCCAAATTGATAATCGCCTGTAATTTATAGGCTTCCTGCATATCCTTTACCGGCGTATCGTTGGAAGAAAACATGATGTCGTGGCCTTTAAAGCCGGTCACATCGCTTAAAATCAGTTCCGGATAGGAGGAACAATCCGTTCCGCAGCCTTCTTCCCGCATGATTTGCAAAATCCCCGGCAGCGGCGTCGCCTTGACCGCAAAATACTCTTTAAAGCCTTTGTTCCAGCTGAAAGCTTTATTAATATTCCGCACCGTTTGCCGAATGGCTTTTTCATCATATACATAAAACGGGGTTGGATACGTTTCTGCAATTTGTTCTGCTTGCTCCTTTGTCAGGAACGGAACCTTGTTCATTGGAATTGCCTCCTCATGCCTTTGCCAGGTTACCCCAGCATCATTCTATCGTTATCCAGTTCCGAACCGGCCGCTTTTTCAAAGAGGTCCAACAGGTCCGGAATGGTCAGTTTGGCTTTTTCTTCTGCACTCACGTCCACTACGATACGGCCTGCATCCATCATGATGAGCCGGTTGCCAAACCGCAGGGCGTCCCGCATATTATGGGTAATCATCAGCGCCGTCAAATGATCCCGGGCAATAATTTTTTGGGTGAGCCCCAACACTTTTTCTGCTGTTTTGGGATCCAGTGCCGCCGTATGCTCATCCAAAAGCAATAGTTTTGGCTTGGTCAGAGTAGCCATAAGCAGTGTCAGAGCCTGCCGCTGTCCCCCGGACAGCAGTCCCACCCGGGTGGTAAGACGGGTCTCCAATCCCAGATCCAATTCTTTCAGCATGGTTTTAAACTGTGCCCGTTCATTGTCCTTGAGGGCCCAGGACAATCCCGGTGTCTTCCCCCGCCGGGAAGCCAGGGATAAATTTTCTTCAATCATCATTCCGGCAGCAGTGCCCATCATAGGATCCTGAAACACCCGTCCTATGTATTTGGCCCGTTTATGTTCCGGCATCCCGGTTACATCCACGCCGTCGATTTTGATGCTGCCCTTATCCACGGGGAAAACGCCGGCAACAGAATTCAGCAGCGTGGATTTGCCTGCGCCGTTGCCGCCGATAATGGTAATAAAATCCCCTTCATCCATGTGCAGTGACACATCCAGCAGGGCTTTTTTCTCATTCACCGTACCGGGGAAAAATGTTTTGGAAATATGCTCCAGTTCCAGCATTATAATCCCGCCTTTCTGCCCTGAAATTTAGTTTTCACCGCAGGCAGGCTGAGCGCAATGGCTACCAGCACCGCAGTAAATAATTTCAAATCATTGGGCGGCATTCCCATCTGCAGGACTACGGCAATCACCAGACGGTACACAATGGACCCCAAAATAACGGAAATCAGGGAGTTTTTAAAGCTCCGGGTCCCGAACAAAACTTCCCCGATAATCACGGACGCAAGACCAATGACGATGGTACCCACGCCCATGCCCACGTCGGCAAAGCCATTGCTCTGTGCCACCAGTGCCCCGGTAACGGCGATAAAAGCATTACTGATGCCAAGACCCAGCAGCAGCATAATATTGGTGTTGACCCCCTGGGCCCGGATCATCTGAGGATTAAATCCGGTAGCCCGCAGGGCTGCTCCCAGTTCCGTTCCAAAAAACCAGTACATAAATTCCGCAAAAACCACGCAGGCCAAAAGCCCTGCCGCCAAGACGGCAGTGGAATAAGACAGTCCCAAAGCATTTTGCAGCGCTGTAAAGGCAGTAGTTTTTCCCAAGAGGGAAATATTGGCCCGCCCCATAATCCGCAGGTTAACGGAATACAGGGCAATCATGGTAAGAATCCCGGCTAACAGCGCCGGGATTTTCAGCTTCGTATGGAGCAGGCCGGTAACAACGCCTGCCAGACAGCCGCACAGGGCGGCCGCCAAAATAGCCGCTACGGGATGCACATCCTTATCCAAAAGGGAAACGGCTACCGCCGCCCCCAAAGGAAAGGACCCTTCTACGGTCAAATCCGCCAAATCCAGTACACGGAATGTAATATACACACCCAGGGCCAGCAGTGACCACAATAGCCCCTGGGAAATCGTCGGTAACAAGAGATCCATCATGACTAGTTGGCTCCTTTAGCTTCTTTCAGGAGATCTTCCGGGAAGGTGATCCCCAGCCGTTTGGCCGCATCTTCATTCAGCGTAACGGTAAAGGTTTTCTGTTCCTGGATGGCCATGGTCTGGGGTTTGGCTTTGCCCAGCAGAATATCTCCGGCCATTTCCCCAGCCTGTACGCCCAGTTTGTAGTAATCTACGCCCAGGGCCGCCAGACCGCCGCCTTTAATCATATTGGCTTCGCCGCAGAACACAGGGATTTTCTTTTCATCGGTGATCTTGGTCAGGTTGGGCATAGCAGAAGCGATGACGTTATCCGTAGGCACATAAATCGCATCCACCTTGCCCATCAGGCTTTGGGCCGCCTGCTGGATATCATTGACGTTAGAAACCGTTGCTTCCACCGTGGCAAGGCCATGGGCAGCAGCAGCTTTTTTGGCTTCTTCAATCTGAATCTGGGAATTGACTTCACTGGAATTGTAAATAAAGCCCACGGTTTTCGCCTTAGGCAGTACTTTCTTAATCATGGCAATCTGCCCATCCACCGGATTTTTATCCGTGGTGCCAGTGACATTGGTGCCCGGTTTCGCATTGTCCTGCACCAATTTTGCCGTTTTATAATCGGTGATGGCCGTCCCTACAATGGGAATCTCTTTGCTGGCATTGGCCATGGTCTGGGCCGCCGGCGTTGCGATGGCGCACACCAAATCCACCTTATTGTTCACAAATCGCTGGGCAATGGTCTGGAGATTGGATTGATCCGCCTGGGCATTTTGCTTATCCAGCTTCAGGTTCTTCCCTTCTACAAAGCCCTTGTTTTTCAGTCCATCCACAAATCCTTTGTTGGCCGCATCCAGCGCCGGATGCTCCACTAGCTGGATAATCCCTACGCTGACGGTTTTATTGCCGGAATCACTTTTGGCTGTATCCCCGCCGCAGCCGCCAAACGCCAGCATACAGGCCAATAAGCCCATACCTGCCAGTGCCTTCTGTCCGCCCTGCATCCTGTTCATTTTTTTCATTTCTACCATCCTTCCTTACTACAAAAATTTTCCCGTCCGGGGTATCCCGGTCGGTATTTTTCTTATTTTATCATATCCCCTTTGCAGGGGCAACAAAAAATGAGGCAAAACTAGTGTTTTTTTTATTTTTCATCTATTTTTTTGTAATATTCGTATGCTTCCTTACAAAGTGGCAAAAAAATTAATCTCCCAACAGGGTACATAGGGATGCCGCCGCAGGTAGAGTTTATACTCCGGCACCAGCGCCCAGATGGATAGGGGCAGTTCCCACAGATCATCGTCAAAGTGATAGCCCGCTACCAATAGTTTCGGCTTCTCCCGGCGGATTACGCCGCTGCCGCCATATAGCGCCTCTTTTTCCGCCCCCTCTACGTCCATCTTCACATACGTAAGATGGTTCTCTCCTACAAGGCTGTCCAGCGATACGCCCTCTGTGGCATTTTCTCCATCGCTGGCCAAGGCGGACATCCGCCCGCCGCGGGCCGCAAAGCGCAGCGGCATATCCTGGGCCCAAATGCTTTTCGGACACAGGGTAATCCGGGAAAGGGCCTGCTGTTCGGCAAACACCCGCAGCTTCTTAAAATTTTTAGGGTCCGGTTCCACGGCGTACATATGTTGGTAGCATCCCCCGGTCAGCTCCAGAAATTCCGTCAGGGTATCTCCGGTATAGGCCCCCAGGTCCGCGTAGCATTCTTCTTTGCCAAAGGTAAAAAGGGTTTCCAAATCTTCACGCCGGCTGGTGGTCTCCTGCAAAAAAGAAAGTTTTCCACTGAGTTTATAAGAGAGGATATCCTGCATCACGCTCCGGCTCTTGTCATCCGCCAGGTTTTCATACACGTGCTGGAGCACGCCTGCATGTTCCCGGACCCAGTGGGGCGTCACCAGGTCGTTATCTCCGAAAAGGGGCAGGTGCGGCGCATAGGTTTCCTGCTGCTGTGCCAGGTGAAAAAAGCGCTGTAAAATCTCCGGCCGCTCACTGGCAAAGGCCAGCAGCACCACAAAGTCTCCCAGCTCCGCTTTTATTTCCCCATAAGTTTTTACTGGAAAACCCCGGAAAGTTTGCCCCCGCACAAATTCATCGCTGGCAAATATCCCATGTACCGGGATCTGCAGCGCTTCACACCGGTCTAAAATCTCCTCAGCCCCGTTTCCCATGCCATACAGGACGATGGGCTTTGTTACGGTTTGCAAATAGTCCCAAAGATACGGCTCTTTGAGCACCCGCTCCAGCCAGTTCATCCCCGAACTCCTTTCCCGCCTGCCTGGACCAGTTTCGCCCACTGCTGCAGTTTTCCTACGATGGAAAGCGCCATTTCTCCCGTATTCCCGTTTTGAATATTGTCCTGGGGATAAACCCGGAGCAGCCGGATATCTTCATAATAAACATCCGACCAGTTGTCCCCGTCCACCGTGCGGAAATGGGACTCATCCACCAGCCCCTTTTTCTGTGCCAAATACAAGCCCCCCGCCATCAGGTAGGCCCGGTACGCCGGTTTGTCGTAGCCGGCGGTTGCCGTAATGGGAAAATGCCAGTCACCCATGGAAACGGTGGCCGTACCGTCCTTGTCCACAGTGACACTTTCCTGGATATGCAGGGGCTGAATCCATTGCAGGGCCTTTTTCATCCGCACTTCCGGCTCCGGGTGGGAGGAAAAAAGTCCGTACCCCGGGTTGCCCATTTCCTTGCTCATATCATCCAGTTTTGCCATGGTTACATAAATACCATAGGGATTGTACCCCGCCAGCGTGGAGAGCCGGAATCCTTCCTGGTCCGCCTCTCGTTCGTCCGCCCGGCTGTAGCCCGCCATGAGAGCCTGGCTGGCAGTGGTGGCAAGTACCATCCCGGCACCGGGCTCCCCGGAGGCAATGCCGGCTAATACAGAAAGCAGGGACAGCGTCATCTGTTTTTCCATCTGGTGCACTGTGTGCCGCTTTTCAATATGGCCGATTTCGTGGCCCATCACCGCCGCCAGCTCATCATCACTGGTCATATAATCCAAAAGCCCTTTAAAAATATAGACATACCCGCCCGGACAGGCCAGCGCATTTACGTCCGGCGTATTGAGCACCTTAAACGAATATTTCAGTCCCGGACGGGTACCATGCTGCAGAAGTTTCTGCCCGATAGCGCTGACCCGGTTTTGGATATCCTCATCCTGCACCAGCCCGTACTGGGCTTCCAGCTGCTTGGCCACCTGCTCCCCCATGGCAATTTCCTGCTTTTCGCTGATCATGGCCGCTTCCGTATGGGACAGGGGCAAAAAAGAAAATAAAAAAAGCAGCAGCACAACTATTTTTTTTACCATACCGGCTCCTTTTCTTTTCCTAAAACAAAACTCCCATGCGTGTAGTCCGCATAGGAGTCAGGATGTTTGCTGTGGTGCGGGTGACAGGACTTGAACCTGCACGCCGAAGGCACCAGATCCTAAGTCTGGCGCGTCTGCCAATTCCGCCACACCCGCCTATATAAAAATTGATTACAAGTAAAAAAATGGTGATCCACCCGGGATTCGAACCCGGGACACCCTGATTAAAAGTCAGGTGCTCTACCAACTGAGCTAGTGAATCATCATGGCTGGGGTAGCTGGACTCGAACCAACGCATGCGGGAGTCAAAGTCCCGTGCCTTACCAACTTGGCTATACCCCAAAAAAATATGGGGTGGATAGTGAGGATCGAACTCACGCGTGCCGGAGCCACAATCCGGTGTGTTAACCGCTTCACCATATCCACCATGTACGTCTTCTGACGACTTTGTCAGTATAGCATTAAATCACATGCACTGTCAAGCTGTTTTTAATCAATCCCCGCCAAAGACCGATGGGCCAGCCCCACACACAATTCATTCAGGTTTAAAACCCCCACGCTCATATACACCGCCACGCACAAATGCTCCCCGCTGCGGGCTACGCCGATTTTTCCCCCTACATTAAAGCCGATGGCCTTATTCACCATTTGGGAAAGCGCCTCATGGGCAGCTCCCGCCACCGTGCCGGCGCCTACGTGAGTATCCGTGACAATGCCCTGCCGTTCTGCTGCCACCACGGCCCGTTCCACCACTTTCTGGATAGAAGGGAGAAATTCCCCGCCAAAATCCACGGCAGCAGTCCGAAATCCTTCCGCCTGCAATTTTGCTTTTAACAGATCTTCTTCCTTCCGGGTTGCCGTCAGCGCCATTTTGAGCGCCGCCCGTCCTACATCAACACTGGCAATCTGCGTCTCCATATCCTTTCCTTCCCTCCTTCATAGTCCCATTATAACAAAAAGTACCCCGGGCGAAAAGACTTGCAAGCCCTTTTCCAGTCTGCTAGAATGAAAAAATAAAGTTCCGAATACGTTACAATAAGGAGGCCACCATGTCCGTTATTATGGCAGAACAACTGGAAGCCGGTGTCATTTTAGGGGACCAGGATAATGCGCAGTATCTGTATATGCCGGGGAGCGAAATCGGCAGTGAAAATCCTGTATGTATTTTTGAAGACCACGGCAATAAAACCGATGTACCGTTAAAAGAAGCGGTGGAGCTGGCCAAACGCCTGACCTTAAAGCCCACCACCCATCCGGTGTACGGAAATCATGCATACTAAAAAGAAGGGGCTGCAGCCCCTTCTTTTTAGTATGACTCTGTCAATTTTTATTTCCCCAGCGCATCCGTCTGGACGATAGCCGCATACAGCTGTGCTTCCGTTACGTCCGCCACCATATTGTGGATGCTTTCGCCCGGCACGCAGGCTGCTTTGGCAATTTGATGGATCTGTTCATCCGTAGTAATGCCCAGCTCTGCTAAGGTCACCGGCAACCCCACTTCTTTACAGAAGGACTGCACATCCCGGAATTCACTTTCTGTGGCCCCTTCCAGCACCAGCTGCACCAATGTTCCAAAAGCTACGCAGTTGCCGTGAGGCGCGCTGTGTCCGCCCAGAGAGGTGACCCCGTTATAGAAGGAATGAGCACACGCCAGTCCTCCGTTATCTGCTCCCACGCCGGAGAGATACACGTTGGTTTCAATGATGGCATCCAGTGCCGGCGTCACCACTTGTTTTTCTACGGAGAGTTTGGCCTGGGCGCCGTAATTCCGCAGATTTTTATAGCACAGTTCGCACAGTGCCATAGCAGAACGGGTGATTCCCCCATTTTCCAGGCTGGGCGCATCCGTCCGATGGCAGGCCCGGGCTTCAAAGTACGTTCCCAGGGCATCCCCCATCCCCGCTACCAGGAATTTCACCGGTGCATGGGCAATGATATTGCTGTCCACCAGCACCCCGTTAGGATTATTGGGATAGAACAAATAGGTATTAAAGGAACCATCATCGTTATAAATAACGGAGAGCCCGGTGCAGGGCGCATCAGTGGCAACCACCGTAGGGATAATCGCTACGGTTTTGCCTTCGTAGTAGGCTGTTGCCTTAGCCGTATCAATGGCCGAACCGCCGCCCACGCCCACGATGGCGTCGATTTTTTCATTCTGCACCATTTTTCGGAACTTATCCACTTCGCCCACGCTGGAAATCCCGCCGAACACTTCGTAGTGCCGGTAAGTATCCGACGTGCCGAAACTTTGCTCCAGCTTGTCGTGGCAGGTCCGGTTACCGCTGCGGCTGCAAATAAACAGCCAGCGTTTTCCCAGGTCTTTGAAGTAATCATAGAATTCCAGAAGAGACCCTGCCCCCTGCACATACTTTAACGGGGCACGCATTAGACGCAGTCTTGCCATACACCTTCGCCTCCTTTACGCACTTGCTTTGTCCGCTCTATCGCTGTAAAAGGGAATTTGCTAAGCAGGTTACCGTCCCAGGAACACTGGTTTTCTCTTTTCCAGGAACGCATTCATGCCTTCCTGCTGGTCCAGGGTAGCAAAGCAGTTGCCAAAGACCTGTGCTTCATAGTTCAGACCGGAGTTTAAGTCCACGCTGAGGCCGCGATTGATGGCGTCTTTTACGCTGGCAATGGCCACAGGGCCTTTTTTCATGATCTTCCGGCACACATCTTCGCAGGTGCTGATGAGCTGCTCCGGCAACATGACCCGGTTCACCAGGCCAATGCGGTACGCTTCCTGGGCGTCAATCATTTCTCCGGTATAGAGCATTTCTTTTGCCCGTCCGGAGCCGATAAGACGGGCCAGGGTCTGGGAACCGCCAAATCCGGGAATGATACCGTAATTGACTTCCGGCTGGCCAAATTTTGCCGTAGAAGAAGCATACCGGAAATCGCAGGCCAGTGCCAGTCCGCAGCCGCCGCCCAAGCAATAGCCGTTAATGGCACCAATCACCACCACGGGCAGGGACTCAATGGCATTGAGCACTTCGTGCCCGGTCTGGGAAAATTTTCTAGCTTCCATGGCAGACATTTTGCTCATGGCAATGAGATCGGACCCTGCCACAAAGGCTTTTTCCCCGGCGCCCCGCAAAATCAAGGCTTTCATCTGGGGATCCCGCCGCAGCCGGACGAAACAATCCTTCATTTCGTCCAGAATTTCCATATTCAGCGCATTCAGGACTTTCGGCCTGTTAATACTTACAATGACTACGCCATCGTCCGCTACATCCACCAATAGATTTTTGTATTCGTACATAGCTGTCCTCCTGTGTGTATCGTTAGAAATATTGTACCGTATTTGAAGGGCGCTGTGCAATAGCTTTCAGAATTTTTTGCGCTATTCTACAATTGTTCCGCGATAGTTTTCAAAAATTCTTCGCTGTTTACCTTGTTTTTGACGGGCAGATCGCTCATGGCGACCAGATCCCCGGTCATGGTTCCGGATTCAATGGTGGCAATCACGGCACGCTCCAATTTGTCCGCAAAGTGCATCAGATCCGGTAATTTGTCCAGTTCGCCCCGTTTCCGCAGGGCTCCCGACCAGGCAAAAATCGTAGCCACAGGGTTGGTGGACGTCTTTTCCCCTTTCAGGTAACGGTAATAGTGCCGCTGCACCGTGCCGTGGGCCGCTTCGTATTCGTAACTGCCGTCCGGCGCCACCAGGACGGACGTCATCATGGCCAGGCTGCCGAAGGCAGTAGCCATCATGTCGCTCATCACGTCCCCGTCATAATTCTTGCAGGCCCAGATCATGCCTCCTTTGCTGCGGATAATCCGTGCCACCATATCATCAATCAGGCTGTAAAAATAGGTAATGCCCGCTGCTTCAAATTTTTCTTTGAACTCTTTATCGTAGAGCTCCTGGAAAATATCCTTGAAGTGATGATCATAAACCTTGGACACCGTGTCCTTGGTAGCAAACCACAGATCTTCCTTTTGTTCCAGGGCATAGGTGAAGCAGTTCCGGGCAAAGTTTTCAATAGAAGCATCCCGGTTATAAATTCCCTGCACAATTCCTGCATCTGCAAAATCCATAATCGTTTTGCGGGTGGTGCTGCCGTCCTTGCCGGTAAAAAGCAGTTCCGCCTTGCCGGCGCCGGGCACCCGGATTTCCGTGTTCTTATACACATCGCCGTAAGCATGCCGGGCAATGGTAATAGGTTTTTCCCAGGTGGGAATGAGCGGATGAATCCCCTTCACCATAATGGGTTTGCGGAACACCGTCCCATCCAAAATCGCCCGGATCGTTCCATTAGGGCTGGCCCACATTTTCTTCAGGTTGTATTCCTTCACCCGGGCCGCATTGGGGGTAATGGTGGCGCATTTTACGGCTACGCCGTATTTTTTAGTTGCCAGGGCCGCATCCACCGTCACCTGGTCATCCGTATCATCCCGGTGCTTCATGCCCAGGTCATAGTATTCCGTTTTCAAATCCACATAGGGCAATAGCAGGATTTCTTTGATCCATTGCCACAGAATACGGGTCATTTCATCCCCGTCCATTTCCACCAAAGGGGTTTTCATTTGAATTTTGTCCGCCATGGTACAAGGCTCCTTTCCTACACCTGTTACACCGCTTCACTATCTTACAGCCCCAGCATAGCATGAAAAGGGATAAAAGAAAAATATAAAAAAGATGGAATCTGTCATCAGAAAATCTTATGGATGCAAACAAAAAGCACCCTGCCACTAAATTTGTGGCAGGGCACATTTCCTCTATCGCTTATTCTCCTTTAAAGGCGTTAGTCAGCGGCGGCACAATTTGTTTCTTCCGGGACAGCACCTTCGGCAGGTGGTAATGCCCATCGGCTTCCCCTTTGCCAAAAGCTTTGTCCAGCACGTCCTTGTTCTTGCCGGACCATAATAATTCAGTCACTTCGGACATAATATCGGTCACCATCAAAAGGGACGTATCCGCTTCGCCCTTTTGCACCATGGCATCCAGTGCCTTCTGCAGTTCCGGCCATTTGGCTTTCGCTTTTTCCCCGTCCATCACGTTCACCTGGGCTACGGTTACCTTACCCTGTGGGAAATCAAACTCTTTCATATCCCCGTGGGTGATTTCTTCCGCCGTCATGGAATTGATGGCGCTCCCCGCCTGAAGCATTTCCAGCGCATAGGTTTCCGGATCCGCAAGGCCGGCGATTTTAGCCAAAGCCGCTACAGCCTCCCGATCCGCCTGGGTCGTGGTAGGGCTCTTGAAGTACAACGTATCGGAGCTGATGGCAGACAGTAACAGTCCCGCAATTTTTTGGGACAGCTTCACATTTTTCTCTACGCTCATCTGGTACAAAATCGTAGACGTGCACCCTACCGGCTGAATCCGCACAAAAAGCGGCGCCGCCGTGGAGAGTCCCCCCAGACGGTGGTGATCCACAATTTCCGTAATTTCCGCATCTTCCAGTCCATCCACAGCCTGAGCAGCTTCGTTGTGGTCCACCAGAATCACTTTCTGGCCTTTTTCCACCTTTTCCACCAATACAGGCGGTTCTACCTTCCAGTAATCCAGAACGAACTGGGTTTCTGCATTCACATTTCCTGCCCTGCAGGCTGTCACGTCCTCGCCCAACGCCTTTTTAATGAAGGCATAGCTCAGGCTGGAACAAATAGAGTCGGTATCCGGGTTTTTGTGTCCGGTAATCATCACGTTTTCCATACAAGCATCTCCTCGCAAAAAATGTTTTCGAATATCTTATTATACCACAGGCGGGGCAAAGCGTGTCATCACCCGGTGGCTTTGGTGGTACCCATCCAGAGAAGCGCTCATAATGCCCCCTGCATAGCCGGCGCCTTCGCCCGTAGGATACAGACCGGGGCAGTTCATGCTTTCCCCGTTTTCTTTCCGCACGATCCGCAGCGGCGCACTGGTTCGTGTCTCCACCCCGATCATCAGCCCCTGGGTGCAGAAGCCGTGGATTTTGTGGTCAAAGGCATCTAGTCCGTGTTCCAAAGCCTCGCTGACAAAACCTGGCAAAATTTTATGTAAATCCGCTGCCACAAGACCCGGCCGGTAACTGGGACGAAAATTCACCTGCAGATCCGGCGCCAGATGATGGAGGAAACTTTTCGTTGTTTGGGCCGGGGCCCGGTAATCCTTGCTGATATTATACGCCAGTTTCTCATACTTCCGCTGAAATTCCATGCCGCCTAAGGGCCCTTCCGGAAAATCTTCCGGCGTCACATTCACCACCAGGGCGCTGTTGGCAAGGCCCGTATCCCGGCAGAAGGGGCTCATCCCGTTTACCACAAGGCCCCCTGCTTCAGACGCAGAGGCTACCACCTGCCCTCCGGGGCACATGCAGAAAGAATACACCGTGCGGCCCGTTTTTTCGTCATGGTGAATCAGAGTATAATCGGCGGCTCCTAGTTTGGGATGGCGGGCAAATTTTCCATACTGGGCCTGGTTAATCAGTTCCTGTTTGTGTTCCACCCGCACCCCGATGGCAAAGGATTTGGCTTCCATGTGGATTTTGCGTTTCAGCAGGGTCGCATAGGTATCCCGGGCGGAATGCCCGCAGGCGAGAATCACCGCATTGGTGGGCACCCACTCCTTATAGTTCAGCTCCACCGCCGTAAGACCTTTGCCTGCTTCCACCCGAAAATCCGTCACCTGGGTTTCATAGCGGATGGTGCCGCCCTGATTTTTGATTTCATGAATGAGCCCCGTCACCAGTAGACGCAGTTTATCCGTGCCCACATGGGGTTTTTGTTCGATTAAAATTTCTTCCGGTGCCCCTGCTTGTACAAACGTCCGGAGGATATGCCCCAGAATGGGATCATTCACCCGGGTGGTCAGTTTCCCATCAGAAAAGGTGCCCGCACCCCCGGCGCCAAACTGCACATTGCTCACCGGATCCAGCTTCCCGGTTTTCCAAAAAGTTTCCACGTCCTTGATGCGGCGTGCCAGATCCCGGCCACGCTCCACCACCAGCGGTGCATAGCCGTGGCAGGCAAGTTCCAGTGCCGCCATAAGACCTGCCGGCCCAAGGCCAATCACCACCGGGCGTCCCAAGAGTTTTTCCGTTCCCGGAACCAGTTCCGGTTCTTTTTCCTCTGCAAAGGGCCGCACCTGGGGATGCTGGAGCAGTTTTTCCATGGCCTTCGGTGCCAGGTCAAAGTCCACCCGCAAATGGTACACGAAACAGATATTGTTTTTATGCCGGGCATCGATGGCTTTCCGCAGTACCTGCAGGGAACGAATGGCCTGCAGGGGCACACGGAATTTGTGGCTCACCAGTTCCTGCAAAGAGTGGGTACTATCCAGCCCCACCCGCAAATTATTGACTTGTACCTGCATTACGGTTTCCCGCCTCCTGCGTTTTCTTTAACGTAATATCCACCAGTACGCTGTGTTCATCGGCCAGCACCTGGTCCGGAATCTGCAGTGGCATCTTCAGCTGCACGTCGCTGGTGATATTATCCAGCACAATGGGTGCCGTGAGAATTTCCTTGATGCCGCCCAGCACTTTCGGTTCGGCCGTGAGCCGCACCGTGGAAGGCGTAATCTTCACGCTGGCGATTTCCATCCCGGCCGGCAAGGTCCCGCTCATGTCCGCTTTTACCGGGAAATTGTTGGTCCCCAGCTGCCGCACCACGGTCACCGTAGCCGTGACTTTGGTTGGCTCCACTTTCACATCATACATTTCCCGTCCCGTGCGGTCCACCGCTACCGTAGTGGCTTCGGCGGTGAAATTCTTGTCCTGGTTGCTGATATCCACCATGACAATCACCTTGTCCACCTGGGCGATCCGGGAACTGGCTCCCTTCACCGTCACCTGATTGGGCGAGAGCGCCATTTGGCTCACGGTAATGCCGCTGTTGGGCACCCCCACAATCCTAGGCTCCACTGTAAAGGTTTTTTCCGTCAAGGCATCCGTTTCCAGCTGGAGCACGCTGGGAGAAATTTCCGCCACTTCCCCCATCCGGGTCCGGGCCTGGACGTTGTAGCCATTCTGCCCCTTGGGTGCATCGGAAAAATCCACATATGCCTGGATATCCCCTTCCCGCAGGGCGGCGATCTGGGAACGGGTTCCGCTGATTTTTACATTCACGGTTTCCGGCATATCCTTTACCACCATATCTTCCGCCAGGTTTTCCGCCTTTAAGGGCACCCGGAAGATCTTGGTAGTAATGGGGTTTTGTTCATTCATCACATAGACCCACAGCACCAGCGCACACAATACGCACATCAGCCACGTCATCCAATAGGAGAGCCGGGTCTGTCCCGTTTTGTCTTTATTGTATTGGTTCATGCCTTGCCGCCTCCTTTGTCATCTTCCCGGTCTTTGCCGCGAAGATGGCTGAATTTGGCCTTAATCCGGTCCTTCCAGTTCAGGATGGGCTGCACCATGGTGGGCCGCAGCAGATCTTTTACGTCCTGATGGGTCAGATAGCGCTGCAAGCCGCCGCCCCGTGCCAGGGAAATGGCGCCGGTTTCTTCGCTTACTACCAGAATCAAGGCATCCGTCTGCTCCGAAAGGCCGATAGCCGCCCGGTGCCGGGTACCCAGTTCCTGGGAAAGGTTCCTTGCTTCCGTCAGCGGCAATAAACAGCTGGCAGCCGCAATCCGGTCCCCCCGGATAATCACAGCCCCGTCGTGAAGGGGCGTATTGGGAATAAAAATATTTTCAAACAGCGCCGTGGAAATCAGGCCGTCAATGGGAATCCCGGTCTCGATATAATCCCCCAGTCCCGTTTCCCGCTCAAACACAATCAGCGCCCCGATTTTCCGTCGGCTGAGATCATCCGCCGTGGTAGCCACCGCTTCCAGCATGGTTTCCACCTGAATCTCGTTTAGCACCGTACTGCGGCGGAAGAGTTTTCCCCGCCCGATCTGCTCCAATGCACGGCGCAGTTCCGGCTGGAACACCACCGGCAGGGCAAACATCAGCATGGTCATAAATTTTTCCAGCAGCCAGTTGATCACGTACAAATTCAGCCATTTACTGATAAAAGTGATGGCCACCAGCATCAGAAGGCCCTTCACTAGGGACGCTGCCCGGGTATTTTTCAGCATCTGGTACAATTTATTTAAGAAAAACGCCACCACCAGGATGTCCAACACATCCAGCCAGATGATGGTGTGCAATAATCCGATTACATGTCCGCCCATGGATGATCCTCCTTTGTTTTGCCTTTTTATTATATGCTATTTCCCTGCTTCTTAGCAAATGAACATTTCGCCATGGCACTGCCAAGACTCACCCTGGCAATTTTTTATTTTTTCCCGGCAATACATAGATTCCCACTGTAAAAGTATGCTATACTGTGTGCACACAAAAAGAAAGGACCAGGCAAGCGTAATGGATATTTTACAATGTGCCGAAGAACTATTTCCCGAGACCGTGCGGCTGCGCCGGCATTTTCATGAAAACCCGGAGCCCAGCAATCAGGAAGTGGATACCATTGCATTTTTGGAAAACGATTTAAAACAACTGGGCATCCCCACCATCAATGTAAAAGACGGGGGCCTTTTGGGCATCATCGACAGCGGCAAACCGGGGAAAGCCCTTTTAATGCGGGCGGATACGGATGGGCTCCCCATTGCGGAAAACCCGCAGAACCTGAAACAGGAAAAATGCTGCGTCTCCAAACGACCGGGCTACTCCCACGCCTGCGGCCACGACGGGCATATGGCCATGCTGCTGACGGTGGCCCGGATTTTCCAGGCCCACAAAGACGCCTTTAAAGGAAAAATTCTGCTCTGTTTTGAACGGGGAGAGGAAGAAAGCGGAGACATCCAAAATCTCCTGCCCTATCTGGCGAAAGAGTTAGGCTTTGCCATTGATGGCTGCTACGCCACCCATGTGCGCTGGGATATCCCCGCCGGCAAGGTGGCCATTCTCCCCGGCGCCGCCATGGCAGGGGGACTGGGCTTTGAAGTGCGGCTCAAGGGAAAATTTGGCCACGGCGCCCGTCCGGACCTGGCCAATAATCCCATGGACTGCTTCACCGATTTGTACCAGCAATTAAACGCATTCCGCATGCGGGAAGTGGATCCCTTTTCCTGCCTCACTGTTTCCCTGGGGTACGTAAAAGCCGGGGAAAAATACAATGTCATCCCCGGCACGCTGGATTTTGGCGGAACGGCCCGTTTTTTTAGCTACGAAAAGGCCGGGCACCCTTTTGAAGAATTTTTGAAGAAAACCCTCAAAAATACGGCGGATACCTACCAATGTCAGGCGGAAATTCTCCACATGCCGGAAGCGCTGTACGAAGTGCAGAACAATCCGGAGTGTGCGGCCCTGGGGCAAAAGGCGGTGGCAGAAGCCCTCTCCCCGGAAGCCCTCATCACCCCGGCGCCCTGGATGGCATCCGAATCCTTTGCTCTCATGCTGCAATTATGGCCCGGGGTTTTGGCCTTTACCGGCATTGCCAATGCAGCAACAGGCTGCGGCGCCAACCACCACACCCCGGAATTTGATATGGATGAAAACGGGCTGTTGTACGGTGCCGCCATGGGCGTGGCCTATGCCCTCCGCTTTTTAAATACCAACTTTACGCCCCGCTTTACCCCCAATCCGGAACCGGTGGAGCAGCTGTCCCGTCGGAATATCTAAGGACGGCCTATGATACGCAAAGCATTTTTAGCGGCCTTTCCTCACACGCTTCCCATCTTCGCCGGTTTCTGGTTTCTGGCCTTTGCCTATGGGATGCTGATGCACAGCGAAGGGTTTTCTTTCTGGTACCCGTTCGTTTTTAATGGCTATGACCATTTTTGGCGGCAGCCTGGAATTTGTAGCTGTATCCATGCTGCTGGCACCTTTTGCACCGCTGCAGACCTTTATCATGGCGTTATTAATCCAGGCACGGCATCTATTCTACGGCATCGCCCTTTTAGATCGGTTCAAAGGGATGGGCTGGAAAAAGCCGTTATTAATCTTTTTCCTGTGCGATGAGACTTTTTCTTTGGAATACACCACGGAACCCCCGCCCGATGTGGACCGGGGCTGGTTCATGCTGTGGATTTCTTTTCTGGATTATCTGTACTGGGTCAGCGGGGCAGCCATGGGCGGCATTTTGGGCAGCTGGCTTCACTTTAATACCAAGGGGCTTTCTTTCGTCATGACCGCCATGTTTGCGGTGATTTTCTGGGAGCAGTTCAAAAAAGAAAAGACGCCCCTCCCTGCCATGGTAGGTGCCGTCAGCAGCCTGGGCAGCCTGCTCGTTTTTGGCAGCAGTAATTTTATGATTCCTGCCATGGTGTGCATGCTGGGTGCCTTACTGCTGCTCCGGAAGCATTTGAAAAAGAAGGTGCTGTCATGAGTCCTATGCCTTTTTACCAGCAGGTGCTCACTATCGCCCTATGCGTGGCTGGCACCATGCTGCCGAGATTCCTGCCCTTTTTGCTGTTTTCTTCCAAAAAGCCCACACCCCGGTGATCCAGTACCTGGGGAAGACCCTCCCCTGTGCGGTCTTTGCCCTCTTGGTGGTGTATTGTCTCAAAGACGTAAGCCTTTTCATCGCCAGCCACGGCATCCCGGAAGCGCTGGGGCTCATCTTCACCTTTGCCCTGCACCAATGGAAAGGCCACATGCTCCTATCCCTGGCAGGAGGGACACTGTTCTATATGGTGCTGGTGCAGTACATCTTCATATAAAGAAAATCACAAAACAATATCGCTTCACGCCTTGCAAAACAACATAAAAAAGACGGTTCCCGCAGGAACCGCCTTTTTTATGTTGTTTTGCAATTAGAAGGTTACAACCAGCTGAGACCACAGGGTCCGTTCATGTTTGCCGGATTCTTTGCCTTCCAGATCATAGTACTGTACTTCAGCGACCATGTTCTTGGCCAGAGCCAGGTTGCCGCCGAATTGCCAGCCTTTGAAGCCGTCGCCGTCTTTTACGAAGTCGCCATAGTCACCGTTCATGGTGTGTTTCAGCGTGGTAGGAGCTCCCTGATCATAGTATTTGGTGAACAGGCCCCAGCTACCAGCTTTGCTGGCTTGTGCGCCTTTGTACTTCAGGCCAACTACGAAACCATCATCATCGCCGTTCTTGTAGGGGGCGGTTTTCAAAACATCATCGTCGCCCTTCAGGTACATAGCGCTCAGTTTGAAGTCGCCCATCTTGTAGTTGGCTCCAACAGTCCAAATTTTGGCATCGCCGGTCAGAGCACCCTGATTCAAATCATCGGCTTTGACATAGTTGGCTTCCAGGTTCAGGTTGCCCAGATCGCCACCCAGAGTTGCATACCAGAACTTATCAGCTACAGATACTTTTTCAGTCTTGTCTTCGTTGGCCAGTTTGCCATAGGAACCTTTCAAATAAGCTTGGCCCATAGGAATGGTGGCTTTGATCCCGTCCAGACGGTTATCATAGATGTTGCCATCAGCCAGGTTGTCATCATAACGACCGGCGCGAATGCCTACAACGCCCAGGTTACCTTCCAGGAAAGCGCGCTGGAACGTGGTATCGCCATCGCCGGATTCATTCTGGCCTTCAAAGAATTGTTCATTCTGTAGCATGGAAACATAATGCCAGTTGTCGTTCACTTCACCGGTGAACCACAGACGGGTACGCAGACAGGATTCACTGCTCTTACCAGCTTTTCCGCCGTCTTGATCCTTGTAGCTCAACCGAACGTTACCGGTAATTTTTACGTTATCGGCGTTCTTTTCCAGTTTGGCAACCCGTACACCCAGGTTGTCCAGTTCATCAGCAAATTCGCTGACCAGTTTGTCATCAGCACCGATAGCGCCTTTAGCCAGAGCCTTGGCAACGATCTGAGCCATTTCATACCGGGTCATGGTCTTGTCGCCTTTGAAGGTGCCATCAGGATAGCCGTCTACAACACCTTCGGCAGCCAGTTTGGCAACAGCGCCATAAGCCCAGTGGCCAGCAGGCAGATCGGAGAAGGGGTTAGCAGCAAAAGCGGTAGCGCTGACACCCAGAGCCATAGCCATAGCAAACACTAAAGATTTTTTCATGTGTATTCCTCCTTTGGAATCACGGATCAATGTTCCTTAAGGAAGTATGGCCAGGCCTTTACCGCGAGACACCTTGTTTCCTCTGGTCTGCCGGGCAATCCTGCCTTCATGAACATCGAAAGAATTAGAATCCTCGGGAATCAACTTCCCTCGGTTGTGATAAAGTATAGCAAATCATCCAAAAAAAGGCAAGTTCATGAAAAATTACGGTGCAAAAAGTTTACAATTTCCCCGGTAAGCTATATAATTTCTAACATTTTATAACTTTTATTTTGTTTTTGCTCCCCATAAGACGCAAAAAAGGCGGTTCCGCAGAACCGTCTTTTTCGCTTGCAATGAATGTAAAGTTAGAAGGTAACAACCAGCTGAGACCACAGGGTCCGGGCTTTGTTGTCGGATTCCTTGCCTTTCAGGTCGTAGTACTGGACTTCAGCCACCATGTTCTTGGCCAGGGTTACGTTGCCGCCTACCTGATAGCCTTTGAACCCTTCCATGGGGAACAGGTTGTATTCGCCGTTCATGGTGTGGCGCAGATAGGTGGAAGCGCTCTGGTCATAGTACTTGGCAAAGAGGCCCCAGCTACCAGGTTTGCTGGCTTGTGCACCTTTGTAGTCCAGACGAACCACATAGCCGTCGTCATCGTACTTGCTGTTGTTAGCCATGCCGCCATCCGGATCGCCTTTCAGATACATAGCGCCCAGAGTTACATCGCCCATTTTGTATTTAGCGCCTACCGTCCAGATCTGGTTATCGGTGAAGGCATTGTTAATTTCATCCCCATCCTGGGTGGTTCTCCAGTCGCTGGGGTTGAAGTTCTGGTGGTTCACCTTGGTGTAGGTGGCTTCCAGGTTCAAATTGCCAATGTCGCCGCCCAATACGGCGTTGGCAAATTTATCCCCGATGGAACCATCATGACCGTCAGCAAATACAGAGCTGTCATCCTTATCGGCCATCTTGCCGTAGCGACCAATCAAATAGGCCTGGCCCATAGGAATCCGGGCTTCTACATAGTCCGCACGGTTATCGTTCACGTTGCCGTCTGCCAGGAACAATTGATCACGGCCGGCTTTCAGGCCAACTACGCCGATGTTGCCGTCCAGGAACGCACGCTGGAAGGTGGTGTTGCCATCGCCGGATTCGTTCTGGCCTTCAAAATATTGTTCGTTCTGCAGCATGGAGGTGTAATGCCAGTTGTCATTGACTTCCCCGGTTAACCACAGACGAGTACGCAGTGCGGACTTGGAGTTGTCGTTTTTGTCGCCGTTAAGTTTTTCCACGCCCTTCGTGGCACTACCGGTGGAGTTTTTGTAGCTCATACGAACATTACCGGTAATCTTTACGTTGTCGGCGTTCTTTTCCAGTTTGGCAACCCGTACACCCAGATTGTCCAGTTCGTCAGCAAATTCGCTGACCAGTTTGTCGTCGCTGCCGATAGCGCCTTTCGCCAGAGCCTTGGCAACGATCTGGGCCATTTCATACCGGGTCATGGTCTTGTCACCTTTGAAGGTGCCATCCGGATAGCCGTCTACCACGCCTTCCGCCGCCAGTTTAGCAATGGCGCCGTAAGCCCAGTGGCCTTGGGGCACATCGGAAAACGGGTTGGCAGCAAAAGCAGTAGCGCTGACGCCCAGCGCCATAGCCATAGCAAATACCAGAGATTTTTTCATCATCGTTCACTCCTTCGTGAAATTTTTCCCGAGGAGGCACATTTCCGAAGTCCATCCAGAACTTTCCGTGCGAGTGACCTTGTTTCCTCTACATACACATTCTGTTTGTCTCCGCTATGTGTTTCTGCCGGGAGTTTGTGGAATCTCTCCACAATTGTCAGTATAGCACGATGAAGTTAAAAGTAAATTTTATCTCTGTGATTTTTCGTTGACATAAAGGTGTCATGCGGCTTTTAATATTGACTATATAGTCATTTTAATAATTATTGGTCAAATTTTCATGAACTTTTTCCTATTTTGCCACATACATAACGGAACACCTGCACGGCAGCAGCCAGTCCATCCACTGGGGACGGTGGTTCCAATAACGCCGTGGGCAGCCATTTTTTCCACCCTGTGGGCGGATGGAGTTTCCAGTATAATTGTTTGGCTTCCTGGGTGGTATTGTACTCATTCACCCTATGAAAAGGCAGCTGGGGAAAGGCTTTCTCCAGCTGCTGCTGCATGGTCTGTGAAGTTGTGCCGTCCCCCATGATGATAGCAGAAAGCGCAGTATCCCCTAGGAAATCATTCAGGTGCTCTGCGAAATTTTTCGTAGGCAAAATCGTTTCCCTAAGGAGCTGCGGTTTTTCTCCCGCTCCGGCACGCACCAGAGCCACACCGGTTTTATCCCGGCCCGGGTCCACGCCTAAGTAGAGCTTTTCATCCATGTTCATACCCATTCCTTCTGCTGGTCAGCATACGGTCATCCAGCGTTTCCACGGTAAGATCTAAGAGCACCGGCCCCGCCACGGTAATATTGCCCCGGGCTTTGGCCGTAATCCGCACTTTGCCGCCCAGGTGGCGGATTTTTTCGCTGGCTTCACTGAGCTCCGAGCTGGTAATGGCGCCCACATCGCCGGTAATGGGATTGGGCACCACCCCATCGGCCTGTGACCTGCGGTTCACGTCCCGCAAAAAGGCCATAAGAGCCAGATCGGATTCCCCGCTGTTGGGGTTCACGCTGATGGCCTGATCCAAAATCGTGGTCCCGTCCTGGTATACCACCCGGTCCTGAATCATTTCCAGCCGGCTCACTACCACTTCGCCGCTTAAAATATTGCCGGCGGCGGTGAGGCGTACATACTGCGCCCCTTTGGTCTTGGAGAGATTGGCGGCCGCTTCTTCCACGGCGGCCCGGCTCAGCCAGATTACCGGGACTTTGGGATCAATGTTCATGCGGCCGGCCACCTGGGCATTGGCCCGGGCCAAAAAGGTCTGCATTTCTTTCTGGGTAGCGGTTTTATCCAGGCCGCCTTGCAGCACACCGGCGTAGAGAATCTCGCCGCTGCGGAAGGCTACGTTGCCTTCCCGGATGGCCACTACATTTTCCCGCAGTTTTTTCGCCGTATCTTCCAGACTCTTTACGTCTTTTTCCAGAGCGGCCTTGGAATTTTCGGCCTGCCGCACGGCAGCCTCTGCCTCCGCCAGGCGGGTATTGGCTTCGTCATAGCGGGCTTGTAACGCTGATAAATCGCTTTGGGCCTGCTGCATCTGAGTCTGGGCCGCCCGCATTTGGGCTTCTGCCGCCGCTTTTTGGGCCTGGGCTTCTTTATTTTGCTGTTCTGCTTCTTTAATTTGGGAATGGAGGGATTCTATCTTGGCATTCTGGGCGGACAGTTCCTGATCGGCTTTTTTCCGGCTTTCCGTGAGACTCCGAATTTCCTGCTGAATCTGCTTCATGCCAAAGAGGGCCGTCCGTACTTCTTTACTGGTAGCCATCAAAACACCCATGGTGAGGGTAGCGACCAGAACGCCGCTGACAATAGTCATGAGCACGCTGGTATCGTGGGGACGCAGGCCAAACAGCCGGAGCCGTTTTTTCCCGATCTTGCTGCCCAGTTTATCCCCCAGGTAGGCGATCACTCCGCCTGTTATCGCCAAAACAATCAATAATAGTACTCCGGTCATGGCCGCCCCTCCTTTTTTTCAAATTCGCCTATGTAGTGTGTTTGTAAGCGGGTTTTGCCTAGTTATTTCAGCTTGCCCCGCTTGGGTTTCATGCAGTGTTTCTAATTTATAATTGTAACATGGAACGTACTTTTTTTGTAGGCGTTCCGCCGCACTGAAAAATAAGACTTTTACGGTTTTACATAGAAAAAAGGCGGCTCCCGGAATAGAGTTGTACTCTATGCACAGGAGCCGCCTGGGAGGGGGTTAAAGAATTATTGGATTTTTTGCAATAGCGCCTGCAGGAATGTGTACATCCGCAGGGTACTGCTCACACTGAGCCGTTCCTGGGGGGAATGGAGATCCCAGCAGTCCGGGCCCAGAGAAATGGCATCCAGGGCAGGACGTTTTTCAATCAGGCACCCGCATTCAAGTCCAGAGTGCATAGGCGTCGCCGCCATGGGAGCCGCAAACATATCCTGATAAAGGGACTGCACCAGCGGTATCAGTTTGGAATCCGGATTGTGCGGCCAGCCGGGATAGGCAGCAAATTTTTCGCAGGAGCCGCCTACGATCTGTGCCAGCATCTGGATTTTCTCGAAGAAATAGTCCGCCTTGGAGCGGAAAGAGGTACGAATTTCATACACAAAGGTGAAACGGTTTTCTTCCGCTTCCAACCGGACTTCGCCCAGGTTGTCCGAGCTTTGGACGATACCGGGCACGGCGGCGTTCATTTCGGAAATCCCATTGGGAGAGAGCACCAGTACTTTAAGAAAGTTATCCACGGTATCCGTGGAAACCACCTGCCCCTTTTCCGGGCATTGTGCTTTTTCCACCAAGATTTCCAAATTGCCTGCGACGGCTTTGTATTCCTGCCGCAGTGCGTCCCCTACCGTGCGAACAATGTTTTGGAACTGTTCTGCCTGGGCAGCAGGCACCACAACTACGGCCTCTGCCTCCCGAGGAATCGCCAGCCGGAAGGTGCCGCCCCGCACACTAGAAAGCTGCAGCGGCATTTGTTCCCGGGCTGCCAACAGCATCCGGGCAAGGAAAATTGTAGCATTGCCACGGCCCCGGTGAATGTCTTCGCCGGAGTGACCGCCTAAAAGACCTTCTACTTTCACATGAAAGGCTATACTTTTTTCCGGTACAGGTTCCCACGCAACCGGCAGGTAGAAATTAACGCCAAACCCGCCGCAGCTGCCTGTAACGGAGTGGTTTTCCACGGCGTTATCGATATTGATGAGATACTGGGCAGTAAAATCATCGGCGCATACATTCTGCGCTCCGCTCATATCTTCCTCTTCTGCGGTGGTAAACAGCACTTCCAATGTGGGATGGGGGAAGGAATCATCATCCAAAAGGGCCATGATGAGGGCGACCCCGATGCAGTCGTCTGCTCCCAACGTAGTCCGGCCACCGGTGGAAAGAATATCTCCCTTTAGCTCCAGATGAATGGGATCCTTCAGGAAATCATGCTCCACCCCATTGGCTTTCTGGCAGACCATATCCAAATGGGCCTGCAGCATCACCGCCGGGCGGTTTTCATAGCCAGAGGAAGCCGGTTTCCGCATAAAGACGTTATGCCAGGCATCCTGCCAGGTGAAAAAAGATTTTTCTTTCGCCCACTGGTACACAAAGTCACTGATTGCCTTTTCCTTAAAAGAAGGATGGGGAATCTGACAAAGCTCAGAAAAATAATGGAATACAGGCTGCTGCAATAAAGCTTCCAGCGTCGAAAAACTTTCTTCCTGCATAGGTCACACCTCCTGATCAGAACGGACCATAATGAATTTGTACAGCAATCACCATAAAGGCCAGGGCCACAACACACCAAATCACGAATAACGGAGCCAGCCAGCGGAACCACTTGCCGAAGGAAATATGCGCCATAGCGCAGGCGGCTACTACTTCCCCACTGGTGGGAGCAAATACGTTGGTGAACGCATCCCCCATTTGGAAGGCCAGTACCGCCGTCTGCCGGGTCACCCCGATGAGGTCAGCCAGAGGGGCAAAGAGCGGCATGGTAATGGCAGCTTTGCCGCTGCCGGACGGAACCAGCACATTAAACAGATCCTGCACAACGAACATGCCGCAGGCGCTGAGCGTAGGAGAAAGCCCATTCAGCAAATTGGCCATGTAGTGGATGATAGTATCCATAATATGGGCGTTTTGCATGATGAGCACCGCCGCATTGCACATCCCGATAACCAAATTGGCAAAGAGCATGTTGCTGCACCCGGCCAGGAAGGCATCGGCGATTTCCCCGGCGGACAAACCGCCTACGATACCGGCAAGAATACCGCACAAGAGGAACAGTCCCGCCATTTCGTTAATGTAAAAATCAAATTTCAGAACGCCAACGACCACAGCGGCAATGGTGGCTACAAAAAGAATCAGTACCAGTTTATGCCGCAGGGTGATCACCGGGGTTTCTGCCAGCTGCAAATGGCTGTTGTACAGCAGATCTTCTTCCCGTACGGTGCTGAGCTCGGGGTTCTTCCGTACCTTATTAGCATACCACATCACGTAGGGAATGGTGACTAAATTCATGACAATGAACAAAATTGCCCGCAGGCCCATCCCGGAAAACATGGGGAGGCCGCAGATACCCTGTGCCACGCCAATAGTAAACGGATTGGTCATAGCGCCGGCATAGCCTACAGGAGCGGCACAGAATACGATGGCAATGGCCGTCAAGGAGTCAAACCCCATGGCGACAGATACGCCGATAACAAGCGGTGTGAAGGCCAGCAGTTCTTCAAAGCAGCCCGCAAAAGCGGAAAGCAGACTGAATAGAATCATGCAGACAGGAATCATCAAAAGTTCCCGCCCCTTCATTTTCTTCACCACGTTGGAAAGCCCTGCATTCACGGCTCCGGTGGCATCCATAATTGCAAACATGCCGCCAATGATGAATAAGAAAGAAATAATTTCGGTAGCATTTTGGAGCCCCAATGTCAGGGATTGGAACAGATAAAACGGGCTGACAGGCTGCTGCTGAATAAAATGGAACGTGGACGGATCCACCACTTCTTTGTCCAGCACAGGATTCAACACGCGGGTATATTCCCCTGCGGGTACAAGGTACGAAGCCAAAAAGGCCAGGAACATGATAATGCCTAGCAGCACCATGGGATTCAGCGCATGCAGCTTAAAGCCGCCTTTCTTTTCTTTCTCCATTTCGAATCACTCCTTTGGGTTCGGTCCGGAAGACGGCTCACCTCTTTTTGCTGCATTCGCCGGGCGGGCAGTCTCCAGTACATAGTCGAAAATATGTAAAAATTCTTGCTCCAATTGCGGACGGTTAATGCGTTTTCCCAAAAGGCAGGCCTTGTGGATATAGCTGCCGTGGAGTGCCACAATAATTTCCAGGGTTTCCACGGCCCGTTCAGGGGCGACAAAGCCATCTTCCACAAGACTGACCATCACCACCTGATCCCGTTCTACCAGCGTCCCCCGGATCACCATTTCCCGGATATCTGCCGGCAGTCCTTCCAGCTCTTCAGGAAATAAATCCATGTAATACGTCTGGATCACACAGCCCAGCTTGGCACTATACCGTCCAAAAAACATACTGAAAAAGATTTCCGGAAACTGAAACGCTTTCTGGTTAAAACAGCGATAGATCATGCGGTAGCGCTGCAGTGAGGTCATGTCCGCTGTCAGCTGCCGGACCAAATCCAAAAGATACTCCCGCAAAAAACAAACGGACCCGAACAAAACCAATTCATCCAAATCCTGAAAATAATTATAGAGGGTTGCGCTGTTGCATCCCGCCTCTGCGGCAATGCGCCGAATCGTTACGCCGGGCAGGCCATCTTTTTTAAGGATTTTTTCCGTTGCCTCCACGAAATACACCATATTTCGTTTCTGACGCAGCGTCAGCTTTTTACGCTGCTTGCTTTTTCGCTGTCTTTCCATGTCGATACCACCTCCTGTTCACCGTCCTGCACTCCTGGCAGGAAATCCATTGACAATTTTGGGCGCCGCTTTTATAATAAAGCTAATTTCTAATCATGATTATATTTTAACTGTGATTACCTGTCAAGTACTTTTTTTGAAAGGAACCCTCACCATGTTGCGATCGCTCCCTGTATCCGGCAAACTTCTGGTTTTTTTAGGCGCTCTGTGCTGGAGTTTAAATTCTCCCCTGGTGAAATATCTGGCGCTGGATCCCTTTTTGATCTGCGCCCTCAGGTCTTTGATTGCAGGAATTGTCCTGCTCCCCTTTCTGCGCCCTAAAGAAATCTTTTGGAACCGGTACTTAGTGCTCTATACCATTTGCTACTGCGCCCTCTGCCTCAGTGTGATTGTTTCCCTGTCGTTAACGACAGCCGTTATTGCCGTCGGCATGCAATATACGGCTACCGCCTGGCTCTTTTTTCTGACCTGCCTGCAAAGCCGCCGTTTCCCGGTAAAATCTTTTCTGCCCGTTCTCGTTATCATGACAGGCGTAGTGTGTTTTATGCTGTCCGGGGGCAGCGGGGATTCCCACCCGATGGGCAATGCCATTGCCCTGACAGAAGGAATTTTCTTTGCCGGCATGAGTATTTTCTCCAAAAAAGTAACGAAGAGCAATGCCCTTGGCATCACGGCCCTGGGCAACGCCGTAACCGCTTTCGTGGTGTTTTCTCTCTTTCCCTCCTCCCGTATGGCGCTGCCTCTCATGACAGGCAGGCAGTGGGGTCTTATGCTGCTGCTGGGTATCGTCCAGGTCGCCGCTGGGTATGGGCTGTATAACCTGGGCGTTCAAAAAATTTCCGCCCAAAAAGCCTCCCTGCTGGCCCTGTGGGAAATGATTCTGGGCCCATTGTGGGTGGCCCTTTTCCTGCAGCTCATCCCCAGTCCCATGGTGCTGCTGGGCCTGTCTATTATTCTACTGGGCATGTTCCTGGATAGCCGCCTGGATAAACGGTCCCCCAAGGTATGCCTAAAAGAAAAGAAATGTCTGGATATGTAGTACAGCAAAAAGATATCACTTGATAGCAAAAAAGACTCCCATCTGCATAGCTTGTTATAGCTACACAGATAGGAGTCTTTTTGTTAATTAGTGGTGGGCCCACTTGGGTTCGAACCAAGGACCAACCGGTTATGAGCCGGGGGCTCTACCGCTGAGCTATGGGCCCAATGCAATAAATTATAGTACAAATACCTTCGTACTGTCAATTACTCCAGAAATTCTTTCAAGGGTTTGCTCCGTTTCGGGCTCCGCAGCTTCCGCAGGGCCTTAGCTTCAATCTGGCGAATCCGCTCTCTCGTCACGCCAAAATACTGCCCCACTTCTTCCAGGGTACGGGTCCGCCCGTCCATCAGGCCAAAGCGCAATTCCAATACCCGGCGTTCCCGGGTACTTAAATGTTCCTGCAAGACTTTCCCCAGTTGTTCCTGGAGCAAGGTATAGCTGGCTGCGTCTGCCGGCGAGGGGGCTTCCTGGTCTTCAATGAAATCGCCCAGATGGGAATCTTCTTCTTCCCCAATCGGTGTTTCCAGGGAAACAGGTTCCTGGGCAATCTTTTGGATTTCCCGTACCCGTTCCACAGGTACATCCATTTCCTTGGCGATTTCTTCCGGGGTGGGTTCCCGTCCCAGTTCCTGCAACAGCTGCCGGGACACACGCACCAGTTTATTAATGGTTTCCACCATATGCACTGGAATACGGATGGTACGAGCCTGATCTGCAATGGCACGGGTAATGGCCTGGCGGATCCACCACGTCGCATAGGTACTGAATTTAAAGCCCTTGCTATAATCAAATTTTTCCACGGCCTTGATGAGCCCCAGGTTGCCTTCCTGAATCAAATCCAGGAACAGCATGCCCCGTCCCACGTACCGTTTGGCAATGCTGACCACCAGCCGGAGGTTGGCTTCGGACAAGGATTTTTTCGCATTGTCCCCGCAGGTTTCCAGCCGGTGCAACAGGCGGGTAAACTGTTTTTCGGTTTCTTCAATCCGCTGCTGCAGGACTTCATCTGATTTTTGGTGGGCCGCTTTTTCTTTCACCACGCTCAGCAGTTCCTGCAGTGTAGCCAGGTGGTTAATATCCACTTCTTCCACAGGCTTTACGGCCGTATCTTTTGGAGCTGGGGAAATCTTAAGATGATTTTCCTGAACCAGCCGGTGCAGCCGCTTTTTTTCGTCCATGGTAAAGGCTTTGATCAGCTGCTGATACTGGGCAAATTCGACGGTGTGATCCTCTCCCAGCATTTCCTGGGCATGCCGATAGGTAATGGAAACGCTGCGGTCATCGGCCCAGCGGCTTTCCTCCGCCAGCATAGCATCAGCCTGATCCAGCAGTTTTGCCATGGAAAGGCGTTTATTGATAGGCGCAGGGGTGCTTTCGGGCTTTTCGCCTTTTAAGATAGCTTTTGCCTGATTGCCTTTATCCGCCCGCTTAGCCAGCTTAATTTCATCATCCCCGGTTAATAGAGGCACCCGGCCGATTTCTTTCAAGTACATGCGCACCGGATCGTCCACAATAACCCCTTCCGGGACGGACAGGTTATTGAGCTCCGGCTCTTCCACCTTCAGGTCTTCCTCATCAATGGTTTCCGGTTCCTCATCCTCAGAACCATCGTCAATGACCTCAATATTTTTTTCTGCCAGTTTGGAATAAATGGCATCCATTTCATCCACAGAGACCGTATCCACGTTTTGCAGCCGGTCCTGAATTTCCTTATAGGTGAGAACGCCTTTATTCTTTTTGGCCAGCGCTTCAAATTCGGCCAGATATTCCGCCGCAGTCTTTGGCTTGTCTTTGTCTTGTATATCCAGGGTTTCCGTTGTTTTTCCCGCCTTCCCCGCAGTCTTAGCCGCTTTCTTCTTTTTTGGAACCGCCTTTACTTTTTCTTCCGCTGCCGGATTGACAGGCTCTTGCATAATCGTTTCATCCAGCTTGGGTTCCGCATTGCTTTGTTTTTTATCTGCCATGGGGCGTCCCCTCCTTTCCAGCAAATAAGAGGCATAGCCCCTGCCCCGTCATCCGCCTTGTGTGGATAATTTTCCTATCTCCATTTTTATTCGATGACATTCTGCTAATTCCTGCAAAAATTTTTCATTTCCTTCTTTTTCATACTGCCCAGCCAGCTGACTATGCCGCTCATATTCCTTTTCCAGCGCCCCGATCTCCATACGCCGGAGGCAGTCCGCCAGGATTACCGGAAGCGTTGACCGCTGCACGTTAAGACGGAGTATCTGTACCAGTTCCTCCTGGGCCGGTTCGCTAAGTACAGCGAATAAATCCCGGGGATCCTGATACCGCCCCTCCTTTAGCAGCAAAAGTAACTGCTGAAAAATCTCCTGCCGCTCTTTTACCGTAAAGGAATCTACATGGGCAATCCCTTCCTGCCCGGGCTGGGGCGGGATTCTTTCTAAAAATGCCCGCAGCACCAGCCGCTCTGCCTGCTCCGTGGGGCTGACCGACTGCATTTTTTTCTGCAGCAGCCACTCCGGATTAAAGGTGCTCTTTCCATCACCCCGGAGCAGCTTGCGGTACTCGCTCTGAATCATCCCTTCATCGATGGAAAGCCGCCGGGCAAGATCCCGAATCCGTTCTCCCACTTCCACGTCACTGGTACAATCCTTAAAAAACGGCAGGACCTTTGCCACCACGGCCACCTTGCCGGAAAGGGTATCCGTATCTTCCACCGCAAGCACCGTATCCACTTCGTAATCAATGCCCGTCTTGGCATTTTTCACCAGCGTTTCAAAGGCTTCCCGGCCTTCCTTGCGGATAAACTCATCGGGGTCCTTGCCATCTGTCACATGCATGACCCGGCATTGCAGGCCGGCTTTAAGGGCCAGTGGTATCGCCCGCATGGCTGCATTTTTTCCTGCGGTATCGCTGTCAAAGCAAAAAATCACTTCCGGCGCCAGGCGTTTCAACAGCGTTGCCTGGTATTCTGTGAAAGCGGTTCCCATGGAGGCCACGGTCCAGGTAATCCCCGCTGCGTGCAGGCTGATGGCATCCATATGCCCTTCTACCACCAGGGCCTGGCCTCGTTTGCGGATTTCACCCATCGCCCGGTCCAGGCCAAAAAGCAATTTTCCTTTGTGAAACCAAGGTGTTTCTCCGGTATTCATATATTTGGCCGGGGAATCCTCCGCATGGAGAATCCGTCCCGTAAAGCCTACCACCCGGCCCCGGGGATCCTTAATGGGAATCATAATCCTGGCCCGGAATTTATCGTAGACCCCGTTTCCGGAATTTCTCCGGTTCACAAGCCCCGCTTTCACCAGCGTTTCTTCTGCCACGCCCCGTTTTTCCAGGTTCGTATGGAGCGTCGTAAAATCCGGCGGAGCCATGCCCAGGGTAAAAGATTCGATAATATCCGCTCCGATGCCCCGCCCTGCCAAATAGGCAATCCCCTGTTTTCCATACTGGGTACGGGTCAGGCAGGCATGAAAGAAACGATCAGCCAGTTCGTTAGCCTGGTATACGGACTTGGTTTCTTTTTCCCACGCCAGTTCCTTGGCAGATTTTTCCCGCTCGGGGACAGGAATCCCATATTTTTCTGCCAGCGTCTTTAACGCCTCAAAAAACTCCACATGATCCCGGCGCATCACATAAGAAAACACATCGCCCCCTGCGCCGCAGCCGAAACAATGAAACAATCCCTTCACCGGGTCCACGGTAAAAGAAGGGGTTTTCTCCCCATGAAAAGGACAGCACCCCCAATACCGGCTGCCCCGTTTTTTCAAATCCACAGTTTCCGCCACAATACTTACAATGTCCGCGGCCTGTCGGACCTGCTCTTTGAAATTTACATAGTCTTCTTTGCGGTTATCCATGGATTATCCCTCTCTTGCTGCGATATCTTTACTATTCGACAAAAGAGAGAGAATTCCTGCTATC
Organism: uncultured Acidaminococcus sp.; assembly: GCA_900554515.1. Lineage (GTDB taxonomy): Bacteria > Bacillota > Negativicutes > Acidaminococcales > Acidaminococcaceae > Acidaminococcus. Next base: position 44,550 of record USHN01000004.1, on the reverse strand, counting down.
GCAGAAATTCTCTCCTTGGAAAGGCAAGTTTAATATTCGTAATCGAAACGTTTGCGCAGATATTCCAAAATCAGGCTGGCAGTTTCCTCAATGGCCCGCTCGGATACGTTGATAATCATGCAGTGCAGCCGCTGCATGACAGATCGGGCATATTCCAGTTCTTCCTGAATCCGGCGAATGTCCGCATAATTGGCGCCGTCGGTAAGGCCCATGGCTTTTAACCGGGCAATACGGATTTCGTTCAGCTTATGGGGATCAATGAGCAAACCGATAATTCGGCTGCTGGGCACCTTAAACAGTTCCTCCGGGGGCGGAATCTCCGGAACAAGAGGCACATTGGCTACTTTCAGCTGCTTATTGGCCAGGTACATGGACAGCGGCGTCTTGCTGGTACGGGATACACCGATAATCACCAGGTCTGCTTTCGTAAGGCCCCAGGGATTTTTGCCGTCGTCGTATTTAATGGCAAACTCTACGGCAGCCACCCGTTTGAAATACTCATGATCCAGTGCATGAATCAAGCCCGGCTGGTTTTTAGGCAAGAGGCCCGACGTTTTTTCAATGGCCTTTAAGACCGGCCCCAGAATATCCACCACTTCCACGTCCAGTTCCATGGCCTTAGCCGCCACCGCTTCCCGCATTTTCGGAGAAACAATCGTATAACACACCACCGCATTCTGCGCTTTGGCTTCCTGCAGAATTTTTTCCACCTGTTCCACGTTTTTTACATAAGGAACCCGGACAATTTCAAATTTTTCCTCCGTAAACTGGCTGGTGGTTGCCTTCACCACGGATTCCGAGGTTTCTCCGATGGAATCTGAAATGGCATAAATCACAGATGCATTAGCTATGATAAGTCCCTCCCTTTCCTTCTGCCAGTTCCGCCAAAAGACGGGTTATATTGGTCTTCGTCACTCGTCCCACTACTTTCAGCTTTTTAGGCTGTTTTTCCAGTACGGTGACAACGGGCAGGCAGTCAATTTCGTTATCAATCAAACGTCTGGCAGCCGCTGCTGCCGGTTCTTCCGGCGATATGGTCACGATTTTGCTCAGCGGTGTCATGACCATCACCACCGGCAGGGCGTGCAGATCAGTGCCGGGGTTCATGGCGGCTTTCAGCAGGTCTTTGCGGGAAATCACCCCCTGCAGAAGCCCTTCTGTGCCTTCTACCACAAAAAGCGTCCCCACATCTTCCAGAAACATGGTCACTGCTGCATCATAGGCGTTTTTGTCCCCACTAACCACGATGGGTACGGATCTAATATCTTCCACCGTTATGGAAGATAACTCTTCCTGGAGCATTCCCAGGGTATTTTTCCCCGTGTAATAGTAGCCCACCCGGGGCCGGGCATCCAGGACGCCGCTCATGGTCAAAATAGCAAGATCCGAACGGAGTGCGGCCCGGGTCAGTCCCAAAGCGTCGGCAATCTGCTGGCCCGTGATAAACCCGGTCTGCCGGACGATTTCCGCAATTTTTTGTTGTCTTGCACTCAGAGGCATAGGCCTTTCTCCTTTCGGGCGCCGTTACTTACCAGCTCCATTATAGAAGAAAACAGGGACACTTGCAAATGCAGGTATCCCTGTTTGTACTGTATTTTTTACCAGGCTAGCAGGTCATCATGGAGATTCCGGCCCCGTCCGGTCAGTTTGTCCAGAATAATCCGCTGTTCCACCTGGGCGACCATTTTCTTGGTAAACTTCACGGCATCGGGGTTCACGCTCATGCTGTCAATGCCGCTTTGCACCAAAAATTCCGCAAACGCAGGATATACGCTGGCAGCCTGCCCGCACAAAGAAACGGTCTTGCCGTCTTTGTGGGCCACTTCAATGAGGTGACGGATGGACCGCTGCACGGCCAGATTCCGTTCATCAAACAGGTGGGCGATCCCGTCGTTATTCCGGTCGCACCCCAAGGTCAGCATGGTCAGATCATTGGAGCCGATGGAATACCCATCCACAAACTGGTTAAACTGATCTGCCAGGATGATATTGGCCGGGATTTCCGCCATCAGCCATACTTTAAAGTCCGGCCCTCTGTGCAGGCCTTCCTCCGCCATGATTTCCACAACCTTCCGGGCTTCTTCCACGGTGCGGCAGAACGGAATCATAACGTTCAGGTTTTTCAGCCCGTATTCTTCCCGCACTTTCCGCACTGCCTGGATTTCCAGACGGAAAGCTTCGGTATATTTGGGATCGTAGTAACGGGAAGCACCTCTCCAACCTAACAGATCACTGGATTCATGGGGTTCAAATTCGTCCCCGCCTTTTAAATCCCGGTATTCCGTGGATTTGAAGTCACTGAAGCGCAGTGTTACAGGCCGGGGTGCCATCGCCGAGCAGACTTTGCGGAATCCTTCTGCCAGGGCATCCACCACTTTTTCCGGATGACCCGTCTTAATCAGATACAGCGGATGTTCATGAATATAGGTGGTCCAGATAAATTCTTCCCGCATGAGCCCAATGCCGTCACAAGGAAGTTTGCTGTATTTTTCTGCCAGGTCCGGATCCCCCAGATTCATATAGATCTTGGTGCCGGTGACCGGGAAGGTTTCTTCTGCTACCACCGTCTGCTGGGGAGCAGCGGCTGCTTCCGCCTTTTTCACCTGGAGATTGCCGGCAAAGACAACGCCGTTGCTGGCGTCCACCGTTACTTCTTCTCCATCCATCAAAAGATCCGTAGCCGCCTGGCCCCGGCTCTTGGTTCCTACGATACAGGGAATGCCCAGTTCCCGGCTGACGATGGAAGCGTGGCATGTCATTCCGCCGCTGTCGGTAACAATCGCCTGGGCTTTTTTCATAGCCGGTACCCAGTCGGGCGCCGTCATTTCCGTTACCAGAATTTCCCCGTCTTTAAAGGCATCAATGTCTTTCGGATCCCGGATGACATGGACTTTCCCGTAGCCCATGCCCGGGCTGGCCGGCAATCCTTTAATCAGGACTTTGGCGGTCTTGCTGCTGACACCGTTCTGGTTTTCTGCTGCCTGTTTCTTTTCTTTATTTCTGCGGGACCAAACCGTTTCTGGCCGTGCCTGGAGAATCCAGATATTGCCATCCCGTTCATCAATGCCCCATTCCATATCCATATAGCAGCCATAATGAGCTTCAATCTTCTTGGCATAGCCTGCCAGCTCCAGAATCTGCTCATTGGAAAGGGTCTGGCGTTTCCGGTCTGCTTCCGGCACAGGAACTTCTTTCGTGTCCCCACCCTGTTTGCGAACCAGCATGACATCCTGTTCATTCACCGTAGCAGACAGGATCTTCATGTCTTTTTTGGAAACGATGTAGCTGTCCGGGGTGACAATGCCGCCGACTACATATTCGCCCAGTCCGTAGGCTCCTTCGATCATAATATTTTTATCGTCGCCGTTAGCCACGTTGACGGTAAACATAACCCCGGAAGCCTTGGAAAAGACCATCATCTGCACGGCAACAGACAAGGCCAGGGACATATGGTCATAGCCCTGTTTCTCACGGTAATATACAGCTCTGTCGGTAAAGCAGGAGGCATAGCATTCTTTGACTTTAGCAATCACGGACTCTGCGCCCTGGACATTCAGGTAGGTATCCTGCTGCCCGGCAAAGCTGGCATCCGGCAAATCTTCTGCCGTAGCGCTGGAACGCACAGCTACATACGGTTCTGGTACGTTCATTTTTTGTGCCAGTTCCCCATAGGCGCCGCGGATGGCTTCCTGCAGATCCTGGGGCATTTCCTGTGCCATAATGGCTTCCCGCAGTTGCCGGCATACGGTGCTTAACTGCTCGCTGTTTTCCACATCTGTCAGGCCGGCAAGGAGGCTGCGCATTTTGCTTTCCAGCCCGGTTTCCTTCATGAAGTACCGGTAGGCATACGCCGTAGTCGCAAACCCGTAAGGAACGGGCACATCGGTTTTAGACGTCATTTCTCCGAGAGAAGAAGATTTTCCGCCTACAATATCCACATCTTTTCTTTCCAGCTGATCAAACCACAACAAATAGGTTTTGGATTTATCCATGTGTTGTCCGCTCCTTTATGTCACATTAATCAAAGTATTTCCTCCGATTTAGTGTATACTATATCACTTTGTTGTGTTCTATTCAAGAGATAAAAGAAATTTTTATTTTTTTCGTAGCAGGAACAAAAAATAGGGCGTCCCGCACAATGCGGTAATAATCCCCACCCTGATCTCGCTGCCAGGGAGAATCACTCTTCCCAGCGTATCACAAAAAGCCAGAAAAACCGCTCCCCCCAACGCACTCATAGGGAGCAATGCCCGATGATCCGGCCCCAGCACAAGGCGCAGCATGTGCGGCACAATAAGTCCCACAAAGCCAATATTGCCTCCTGCGCACACCCCCAGTGCCATCACTAGGCTCGTTACCCCAAGGAGTAGTTTGCGCCATTTAGAGGCTGCCATCCCTAACGAAAGAGCCTGTTCCTCTCCCAGCGATAATACATTGAGCTGGCGGCCCCAAAGAAATACCACGCAAAGGCTGCACAAAAGTAAGGGCAAAATCCACCGCACCTGCAGCCAGCTGCTGGAAGAAAGGCTGCCTAACGTCCAGAAAAAATACTGCCGCATCACCGCATCCGGCGCAAAACTCAATAGCCCTGCCGTAAGGGCCCCGCAAAAAAGGCTTACCGCCACGCCCGATAAAAGCAGTTTTAACCGGGTATCCTGCCCTCTACGTCCCAGAAAGGCCACACAGGCACAGGCTAGCAGCGCTCCGCAAAAGGCGCCCAGGGGCAGCCACATAAAGTGCAGCTGGGGCAGTCCGAAAAGAAGGGTAATGACAGCCCCCAATGCCGCACCGCTGGATACCCCTAAAATCCCCGGATCAGCCAACGGATTGCCAAAAACGCCTTGCAGCACAGCCCCGGACGTCGCTAGCGCCGCCCCCGTCCCCAGCCCCAGCAGCAGCCGTGGCAGCCGAAGATGCTCCAGCACGTTTTTTTCTAATAGAATCAAGTCCCCATGGAGTACATGGGCAGGGGAAATCGGCACCAGTCCTGCAAAAAGCGACCATCCGCTGACACAAAAAAGCGCCAGCAAAAGCAGGATGGTGAGATTGCGTTGTTTTTTGCACATAGTTTCTCCTACGAAAAAAGGATGCCCCGGAACAATCCGTGCATCCTGTTATTTTCTGGTAGCGCCAACGAGAATCGAACTCGTGATTTCGCCTTGAGAGGGCGACGTCTTAGCCGCTTGACCATGGCGCCATACATCCTCCAAAGAGGGTACTTGTTAAGTATAATCCCCTAAGTAAGACCTGTCAAGGTTTATCTTGTTCTTTGGACCAAAGCAGTGAGGCCCATTACCAGCACCACGTCCGGCAGTGTGCAGCCCACAGGAATATCCAGCGTCATCAGGTAGCGATAGACCAGAAAACCGATGCCCCAGACCAGAAGGTTTTTCCAGGAGAAAGCGTCCTCGTAAAAATCTTTTTTCGCCCAAAATACGCTGCTTAAAAGCACCCCTGCCATAGGAGCAAACACAGAACCGATAAAATACAAGAACTCCGTAATATCATCCATGGGGTACAGCAGGGCTGCCGACGTGCCCAGTACTGCTGCCGTAATAGCAAATAGTTTTTCTTTTCCGGCCCCGCCGATAGACGTCAGGGAAATCCCGGCAGACAGTGCATCCAGGAACGTTGTGGTCACCGTAGAAAAGACGATGATCAAAAGTCCTGCCGTCCCCAGGCCCGCTTTCAGCATGATGGCGCCCACGTCCGTATCCCCGGCAAAAGAGGCCGCCCCCATCCCGATGAAAAACATCCAGCAGCTCACCAGATTATAGGTGATGGTAGAAACCAGCGTCGCTTTTTCCCATTGGCCGCACTGCAGGTATAATCCCCCACAACGGGCAGCCAGGAAAGCGGCATGGAGATGGCAATTTCCAGTGCCGCTCCAAAAGAAAGGCTGCCGTCCCCGGCAGGAAGCGTACCGCTTCCTTGAAAAACCGTGGCACAAAGCACCAGTGTCAATAGAAAAAGCGCCGTCACCGCCACCCGGTTCACTTTGGACAGGCCGCCGGCCCCCAGCGCAATCCACACCACAATCAGGCCTCCGATTAAAAGGCAGCCAATGGCATGGGAGCCGTTCAGCAGTGCTGTCGAAGACAGCGCCCCATCGTAAATCATAATCGCCGTCCAGCCCAGTAGCTGGATCACGTTCAGCGCCGCAAACAGCAGTCCGCCTTTATGCCCAAAGGCCATTTTCACGGCTTCCATGGCGGTACGGCCGCTCTGCGCACTGATAAGGCCCACCAGATAGAATAAAATGCCCCCCAGCACATGCCCCAGTACAATGGCTTCCACTGCTTTTACAGCACCCAAGGGAGCCAGCAGCGTCCCGGCAAGAATCTCCGCAATGGATACCCCGGCGCCGAACCATAACATCCCGTTATCCAGTAACGACGTTTTTACATTTTCCATAGGCCTTCCCTACTTCCTTTTTAGGTTCTCCCCTTTATCTCTTTCATTGTACGGGATAAATCCCAGCTTGTCCATACAAAATATAGCAGGTGCAGAACCTAACTGGCTACTTCCGCCGCTTGATTGTTCCCTTTGCGATATTTTCCCGCAGCAGGGCATCTGTCAGGGCATAGAGCAGCCGAGAGCCTTTTTGCGTTTTCTCCTGCCGGGCGTAGATTTGTTCTGCCCGCACGGCATGACTTTTCCAGTCCGCTCCCTGATTGCTGTGATTTAACAGTAACGGCTGGAGATTATCCATGGCGTGGGCAAATTGGGCCTCCGGAGTTTCCTCCGTCTCAAATTCCTGAAAAACTCCTTGCAGTAGGTGCTGCTGGTCCACCGGCAAAAGGCCGTAAATCCGGTTTGCCGCTGCTGTCTCCCGGGCATGCTGCGTCTTTTTCCCCGCTTCGTCGTAGGCATAGGTATCCCCGGCGTCAATTTCCACCACATCGTGGAGCAGGCACATGAGCATGACCTTACCGATATCCACCGTTTCATTGCTGTACTCCCGCAAAACATAGGCCATGACCGCCATATGCCAGGCATGCTCTGCATCGTTTTCCCGCCGTCCATGCTGGCTCAGATGCGTCTGCCGCAGGATATTTTTCTCTTTGTCCAACTCCAGGATAAAACGGAGCTGTTGCTGCAGCCGTTCTTCCCTGGGCACCGCCAGATATCGCAAAAAATTTTCGCAGCCCGTGAATAATTCTTCCACACAGGCGGAAAACTCTCTGGTGTACCACGGATCTGCGATTTCGCCCCTGTCATCGCCGCCAAATTCTGGCAGCAAATGAATCTTGCGTTCCGGATCTTCCCCCAGGATCCGCTGCATATCCCGTTTATTTTCCCTATCCATGCCGATAATCCAGTCCCAGGCATCGTAATCCGCCTTGGTTAAAAGCTGGGCCCGGTGCGTTCCAATAGGGATGCCGCGGGCTTTCAGCGCCGTTTCCATAGGCGGATAAATAGGATTACCGATTTCATCCCGGGTTGCCGCTGCCGAATCTATGTGAAAACTTTCTGCCAGCCCCCGCTGCCGCACCAGCCATTGCAGAATATACTGCGCACCTACACTGCGGCAAATATTGCCGTGGCAGGTAAAAAGTACTTTAATCAATATTTTCAAACCCCTTCCTATGCCGGATTATGCCGTCCCATGCCGCATTACAGCAAGTTCCCCGAATTAGGGTAGTTCACACAAACCTTCCATAACTTGGCACAACATGGCACAACTCGGCCGCCTTTGGTAGTAAAAAAGTAGTAAAATGGGCAATTCGTACTACCTTAAAATTTCCCTACCATTATAACAGAAATGGTGATGGTTGGCTTTACATCCAGCTGGTAGGATGTACTCTTTTCAGGTAAAGGAAAAGTCCGCAATCAATTCGACTGCGGGCTTTTAAAGAAGCTTTTTACACTATAATAAATCCGAATGAGAACCCGTCCTGGTTGCGGTTACTATCAGTTTTTCTTCTTCAACCATATAGAGCAGCAACCAGTCCGGACGAATATGGCATTCCCGAAATCCTGCATAATTCCCACTCAGTTCATGATCCCTGTACTTAGGATCCAACACAATTCCATCAGCCAGCCAATCCAGGACTTGTTCCAATTCGTCCAAAGGCAGACCCCTTTTTATCATCCGTTTCACGTCCTTGCGGAAGCGGGAAGTCGTAACCAGTTCATACTTCATCGGTAATATCCTTGATCATTTCTCTGGCGGAATGATATTTTTTTACGGCTATTTTACCAGAAGCAATGTCCCGGGCTTCTTTCATAGCAGCTTCTGTTTCTGCGTTGAAGCGGGGCTGTCTGACAGAAAATGGAATTCCACCCTCCATCAACGATTTCCGAATAAAAATATTGACGGCATCGCTTATGGTGATTCCAAACGAAGAAAACAAAGTTTCTGCGGAACTTTTTATCTCAGGTTCAATCCGAATATTAATATTTGCTGACTTTGCCATCTGTATCACCTCTCAATCGTATTTTATCACATTCATTGCACGTTCGCAATACAATTATATCTAATCAGAAATGGATATCAGAATAATGCTCTCCTCATCGAAAACAGAAAAGACGGAACACCATGGCTCCGCCTTTTCGTTATTGTTATTTTTTCAATTCTGCCAACTGACGCAGGATATCTTCAATCTGCGTCTGCTGGTTTGCTATGGTCTGGTTCTGTGCTGCGATTTGTGCATCCTGTGCCGTTATTTTTTCATTCTGGGTTGCTACCTGCGTCTCCAGGCTGTTGATTTTTGTCTTCTGATCCTCAATCACCGTAGTGAGAGCGGCCTTGGAGACTCCCGCATAAGGACTGGCTTTTCCAAATTTGAAGGAGACACCGGCGTTGATGAGATTCTCCCCACCGCCGAAACTGCCGCCAATGGAAAACATGGTCTTGGCATCCGGCCGATAAAAGGCACCGATCGCCATGGCATTGGCACTGCGATAGTGTCCGTAGCCAGCGGCAAAGTCCCACTTGTCTTCCGGATTGAAGTCCTGGGGATGGAGCGCTGCCAGAGCAGCCGCCCCGGCTCCTACTTTGTTTAACCGCTCGTTGGTATTGTGCAGTTCTCTGTCCAGCACGGTGAGGTTTTCTCCCGCCGGATTGGCTACGGTGATATAGTGCCCGTCCTGTTTCGGCCGTGTTTCGTTCCACACCGTGCCGCCGGTAACGATATTGGGATCGTCTTTTTCCACCTTGCCGTCGGTAACGACGTTAACCGTGTAAGTGGTGGATTTATCCTCATTGATAGCGGTATCCAGATGGATATGATCGCCTTCCTTGAGGTAGGTTCTGGCTGCTTTGAGCTGGGCTACGTTCACTGCGTCGGTATCCTCACTGCCTGCCGCAAGGCCGGTGATCTGACGGGTGGCGATACCGTTATCAGTTTCACCGCCGCCGATGGACAGGGCACTGACGGTGGATTTCCAGGCATTGCCCGAATCGTCTGTCGCCTTGCCACTTCCCGGGTCGTATCCTGCTATCCCGGACTTCCGGTCAGCTATAGCATAGGAACCAAGAGCCACGGAATCCTCTTCGGTAGCGTCTGACCGTATCCCTATGGCCAATGCTCTATCTCCTTCGGCTCTGGTCGTATTTCCTATAGCCACAGACTTTTCACCTATGGCTGAGTTACGGTTCCCCAAAGTCACAGTTTCTTTGCCAGTGCTGCTGTTAAAGCTACCCATAGTCATACTGTAATTTCCCGTTGCCTTAGATTCCCTTCCGCCTATGGCTAGCGCAAGTGCTCCTGACGCCACGGTCTGTCCCCCCGTGGCAATGGATAAAACTCCTGACGCCTCGGTCTTCCATCCGGTAGCGATGGACCAACGTCCTGACGCCTTGCTCTGGTATCCTGTAGCGATGGAATAATCTTCCTCTGCCTTGGTGAACGCGCCTGCGGCGATAGAACAACGTCCTGACGCCTTGGCATGTATCCCTGAAGCGGTGGCATACACCCCGTTCGCCACGGAATTACTTCCCCTGGCTATGGAAAACCCTAACCCCGAGGCCACCGTACCTACCCCGGTCGCGATGGAATATTCACCAGTGGCCTTAACCCCGTTTCCGATAGCGGCTGCATGATTAATGGATGCTTCGGCTCCATCCCCTATGGCTATGGCATATGGACCTGTTGCCTTGGACTTAATTCCTACAACAATCGCATGAGCGGCATCTTGCACTGTTACCTCATTCCCTACAACGATGGATCCCCTATCTGTCACTGTATTCTCAATAGGTGCCGCCTGCGCCAGCGAGCCACTGGTCAGGGCAAGCAGCACGGCCAGTACTAACGACTTGCACACTGCATTCCCCCCCCGATTTTTCAGAGATTTCAATCTTTTCCACTGTCATTCTCCTCTCCCTCCGCATTTTTGTAATAACGCACATAGTTAACACATATATGATACCATTTTTCCACAATTAAAAGAAGTCACAATCATGGAGACTGTGACTTCTTTGCTTAGGCCTTATTCTGGAAGGGGATAATCTTAGGCCGGATCTCGCCCATTTGTTCCAGTTCCTTCCGGACGTTTTCCATTTCCTTCTCTTGCCGCGCCTGCACCAGTTCCACTTCCTTCTAGGCGTCATCGAACTTGATGTGCGTATACACATTCAGCGTGACGGAAATGTCGCTGTGTCCCATCAGGTATTGCAGCGTCTTGGCGCTGACCCCGGAAAGGGCCATATTGGTACAGTACGTATGGCGGCAGACGTGTGGCGTGATTTTTGGCAGCTGATACTTGTAAACCGAGTTGTATTTTTTCAGGGCGTGGCTGAAATAATGCTCCCAATGCATGGCCACCGTTGGATTCCCGTTGGCGTCATAAAAGAGGAAGTTCCCTACGCCATCAATGATCTGCTCGACTTTGGGCGGTTTCCTCCGTTTCAAAATAGTCGCAAAGCAGTGATGCACGGCATCCGTCATGGGCAGCATCCTGGCTCCGGCCTTGGTTTTCGTGGGAATGATATATCGTTTTCCATTCATATCCCGCTGCAGCTGCCTGACTACGTTAATGGTGCGTTTTTCCAGGTCGATATCGCCGACGGTCAGCCCGCAAAGCTCCGAAATCCGCAGCCCCGTATGGAACAGGATAAATATGACCTCGTAGTATTTCCTGTAGTATTTGTCGTTTTTCAAAAAGTCCAGGAAAATCCGCATATCTTTCCGGGAAAGGGCTTCCCGTCTCACGCTGTCGTTAATCAGGACTTCTCTCATTTCAAAGTTAAAGGGATTTCTCCACAGGATTTCATCGTCCACGGCCATCTGGAACGCCGGGCGCACCACGCCGCGGATACTGTGGATCGTGCTGCATCCCCTTCCTAGGGTTTTCTCCCTGCCGGCAATTTCCACCTCACGATGGACACCCTTGCCTTCGGCTATATCCTTCCCACTACCGGGCGGATTTGGGACTTTCACCCATTAGGAACGTGCGCCGCCAGGCGCACGAGAAAAGACCGCCGTACAGAAAGGTACGACGGTCTTCTTACGTGTTGCGATTACTTTTTCAGTGCTGCCAGCTGGCGCATGATTTCTTCGATCTGCTTTTGCTGGTTGGTGATTTGGGTTTGCTGGGTTGCCACCTGATTTTCCAGTTTGTGGATGGTGGTTTTCTGGTCGGCGATGACAGTGGTCAGTGCCGCCTTGGAGTAGCCGGCATAGGGGCTGCTCTTGCCCAGTTTAAAGGTTACGCCGGCGTTCACCAGATTTTCCCCGCCGCCCATGCTGCCGCCAATGGAAAGCATAGTCCGTTCATCCGGACGATAAAACGCACCGATTGCCATGGCATTGGCACTGCGATAGTGGCCGTAGCCTGCGGCAAAGTCCCATTTGTCACGGGGATCAAAGTCCTGAGGATGGAGTGCGGCCAGTGCTGCTGCACCGGCACCCACCCGGTCAATCCGGTCATCCATCCGGTTCAGACGGCTGGTAAAGTTGTCATTAAAATGACTTACGGCAGCAATATTTTCTGTGTTCTTTTTCACCTGCGTATCCAGGGCGGAAATGATATTGCTGTTCTTTGTTACCTTGTTATCCAGCGTAGCGATATTGCTGGTGTTTTGCTGTACGTGGCTATCCAGCGCTGCCATCGTATTGGCTGTTTCTCCCATCTGGGTCCGTAAGGTGGTGATATTGTTAGCATTCTGCCCTACACGGGAATCCAGCGCCGTAATGCTATTGGTATTTTGGCTTACACGGGTATCTACCGCTGTGATGCGATTGGTGTTTGCAGAGATTTTATCTGCATTCTGTCCTACTCGAGTATCCAGTGCCGTGATACTATCGGTATTTTTCCCCACTCGGGTATCCAGTACCGTGATACTATCGGTATTTTGACTGACTTTAGTATCCAGCGCCGAGAGTGTGCTGTTGTTCTGGGTTAATTGGGTATTCAGCGCTCCTACCTGTGTATTTAATGTAGAAATGCTGTTGGCATTCTGTCCTACCCGACTATCTAGTGCTGTGATGCTATTCTTATTTTGCTCTACCCGGGTATCTAACGCCGTAATGTTATTGGCATTTTCCGTGATTTTATCTGCATTTTGCCCTACCCGAGTATCTAAGGCCGAAATATTATCTGCATTCTTCCCTACTCGAGTATCTAAGGCCGAGATACTATCAGTATTTTTTCCTACCTGGGTATTGAGTGTGGATATACTATTCTCAGTCTTTCCTACCCGTGTATCCAGTGCCGAAATATTATCTGCATTCTGTCCCACCCGAGTATCTAATGCGGAGATGCTGCTGGTGTTTTGGCCTACCTGAGTATTGAGTGTGGAGATGCTACTCTTATTTTGCTCCACCCGGGCATCCAACGCCGTAATGTTATTGGTGTTTGCAGATATTTTATCTGCATTCTCTCCTACCCGGGTATTTAGTGCGGCAATGCTGCTGGTGTTTTGGCCTACCTGGGTATTTAATGTGGAGATGCTATTCTTGTTTTGGTCCACCCGGGTATCCAGCGCCGTAATATTATTGGTGTTTGCCGTGATTTTATCCGCATTCTGACCCACCCGGGTATCTAGTGCGGCAATGCTATTCTCATTCTGCCCTACTCTGGTATCCAATGCGGTAATGCTACTGGTATTTTTCCCTACCTGGGTATTTACCGTAGAAATAGTATCTGCGTTTTGTTTTACTTGTGTATCCAGGGCAGTAAGATTCTGTCCGGCCGTATTGGAAGCTCTGGTGTAGTTTCCATCTGCCGCGACCCGGGTTTCTGTATACACCGCACCGCCGGTCACGATGCCGGTATTGCCATTAGCCACAGCCCCATCTGTTTTCACAGAGACGGTATAGGCAGTACTGCCGTCCGTATTTTTGGCTTCCGCAAGGGAAACATGGTCCCCGGCTTTCACAGAGTTCCGGGTATCCTTGGTAGCTACGGTGACAGTGGATGTCTTGTTGTCGCTGTCTTTTAGCGTAATCGTTGTGGTATTGTCAGCGGCATTGTCCGTATGCTCCAGTGTATAGGTGGTATTTTTGCTGGAGATTTCCCCCGTATCGGAAATCGTTACATTGCTCCCGGCGGTATAGGGCGTATCGGCAATGGTATAAATACTCTGCCCATTGCTTCCAGTTTCTTTACTCACCGTCAGCCTCCCAGAGGTTTTTACTTCCGTGGAACCCGTTTCAATGGCTTGGATAGCCGCATAGAGCTGGGACCCATTTACCGCATCCGTGCTGCTGGCAGAAACCGTCCCTGCCGCCAGGTTGGTCAGCGTCCGTTGGTTGCCGCTGGTGCCAATGCTAAGTGTGCCCTGGGCACTGCTGCCGGCAAAGGAATAGGACTTGTTCTTTATGGTGGTGTTAGCTGTAGATGTCACGGTGCTCGCCACGGAACCAGTACCAAGAGCGATGGAATTATCCACACTGACACCTGCCCCATTGCCCAGTACTAAAGCGTTGGCATTGGATACGCTGGCATTGGACCCCAGGACAATGGCATTGCTGGCAGTGACCGTATTCGTATTTCCCATTACAGAAACATTATCTGCGGTGACATTGTTCTTATACCCCAAGACATTACTTTCTTTCCCGTTAATAGTGTTTGCAGTACCAGTGGCAATTGTATTATGGCCATATACCGTATTGTAAGCACCAAAAGCATAGGTGACATCCGAGGATTCACCTGCTGATTCTACTCCTCCTCTTGAGGCAACATTAATATTATTGGAATTACCGTAGGCCCCACCATTTCCAACAACAGCATTTATCTCCCCATATGCTTGAGGGACTGAACCTCGCACATAATTCCCACCACCGGAAATATCCATTTCCCCTGTTCCATTATTTTGTCCCCAGGCTCTATTATCTTCCCCGAATATATTTGCAGAACCGTTGGTATTATATGCCACATTACCTGACCCAACTATTACATTATAAGGTGAGTTATTTGTATTACCTTCCACTACATATCCCGCAGCACATGTCCCCCCCCTATGGACATAGCTCCTAGAGTTATCAGGATAACTACTATATATCTAGTGCCTTTTCCCCAGTCTTTCCGTACCCATCGTTTCAATGCACTTCCCAACTCCTATCTATTTTTTATTAAAAAATCTCTCCATTATAGACAATATAATAGCACACCTGCCGATTTTTAACAAATCAGAAGGTGTGCAAAATCATTTTATTCTCTTTTTCCCGGCCCCAAGACCCGCAGCAACTCCTGGGGCGACGTTTCTCCGGCGAGCACTTTGGCCCGGCCATCCTGCCACAGGCTTTCCATGCCGCCTGCAAGGGCCATCTGCTCCAGCTGCAGTTCACTGGCGCCCTGCAAAATCTGCTGCCTGGCTTTTTCTTCCAGCACAAACAGTTCCTGGAGAGCAATGCGCCCCATATATCCGGTGTGCCGGCACTTGTCGCAGCCTATTGGGCGATATAAAGGTGCGCCTTGAGAAAGATGCAGATACGTTTCTTCCCAGCTGCCTTTTTCCGGCATATATTGCCCTTTGCAATGGGGGCAGAGCCGCCGCACCAAAAGCTGCGCCGCTGCGCTCAAAAGGGCAGACGAAACCAGATAGGGCTCCACCCCCATATCCAAAAGTCTTGTCACGGCACCTGCTGCCGTATTGGTATGCAGGGTACTAAACACCAGATGCCCGGTCAGCGCTGCCTGGATGGCAATCTCTGCAGTTTCCCGGTCCCGGATTTCGCCGATCATCACAATATCCGGGTCCTGCCGCAAAATGCTGCGCAGACAGCGGGCAAAGGTCAGCCCGATTTTTGGCCGCACCGCTACCTGGCTGATGCCTTCCATCTGGTATTCCACCGGATCTTCCACAGTGATGATTTTTTTCTCCTTGTGGTTGAGCCCGGAAAGAGCCGCATACAAAGTGGTGGATTTCCCGCTGCCCGTGGGCCCTGTAACCAGAAAAAGCCCATGGAGCTGGCCAATCAAATGGCGAAAGGTTGCCAGATGGGCTGCAGAAAATCCCAAGGAAGCCAGCTCCGGATGCACCTGCTGCTGGTTCAGCAGCCGCAGCACCATGCTTTCCCCAAAAAGAGTGGGGAGCGTAGAAACCCGGATATCTACCCGGTTTCCCTGCCATAGCTCCTGCAAGCGTCCATCCTGGGGCAGACGTTTTTCCCCGATATCCATCCCTGCCAAAATCTTGAAACGGCTTAAAACTGCGTCCTGCAAATTTTTTCGGATCTGCATCAGCGGCTGGAGCACGCCGTCAATGCGGCAGCGTACCAGCATTTTTTCTTTGCCCGGCTCCAGGTGAATGTCACTGCTGCCGAGGGCCAGACTTTGCTGCAAGATCTCCTCTGCCAGTTGCACGGCAGGGGCCCCTTTTTCTTCCCTTACAAATTCACTGCCTGTCGTTTTGTTTTCAGTTGTTACTATGCCTAGCATGTAAAATGTCCTCCTACAAGTTCCGGATTCCCGCACTCAAAAGGACGATTTCCCTTTTGCCATAGGCACCCGGCTGCTTTTTCCTTATAATAAAAAAGCGAGCGTAAGGAAAAAGATTGGAGGCAATGCATGGCTCATAGTATACCCTATTTTCTTAAATTATACAAATTTCCTTTTTTGATGGGGGCAGCCTTACTCATCAGCGGTACGTATGTCTATACGCAGATTCAAATGCCGGCAGTTGCCCCGCTCCCCCCTGTTCCCAAAGAGCAGGCTATATCACAAAAAAAGAAAACTGCTAAAGCTGTCGCTCCTAAAGCACAGCCCCAGCGGGATCCTTTTCGCCCGCTGAATCATCACGTTGATTTAGAGGGGAAGCCTGTGGAAGAAAAAATGCCTGTTTCCACGCCCAGGATGGCCCCTGAAAATCTTGCAACAGCTCCTGCCCCTGCGTCACCCCTCAGCTACCGTTTCAGCGGGATTATAACTGTGGACGGTCATAAAAAGGCGCTGGTTACGACGCCCAATGGTTCCCTGCTTGTAGGCGCAGGAGATACCCTGCCAGGCAAAGGAACCCTTCAGGGCATAACCGGAAATACGCTACAATGCAGGGGAGAAAGTATTCCCCTAGGAGAACGCTGGTCATGAAAATTTTATTGCGCTTATTTTGTTTTTGTTTCTTCTGCCTATTTACCCCTGTTCGCTGGGTATTGGCGGCAGATACCATCTCCCTCACCGTGCAGGAAGCCCCGGTAAAGGAAATTCTTCACAGCCTGGCCGAGCTCTCCGGCCGCAGCATTATTACTGATCCGCAGGTGACCGGCACCCTTTCTATCAATCTCCAGGAGGTTCCCTTTAATAAAGCGCTGGACCTGGTGACTCGCTCCCGCGGCCTGTGCTGCCAGCAGGAAGGCAATACCATTATTGTCTCCACACGAGAGCAAATGGCCCGGAATTTCGGGCGGTTATCCATTCATCCCCTGGACTATGTTGCCGCCAAGGAAACGGCGGAAACTTTAAAGCCGCTTTTCCCTTCCCTCACCTGGGACCTGAACAGCAACGCTCTGCTATTGCAGGGCAGCCCCGCAGAAGAAGAACGGCTGCGGCAGACTTTACGCACCTTGGACCAGCCCACAAAGCAAATTACCCTGGAAGCCCGGATTTTATCCCTGCGCAAGGAAGCCTCCAAGGAATTGGGACTGCAATGGCATTGGGGCGCCTTGCCCGCTTCCAGGGACAGCGGGACGTCCATAGAAGCCAATTACGGCGGCCGGATTCATTTAGGCCATGGGTATGGGGCCAATTTTGAAGCCAAATTGTCCGCTCTCTGCCAGGAAGGAAAAGCCAGAATATTGGCGACACCTCGGATTATCACCCTGCCCGGACGGGAAGCCAGTATTTTTATCGGTGATCACATCCCCGTCGTTACGGAAAAAGTCACCAACAGTACCACTTCCACCACCACGGAATATGTGGACGCAGGTATTCGCCTTTCCTATACGCCCCTTTTAAGCAATGACGGCATGATTACTGCCAAGGTGCATACGGAAGTGAGCACGCCTACCTTAATCGCAGAACTAAAGAACTACCGCATTGCCAGCCGGACGGCGGACACCCATGTGCGGATGCGGGAAAAAGAGACTTTGGTCATCGGCGGACTGATCAGCGAAGAAGAACAAAAAAGGCTGGAAGGGATACCACTCCTCTCCAAGATTCCTCTTTTGGGAGAGTTTTTCAAGTATCGGTCTTCCAGCAAAAATAAAACGGAAGTCTGCATGCTGCTGACGCCGTATATCAGCGAACCCGGCAAAGGGCCTTCTATTTTTAAAACGCCCCCCGGCGCTTTACCAGCTCCAGAAACTGGTGGAGAATCCGTGCCGTAATGCCCCAGATCATCCGGTTTTTCCAGGGATAGAAATACACCGGATAGGTGGAAATGGGCTTCCATTCTGGTTTTTCTTTCTGGTTTTCCGGATACGGGAACCCTGCTTCCCTGCGGCTACCCATGGTTACATTGCCTGTAAGCGGTTTCATATGCAGCAGATCGTTCAAGGGAACGGTAAATACCTCCCCCACTTCCTCCGTCTGGATGTGCAAGGGTTCATCTGCAGGGAGAATCCCGGCATAGGGATAAATAATAGGCCCCCTGTAGGCGTAAAAATACTGCAAAGGCCCCAGTACGGTGATTTTTTGAGAAGCAATCCCCAGCTCTTCCTCCGTCTCCCGAAGAGCCGTTGCCAGCAGGGTGGGATCCGTATCCTCCCTGTGCCCGCCGGGGAAACAAATATCCCCAGGCTGCCAGTGAATATTGGAAGAGCGCACTTCAAAAAGGATTTCCCAGCCGGTTGCTCCCTTTACAAGGGGCAGTAATACGGCGCTCTCCCAGATGTGCATGCTGCTGTCCACCCGCATGGTTTGGTCGGTCCATAAGGCTTTTAACGTTTGGATGGTTTCCATGAAATCTCCTTGTGGCAGTGAAAAACGCCGTTTCTCCGGAAACGGCGTTTTGGTTTAGTATTAGAAACGGCATTTAGCGGCATAAGCATGGCCTTCCAGGCCTTCCCCTAACGCCATACGATGCACCAGCGGTGCCAATTGTTTGGATGCTTCCGGTGTCATACTTTGGTGGGTACAGGTTTTCAGGAACGTTCCCACATAAACGCCGCCCGTATAGCGGGCAGCTTTCACCGTAGGCAGGGTGTGATTTGTCCCGGAAGCATAGTCTCCGAACACTTCCGCCGTATTTCCGCCGATAAAGAGGCTCCCGTAATTGTGGAGCTTGGGAAGGATAGCATCCGGATGCTGCACATTGACTTCCAGATGTTCCGGGGCGTAGCGGTTGGCTTTTTCCACGGCCTGCTCCAGATTGTCCAAAAGCACCACTTCCCCGAAGGTCTCCCAGGATTCCCGGGCAATAGCTGCTGTAGGCAGCCAGGAAAGTTCCTCTTCCACAGATTGTATCGCCGCATTGGCCAAGGCTTCATCCGTAGTGAGAAGAATGGCTTTGGCATTAGGATCGTGCTCGGCCTGGGCTAGCAAATCCGCTGCCAGGGTTTTAGGATCAGCGCCCCTATCTGCAATCACCAGGACTTCGCTGGGGCCCGCCACAAAATCAATGCCTACTTGTCCATAGCATTGCCGTTTGGCCTCGGCTACAAACTGGTTGCCAGGGCCTAAAATCATATCCACCGGTTTAATGGAAGGTGTGCCATAGGCAAAGGCTGCTATCGCCTGTACGCCTCCCAGAGCGTATATTTCGTCGGCCCCGGCCAAATCCATGGCCACCAAGGTTTTCGGGTTTATATGGCCCGTTCCGTGGCTCACAGGGCTTGCCGCAGCAATACGCTCCACCCCGGCGACTTTGGCCGGCGTAATCAGCATCATGGCAGAAGAATATAAGGGAAAGCGGCCGCCCGGTACGTAGCAAAGGCAGGAATCCACCGGAATGACCCGATGCCCCAGATGAATCCCGGGCGTGGGTTCAAAATCCGGCAATTCATGAATCGTAGCCCGCTGCGCCTTGGCAAAAGCTGTTAAATTGGCCAGGGCCGCTTTCATATCTGCCAGTTCCTGCTGGGTTACCGCTTGATAGGCCTGCTGGATTTCTTCCGGGCTCACCCGAAAGCTGTCCCGTTCACAGCCGTCAAATTTTTTGCTGTAAAAGTGCAGTGCCGTATCTCCCTGCTCCACCACATCATCAATAATGGCCGCAACGGTCTCCCGCAGTTTCCTGCGGTCTTCCTTTGTCCGCTCTTTTCCCTTCTTGATATACTTCATGGGCCTCACGCCTTTCTCTATGCATCCAATCCTTCCATAATCCGCTGAATTAAGTCCTTGCGAGTCTCATGACTCATGGCACTATAGGTCAGGAGCTGCCCGGGCCCAAAGCCAAAGGTACGCTGGTAGAGGGCCTTTTGCTTGGTGAGTGCATTTTTCCCCAACTTGTCTGTTTTGGTCAGCACCACCACCACGGAAAGTCCTAAGGACACCAGCCACTCATAACATTCCTTATCGCTTTCCATGGGCTCTCTCCGGCAATCCATCAGGAGATAGACCTGCTTCAGGTAGGGAGAATTTTCCATGTAGCTACAGATAAACGCCGACCATTGTTCTTTATTTTGCTGGTTGGTCCGGGCAAAGCCGTAGCCCGGCAGGTCCACCGCATAAAAGATATGCTGCTGTGCCCCGTTCTCCCCATTTCGTTTAGCCCGCAGCTGATAAAAATTAATGGTCTGGGTTTTGCCAGGGCTGGCACTGACCCGCGCCAGATTCTTACGCCGGGCCAGGGAATTTAACAGGGAAGATTTTCCTACGTTGCTGCGGCCAATAAAGGCCACCTCATCCAGGGTATCCTGGGGGTACTGGGTGGCTTTTACCGCTGACGTTATAAACTCTGCACTGACAATATCCCATGCGCTACTTGGCATTTTCCGGTTCTTTCTTCTCTTTGGCGTCTTGTGCCGTTACCGCATTCTTTTTCCCTTTGGGCGCCGGTTCCAGAGCCAGCTCCGTAACCTGGTCCATATGATCCACCGGGATAAATTTCATTTCTTCCCGTACTTTTTCCGGAATTTCTTCCAGATCCTGTACGTTCAGTTTGGGAATCAGTACTGTTTTAACCCGGTAGCGATGGGCGGCCAGCACTTTTTCCTTCAGGCCCCCGATGGGCAGCACCCGGCCCGTGATGGTGATTTCCCCGGTCATAGCCAGATCGGCTTTCACCTTGCGGCCGCTCAGCGCACTTTCCATAGCGGTTGCCATAGTGATGCCTGCGCTGGGTCCATCTTTTGGCGTGGCGCCTTCCGGCACATGAATATGAATATCCACTTTGTCCGCAAAATCCGGTGCCAGCTGCAATGCTTTGGCCCGGCTCCGGATGTAGGTAAAGGCCGCCTGGGCAGATTCCTTCATCACGTCGCCCAATTGCCCGGTCAGCATCAGCTTGCCTTTGCCTTCGGTGACCACCACTTCGATTTTAAGGAGTTCGCCGCCCACACTGGTCCAGGCAAGACCGGTGCAAACGCCCACTTCTGCCTTGGCCCGCATATCTTCTTCCAGGAAGATAGCTGGTCCCAGATAGTCTTTCAAATGGGTCGGCGTCACCGAAACTTTGGCAACCCCTTCTTCCACGATTTTCCGTGCCGCTTTCCGGCAGATGGTGGCAATTTTCCTCTCCAGATTCCGCACGCCGGATTCCCGGGTATAATCCCGGATAATGTGATGCAGGGACGCTGCACCAAGGCTCAGCTGTTTTCCAGTAAGCCCGGCCAAGGTACGTTCCTTGGGCAGCAGATGGAGCTGGGCAATCTTCATTTTTTCCTCATCGGTATAACTGGACAGCTCAATCACTTCCAGCCGGTCCAACAGCGCCGGAGGAATGGTTTCTACAGTATTTGCCGTAACGATCCAGAATACATTGCTCATATCGTAGGAAAACTCAATATAGTGGTCGCTGAAATGGCTGTTTTGCTCCGGATCCAGCACTTCCAAGAGCGCCGACGCAGGATCGCCCCGGAAATCGGCGCCCATCTTGTCCACTTCGTCCAAAAGGAATACCGGATTATCGGTGCCGCAGTCAATCAGGCCGTTGATCAGCCGGCCCGGCATAGCGCCGATATAAGTGCGGCGGTGTCCCCGGATTTCTGCTTCGTCCCGCACGCCGCCCAAAGACAGGCGGGTAAATTTCCGGTTGATGGCCCGGGCAATACTTTGTGCCAGGCTGGTTTTCCCTACGCCCGGAGGTCCTACCAGACAGATAATCGGTCCCCGGTTGCTCTTGGTCAGGGCCCGGACTGCCAGATGGTCTAAAATCCGTTCTTTAACTTTTTTCAGGCCATAATGGTCTTTGTCCAAAATCGCCGCAGCTTTTTTCAGGTCATAGTTGTCCTGGCTCATATTGCCCCAGGGCAGTGCCAGCACCGTATCCAGATAGTTGCGGATAACGGCGCTTTCTGCCATCATAGGGGGCATTTTATTCAGCCGGTCCAGCTCCTTGTCCAGCTTTTCCTGAACGTTTTTCGGAAAGTTTTTCTTTTTGAATTTTTCCTGGTATTCCTTGACTTCCCCGCTGTGTTCTCCGCCGCCGTCCAGTTCTTTATTAATGGCTTTCAGCTGTTCCCGCAGGTAATATTCCCGCTGATTTTGTTCAATCTGCTTCCGCACCTGCTGGGAAATATCTTTTTCCAGGTGGACGATTTCCAGTTCCTTCACCAGGTAACTGTACAGCAGATTCATTCTCTGCTTTACATCCACCGCTTCCAAAAGGTTTTCCTTTTCCGCCACGTCAATGGTGAGATACCCGGTCATCATGTCCGCAATCCGGCCCGGATCCTCTTGGTCCTTAAACGTGAGCATGACTTCGGTATTCAGCTTTTTGCTGGCCAGCACCCATTGTTCAAAGGTGTCAATGAGCATCCGTTTCAGGGCTTCCACTTCCGTGGAGTTTTCTCCCATGGTCACATCCGGGCGCTGGGTTACATAGGCTTCCAGGCTCATGCCCACCGCATCCACCACGGAAATAATTTCTACACGGGAAAGGCCTTCCACCAAAATTCGCATAGCTCCGTTGGGGAGCTTCAGCATTTGTTTGATTTCTGCAATTACCCCAAAGTTATATAAATCTTTGGCTTTGGGATCGCCCGCTTCCACGGATTTCTGGGTCACCAATAAAATTCTCTTGGTGGTATTCATCGCCGTTTCTACTGCCCGGATGGAGCGGTCACGCCCCACATCCAGGTTGATAATCATCCCGGGGAATACAATGGTTCCCCGCAGCGGCAACAGCTGCAGCCGCATGGTATTTGGTTCCAACATCGTGTTCACCATCCTTCAAAATAGCGAAAAGAGGAAAAGGGAGAAATCGCTCCCTTTTCCTTTTTTTCGTTAGGCATTCTTTCTTGTACCGTTTTTTTCCTGGTCCGATTCCCGCAGTACCAGCTTTGGTTCTTTGTGCTGGTTCACTACATCGGCCGTCACAATACATTTGGCAATATTATCCCGGCTGGGGACTTCATACATGACATTTTTCATAATGCCTTCAATAATGGCGCGCAACCCTCTGGCACCGGCTTTACGCTTCAGCGCCTCATGGGCAATCGCTTTTAATGCGCCATTGTCAAAATCCAGTTCCACATGGTCCATAGCCAGCAGATGCTGGTATTGTTTGGTCAGCGCGTTTTTCGGTTCTGTCAAAATCTGAATCAGCGCTTTTTCATCCAGGTTGTCCAGCGTCACCACGACCGGTAGCCGCCCTACAAATTCCGGAATCAGGCCGTATTTGACAAAATCCTCCGGCAGCGCACTGTGAAAGGGATTCTCGTTTTTCTTTTGTTCGGCAGTGGGAATATCCGCCCCAAAGCCCATGCTCTTTTTCCCAATGCGGGCGTTAATCACATTTTCCAACCCGGCAAACGCCCCGCCGCAGATAAAGAGGATATTGGACGTATCAATCTGTATCAGTTCCTGATGGGGATGCTTTCTTCCGCCCTGGGGTGGTACGTTGGCAACCGTTCCTTCCAGGATTTTTAACAGTGCCTGCTGCACCCCTTCCCCGGATACGTCCCGGGTGATGGAGGGATTTTCGGATTTACGGGAAATCTTATCAATTTCATCGATATAGATAATGCCCCGCTGGGCTTTTTCAATATCGTAATCAGCATTTTGGATCAGACGCAGCAAAATATTTTCTACGTCTTCTCCCACATAGCCGGCTTCCGTCAGGCTGGTGGCGTCAGCAATGGCAAAAGGCACTTTGAGGATTTTGGCCAGGGTCTGAGCCAGCAGGGTTTTTCCGCTGCCGGTAGGCCCCAACATCAAAATATTGGATTTTTGCAGCTCCACATCATCTTTGTGCTGTTTTTCCTCATAATTAATTCGTTTGTAATGGTTGTAGACAGCTACAGAAAGAGTTCTCTTGGCGTCTTCCTGTCCAATTACATACTGATCCAGGATAGCTTTGATTTCCCGGGGTTTGGGCAGCTCCGTCAAAGGCTCTTCTGCTTTGGTCCCCAGGTCCCGTTCCAGCATCTCATTACAAAGCGCAATACATTCATCACAGATAAACACGTTATGCCCGGCGATCAGTTTTTTTACCTGGCTTTGCTTTTTGCCGCAAAACGAACAGGTATATTCCGGACCGTCGAACTTTGTGGTATCATCGTATGCCATCTTTTGCCCCTCCTTTCGGGCAGGGTAAGATGGTCGTGTCCTACCCTTACTTCTTGTGGGAAATTGCAGCCGCATCCACCACACGATCTACGAAGCCGTATTCCATTGCCTCCTGGGCGGTCATGAAATGGTCCCGCTCCGTGTCTTCTTGGATTTTTTCTGCGGTCTTTCCCGTATGAAGTGCTAGTATTTCATTCATTTCCTGCCGGATGCGCAAAATTTCCCGCGCATGGATGGCAATATCTGTCGCCTGTCCCTGGGCTCCGCCCAGCGGCTGATGAATCATCACCCGGGAATGGGGCAGGGCAAACCGTTTGCCTTTGGCACCGGCAGATAGCAGCACAGAAGCCATAGAAGCCGCCATGCCCACACAAATCGTAGAAACATCCGGACGGATATACTGCATCGTATCATAAATCGCCAGCCCTGCGCTTACTGAACCGCCCGGGCTGTTGATATAGAGATGGACATCTTTGTCCGGATCTTCCGATTCCAGAAACAGCAGCTGGGCAATAATCAGGTTGGCAATATGATCTTCAATTTCGCCGGTCACAAAAATGATCCGGTCTTTTAAAAGCCGGGAGTAGATATCATAGCTTCTTTCCCCCTGGCTGGTCTGTTCTACCACAATGGGTACATAGGCCATACTGTCCACCTCCTGCGTCGTTATGTTTTTTATTCCGCTTTCGGTACTTCGGCAGTTTCGGTTGCTTTTGCTTCTGCCGGGGCAGCGCCTTTTGCGTTATCAATCACAATCCGGGCCGCTTTACGACGGGCAATACCGGATACCAGGAGGGCAATGGAACCATTCTGGCTGATGACTTTTTCCACTTGTTTTACCGTTGCGCCATTCATGGCGGCCAGCTGCTGCACTTCCGCAGCAATCTCGTTCTGGGAAACCTGTACGTTTTCCTTCAGAGCAATGGCATCCAGCACCAGGTCCGTGCGGATCTGCTGCAGGGCGATGGGTTTTTGTTCATCCCGGTAGGTTTTAACGTCCTTGCCCAGATATTGCAGGTACATGGGCAGGCTCATTTTATGCTGTTCCAGGTTCATGGTCAGCTCGTCAACCATGGCATCTGCCCGCTGATCCACCATCTGATCAGGCACCTCAAATTTGGCATTATCTACCGCAGTCTGTACCAGTTGCCGTTCATAGGCGGCCTGGGCACGATCGGCTTCCGCCTTCTTCATCCGGTCCATGGTCTTTTGCCGGAATTCTTCAACGGTTTTGCTGTCAGAATTGGCAGCGATCAATTCATCGTTGATTTCCGGAACTTCTTTGACTTTTACATCCTGGATATGAACGGAGAATACAGCAGCTTTGCCAGCCAGTTCTTTTGCGGCATAGTCCTCCGGGAAGGTGACGTTAACATCTACGGATTCACCCTTCTTTTTGCCCACCAGCTGATCTTCAAAGCCAGGGATAAAACTGCCGGATCCCACTTCCAGTGGATACCCTTTGCCTTCGCCGCCGGCAAAGGCTTCGCCGTCTACGGTGCCTTTGAAGTCGATGATAGCCAGATCACCTTTTTCCAGGGCTTTGCCTTCCGGGGCTTCTACCATTTTAGCAGCCCGTTTTTGCAGGTTTTCCAGTTCCTTATCCACATCGGCATCGGTAATTTCTTTTTCTTCTTTTTTCACATCCAGGTCTTTGTATTCGCCCAGTTCCGGTTCCGGACGCAATACCAGCCCCAGGATTAAATCCAGGGGTTTGCCTTCTTCAAAATTGGATTCCTTGACTTCCGGATCGGTCACGGGAACCAGTTTGTTATCTTTTACAGCTTGTCTATATTGTTCATTGGCAATGACTTCAAACGCTTCGCTTTTGATCGCATCCTTGCCTACGCGTACTTCCAGCACCTTACGGGGAGCATGGCCTTTACGGAAACCGGGAATGGTTACCTGTCTATTGATCCGTGCGACCGCTTTGTCAAAGGCTTTGGCTACATCTTCTACGGGCAAAAAAATTTTCAACGTTGCTTCATTACCATTTCTTTCTAAGGAAACGCTCATTTAAAAAAATCCTCCTCATGGCTGTCAGCCGTTTTTACTGTGGAATGCATAACAGTCGTCTGTAATTACTTAAAAAACCGTTTATATAGCATAGCACAAAAGCCCGATTTACGCAACCAAAAAAGAAACAGATGAAATCCGTTTCCTTCTGGTATGGACAGGCTGAATCAGATATAATAAAAGTGTCATTTTTATTCTATTTTACTTCTCCATGTATGAGGAACATGGACCACAAAAGGAGGAAAAACAATGTCAGAATTTTTGACCATGCTGGATGATGTGATGTACTACCCTATCTTGATCATCGTTCTGTTAGTCGCCGGCATTTACTTCACGCTCCGCACCCGCTTTATCCAAGGACGCTATTTGAAGGAATGTATCCGTGTGGTCATGCAGAAACCAACAAAAGAAAATGCTGTCTCATCCTTCCAGGCCCTGATGGTTTCCACCGCCAGCCGGGTTGGCACCGGAAATATCGTAGGCATTTCCACGGCGCTTTGCCTGGGCGGCTTTGGCTCCGTGTTCTGGATGTGGATTATCGCCATCATCGGCGGTGCTACGGCCTTTATCGAAAGCACCCTGGCCCAGGTGTACAAACGGCGTGACCAAAACGGGGACAGCTACGGCGGCCCGGCGTACTACATTGAACTGGTGCTGCACAGCAAATTTTTCGCCAGCGCATTTGCCTTTTTCCTGATTACCACCTACGCCGGCGGTTTTAACGCCCTGGCCAGCTACAATCTCCAGTCCACCTTCAGCGTATACTCCTTTTACGATAAAGTCACCACACCCTGGATTATCGGAGGCATTCTGGCTGTTCTGGTAGGCTATTGCCTCATCGGCGGCGGCAAGCGGATCATCCACGTGACAGAAGTCCTGGTACCGTTTATGGGCGTTCTGTATGTCATTTTATCCCTAGTCATTATCGTCATGCACTTTACCATGATTCCTTCCGTTCTCAGCGCCGTATTTACCGATGCCTTTGATTTCCAGAAGATTTTAGGCGGGATCAGCGGTTCCTGTATGATGTATGGAATCAAACGGGGCCTGTATTCCAACGAAGCCGGTGTAGGGTCGGCCCCCAACGCAGCAGCTGCCGCAGACGTGAGCCATCCTGCCCAGCAGGGCCTGGTACAAATGCTCAGCGTATTCATTGATACCGTTTTATGTACTTCCACTGCGCTGATGTGCATGTTCTCCGGAGCCATTCCCACCAAAGAACTGGCTGGTGCCCCCTACGTGCAGGAAGCCACCCGAATGGATTTTGGTTCCTTTGGGCCCATTATGATTACCGTGGCTATGGTACTCTTTGCCTTCACCACCCTGATTGGTAATTTGTACTACGTGAACAATGCCCTGGCCTACCTGAACGGCAAAAAGACCCCGGGCAAAACCTTCATGACCTGCTTCCGGATCGTGTGCGTACTGGTCATCTTCGTCGGTGCCGGTATGAGCATGGATAATGCCTGGGCCTTGGCCGATATCACCATGGGCTTTATGTGCCTCATTAACGTACCCTCCATTATGGCCATGGGCGGCACCGCACTAAAAGTCATGGACGACTACGGGAAACAGCTGGATGCCGGTGTGGATATCCCCGTGTTCAAAGCCAAAAACATCGGGCTGGATGAAACGAACCTGGATTATTGGAAATAAAATTTTCCCAAGAAAAAACTCCCCTGCTTCCTCACAGGGGAGTTTTTTGATGCCTCTTTAGCGTAACGCCTCATAATAGGATTGTACCACTTGGGAAGAGTGCTGTAGCGCTGCTTGTTCATCTTTTGTCAGATTGATTTCCACAATTTCCTTGCAGCCATTGCGATTCAAAATAGCCGGGACACTGAGATAAACATCCTGCAGTCCATATTCCCCATCCAGATAGACACAAACAGGCAAAATCCGGTTTTCATCAAACAAGATAGATTTTACGATGGACGTGACAGAAGCGGCAATGCCATAACAGGTATTTCCTTTGCGATGGAAGATTTCCCACCCTTGACGCATGGTATCTTCCCGCAACTGTTCCAGTGTCTTTTCTTTTGTCCGCCCCTTATTGTCTTTCATCACATCCAGCAGGCGTTTTCCGCCGATGGTAGCGGAATCCCAGGATACCACTTCAGAATCACCGTGTTCCCCGATAATATAGCAGGATACACTTTTGGCATCCATATCAAACAGGTTGGACAATTCGCAGCTTAAGCGGGCCATATCCAGCGTGGTGCCAGACCCAATCACCTGATTACGGGGCAAGCCGGATAGTTTCCAGGCATAATATGTCATAATATCCACGGGGTTGGAGATTACAAGCAAAATCCCATTAAAGCCGTTTTCCATAATGGAACCCACAATGCTTTTCATGACTTTCTTGCTGGGCGCCAGCATATCTAACCGATTGGTTGCATTCCGGTCCATGGGGGCAGCCGCAGTAATCACCACGATGTCCGCATCATGACATTCGGTATAATCTCCCGTACGAATTTTGATATTCCGGTTCATGAAATAGACAGAATGCTGCATATCCATGACTTCCCCTTCTGCCTTTTGCTGGTTCATATCAAGCAGTACCAGTTCTTCGCAAAGCCCCTGGTTCAAAATCGTATATGCGGTTGTGGCCCCCACATTCCCAGCTCCTATAATTACAACTTTGGAATTTTTGAAACTCATGCTGACCCGTCCTTTCTTTTATTGCAGAATCTGAACCAGAATACCTGCTTCAATCAAAATAATGGATCCCCCAATCCGGGAGGAAATCTGGGCAAAAGGCAATAGTTCCATCCGGTTGGCTGCGCCCAAAGTAGCAATATCACCAGAGCCGCCCATATTCACGGCACACAGTCCGGCAGAAATACCGGATTCTACCGGATAGAACCCTACCAACTTGCCGGCAAACATGGCCCCGCACAAAGAAGCTACCACGACCACACCGGTAAGAAGAATATACAGCGGCGTAATGGCTGCCACCACGGCTTTCAGGTCAATCAATGCCACGCCGATTCCTACCAGGAGCAGCTTGGATGTATTTTTGATCGTACAGTTGTAGAAATAATAGCAATCCTGGGCACACTGTTCCGGAATCAGCCCGGCTACTTTGGTGATAATCAGCAGGACCACCATATAAGCATAGCGGTGGAAACGTGGAACAGCCAGATGTACAGCGCCCGCCACTACATAATAGCAGACAGCGACCAAAAGTCCTCGGCCTACGGCACCATAATCCAGGGAGGCTTTGGGGCGCTCCTGCCCTACCAGTGCATCCTGTCCCACAGGCATCAATTTACCCTGACCAGTAAGCGCAGGATGATGGTTAGCATAATCTCCCAATAACCCTGCCAGCACAATAGCAATGGCATTGCCTAAAGAAACTGCCGGCGTCATACGGGACAAGATGGTCGCAGCCGGCACACCGGTCGCTGCTTCAAACATTTGGGACAGCGGAATGGCTCCTGCTCCCAGGCCGCCACCCATGACGGGAATCCCGATAAAAAGCACAGCTTCCCGCATTCCATATCCCACCAGCGTACCAACCACGGCAACTGCCACAGCGCCGCAGACCTGGGCGGTAATCAAAACAGGAAGATACCGGACAGCGGCTTTTTTCAGCATATTCCGATCCATGCCCATGATGGACCCGCAAATCAAAGCGCACAGTGCAAAATTGATAAAGTCAGAACTGCCCGTAAAAAACACTTTCATGCTTTTCACGAAAGGGGCTGGAATTACACCAAAAGTAACCAGTGCCGCCGTTCCGAAAATGCAGACTACGGATCCACCTCCTAAATAATCCTTCACAATGGGAATATGATCCCCCACTATGCTTAAAATCGTCCCCAGTACAATCATATACGCCATGCAGCCGACAATCCCGGTATTCTGCAATCCCACATAGGTGGACCCAATGATAATAATGGAAAGTACGGCAAAAATGGGAAGTGAAATTCCCATAATCTGTTTATCTTTCATGATGCTCCCTCTTTCTTCCGCTCGCTTTGCTTACAGTTCCCGTGGATCAGAAATCGCGCCCTTGAGCGCAGATACTGCCGCAACTTCCGGGGAACACAAATAGGCTTTTGCTTTGGGGGAACCAAAACGGCCCAGGAAATTTCGGTTGTTGGTTCCCAGCACCACTTCATCGTCGGACAAGAGCCCTATGGTTCTCCCCTCGCAGAAGGAACAATAGGGCGGTGTGACCATGCCGCCAGCTTCCACAAAGCTCTGGATATACCCTTTTTGGATTGCTTCTTCCATGATGGCATTAGAGGCCGGCGTCACAACCAGTTTTACATTGGGAGCAATTTTTTTGCCCTGCAGTACATGGGCAGCCCGGGCAAGGTCTTCCAGCCGTCCGTTGGTACAGGAGCCGATAAAGACCTGATGAATTTTTGTGCCTTTCACTTCCGTAAGCGGATGCACATTATCCACATAAGGCGGGCAGGATAGCACCGGCTCCAGGTCTTCAGCCCGGTAATGCAGTACTTTTTCATAAACCGCATCTGGATCCGGTTTAACCCATGCTACCGTTTCATAGGACACGCCACTGTACGCCGCTGTCTTTTCATCTGCGGCAAAAAGCCCTACTTTGGCCCCACACTCCACAGCCATATTGGACATGGTCAGTCGCTCATCCACGCTCAGGCTGTCAATGGCAGAACCGCCAAATTCCAGAGACTTATACGTAGCTCCTGCCGCTTTTAAATCTCCCAGCACCCGCAGGATAATATCCTTAGAGTACACATGAGGCGGCAGCTTACCATCTACCTGGACGCGGATGGTGGAAGGGACACGCAGCCACAGTGTACCCGTTCCCCAAATGGCTGCCATTTCCGTATAGCCGATGCCCGTAGAAAAACATCCCACTGCGCCGTATGTCGTAGTATGGGAATCGGTGACAAATACAATATCGCCCGGTTTCGCATACCCCATCTGGGGAATCAGTTGGTGCACAATTCCGCCTGTAGCATGAAAATGTTTAATACCATATTCCCGCACCAATTCATATCCTGCCTCCAGGTTCTGGGGATCATTCAACAAACAAGCGGGAGACAGATGATCATGCATGATCCCGATTTTATCCTGATTCCAAACTTTCTTAACACCCATTTTATGAAGTTTATCCAGCAGGAAAGCCGTATAGATATCATGGACCACCACAAAATCCGGCTCTACGACCACAAGATCTCCCGGGGAAAGCGTTTTTTCTCCGGTATGATGCATTAAAATTTTTTCAGCCAGTGTGTGTCCCATTATAGGTTCCCTCCCTGCTGTCTCATGCGTTGTTCCACATACTTAACCAAGCCGCCGCCCGCAATGATCCGGTAAAGATTTTCCGGTATGGCATTGATGGGGAAAGTTTTTCCATTGGCCGTAATTTCCCGTTTTTTCAAGTCCACCCGGATTTTATCCCCTTCCTGGATGGCGTCAGACAGCCCGTTGCATTCTACCAGCAAAATTCCATTGTTGATGGCATTGCGGAAGAAAATACGGGCAAAAGACTTAGCCACAATGCAGTGCACTCCGTTAGCCAAAATCACTTCTGCCGCCTGTTCCCGGGAAGACCCACAGCCAAAATTGTTTCCGGCTACGATAATATCCCCCTCCTGCAGCTTAGCTGCCAGTTCCGGGCGCAAAGGTTCAAAGGCGTGCTTTTTGATCTCGTCCATGGTCGGGTAGGTCAGATGCTGGGTAGGAATAATGATATCCGTATCAATATCGTCTCCGAATTTCCAGGTGCGCCCTTCAAAGATCATATTTTCTGTAGCCGCCGTTTTTTCCTCTGCTGCTTCTTCTTTTTCGCCCAAAAAGCCATCCATAGCTGCCATGACAGCTCTTTCTGTACCAGTGACAATAGTGCGGGACGAACTGTCTCCGGCATAGCCGTTTTCGTTATCCAGGTCATTGGATACCATAATTTCATTTTTTCCGACGCGGGCCTGAATTTCCGGCCGGGCACACTGGTTTAGTACCAGTCCTCCTGCTTCCATAATGGTTGTAATGAGGCCTTCATTGGCAGCCTGGACATAGATGGCCGCAGTAGCCGGCGATACGCTGAGCCGTCTCCCATAGGCTACCTTCCGTCCCCGCAAGAGAGCCGCCGCCAAACGCAGTTGCGTTATACCCCCGCCACAGGAACCACCTAAAAATACCGTCTTGATTTCTGTCTTTGGCAGCTGTTTCAGATCTTGAATCGTAGCATAGCCATTTTCTGCGCAATACTGTCCACACGCAGAAAGGGATAGCGGAAGCGCATGGGAAAGATCAGCCTCTGCATCAAATATTGCTGCACAGACTCCGCTTTTTTTCAGCTGCAAAAGGATTTGTATCCGCTCTTCCTGCCCTAAGTTCTCAATGTCTCCGCCCAATACTACGATGGTCTGCTCCAGGGAAATCTTTTTTTCGGACAGTTGCTGTAAAAAGTCAAGAACACAGTCTTTGATCCGGGCAGCTGCATAGGGCTGCTTCTCCCTGTTTGCTGCCAACACCTGGACAACCAGCGTTTTTTTCTGCCCCAGTGCATACGTTCCTGTAATAAGAGCCTGCCGCATTTCCTCCGCAGTCACTGCAAGGCCCAGTGCGCCCACAGCGCCGGCGCCCACCACCTCATCTGTAAGACCTAGCACTACATCCCCTTTTTGGAGCAGTGTGCGGCCGGGAGCATTTTCAAAATCCGCATGAAGGGTCTGTTCTGTTTCTGACAAAAGCCAAGCCGCATTGGCTCTTGCCATAAAAAGAGGAATCTGGTTCGCTGTAGAAAATGCCATCAATGCTTTCTGCCGTGCAGATGCTTCTGCAGAATTGGGAGGCACAATCCGGTCAAATACAATATCAGTTTTTCCAGAAGGGAAATTATCTATTCCCTGGTAAATGGTTTCTTCCGCATTGTCTTCCAAAACGTAACGGTTGACAGGAAGCGCACCGCTTTCTTTTTCCCACACGTATTTCATGTCATTCCCCTTCCTTAGCATCAAGGATCTCCTCAAAAAGGTCAACCGCCGGTATTACGGCAGAAGCTCCAAAGTAGAAGAAAAGCAGCCGCAGGACTTCCCCTACTTCTTCCAGTGTAGCCCCTTTTTCCACAGCCAGCTGCCCGTGGGTCCGGATCGTTACCGGATTATGGGCAGCGGCACCCATCAGCATCAGCATCAGCTCCATATACTGGGGCGGGATATGGGTTACCTCCTGCTTGCAGATACGGAATTGCTGGCTAAATGCCTGCAAAAGTTTAGGGTCATTGGCCATTTTTCTATGGATGGATAAAACTGAACCGCCTCGTTGTTGTTTCAGTTCTTCCAAAATAGCCCTGGCCTCTTGAATCTTTTTTGGATTCTCCTGTTTCATTAGGCTCTCCCTCCATATTTCTGTTCCAGGAATTTCTTACCCACTTCCGGGAATAAGGCATATGTCATAACGTCTTCTTCCGTTTTTGCCAGCGTTCCGGCTGCCTGTCGTGCCGCTTCCCAGCCAGGAGGCAGCAGCGCTCCCGGACGTTTTGTATTCATGGTCCCGGTAGCTCCCAGCACCATGTGTTTTAGTTCTTCTGCAATTTCTCCGGGAGGACGTCCATACATTCCTTTGATATACTCTTTGGATTCCTTGGACAGGATCTTATACCTTTGCCCCATCAGCACATTAAACGTTGCCTGGGAGCCCACCATTTGGGCAAAAGGCGTTGCCAGTGGAGGATAACCAAAGTCCTTATGAACCCGGTGCACTTCCCGCAATACCTCCGGCATTTTGTCATAGGCATTCATCTGGTGCAATTGGCTTTCCAAATTAGAAAGCATCCCTCCAGGAATCTGGTGCAGGAGCACGCCGATATCCACGCCCGTTCGCTTGCTGTAAAACTCGTGGTATTGCTGCACCAATCTGGCAATGTATTCGTTGACTTCTGCTGCCAGATCCATATCCAGGTCAGGCTCATAGCCTGTCCCCCGCAAAGCGGTTACAATACTTTCCAGCGGCGGATGGGACGGTCCCAGTGCCAGGGAAGACACATCGCAATCTACCACAGAGGCACCAGCTCGGATGGCTTCCCAATAACAGATATCCGCCATACCGCCGATGCAATGGGCATGGAAATGAATGGGCAGATCCACAGATTCCCGAATCGCACGGATGGCATCAGAAACCTGTTTAGGCGTCATCATTCCTGCCATATCTTCTACATGGATAGCAGAAACGCCCAATGCCTGAAACTCTTTGGCGATCTGTACATACTTTTCTACCGTATGGACAGGAGAAATGGTATAGCAAATATTGCCTTCTGCTGTCTTTCCGTTTTTCAAAGCCGCCTTGATGGCAGTTTCCGTATTCCGGATATCGTTTAACCCGTCAAATACCAAAAATTGGTCAATTCCAGCTTGTGCAGCCAACTCCACGAATTTTTCCACAATATCATCCGGGTACTGGGTATAGCCAATAATATTCTGGCCCCGCAGCAGCATCCGCAGCGGTGTTTTTTTACAGATTTTCTTAAAAGCCCGGATCCTTTCCCAGGGATCATCCCCCAAATAGCGGATCATTACGTCAAATGTAGCGCCGCCCCACATTTCCATGCAGTAAAACCCCATTTGATCCATTTTTTCCAAGATAGGAAGCATATCCTTAGTATGAATGCGGGTAGCCAAAAGGGACTGCTGTCCGTCCCGCCATTCCACGCTGGAAATTTTTACAGGATGCGGTACAGCCTCCTTCTTTTTCCAAAAGAACATATCCGGACTCCTTTCTGTAATAACAAGATATGTCACGTAAGTTAAATATTTTATTTTAAATTAATTTATTAACTTATTGGTTTTGTTATATCATCTTTTAGCCACCTTGTCAACGTATATTTTATTACGTTATTCAGTCTATTACGCTGTAAATCTATTGACTTTATCGTAAAAGTTGCTCTATAATTAGGTTAATAAATTAACTCTATGCTACAAAGGACTTATAAGAAAGGAACTATTATGGCTACTTTACGAGATATTGCTAAAAAGGCCGGCGTATCCACTGCCGCTGTATCTCTTTATATCAACGGCAAAGGAAAAGGCCGGATTTCTCCTGCTACAGGAGAAAAGATCCGGCTGGCAATTGAAACTTTAGAATACCGTCCCAGTCAAACCCAGACCTTATTACACAAAATGACGGACGGGATAAAAACGGTAGCAATCTATTGGGCATCTGATATTCGTGCCTCGTTATTAGGAGAAGTCATGGCCGGCATACAGGAATGCATCCAGTCTGAATATCTGTCCCACTTGAATATCGTTATCAGGCCCTATAAGATCAACGAACTCTACAAAGAAAAAGAACTGCTCCAGTCCAATTACTATGATGGCGTGATTATTTCCAATACCTCTTCCATGGATATGCAGTATTTAGACACCATCCAGCCTCCCGCACCCACCGTACTATTAAACCGCTACTCCCCCCATTACAATACAGTCATGCTTGACAATCCGGCGGTAGGACGTTCTGTGGCACAGATGATAAAAGACCGCGGCTTTACGTCCGCCGCAATTTTTCGTACCATGGACCCGTTTTTAGGTGTGAATCAGCGGCTGCTAGGGTTCATTGATGGCTGTCGTGGCCTGGATGTTCAAATTCCCAATGAAGCCCAGTTTATAGAACAAAATTCCGTGGAAGGCGGGATGGAAGCTGCCCGGCAATTTTTAATGCTCTCGGATCGTCCCTCCGTTATTTTTGCGGACACAGATTGGCTGGCACTTGGCTCTTTGTACATATTTCACAAAGCAGGCATTAAGATCCCTGAAGATGTATCCATCATAGCCATTGGGCAAAACGTTCTTTCTGCGGCAAGATGTTCCATTCCGGCCCTATCCACGTTAGATATCCCCTTGCGCAGCTTAGCCAGCAATTGTCTTTCCCTGCTCAGTGAGCTGATGTACAGCAAAGTCACCGGTCCTATTCACAGACAGATTCAGCCTGAGCTGCATTTACGGGAATCCTTCCTGTAGAAAAGGAGGAGATACTGTACCCAACATAAGGTACAATATCTCCTTCTTTTTATTTTTTATTAGTTATCTCCAGCCCATACACATCTGGCCGGCGATTTTTCAGGGTAAAAGTTTGCTGGCGGACTTTGTCCACATAGGCGAGATCAATCTTTCCGTAGATTACCCCTTCTGTATCACTGCTTCGGGCCACCACGGTACCCCAGGGATCTACGATCAGGGAATTGCCATAGGCGGTGAACTTAGGTTTTTTCCCGATTTGGTTGGGCGCAATCACATAACATTCATTTTCAATGGCCCGGGCCCGCAGCAATGCCTCCCAGTGATCTTTGCCCGTATTGACTGTAAAATTACTGGGAATGCAAAGTACTTTGGCGCCCTGCACCGCTTCCAGGCGAAACAGTTCCCCAAAGCGAAGATCGTAACAAATTCCCAGGCCCAGGGTGCACCACGGAGTATTAGCCGTGACAACCTCTTTGCCAGGGCACACCCGGTCGCTTTCCCTGCTGACTACACCGCCCGCCAGTTCCACATCGAACATATGGAGTTTTCTGTATTTCGCTACGAGATGTCCCGCAGGATCCAGTAAAAATGTCGTATTAAAAGGTCGTTTGGGATCTTCCGGATTCGTTTCATAAATGCTGCCTGCTTCCACCCAAATGTGATGTTTTCGGGCCATATCCGATAAAAAGCAGAAGGTTTCTCCGTCGGGAATGTCTTCTGCCATCTCCACGATGTCCCGTCCCATATAATTCATGGTTTCCGGAAATACTATCAGGTCCGCCCCATTTTCAGCAGCCTCGCCGATCCATTTGCCGGCCCGGGCCAGATTCTCTTCTTTATCTTCTCCCGTATCCATTTGTACCGCTGCCGCCAGAAATTCCGTCATACTCCCTCGCCCCCGTTTATATACTAAAAATAGAATGTGCTCTTAAAGCCGCCCCATGGCCGACTACATGTAAAACTCTTTATACCACTGTGCAAATTTCCACAAGCCTTCCCGCAAGGTAGTGCTGGGCCGGTAGCCGTAATCTTTTTCCAGGGCTTTTGTATCTGCATAGGTCACAGGCACATCCCCTGGCTGCATGGGCACCAGTTCTTTGTGAGCGGCAAAATCATACGCTGCAGGCAAGACGTCTGCCCGTACAAGTTCTTGTTGCAGGATGTTTACAAAATTTAGCAAGCTCTCCGGTCTACCCCCCCCGATATTGTACACGGCATAGGGAGCTACCGGCAATCCGTCCGTCCCCGTTGCTTTTTGAGGTGCGCCCTGCATCACCCGGACAACCCCTTCCACAATATCGTCTACATAGGTAAAATCCCGTTCACAGTGTCCATAATTAAAAATCTGAATGGTTTTGCCGGCACGGAGCTTGTCCGTAAATCCAAAATAGGCCATATCCGGGCGTCCTGCCGGCCCATACACTGTAAAAAAGCGTAAGCCAGTGCAGGGAATATTGTAGAGTTTGGCATAGCAGTGAGCCAGCAGTTCATCGGATTTTTTAGTTGCTGCATACAAAGACACCGGATGGTCCACTTTGTCATCCGTACTAAAAGGCACCTTTGTATTGCCGCCGTACACAGAAGACGAGGAAGCATACACCAGATGGGCGACGCCCCTTGCGCCGCCGTCATAGGAATGGCGGCAGGCTTCCAATAGATTATAAAACCCAATAATGTTAGAGGAAATATAGGCATCCGGGTGAGAGATAGAGTAACGCACCCCTGCCTGTGCCGCCAGATTCACTACAATATCCGGATGAAATTCCGCAAACAGGCCATCTATCGTTGCTTTATCTGCAATATCCCCTTTGCGGAATTGATAAGCTGCGTTCTTTTCTATAGCAGCTTTTTCCAGCTGCTGCAGCCGGTATTGCTTCAACTTCACGTCATAATATGCATTCAGGTTATCAATCCCGATAATTTGCACACCGGGTATCTCCAGCAGCTGCTTTACCAGATAGGCCCCGATAAATCCTGCGGATCCCGTAACAAGTACGGTTTTATGCTGTAAATTGATTTGTTCTTTCATCGGAGACTCCCTCCTTCTGCCTTATTTCTCCAATAGCTCTGGATGCCGCAACAAATACCCTGTCAAGTCCATCCATGCGGCACGCTCTGCTTCATAGGGGGAAGCACCTTGCTCCAGCGTCGCAGGGGACACGCCATCACCCAAGGGCTGGTAAAATTCTGATCCGTATTCCCCATATCCATCGGGTTTCAGCCAATGATAGGGGCTGACCACATGCTCTACTTTTTCCAAAAGGGATGGATACAGCGAGTAGTAGGTAAATCCCTTGGGAGCAATCAGTTCAAAAATTGTAGGAGCAATATGCATGTGGCTGCCAATAGTATTATCAGCAAAACTATGAGAAGTTAATTCCCGATGGTTGAACAAAAGAACAGGGCTGTGCCGCTCCCTAATATTGCAGTCCCGCCCCATGAGCGAAGTCTTAGCGAGCACAGGACTCATATCGACGGAATGATCTCCCGTAAGGATAAACAGGCAATCCGGATACACCTGCCGCATAGTACGGATAAATTTCCCCAGAGCCTGATCAGAGAACCAGAAGGTACCAAGGTTTTTTTGAATCTCCTTATTGTTTTTGATGTCTTCCGGCGCATGGGGCATGACTTTTTCTGTGTTATACCCATAGTGCGCCAGAGGAATTTTAAAGGGGCCATGATAACTGGTCGTATACAGGAAATGAAACTGAAAGGGCCCATTGGCTTCTTCCTGCTGCTGAATCAATTCTGCTGCTTTTTCCAGGAATACGGTATCATATACCCCCACCCAGGTTTTCGGGGCATCCGGCCCGCAAAAACTGGTCGCGGTCATCACTTGATCAAACCCACAAGCCGGGGCAAACTGGTTGAAATTTCCATAAGTCACATTGCCGCCATACCAGTAGGTGGAGTGGTACCCCAGTTTTTTTAATTGCCGGGGCAGTGCCGTAGGCAGATTATTTTTCCAAAAGCTTTCTTTTTCATTGAGTTCCAAGCCTGCATCAAAAATCCCACTCATCAGACTGACAATGGAGGGCCGGGAAATAATGCCGGCGGATAGAGCGCTGGTAACCTTTGCCGTGTGGGGATCTTCCATCAGCTGCCGGCCGCCGCTCACAAGGTTCAGGCAAGAAAACTGGGGATCGAAAAATTGCTGTAAGTAGCTTTCTCCTACAAAGAGAAAAATATGGGTAGGTTTTGTAATATGCGGCCCCTGTGCCGTACGTTTAAATCCATAGACCGGACTAGGAAGATCAGTAAAGGAAACTTTTTCCGTAAAAAAGGGTTCTATGGCAGCTACATCCTCTGCATCCGTATGTTCATAGGCGGGGTTTAGTTTATGTTTCCACACTTGTTCCAGGGAAACCAGATCATCCACCGTAGCCTTTGCAAAGAAGATATCCTTTTTTACAACGCTGGGGATGGTATCCCATTCCGGCTTATCATCATGCCAGAACGTCCCCCCATAACGGAACCAGTAAAAAGCGGCAATGGCCGCTAAAAAAATAACCGTATTCAAGCCATACCGAAGGATCGGATTCATAAGCTCCGGATACGGTATACTGGGAAGCTGGAGTAAACTTTGGATACACAGTGTGCAGATCCAAAGATACGGAAAAATCCCTAGAAGAATCCAGATCCCATGATCCTGATTGAAAAAAATATCTACCAGATTGTGTTTCTCTGCTTTCATGCCCAGTTTCATCGTCTGGTTGTAGATATCATGAAAATGCTTATAGAAAATCATCTTTCCCATAAATGCACCGTAGAGGACCAACGCATACACGATGCCGCCGATAAGCCGCAGCGTATCCCCCAGCCCATCCCACGCCGGGAAAAAAGCCCCTGGTAAACTCAAAAGGACCAGCGGAATCAGGAAGACATAGGCATTCCAGTCCATGCCCCACCAGAAGCCATAGCGAAAGCAGTGGTAGATTACCGCACCTTTTCCTTTTAGGCTGGGATATGGGCAGTAGACTTTAATAAACAGCAAACGAAACAGGGCACAAAGCACAGGGAAAAATACAAACAGCTTTGCATTTTGCTGCATGGAATAAAAAAATGTAGAAAACAACATATCCCCCTTTAGTCCCGGTCAAACAAATCCCGTGTATAGACTTTATCCTGCACCGACCGCAGCGCTTCATCCCACCGGTTGGCAAGAATTACATCGCTGGTTTCCTTAAATTCTTCCAGATCGCGAATAACCCGGGAACGGAAAAAGGTGTCTTCCTGCAGGGCTGGTTCATACACCACAACCTCAATTCCCTTTGCTTTGATTCGTTTCATTACGCCCTGGATCGCTGACGCCCTGAAATTATCCGAATTGGTTTTCATGGTCAGCCGATACACGCCCACAATGTTGGGCTGTTTTTGAATAATGGCATCAGCAATATGATCTTTTCGTGTACGGTTAGCGGCTACAATGGCAGATATTAGATTCTGCGGCACATCCTGATAATTAGCCAGGAGTTGCTTGGTATCTTTGGGTAGGCAATAGCCGCCATAGCCAAAAGAAGGATTGTTATAAAAATTTCCGATCCGCGGATCCAGACACACTCCGTCAATAATTTCCCGGGTATGCAGGCCTTTCATTTCGGCGTAAGTATCCAGTTCATTGAAATACGACACCCGCAGTGCCAGGTATGTATTGGCAAATAACTTTACGGCTTCGGCTTCCGTAAAGCCCATAATCCGGGTAGGGATATTCTCTTTAATGGCGCCTTCCTGGAGCAACTTTGCAAAAGTCTCTGCCGCCTGCACCAATTTGGCGTTTTTCAAATCCGTGCCAACGATAATCCTGCTGGGATAGAGATTGTCATACAAAGCCTTGCTTTCCCGGAGAAATTCCGGACTAAAGAGGATAGTTTTGCATCCTGTTTTTTTCCGGATGGACTGGGTATAGCCCACCGGAATAGTCGATTTAATCACTATAATGGCATTATGGTTGTATGCCATCACCAGTTTAATGACCGCTTCCACGGAAGACGTATCAAAAAAGTTCTTCT
Organism: uncultured Acidaminococcus sp.; assembly: GCA_900554515.1. Taxonomy (GTDB): domain Bacteria; phylum Bacillota; class Negativicutes; order Acidaminococcales; family Acidaminococcaceae; genus Acidaminococcus. Next base: position 3,572 of record USHN01000004.1, on the reverse strand, counting down.
TGGGATCATAATTGGTGGGCGTAGCAATGATCACAAAATCCGCTTCGCTGTAAGCCGCTTTCGCATCTATCGTAGCCGTTAAATCCAGCTTTTTTTCTGCCAGGTATTTTTCTATGTACGCATCCTGGATAGGAGATTTCTTGCTATTAATCAGCTCTACTTTTTCCGGTATAATATCCACAGCCATGACGTGATGATGCTGGGCCAGCAGCGTCGCCAGCGAAAGCCCCACATATCCTGTTCCGGCTACTGCAATATTCATGAATGTATCCTCCATCGTGTATAAGCCATTTACAAATTACTTTACTTTATACTATACCATAAAAAGACGCCCACCAACAATGTTGTGAAAAAGGACTGATAGACAAAATGGACATGAAGCAAAAACGCCTCATGTCCATTAACAGTTTTATCTTTTTTTACATTATTCCCACTCAATGGTCGCAGGGGGTTTGGTGGTAATGTCGTACACCACCCGGTTGACACCGGGCACTTCGTTGACAATCCGGCGGCTTACAGCGTCCAGCACGGCATAAGGGATATGGGCCCAGTCACTGGTCATGCCATCGGTGGATAGTACAGCCCGCAGAGCAATGGTATGGGTATAGGTACGGAAATCCCCCATTACGCCTACGCTGCGAATATTGGGCAGGCAGGCAAAATACTGCCAAATGCTCCGGGCAAGGCCGGCTTTGGCGATTTCTTCCCGGAAAATTGCATCGGCTTCCCGCACGATCTGCAGTTTTTCCGGTGTGACTTCGCCCAGTACCCGGATGGCAAGGCCCGGTCCGGGGAAGGGCTGCCGCCATACAAGCGCAGAAGGAATCCCCAGTTCTTCCCCTACAGCGCGGACTTCGTCTTTAAACAGTTCCCGCAGCGGTTCAATCAGGGACAGGTTCATATCTTTTGGCAGGCCCCCCACATTGTGGTGGCTTTTGATGGTTGCGCTGGTACCGGTCCCGCCGCTTTCTACCACGTCGGGATAAATGGTCCCCTGCACCAGATAGTCCACGTGACCAATTTTTTTACTTTCTTCTTCAAAGACCCGGATAAATTCTTCTCCGATAATTTTCCGTTTCTTTTCGGGATCACTGACACCTTTGAGTTTACCGAGGAAACGCTCCTGGGCGTTAACCCGGATCAGGTTCATGTCAAAATCCTCTTTGAAAACTTTTTCTACCTGATCGCCTTCATCCTTGCGTAGCAGTCCATGATCCACAAAAATACAGGTTAGCTGCTTGCCCACGGCTTTGTGTACCAATACGGCAGCCACAGAGGAGTCCACCCCGCCGCTCATGGCACAAATCACATTTTTGTCCCCGACTTTTTCCCGGATCTCCTGGATTTTGGTCTGGGCAAAAGAAGACATAGTCCAATCTCCTTTTAAGTCGCAGATAGTAAAGAGGAAATTATTGAACATCTGCTTACCAAAGGGGGTATGCATGACTTCGGGATGGAACTGCACGCCGTAAAATTTCCGCTGGGGATCTTCCATGGCAGCTACGGGGCATTCTTCCGTATGAGCGATGACCGTAAAGCCTGCAGGAACTTCTTCCACATAGTCCTGATGGCTCATCCAGCAAATGTTATTCTTTTCCAGGCCGCTGAAAAGCTGTGTCTCGTTATCCAGCACCACCGAAGTTTTGCCATATTCCCCGCTGCCGGCATGGGTCACCACGCCGCCCAGGGTTTTAGCCATAAACTGGTGTCCGTAGCAAATACCCAGCACAGGAATCCCCAGCTTAAAAATCCCCGCATCCACGCTATAAGTATTTTCTGCATAGACGCTGTTAGGCCCGCCGGAGAGAATAATGGCTTTGGGATTTTTGGCCTTGATTTTTTCCAATGTATAGGTATAAGGAATGATTTCACAGTAAACGCCGCACTCCCGTACCCGTCTGGCAATCAGCTGGCTGTACTGCGCGCCAAAATCAACGACCAGAACAACCTCGTGCTGTAAGTTTTCCATAGCAGCCTCCTCTTTGGTCTCTTGTAAACTTTAAAACACTATACCATATTTAAGGAACTTTTTCAATGAAACAGCCGTTAACCTTCGGAAATCCATCCGCATTTCTCGCAAACAAGGAAGAATAAACTGGCCAGCATGGCAACCACTGTAGCCAGCCCCATCCCTTTGAGCTGTACGGGCCCCAGCTGTACAGTAGCGCCGGAAAGCCCGGATATCATGGTTACGGCCACAAGGATTAAATTCTTGGGACGGGTGAAGTCCACTTTCCGTTCTACCATCATGCGTAGCCCGGAGGCGGCAATAAATCCGAACAATAGAATGCACACGCCGCCCATCACAGGCGTAGGAATTCCGTGGATTAAGGCGGCGATTTTTCCTACAAAGGAAAATAAAATTGCAAACATTGCAGCCCCGCCAATGACCCAGGTGCTGTATACACCCGTCATAGCCATAACGCCCATATTTTCCCCATAGGTGGTATTGGGCGTGGAGCCTACAAGACCGGACAGGACATTAGAAATTCCATCGGCAATGAGGGAGCGGTGCAGGCCCGGATCTTTTATCAGATCCCGTCCTACAATATCGCTGGTCACAAACAGATGCCCCAGGTGTTCCGCCAGCACCACAAAAAGTGCCGGGAGAATCATCAAAATAGCCGACAGATGAAAACGGGGCTGGTAAAACGTGGGCACGGAAAACCAGGCGGCACTTTCCACGGCAGAAAAATCCACCACGCCCATACAGGCGCTGATGGCATAGCCGCTAACCACCCCGATTAAGATAGGGATAATCCCGATAAACCCACGCCCCAGCACATTTGCCAGAATCGTGATAAAAAGCGTAGCAATAGAAATACACATGGCCTGCTGGTTGGTCATGCCTTTCACCGGCTCCATAAAGCCCGCCATATTCATGGCAAGGGGCGCCAGTTCCAGGCCGATAATGGCTACAATGGAGCCCATAGCAGCCGGAGGAAAGAGCTTGTCAATCCAGCTGGTACCAATCTTGGAAACCACCAGGCCGATCAGGATAAAACAAAGGCCAAAAGCGATGAAGCCGCCCTGGGCATCGCCGTAGGTCATGCCCGGCGTAGCACAAACCGCAAGCACCGGAGAAATAAAAGCAAAGCTGGACCCCAGATAGGCCGGCAGGCGCCATTTGCAAATGGTAAGATAGAGCAGCGTCCCTACCCCGTTCATAAAAAGCGCCGTCGCTGGATCCACATGTAGTAGAAACGGCACCAGTACCGTAGAACCGAACATCGCAAAAAGATGCTGCAAACTTAACGGGATCGTCTGCAAAACCGGTAATTTTTCTTCTACGTGGATGATGCGTCGATTTTCCATAGCATGGCTCCTTACTTAGCAGGCAATAGAAATTTATCGTCTCTATTCTACCATAAAATTGCATAAAAAAAGATGGACAATTGTCCATCCTAAAAAATTCTAATGGTGCCGGGGACCGGAATCGAACCGGTACGGAGATCGCTCTCCGAGGGATTTTAAGTCCCTTGCGTCTGCCAGTTCCGCCACCTCGGCATAAGCAAGAAATTGGAGGCGACGCCCAGAATCGAACTGGGGATAAAGGTTTTGCAGACCTCTGC
>USHN01000003.1 GCA_900554515.1 uncultured Acidaminococcus sp. | reverse complement strand
TTAACGCGGCCCAGTATGAAACCCGTGTACAAGGTCTGGTAGAAGCCATGGAAGCTAATGACGAAAAGAAGGGGAATTGACAATGGCTATTGACGCATTGATTGACGAGTTTAAAAAGATTGCTGCCAGTCCCAAAACCCAGCTGGCCAAATATAAGGCACAAGGGAAAAAGGTAATTGGTGTACTGCCGTACTATGTTCCGGAAGAACTGGTCTATGCGGGCGATATGGTTCCCATGGGTGTATGGGGCTGTAACGGCAAGCAGGAAATCCGTTCCAAGGAATACTGTGCTACTTTCTATTGCACTTTGGCCCAGCAGTCTCTGGAAATGCTTCTGGATGGAACGCTGGATGGCATTGATGGGATTATCACCCCGGTACTGTGTGATACCCTGCGTCCTATGAGCCAAAACTTTAAAGTGGCTATGAAAGATAAGATGCCTGTTATGTTCCTGGCACATCCGCAAGTTCGCGATACCATTGGCGGTAAGCAGTATTCTTATGATATGTTCAGTGAAGTGAAAGCCCATTTGGAAGAAATCTGCGGCCATGCTATCACCAATGACGACATAAAAAATGCCATTCGTGTCTACAACAAGAGCCGTAAGGCCCGCCGCGAATTCTGCAAGCTGGCAGGGGAACATCCAGAATTGATTTCTGCTTCTACCCGTTCTGCCGTACTGACCGCTGCCTATTTCGAACGGAAAGACGAATATACCGACCGTTTGGAAAAACTGAATGCAGAGCTGGCAGCAGCACCCAAAGGAAAATTCGATGGTCATAAAGTTGTAGTCTCTGGGATTATCTACAATATGCCTGGCATTTTGGCTGCTATGGATCGCAATAAACTGGCGATTGCGGCCGATGACTGTGCGTATGAAAGCCGCAGCTTTACGGTGGACGCTCCCGAGGACATGGATAATGGCATGCAGGCATTGGCTGTATGGTTTTCCAAGCAGGGCAATGATCCTCTGCTGTATGATACAACCTACGCCCAGAATACCCGTGCAGAACATGTATGCAAACTGGCAGAAGAAAGCGGCGCCGAAGGCGTTATCGTTTATATGATGCAGTTCTGCGATCCGGAAGAAATGGAATACCCTGACCTGAAAAAGGCCCTGGATGCCCATCATATTCCCAATGTGAAGATTGGCGTAGATCAAATGACCGCCGACTTCGGACAAGCACAAACTGCGCTGGAAGCCTTTGCAGAAAGCCTGTAATTGCAAATTGATACGTTACAAAGCTCCGGAAAATCTTTTGATTTTCTGGAGCTTTGCCGTGAAATGTAGTACTGCAATCTACAACAATTCCTTCACAATCTCTTGCAAAAGTGCAAGGAAATCCTTGAGAAGGGGATTGTTTTCTTCTTCTTTGCGATAACAGGCCACGAGCCAGGGATAGTGCGCCGGATCTCCTGTTAAAAAATAGGAGACCGGCTTTGCTGGATGGAAGTGTTTCACGTAGGCTTCCATGCAAAAAGCCACGCCCATGCCTTCGGCTGCCAGACGCACTGCTGTTTCCAGACTCTCGATTTCACGGATTTTGGGGCGCTCTTTCAGCTGCCGCAATACTTTATTTTCCTGCTGCCGGATTTGGTGTACATCGCTTTGAAGCAAAAGAGTTTCACTGCCCAGCAGTTCTGCTGGCAAATAGGGATAGCACTGCCCCGGCAGCGCTTTTGCTTTTTTGCACAGGGGGTGTGCGGCAGGCAGGGCCACCATCAGTCCATCTTTTCGCAGGGCAAGTGTTGCCAAGGCGGGATCACAGGTATCCAAATAGCCAAAGAGCAGATCATACCGTTTTTGCCGCAAGCCCTCCATCAGCTCCCACTGGTGATTATGCTGCAATTGTAATTCCACTTGCGGGTGCGCTTTGTGAAACCGGGTAATCATGGCGGGCATGACCAGGGTAGAAAAAATCAGATAAGTACCGATGCGCAGCATGTTTTTCTGCTTTTCTTGCAGTGCTTTCAATGATTCTTCCAGCTCCGCATCCATGGCCAGTATTTTCCGTGCCGTGGTGAGCAGCAGATATCCTGCTTCTGTGGGAATAACTTCCTTATTTTCACGCAAAAACAGCGGTAGTTGCAGCTGTTCCTCTAGTTTCTTAATGGCAATGCTCAGCGTGGGCTGGGTGATAAAAAGTTTACGGGCCGCTGTATGGTAGCTCCCGGTATCGGCCAGCGTGCAGAGGTACAGCAGCTGCTGGAGTTGTAACACCATCGTAATCTCTCCCCTCGTAAGTGATTTCATTATACCATGTTTCCAATAGAGAAAACTTATAAAATAATCATTGATTGAGGAAATTTATCATGTTATAAAATATAGCAATTTGAATGTTCGGACAATTTTCACTACAATAAATAGCAGCGAAGTGTACTACTAAGAGTCCGGACATACGCCGGCCGGAGAAAGGAAAGAGAGAAACATGGAAACCAATAAGGCAGTACTCAAACCCGTCAAGAAGGTCAAAGTTCCCCATACCTTTATTATTATCTTTGCGCTGATCGTACTGGCGGTGATTATGACCTGGGTCATTCCCGCAGGGATGTACGACTTTGTGAAAAACGCCAGTGGCAGAAAAGTCGTGGATCCGGCAACCTTCCACTATGTAAAAAATGCGGGGGTTAATCTACTGAAAATTCCTCTGTATATTATCGCCGCATTTGCCAAGCGGATTGATCTGGTGATGATTATTCTCATGGCTGGCTCTGCCTTCCATGTAGTGACTAAAACAGGGTCCCTGCAAGCCATCCTGGCATTGGGAGCACGGAAGTTTTCCGATCGCCTGGAAGTATTTATCCCCGTTCTTACCTTGATTTTTGGACTCATCTGTACCACCCAGGGCGCAAATACTTTTATCCCCTTTGCACCGGTGCTGGTTATGCTGGCCATGGTCATGGGACTGGATTCGATTACCGGAGCGGCGATCCTCCTCATGGGCGGCGCGATCGGTTTTTCTACCGGGACGCTCAATATGTATACTACTGTAGTGGCGCAGAGCATTGCGGAACTGCCGCCGTATTCCGGACTGGGCTTTCGTTCCTTCTGCTTTGTGGTTTACTATATTGTGACCAATATCTACCTCATCCGGTATGCAAAAAAAATCAAGGCCAATCCCCAGGCAAGCCCCATGTATGACCTGGATCAGGAAACGCTGGCCAGTGAAGGCGGTCTGGATTTGGATCGGGCTGGAGAGCTCAATCATAAAAAAATGCTTCCGCTGGTTCTCCTCGTCATTGCCTTTGCAGGAATTATTTACGGGGCCATTGCCCTGAAATGGGGCATGAATGAAATGTCCGCCGTTTTCCTGGTCTATGCGGTGGTGGCAGATTTGCTCAGCGGTGCCAGTGCCAATGAGATGTGTAAAGACCTCATTGACGGCAGTAAACAAATGCTGGGGGCTGCGTTCATTATCGGTATGGCTACGGCTATCAGCAATATCATGAACGATGGGAAAATTACTTATACCATTGTCCACAGCCTGTCGTCTATGCTGGAAGGCCTGCCGGCGGTTGTCATTGCGCCGGGGATGGTGATTGCCAATACGATTATTAATATTTTCCTCACCAGCGGCAGCGGGCAAGCAGTGGCCGTTATGCCTATCCTTACGCCACTGGCGGATGTTTTGGGAGTAACCCGCCAGACTACGGTACTGGCCTTTAACTTCGGGGATGGATTCTGCAACTACGTGTTGCCTACGTCTACGGCCCTTATGGGAACGCTCAGCGTAACCAATATTCCCTATGATCGCTGGATGCGGTTTATGTGGAAGCTTTTTCTGATTTGGCTGGTGGTAGGATGTGTTTTGGTGTCTGTGGCCCAGTTCATCCATTTGGGACCCATGTAAGCAGCACATCATTTTCGAGAAAGGAGTATGGAGTAATGTTGGAACAACAAATTAAACTAGCAAATGACTGCGTGGAGGCCCAAAAGGAATCATTGCTTCATATGGCAGATGAAATTTTTGATCATCCGGAAATCGGCCCGCATGAAACCTTTGCCAGCGGCCTTCTGACCGACTATTTAAAAGCCCATGGCTTTACTGTGACACGGGGCATTGCCACGCTACCTACAGCCTTTCGTGCCGTATATCAGCATGGTGAGGGCGGTCCCAATATCGGACTTTTATGTGAATATGATGCCCTGCCTATGGGGCACGGCTGCGGCCATCATATGCAAGGCCCGGCTATTTTGGGCGCTGCGGTAGCCATTCAGCAGGCTGCCGGGGAGAAACCCTTCACGTTAACCGTATATGGTACGCCGGCAGAAGAAAATATCAGCGGCAAATTTATCATGATCCAAAATGGCTGCGATTTTCATGAGCTGGATGTGGCGCTGATGATGCATGGAGGCCCTGCTACCCAGACCGATATCAAAAGTCTGGCAAATACGAAATATACCTTGACTTATCACGGCAAGGCCGCCCATGCGGCGCTGAAACCAGAAGCAGGACGCAGCAGCCTGGACGCTATGTGTCTGGCCTTCCATGCGATAGAATGCCTGCGGGAGCACGTCACTGATGATGTAAAGATTCACTACAACATTACTGATACCGGCGGCAGCCCGGCCAATGTAGTACCCAGCCTGACCAGTGCGGATGTGATGATTCGGGCCAATACCATCAAAGGGGTGCAGCTTGTCATGGCACGTATGGAAAAGATTTTCCAAGGGGCGGCGCTTATGACGGAGACCACCGTGACCTATGAACCGGAAAAAATCATTGATAACAAAATCCCCAATTTCCATTTAAACGACTTACTGATGAAGCACGCCAAGGCGCTGGGAGCCCCCAATTGCCAGCCGCCCCGGCAGCGTACCGGGTCCACGGATTTTGCCAATGTAATGCACCGGGTGCCCGGATCCTGTATTCGTGTGGCCTTTGTGGCACCAGGTGCGGCGGCCCATTCCCAGGAATTTTTGGATGCCGGGAAAACAGAGGCGGCGCATCAAGCCGTCGTGTATGGCGCCAAAATCCTGGCAGATACCGTACTGGAATTAGTAGCAAAGCCGGATGAATTGGCTGCAATCAAGGCAGAATTCCAGGAACGTCTGGCAAAAGAAGCAGAGGAAGCATAGCAGCTGCGTATAATTAGTACTTTTTATTTTACCCTTTTATCTACAAGTGAATAGTGCAAGTACAAAGACTGGTGCTCCGGCACCAGTCTTTGTAGCATTGTTACTATCGCCTGGGGTAGAAGCATAAAGTACATTTTTATTGAATTATGGTTCAATGAAGTATGATTCCCAAATTGAAAAAAATAAATATCCGTGTATAATAGAGGCAAGGGTATTATTTCCTGCGTTGGCAGATACTTAATAAGGAGCATTTCATGATTAACTCCCCTCTACACCATCATGCGAGTTACTTTTTGCCCGCTTTATATACCATCACGGACTGGCTTACCATTCTCTTGGCAGAAGTTGCGGCTTACGAATTACGCAATATCTGCGTGAGCACAAGTCATTTGCATATTGCCTGGATGAATGGGTTCATTGCCTTTCCCTTGCTGTTTATTTTATTCTTTCGGCAGATGAACGTGTACCAGAAGCGGATAGGCTACTGGAAATTCCTGGAGAAGCTGTTTTATGGCTGCACGTACGCTATTGCGGCTATCGTTGTACTGCTGTACGTCAGTCATGTGGCGGAAAGCACCTCCCGTCTTTTTATCGCTTTTTTTTGGTGCTTTTCTTTTTTCTTTATGATTCTATCCCGCAATCTGGTCAATGGCGTTCTAAATTGGGCCGGTGTGGGACGCATTCCCCTGCTTCTTGTAGGTGCAGGAAAGACGGCCCGACTCTTGCTACGAGGTATCCGGGAGGACAGGGGATTGCGGTTTCAGCTTGTGGGATACCTGGATGATGCAGGAGCGCAGCAAGAAAACGTAGGCGATCTTCCCTATTTGGGTAATTTTTCTCAGGCTGCGGATGTAATCCGGCGCACCAAAGTCCAAGATGTGATTATTGCTGCGCCGGGACTTAACAAAGAAGCCCTGAACCAGTTGCTGCACAAAATCCAGCCCCTGGTACGCAATATTTCTTTTGTCCCCGATTTGATCGGCCTGCCCGTAAATGGATTGGAAGTAGAAACCCTCTTTAATGAGCGCCTTACGGTGATGACCTTGCGCAATAATCTGGCGCGGGCCCATAACCGTTTTATCAAGCGGTTTTTTGATATGGTGCTCACCATTATTGGGGGGATTTGTTTATCCCCGCTGTTTTTGCTTTTAGCCATTCTTATCAAAGCCGATTCCAAAGGCCCGGTATTTTTTACCCACACTCGTATCGGCAAAGATGGGAAATCGTTTTCCTGTCTAAAATTCCGTACTATGTGCGTGGATGCGGACGTGCAGTTAGAAAAATATCTGGCGGCAAACCCTGCAGCCCGTAAGGAATGGAAAGCAGAATACAAACTAAAAGACGATCCCCGGGTCACCCGCATGGGGCGTATACTGCGGCGTACCAGTTTGGATGAACTCCCCCAGCTATTAAATGTACTGCGTGGAGAGATGAGCCTAGTGGGACCACGCCCTATTGTAACCGCAGAAATTCCCCGCTATGGGGAATATATCCGTGATTTTCAGATGGTGCTTCCCGGTATTACCGGCATGTGGCAGGTTAACGGACGCTCCGATACCACCTATGAAGAACGGGTGCTGATGGATTCCTGGTACGTACGCAATTGGTCCGTTTGGCTAGACATTATGCTATTGTGGAAGACGATTTCCGTGGTGTTGCACCATAAAGGAGCGTATTAGTTTTATTGAAAAATGTTCGGGGAAAATAAAGGCTGATAGTACTATACTATACTATAGCTATGCTGGATGATTACTATAGATAAAGGAGCTCATTGATGAAAGCGTTTCTAATGGCAGCTGGATTGGGAACGAGATTACGACCTATAACGAATACGATTCCCAAATGTATGGTACCCATTCAGGGGAAACCACTTCTGGCTTGGTGGATGGATTTATTTGAAAAACATGGTGTTTCAGATGTATTGATCAATACCCATTATCTTCCGAACAGTGTCAGAGAATTCATTTGCTCTTACAATAAAAATGCTGTGCATCATACACAGTTACATGAATTTTATGAGCCTGTTCTATTAGGTAGTGCTGGGACATTAAGAGAAAATCAAGATTTTGTGAAAGGAGAAGAGAGCTTTTTCATTTGTTATGCAGATAATTTAACAAATACCGATTTATCAGAGCTCAATGCTTTTCATGCACGAGTAAAACCCGTTTTAACAATGGGGCTGTTTCATACTAACAATCCGACAGGATGTGGTATTGCGACAGTGAATGAAGATCACATTATCACCGAATTTATTGAAAAACCTCAATACCCTAAAAGCAACTTGGCTAATGCTGGAATATATGTAGCCAGTCAGCAGATTTTTAGCTTTATACCTGAAAATAAAGAGGAAGCTGATATAGGTAAAGATGTTTTGCCATTATTAGTTGGGAAAATGGCTGGTCTTGAAATAAAGGAATATATCCTGGATATAGGTACTCCGAACAACTATAATAAAGCGCAAGAGGAATGGAAAAAATGATCATTACAAAGACACCACTAAGAATTAGTTTTACAGGAGGAGGAACGGATTTACCAGCTTTTTACAAAAATGGCTATGGAGCTGTTGTCAGTGCTTCCATTGATAAATATATTTATATCACTGTGAATAAACGCTTTGATAATAGTATTCGGGTTAGCTATTCTCAAACAGAGATTGTTAATCATTTAGACGAGCTAAAACACGACATTGCCCGAGAATGTATGCGTATGGTGGGAATAAACGGTGAAATAGAAGTCACTTCTATTGCTGATATCCCATCAGGAACCGGACTGGGTTCCAGCAGCAGTTTTACAGTGGGTGTTTTAAATGCGCTATATACGTATATAGGAGAGCGTCTCTCGGATGAAGAGCTGGCAGATCATGCTTGCCAGATTGAGATTAATGTACTTCACCACCCAATTGGTAAGCAGGATCAATATGCAGCTGCATATGGAGGTATAAACTATTTCACTTTTGAACGAAACGGTGAAGTCCAACATGAAAAAATACTAGTTTCTGACAATGATTTGCGCAATATGAATCGGAAACTGATGATGTTTTATACAGGTATTCGCCGTAGTGCGGATGGTATTCTTTCACGTCAAAGTAAGGAAACTCGGAATAAAATGGAAGTCTTGACCTTTATGAGAGATCAGGCAAATCAGATGAAGAAGTATCTCATTGAGAATGGATTTGATGCTGAATTTGCTAAAATGCTGGACATGGCATGGTCTAAGAAAAAGTCCATTACTTCTGGTATTAGTAATCCGGAAATAGATGAGTTGTACCAGAAAGCACTTAATGCCGGAGCTTCTGGGGGAAAACTCCTTGGCGCTGGTGGAGGGGGATTTATTCTTCTTTATTGTGATGAGCAATATCAACCGGCTGTCCGTGAAGTATTGGGATTACGGGAACTAGATTTTGAAATCTCAATGTATGGTAGTCGGGTGGTATACTTTGCAGAATAGAGTTGTATTCCTTGACAGAGACGGAGTTATTAACCATAAGGCTTCACCACATGACTACATTAAATCAGTTGATGAGTTTCATTTACTGCCAGGAGTAGGAAAGGCCATCCACCTGCTAAACCAAGCCGATTATAAAGTGTTGATTGTCACGAATCAACGCGGAATTGCTCGTGGCTTGATGACAATGAAAACATTGGAAGGAATTCATTGCTTTATGAGAAGCACGCTTATGCAGTTTGACGCATATATTGATGGTATCTTTGTCTGTCCTCATAATGAGGGAGAATGTCATTGTAGAAAACCTGAAATAGGGCTATTTATACAAGCTGAACAACAATTCGTTGTGGATAAAAAACATTCCTACATGATTGGTGATAGTGAGTCAGATATTTTAGCAGGGAAAAAGTATGGTGTAGCTACAATCTCAATAAATGGACTATCATTTAAAGCCGATCATGATAGTATTAATTTGCTGGATGCGGTTCAATGGATTATGGAGGAGAATCAAAAATGAACGTTTTAATTACTGGCGGGGCTGGTTATATAGGGAGTCATTGCAATAGATATTTCCATGAAAAAGGATTGGATACCGTTGTCCTTGATGATTTAAGTGACGGGCATGAAGAATCTGTGGTTGCTGGGAAATTTATTAAAGGAAGTTTTGGGGACAAAAATCTAGTAAAAGAAATATTGGTAAAAGAGCAGATTGATGCAGTGATTCATTTCGCTGCGTTTGCTTCTGTCCCTGATTCTGTTGCTAGACCATCTCGCTATTATCATAATAACGTGTCCAATATGCTAAATTTGCTGGATGCTATGGTAGAAACGGACGTAAAATATATTGTATTTTCTTCTTCGGCAGCTACTTTTGGTGAACCTGTTTATACCCCAATTGATGAAAAACACCCGCAAAATCCAATTAATCCCTACGGCAGAACAAAGCTGATTGGTGAACATATGCTGAAAGAATTTGAAACCGCATATGGTATTCATTCCTGTTCTTTTCGATACTTCAATGCATCTGGATGTTCCTATGACGCATTAATTGGAGAAGCACATAATCCCGAATCACATCTTATTCCGCTTATTATAAAATCTGCGCTTTATGGAACTCCAAAACTAAAAGTATTTGGTGATGATTATGATACTAGAGATGGTAGCTGCGTGCGTGATTATGTGCATGTGGAAGACCTGGCGGCAGCTCACTATCTTGGCTTGCAATACATTATGAAACATAATTGCTCCGATCAGTTTAACCTTGGCAGTCAGCATGGCTTTACTGTGCTTGAGCTTATTCATGCTTTTGAAAAAATTAGCGGACTTAAAGTTCCCTATGATATTGTGGGTAGACGTCCCGGCGATCCAGCAGTGCTGGTTGCTTCTAATGAGAAAGCTAAAAATCTATTGGGGTGGAAGCTAGAAAGAAGCTCATTGGAAGATATCTTGACCAGTGCACTTAATTGGGAAAAGAATAGAAAATACTAAAATAAGGGGTGGAGTATGGATTACAAAAAATCTATTGGCGAATATTTAGATAAGGATATAGAGACTTTCAAAAAGCTTGATTTGGAAGAAATAAATTGTGCTATGACGGCTATTCATAGTGCCTGGAATCAAGGTGCTACCATTTTTGTTATGGGAAATGGAGGAAGTGCCGCTACTGCTAGTCATATGGTCTGTGATTTTAATAAAGGGATATCGTTATGTACTGGGAAGAAGTTTAAGCTCATTTGCCTAAATGACAATATTCCTATTATCACGGCAATTGCTAATGATATTTCTTATGACAAAGTCTTTGAAATACAACTGAAAGATGTGGTTACAAAAGACGACCTTGTCCTGGCCATTTCGGGAAGTGGCAATTCAAAGAATATCATTAACGGTGTTACCTATGCTAAATCTGTTGGAGCCAAAGTCGTTGGGATGACTGGATATCAGGGCGGCAAGTTGAGAAAATTAGCAGATTACCATTTGCATGCACCTGTTAATGATATGCAGATTACTGAGGACTTCCATATGATTTTTGTTCATATGATGATGCGCCTGTTCAGTTCTGAAAAGACGTGAGTTTATTAATAAGAGCTTGTTAGTTCGCTCTTTATTCCTTCGTTTTATGATTGCGGCATTGTATTTGTGAGGGCTTTGTTATGGAGAAATATGACTATTTGATTGTAGGTAGCGGATTATTTGGAGCGGTATTTGCACATGAGGCAACACAAAAAGGAAAAAAGTGCCTCGTGATTGAACGCCGTAATCATTTCGGGGGGAATATTTACTGCGAAACTCGGGAAGGAATTAATATTCATTACTATGGTGGACATATTTTCCATACCCCTGATAAAAAGATTTGGCAATATGTAAATCAATTTGCTGAATTTAACAATTATGTCAATTCTCCTATAGCCAATTATAAGGGAGAGCTTTATAACTTGCCCTTCAATATGAATACATTCCATGAAATGTGGGGCGTAATCACACCACAACAAGCTGCTGCTAAAATTTCAGAGCAGCGTGCAGTAATTAACCATGAACCGCAGAATCTGGAGGAACAGGCTATTTCCTTAGTCGGTACTGATATTTATGAGAAACTAATCAAGGGTTATACTGAAAAACAATGGGGAAGACCTTGCACGGAACTTCCAGCATTTATTATAAAACGCCTCCCTGTTCGCTATACCTATGACAACAACTATTTTAATGACCGGTATCAAGGTGTCCCCATTGGGGGATATAATGTACTGATCCACAATTTACTAGATGGAACTGCATGTGAGAAAAGTACCGACTATCTGAAAGACCGTGAATGCTGGAATAATAAAGCAGATAAGGTCATTTATACTGGTGCCATTGATGAATATTTTGATTACTGCTTTGGTGACTTGGAATATCGTGGCCTTCGTTTTGATATAGAACGATTGGATATTTCTAATTATCAAGGCGTGGCCGCTGTCAATTATACAGACCGAGAAACGCCCTATACACGCATTATTGAACATAAACATTTTGAATTTGGCTCGCAGCCAGTCACCTATATTACCAAGGAGTATCCGGCTTCTTGGAAACGTGGCGATGAAGCCTACTACCCTGTTAATAACGCGAAGAATCAGCAATTGTATAAACAGTATGCAGATAAAGCAAAGCTTGAGAAGCAGGTAATATTCGGCGGTCGCTTAGGAGAGTACAAATACTATGATATGGATAAAGTCGTAGCCTCTGCACTTCGTTTAGTAGAAAGAGAGCTTGAACAATAAGTGGATATCAAAATTCTGATTGCCATGCATAAACCGTATTGGCATCCTGAAGACCCGGTATATTTGCCCATTCATGTGGGGAAAAAAGGCAAATCAGCTATTGGTCTTATAGGGGATGATACGGGTGACAATATATC
Organism: uncultured Acidaminococcus sp.; assembly: GCA_900554515.1. Lineage (GTDB taxonomy): Bacteria > Bacillota > Negativicutes > Acidaminococcales > Acidaminococcaceae > Acidaminococcus. Next base: position 127,091 of record USHN01000003.1, on the reverse strand, counting down.
CGATAAAAACCCGGCCTATTGCGAATTGACCGGGATTTATTGGGCTTGGAGAAATGTAAAAGCTGATTATATAGGCCTGGTTCACTATCGCAGATACTTTACACATAAAGGATTCTTTTTACGTTCTATTGAAAAGAAAAGACAGGATATTTTGGCAAAAGAGGATTGGGAAAATATCCTGACAAAATACCCAATTGTGGTTGCCGATAAAAGAAAGTATCGCATTGAAACAAACCAGGAACATTATTTACATGCCCATCCCAGGGAACAGTTTGATGCAGCTTTGGAAGTGATTCAAGAGAAGTATCCTGCGTATAAAAACGGCTGGGATATTTTTATGAACCGGACATGGGCACACATGTTTAACATGTTTGTGATGCGGCAGGATTACTTTAATGAATTTTGTTCCTGGTGGTTTGATGTTATGTTTGAAATAGAGAAGAAAGTGGACCTTTCTAAGTATCCAAAATCAGAGCAGAGATGGTTTATTGATGAACTGTTACTAGATGTATGGCTTGAAACAAAGAAATATCCATATTATGAGTGTAATGTAGATTACTTCGAAAAACAGAATTGGGTGAAGAAAGTTGGCAGATTCCTTAAAAGAAAGTTTATCAGTAGCTGATAAGAGAAATCCTGCTTTCAGCATTATTATGCCTGTATATAATGTGGAAGGATATGTTTCCCAAGCTATTAAAAGTATATTAATTCAAACGTATAGTGATTTTGAATTAATCATAGTCAATGATTGTTCAAAGGATAACAGTCTGTCTATTTGTCAAAAATATGCAGAAGGAGATAAGCGGATTCATATAATCTCACTCCAGAAAAATGGCGGCCTATCTAATGCGAGAAACGTAGGAATGAGAGTTATGAAAGGGGAATATGTTCTTTTTCTTGATTCTGATGATTGGTGGGATGCCAACTTGTTAGAATCAGTTGCAGGAATCGTTGGAAAAAGCCATCCAGATATGGTCTTTTTTGGCTATACAGATGAGTGGTATTCAGCGAAAAATAAACATTTATCTTCAGAGTCACATATTCCGAAAAAAGCAGAAGCTTTTGGAAATAACAGAATCATTTTGCAAGAATCTATTATACTGCAGGAGCAAAGTAATGATATGTATTCCTGGTCTTCCAACAAAGCAGTTCGTACAGCTTATATCCGAAAAGAAAATCTGTGGTTTAAGGAAATTCCGTTAAGTGAAGACAAAGAATTTATGGGAAGACTGTGGGGAGATTTATCTTCTGTTAGCATAATCTCACAATCGTTATTACATTACAGAAGAAAACAATCAGGAAGCCTGCGAAGTAAATTTCAACCAAGGTTTTTTGAAGTACATAAAGCAATTTGGGATTTTAGATTTGAACAACTAAAAAAGGTAGGACTACTAAAGGAAGCAACGGTCTTATTAAGTACCCAGTTTTTACAATTTGTGTTTTTGACAATCCAGATGATGTGCTATCCCCAAAGCAACCAGTCGTTGCGAGAGCAGATGGCTTTTATAGAAAATGTGAATAAAGACAGCAATTGGAAGAAAATCAAAAGCTATCATCTTGCTACGTCACTCACTTTTAAAATTATGAATTTCTTACTAGTAAATCAAATCAATATAGGTGTCCTTCTACTTGGGCATATCATTTATTTTATTAAAATGCATTGTTTCTGGTTGTGGAGACGGTTAAGGTAATAAGGAAAAGTTAATATCTTTTTCGTGATTCTAGCTAAGGCTAAATTGGATAGTAAGGAGACGTTTGCTTTTCAGACAGATATCAAAATACACTCAAATCTTTTTGGATCGCTGGAAGTAGAGCTTATTATAAGCCTAATTACAGAAAACAGATAAATAGGAAAGGAAGTGCTGCATGCGTATTTTATCATTACATATAAACAATTTTAGGCTATTTGAAGATGTAACTCTTGATTTGGGAAAGTACATTACAGTACTATCAGGGACTAATTCTGTAGGTAAGTCTACATTGCTTGGTATTTTAGGGAATTCTAGTGAGCTGAAAGTCAAATATGGACGCCCTATTATGCAAAAACAATTTAGAACTGAATTCAGTGAAATATTCAAATTGAGTCCAACACATGATAAAAGTTCGTCCAATATTTTAAAGATTACTTTTGATGATGGAACATATAGATCCTGTCGTATTACCTGGCAAAAGGATTCAAAAACTAAATTACCTCGTGCAAGAATGATTCCGGAATTTACTGATAAATTTAATAAAAAACGTTCATCAAAACAAAATTGGCCGACACTATTTCTAGGTCTTTCAAGACTTTTCCCTTTGGGGGAATCAGCATCAATCTCGCCTACTCATTCGAAATATACAGTACTTCCTGACCGGTATAAGGTTAAAATGCTTGAAAGTTATAAGAGGATTTTATCTATTAACGATACTATCAAAGATATGCAATCTGTAGCATTACCTGACGTTAAAAAGAAAACTGCCTTTGGTGTTGTTACAGAGGATTATGACTATTTGTCTAATTCCGCAGGACAAGATAATCTTGGGCAAATACTCTTAGCAGTAGAATCTTTTAGATTATTAAAAGACCGTTCCAAAGAAAACTATAATGGAGGATTGTTATTAATTGATGAGCTAGATGCCACATTACATCCTTCTGCTCAAGTAAAGCTTATCCACTATTTATTAAAAGAAGCTAAGAACTTATCTTTACAAATTGTATTCACTACGCATAGCCTAAGCATCCTAAGCTATATCTCAAAATCATTAGTTTTAAGCTCTACAAACTCCGTTCTTACAGAAAATGATACTAATTTATATTATCTATCAACTGCCAATAATATTCTGCAGGTCCTTACTAATCCGTCATATTCTACTATCCAAGGTCTTTTAGAAGAAGATACTCTTAGTCTACAACGTAATAAGATAAAGGTTTATACAGAAGATCGTGAAGCGCGATGGTTTATAAATAATTTGCCAGGCGAAGACTGGCAATCGTTAAGAAGCCGCTTAGATTTGCTAGACACTGAAATTGGTAATGAGTCAATTTTATCAATGGTTAAGGGAGAACCCCTATATTTTTTTAATAAAATAATTGTTCTGGATGGAGACTCAATAAACAAGGATAAGATTAAGAAAGATGTGGAGTCGCTAAATGCAAGTAAACAAAATATATTTTTTTTACCGGGTGGAAAATCTCCTGAAAATATTATTTTAGATTTTCTGACCTCTAATACAGAGGACGCAAATAGGTTCTTTGCACAGCCACTTTGTCTAAATCAAGCATTAACTAAAAACTATTTTCTTCAACAGCCCCAAAAGGGTCGATCTACTCTAAAAGAATGGTTTCGGGACCACCAACAAATTTTTCAAGATACGCATTTAATGACTTTTTTTGCGGAAACTTATGCGAAAGAAATAGATGATCTATATATTTCTTTGAAAAATGCTTATAATAAAATAGCTAAATTTCAAGGGCTGTCTCCCATTGATTAGATTTTGTTCAAATACCATATTTTATTATTTGTTTCAGAAATGAGGTGTTTGAAGAAAGTGTAAGACCATTGGAGAAAGGTGGTTTCCATGCCTATAACAAAGTCTATTCTTAGATACCCTGGGGGTAAGACACAGCTTTCAAAGTTCGTATATCATACGATTCAGCTAAATGAAATAGAAAACCCCATATATTGCGAGCCGTTTTGCGGTGGAGCTGGAATCGCACTAACACTTTTGCTGGCTGGACAAGTAGAAGAAATTATCTTAAACGATTTTGATTCAGCAATATATTCAATTTGGAATGCTGTCATTCATAATACTGACAGTTTTATTAATAAAATACAGCAAACACCAATCACTATGGATGAGTGGCATAGACAGCACGAGATTTATAATCATTTAAAAGATATTAGCGGTTATTCTTTTGATCTTGCCTATGCAGCTTTCTTTTTAAACAGAACAAATAGATCCGGAATAATTACTGGTGGACCAATCGGCGGGATTCGACAGACTTCAAAATATCATTTAGATTGTAGATTTAATATTCCCGTGATTGTTAAAAAGATCGAAGATATTGCTAAGTATTCTAACAAAATTCATCTTTATTCAGAAGATGGTATTTATTTTATAAAGGAAGTTTTGCCCAAATATAACAAGAAAAACTTGTTTACTTACTTTGACCCTCCTTATTATGAACAGGGAAAGTCTTTATACAAAAATGGCTTAACGGATCATTACCATCAGCAACTCGCCGATGCCATACAAAATCTGGAATATCATAAATGGATTGCTACCTATGATAATGTTCAACAAATTAGAAATCTTTATGGTGCCTCTACACAATTTTTATATACCCTTCACTATACCGCAAATGTAAAGAGACATGAAAAAGAGCTGCTTTTTTCTAACTGTAATACTAAGATAGAATCTTTTAGCCGGGTACGGTTATTAGCAATATAGAAATTTAAATAGGAGTACAGTGAACTCTAGGGAATTGCAAATTTGAAAATAAAGTACTGAGAAAGTACTTACTGGACCTTTCCTGGAGAATTATGCATTAGTCAAGCTGTTTCCTTTAAACTATGCCAAGGAGAATAGATTGATTCCTAAAATTATCCATTATTGCTGGTTCGGTGGGGCTCCAAAACCAGATGATGTACAAAGAAATATCCTATCATGGAAAAAATATTGCCCAGACTATGAAATCAAAGAATGGAATGAGTCCAACTTTGATATCAATGAAAATAACTACTGCAGAGAAGCCTATGAAGCAAAAAAATGGGCTTTTGTGTCAGACTATGCTCGTTTAAAAGTCCTCTATGAAGAAGGGGGCTTTTATATGGATACGGATGTGGAGATGGTTAAATCAATAGACCCTCTCCGCATCTATGATGCGGTGTGTGGATATGAGTCAAAGACGCATATCCAGACAGGCACTCTAGGTGCCTGTCTGGAAAATGAATGGATTGGGATGCTCTTACATGATTATGACCGGAGACATTTTTTACAAAAGAATGGATTACTGGATATGACGACAAACGTTCAGGTCGTTACGAAATTGACTACTCAAAAATATAATCTGACCTTGGACGGTAAAAAGCTTCATTTTGGACAAAACATGGTTATTCTCCCTTTTGATTACCTTTGTGCTAAGCATTTCGACACAGGAGAAGTCAATATAACTGCTAATACCTATGTGATTCATCAGTATTCTGCATCTTGGGTATCTGAGGAAATGAAGCAATATAACGCAAAAATTGATGAATACTATGATACTTATAGGAAATTAGGAATACCGGACAGACTTGCTTTTTATCTATGTCGTGTTGTTGCTACCTACGAAATGTACGGGTTGACATATTTAATTAAAAAGATAAAAAATAAGATTTAAAAAGGAGACACGTAGATGTCGGATATTGTATATATCAGTGAACAAGCGCCTCATCAGCAGCACGCGGGAGGAAAAGGAGTTGAAGATATTGAGCAGGTGTTACGTGAAGTATACCCCAAATTAACAACACTGTATACAATACCTGGAAGGCGTAATCTTCTTACGTATGTGCGGACATTTTGTCATAATTTCTTGTGCTTGCAGGATATAGAACGACATTGCAGAGATAAGGTGATTATTATCCAATATCCCCATTACAACTATAATTCTTTACTGCGAGAAAAGTTCTACCATATTTTGAAAAATAATAAAGCGATTTTATTAATTCATGATGTAGATTCCATACGATTTAATACAGATATTGATAAAGAAATTAATATTTTGAATAAAGCTTGTGTTGTGCTTTTACATAATCAAAAGATGACGGATTGCTTAAGATGCCACGGCCTTACGATTCCTGTTGTTAATGTAGATATCTTTGATTATTTATTGACAGATATTCCTAAACAGAATAACTATAAATTCGGAAAGCAGATTGTCTTTGCTGGAAATCTTGGAAAGAGCCAGTTCATCCGGGAGTTCACGGAAAAAGCATCAGATGTATCTTTTAACTTATATGGGCCTAATTTGGATACTGACTTGAAAAATAAAGTCCATTGGGTAGGGAGTTACTCGCCGGAAGAAATTCCTTTTAAATTGCAGGGGAGTTTTGGCTTGGTTTGGGATGGTAACTCCATTAATGGTTGTACCGGATTAAATGGGAATTATCTTAAAGTTAACTACCCCCATAAGTTATCGTTATACATTGCGGCGGGACTACCTGTTATTACGTGGGAGCAGGCCGCTATTGCCAAAATAGTAAGAGACTATCATATTGGTTTTACCGTAAGCAGTTTATCAGAAATTAGAGCATTCATTGATACGTTAAAACTGGAAGATTATCAAGAGTATCTCCAAAATATAGCAGTGTTACAGAAAAAAGTGATTTCTGGTTTCTTTACTAAGAAAGCTTTTGAAACAGCTGTTACCATAGCAAGTAAAAAACAATAGATTTATCTTCTTCAAAGGGGTTATTAGCAAATGGTTACTATCATGATGGAAACGGGTGAAAGACTGAAAGAGCATCTGTTGGAAATACAGAGAACATGTTTTATTTGCGGTGTTTCAACAATTCCTATCATGACTGGGCGTCTTAAGTTCCCTGTTGCAGGGAATTATTTGGCTTATGTTTTTATAATAATGGGCGTTATTGCTTTTTTCATTGAAAGCTATATATATCCAAATTCACTAACTGAATTTGAGAAGAAAATAATAGGATTTTTAAAAATCGTATTTTTTTGGGCGCTTTTATGTTCTGTTTTAGGAGTTCTTTTTTACCCTTCTTTTGCTAATATTGACTTAAATCAGATGCGTAGTTTTAAGAATCTCTTCTATAATTTGCAGCATCTTTACCCTGAGATTTCGGAGTTGTTTTTTTTAAAGAGCTGGCTTTTATATCGTGCCATAAGAAATTCTATTGCCTATACTACATCATCTTTTTTGATCTCGTTTTGGATATATCATATCTATTATCAAGATTGGAAAAAAGGGTTACAAGATTTCAAGAAATCCCTGGTGATAGCCTCACTATTTTTAATTACATATTCAGTAGTAGAAGTTGGATTTCTCTGTGGAAGCCCTTTTTGTAAAGATATTTTAGCGATGATTAATGTAAGGATTTTTGATGTGGCTTCTGGACAAGGATGGTGGCCACCTTTATTTTGGGATCGGTTGCAGCTTCGCAGCCTTTTTCCGGAGCCCAGCCATTTAGGAATATTCCTAGCTATGGCAATTCCACCATTTTTTACTGAATTTTTTAATAGAACAAAAGCTCCTTCGGTATTAAAAATTTTTATTTACTGCTGCTTGATCATAATGCTTTTTATGTCAAAGGCTCGAACTGGTAACGTTGTCGTTGGAATAGAGCTTTTATTGTTTCTTTGTTGGGCGTGTATTTGTGCGCCCTTTGTTCAGAAAGAAAAATACAAGAGAATATGTTTATTTATTGGATGCACAGCACTAGCATTTTTTATTTCCTTAGGGATTATGTCAAATTTTAGATCAATTGATAGTAAAGTGGCCGATTCCCATGAGGTTATTAGTGCAAAGGAATATGTACGAAATAATGTGACGTCCGTTACTGGCAATAAAAGAAGTAACTCGGCCAGGAAGGTCAACGCATTGGCAACGCTGAAGGTCGGTGCCAAACATCCTCTGTTTGGTGTTGGTATCTACATGAGAAATGAGTATATCAATGCGCAATTGACGGACGAAGATAAAAATGTAGGAGAAGTAAAACTTTGGTTAAAGTATATGGTTGACGCAGGACCTATACAATCTGGGTTCCCTGATACCAATCATATCCTGACAATTTTTGCTGAGCAGGGAATCATAGGTTTGATTTTATTCATATATCCTGCGTGTGCCTTGTTGGTCAAGGTATTTAGAAAGTGGAAGGCGATCTCAAAAAATGAGAAGATTATGGCGACAATCATCACTTTTCTAGGGTTGAATATTGCTTTATTGGCAAATGAGGATCACTTTGGTATATTTATTGTCCTGGGATTAATGATGGCTATTTTCTGGAAAAAGGAAGAGGCACAATATCTTGGAAGAAAGAATTAATGTCTTAAAGATGTTCTCCAATATCTTAAAAGAAAATAAAATCATGATAGTCATAGTTGGGCTTGTTACAGGGCTCTTATTAACTGGAATAAAATGGTCATTTACTGATGCTGCAGAAAGATCTGGAGCATATACGTTTATGAGAATGATAAAAATTCAAACTTTTGAGAATAATAATGAGATTGCTTATGATACTATTTTAAATTCATCAGAAAATTATTATTACTTTATCAAAAATACTTCGGATAAAGAGTTTGATTTTACAAAACTTAACAGTGCTTGGAAAAGAAAGAATTTATCAGAACAGGTGCTTTGGTTGCAACAAAAAGTAAGAATAGAATTTCTTCACAGAAATGTCTTTAAGATTGTGGTCAATTTTGATCCCCAAATTACAAATAATGCTGTATATCTTAGTGAACATGGTGATTTTTTAGCAGATAATTTTGTTAGACAAAGTGAAAAAATGATCCAAAAAACGGCACCGGAAGTATCATTTTCTGTTATTGGTACAGGAAAAACCACTCCACAAGTAGTACTAAAAGATCAAAAAAAGACCCTTATAAAAGTTAGCATTGCAGGATTTTTTGTGGGAGTCATAGGAACGATAGCCATGATTTTCATATACAAGTTGCGACAATGTAATCAGACACTCAAAAACGAGTGTTTAAATCATATGTGAGGTGTGTAGTGAAGCTCAAAAATTCTCTTATTGAGAATATCTTTTCAATGCTCACGCTGCGTGGATTGGAATATATATTATCTTTTATATTAGTCCCCTATTTATTACGTGTGCTTGGGCCAGCTAATTTTGGCGCTGTTGCATTTATGCAGGGGATTATAGTGTATTTTAATCTCTTTATTGATTATGGATTTAATTTAACTGCTCCACGCGCTTTGGCACAAAGCTCTAAAGCAGAAATTCCATTAATCTTTTCTACGTATATGTGGTCTAAAGTATTTTTACTAGGGCTTGTTTCGGTAAGTTTTTGTGGACTTCTCTGGCTTGGTAATCTTTTGCAAATTGTTAGGATTGATTGGCATTTATTTGTTGCCGTTTATATTGGTGTAATAGGAAATGTGTTATTTCCTATTTGGTTTTTTCAGGGAATCCAACAAATGAGATACATTACAATTATCAATTTAATGGGAAGAACGCTTTCCATATTATGCATCTTTGCATTTGTTTCATCGGAAAATGATTATATTTTAGCGGCATTCCTCCAATCCTGTACCCCCTTTATCGCAGGGGTACTTTCTCTTTTTTTAATTGCACATATATTCCCCGGAATTTTCCAAATGCCAACCCTGGTACACATAAAAGAAGTATTTAAAGAAGCCCGGCAAATTTTTATTTCTAATTTGGCCATTAGTTTATATACCAACACAGATATAGTCCTTTTGGGGATAATTACTAATAATACTATTGTCGGGTATTATAGCGGGGCCGACAAATTATTGAATTGCATTAAACGTGGAATTAGCGCGACTAACGATGCTGTTTATCCTTATATCAGCCAGCAGTTCAAAAGAGACCCTATAAGGGCCATCCGCTTTTTAAAAAAGCAGCTAGTTGCTTATGTGATTTGTGGAATTGCAGGAGGAGTAGCTATCTTGGTTGGGGCCCCTATAGTGATTCCATGGTTGCTCGGAAGTAAATACGTTTATTCAATTTTACCATTGCAGATCATGGCCTTTGTACCCCTTATTGTTTCTCTCAGTAATATTTTTGGATATGAGACAATGCTTCCGTTAGGAATGGAAAAAATCTATAGTAAAATATTGTTATTGGTTTCTGTTTTAAACCTTCTCATTATTGTTCCTCTTATATTGCTATATCGGGAAAATGGTGTCTCTGTTACCATGTTTATTACAGAAAGCGTTGTTACAATAGCTATGGGAATAGCATTAAAAAGGAGACATATTTTGTTGTAAACGGCAATGGGGAAGAAGTCATTCCAAGGTCAAACTTTCCACTATTTTGCCGGGTAAAAACTGCCATCACAAAATCCCCTTTCATTATCGCCGCACGAAAAGGCTGATTTCCGAAATCGTATTGTAAAAAGGGCCTTCGTCCAGTATGATAAAACAGTATTTAGCAAATATTCTATGGTACAATACTGGGAAGAATATCATGTGTGAATAGCAACGGAGAAGTAAGCCATAGAACCCTAGCCCCCACCACCAGCAACACGTCCTGTTAAGCTGGTCCCCCGCCCCCTTGGGGGCGGGGGACCGGGCTTGCCCGGTGGTGGGGGAGTAATATCACCACGCCTATGCCATTCAGGATATCAAGACTCACGAGCGACTGACAGAGTATTAAGGCCGGAATATTTTTGACCCGTTTGGCAGAAAAATGGATGGGGCCAGGAATGTTTGGGATAATTATTGTGTTGGAAGATGCCTGGAGTTATAAACATGATAAAATTATCTGAAAAAACGAAGAACTTGTGGGGGAAGAAATCTCTTATAGAAGGACGGGCTACGTGGCTCCCACTTTTGGCACATTTGTTAGATACAAAGAACACAATTCTTTGGCTCTTTCATCACTGGTTGTCCGATGGGCAACGAAAAGTATTGGAGGGGGCCCTTTCTTCTGATGAGGTTGAACAGCTGGTTGCCTTTCTAGGTTATATCCATGACATCGGAAAAGCAACTCCTGCGTTTCAAAGTAAACGTTCTTATGTGTATAGTGAGTCACTGGATGAAATATTATGGGAAAAATTGGTCATGGCTGGTTTTGAGGGGATGGGAAAATTAGACTTACCCAATGCCAATAGATCACCCCATAACCGGGCTGGAGAGGCTATCTTAGAATACGGAGGATTGCACAAAACAGTAGCGGCCATTATTGGAGGACATCATGGTCAGCCGGAAAGCCAAGTTCCTAGGACGCAGCTAAGGGGATTTGCCTCTAATTATTGGCAGACGCAAAGACCTTCTCCACTTCAGACCAATTGGAAAAATGTGCAGCAAGAACTTATCAATTATGGATTGAAATTATCTGAGTATGCAAGCTTGTCGGATATACCAGAAATTACCCAGTCCCAGGCTGTTTTATTAACGGGCTTACTTATTATGGCGGATTGGGTAGCTTCTAGCGAATATTTGAATGGCGATCCTGCAAAGCCGATGTTTCCTCTTATCGACATAGAACAAACTTTTGACGACATAGATATTAAAGCACGATATCAAAGGGCTATTATGAACTGGCTGCAGGAAGATGTGTGGACGCCGGAAAAAGTAGCAGATATCCCGGCCCATTATAGAAAACGATGGGGATTTTCACCTCGTCCAGTGCAGAAGAAAATGTCAGAAGAAATCGGACAGGCTGAGGATCCGGGTATTCTTATTATAGAGGCTCCTATGGGAGTTGGAAAAACAGAAATTGCATTGACGGCTACTGAACAGCTTGCTTTTCAAAGTGGACGGACAGGAGTTTATATGGGGCTCCCAACGCAAGCTACCAGTAACGTTATGTTTGATCGTATCAAAAACTGGATCGAAAAAATCGGAACGGAAGAAGGAAAGAATCTCTCTATACGATTGATGCATGGCAAAGCACAATTTAATTCCTCTTTTTCTAATCTGCCAAAGGCAGAGAACATTAACCAGGATGAGGGCGGCGGGGCCGTAACTGTTAACGCATGGTTTGCTGGGAAAAAGTCTGTGCTAGAAGAATTTACGGTAGGAACGATTGACCACTTGTTACTGATGGGGCTTAAACAGCGGCACTTATTTCTTAAACATCTAGGGTTCAGCAATAAGGTGGTTATCGTTGACGAGGTGCATGCCTATGATGCCTATATGTCTTCCTATCTTGACAAAGTGTTGGAATGGCTGGGGGCCTATCATGTGCCTGTTGTGCTCTTATCTGCCACGTTGCCACAAAATCGTAGAAATGAGTTGCTACAAGCGTATTCTTTGGGAAAGTATGGCTCTGAAGAATTTGTAGCTGTTTCTGGCTGGGAAGATAATCAGGCGTATCCATTATTAAGTATCCTGGATGGAAACAGGCTGCAACAGTTTTCGGATTTCCCCAAATTACCGTCAAAAGATATCCAAATTTTCCGGATAGAAGCAGATGAACAAACCGTAATGGATAGGGTACTTAGCAAAATCTCAAAAGGAGGCGTTGCCGGGATTATTGTAAATACCGTAAAGCGGGCGCAAAAAATGGCGTTGCTAGTCCCCACGGAGATTCCTACGATTATTTTGCATTCAGCTTTTTTAGCAACGGATAGAGCTAAACTGGAAATGGAATTACAAAAGAAAATCGGAAAAGATGGGAATAGACCGGAAAGATTGATTGTTATAGGCACACAGGTCTTGGAACAATCCTTAGATATAGATTTTGATGTATTATTCACAGATATTGCTCCGATGGACTTAATTTTGCAAAGGATAGGGCGACTACATCGCCATAAAATACCCCGGCCGACAGCTTTTGAAACGCCTCAAGTTTATATTATGGGGGCTGAAAATTTCGGAGTTTATGGGGAGGCCAATGAGGCTATTTATGAAAAGTACTTTTTGATGAAAACGGATAGCCTTTTGAAAAAGACGATCAATATCCCGGAAGATATTTCTTCCTTAGTTCAGAAAACATATGCTGAGAAAGTAGAAAAGGACGCTGCAATGAGCATTTCCCAAGAGCAATGTGAGCAGCACCGAGATAAGGCTAAACGTAAAGCACAGGACTTCCAAATTGATAAGCCGCGGAACGCCAAGTCTATTCATGGCTGGCTGGATTGGGCGCAACAAGGTTTGGGGCAAAATGAAATTAGAGGCCAGGCAACGGTTCGGGATATTAAAGAAACGCTTGAAATTATTTTGTTGCAAAAAATCAAGGAAGAATACTTTTTACTGGATGGAACAAAGATTGCGGATTTACTCCCTTATGAAAAAGAACAGCGTATTGCCCGCCAGGTAATACGTCTGCCAGCAGCTCTTACACCTGAGTATAAAATGGATGCCATCATCCATGAACTAGAGACAAGAACAAGAAAAGAATTCAGAGACTGGAAAAATAGTGTCTGGTTAAAAGGAGAACTTGCCCTTGTCTTAGATGAACATAAAAGAACTAATTTCCAAGGATGGCGACTTCAGTATTCTGATAAAATAGGCTTATGCTACGAAAAGGAGGAAGACGGTGAAGGAACAGCACTTTAATTTGCTTAGTGAGCCCTGGATTAAAGTCATTGATGCCCAAAATAATCAGGAGATTACGGTATCACTACAAGACGTCTTCAGAAATGCACCTAATTACCGACAATTAGCAGGGGATATGCGTTCCCAGGATTTGGCAATCCTGAGATTTTTGCTGGCGATTTTAACAACGGTGTATAGCCGTGTTGACAGTAAGGGGAAAGAGTATACATGGCTCAAAAGAGATAGTACTTCCGGGCGCCTGCTGTTGAAGGAAAGGGCGGATTTGGAAGATATTAAGGAACAGCTGCTTGCCACATGGAAAGAACTATATGAACAGGGACACTTCACATCGGCGGTGGGAGAGTATCTGGAAGCGTATAGAGATCGTTTTGACATGTTTGGAGAAACACCTTTTTATCAAGTCCGTAGGGACGTGTACGATAGCGTTGCCACAAAAAAAGTGGCAACGGGAAAAGGGACAGTAGCAGTAAAGCAAATAAATAGACTGATTTCGGAGAGCAACAACAGTCCTGCTATCTTTGCACCCAGAGCAGAAACTAGTAAAAATGATTTAAAAATATCAGAGCTGGTTCGCTGGCTGATTACTTATCAGAATTTCACTGGCGTAACTGATAAAACGAAGGTCAATGTGAAAGAAAAGTATTCGGTGTCATCCGGCTGGCTTTATGGTATTGACCCCGTATTGGTAAAGGGTGATACTCTCTTTGAAACATTGTTACTTAATTTGATTTTATATCCTGATAAGGAAACAGCAGTCTTGCAATGTCCAGTCTGGGAGTTTAATGATCCGGAAGCATATATCAGAATAAGATTAAAAGGACAAGTGCCGTCAAATCAGTCAGAGCTATATACTGTTTTCTCTCGGATTATTTATGCCGAACAAGAAACAAAGAGCTTTAAAATTTTTGCGTGTGGGTTACCTAAAATCGATAATGCCAATGCTTTTATAGAACCTATGACAACATGGAAGTATGATAAAAAAGAAAGTGGCTTCAGGCCTAGAACAAAATGGATCAAATCTCTAGGGAAAAGTATGTGGCGAAATTTCGGACAATATGTAGGGATAGAGGATACGGAAGGAGCTGAGGGATCAGAGCCAGGTATTGTAAAATGGCTAAATCACTTAAAGAATGAAGAAATTCTTCCCTCTGAGAAATTGCTGCATTTACAAACGATAGGAATGGTAAGCGAGGGGAATGCTACCTCACAATCACCAGTGGCGGAAGTGTGTGATGATCTTCTAATTCGTGCTGGTGTATTGTTTGATCGTGATGAAAATAACGTTGCTTTCTGCTGGCCGGTTCGCATTGAGGCGACAATTCAGCTGACTCAGAAAGTAGGGGAAGCGTTTTGGGTATTTGGCCGCAATTGGGCACTGCTTCGTGGCTTGGGAGATGGTGCTTCTGGATTTGCCAATTCTGTAATAGCTCGTTACTATGACCGTCTAAACAAACTTTTTAGAGATTGGCTGGCGAGTCTGCGTGTTGAACAAGAGCCGGATGAGGAAATTGTACGATGGAAACAAATCTTACAGAGACAAACTGATATGCTAAGAGAGGAGCTGCTACAATCGGCAACTCCCCAAGATATGTGCGGGGAAAAAGAGAGAGAAGGGACTCTTTCGAAAAATATTTTCCTGCTAAATAATCAGTTGCAACGAAACATACGGAGACTTCTAGCGTGAGGAGTCAGGAAAGGAGCGTATGGATGGCCAATGAGATTGCTAGTAAGACACAACGGATCATAAAGAAATTGTATGGAGATGGAAATCCAGACAAGGCTGTTTTGGCAAGCCTGCGAGCGGCAGAAACAGTAACTAGTATGCGGGCGCGAGACGTATGGCCAGTGATGTTCTCTGAAATGGAGGAAAAAGATCTTAGCAACGATCCCCAGGGGGCTCCTACACGTGCGGAGATCGCAATTTATACTGCATTGCGTTGCTATGCGTTGGCCCAACAAGGCGTGGAGCAATCTGTGTATGCTCCGGCCTGGAATGTAATAAAAGATTCGGATAAAAATGAGAAAGGTGTCACGTTATTTCAGGCATTGTCCAGTATGAGAACTGGAGAAACAGATAGTACAGCGCTGGATAGAAGGGTACAGACCTTGTTATCTACTAGAAATTCATTCAGCGTGACTCGCTCTATCACCCAATTAGTCCAAATTATGAAATCGCGGCATCGGGACACAAAGGTTGACTATGCACAGCTTGCCCAAGATCTCTATTATTTTGGTCTAAGCTATGAGGCGGCTAATCGCATACGGCTTAAGTGGGGGCAGCAATATTATTGGCAAACTGCTAATGATGAGAAACAGAATGAGGGAGAAAAAAATGACTAAGGAAAATTTATATGTTGATATTCATGTATTACAAACTGTTCCATCTTCAAATATTAACAGGGATGATTCTGGAGCTCCCAAAACAGCACTTTATGGTGGAGTGACGCGTGCCCGGGTATCTTCTCAAAGTTGGAAACGAGCTATTCGTAAGGCATTTTGCACAGAAAGCAACGGAAAAGCGTGGCTTAACAGTTTTAGAACAAAGAAATTTCCTATGCTGTTAGCTGAAAAAATCCAAGAAAAAATGCCTGGTGTAGGGGAGAAAGAAGCATTAGAGAAGTCCCTGGAGCTTTTAAAGGCGGCAGGAATCAAGGTATCCAAAGATAAAAATACAGGAGAACAGCTAACAGGTGCTTTAGTATTTGTGAGCGCTGGACAGTTGGAAAAGCTGGCAGACTATATCATTAACCATCCTGTTTTGCATGACGAAGATAAAAAAGCAATAAAGAATGGATTTAATGTAGCTTCTTCCTTGGACCTTGCATTGTTCGGTCGTATGGTGGCAGACGATCCAGAGCTAAATGTAGATGCAGCGGCGCAGGTAGCGCATGCGATTTCAACCCACGAAGTAATTCCAGAATTTGATTATTTTACAGGACTGGACGATGTTCGGGCAGATGACACTGCTGGTGCGGCTATGCTTGGAACTATGGAATACAACTCCTCTACACTGTATCGGTATGCCAATGTCAATATGTATGAACTTGTACATAATCTCGGAAAAGAATTAGCTGATAAAGGCTTAGAGTTGTTTATTAAAGACTTTATCATGAGCATGCCTACAGGTAAGCAAAATAGTTATGCAAATAAAACTGTGCCCCAGTATGTGCTGGTTACAATGCGGAAAGATACTCCGGTCAATCTGGTTTCCGCTTTTGAAGAACCAGTAGAATCGCGAAATGGATATGTAGTGCCTTCTATTAAGAGACTGGAAAAAGAATTCGAAAGCACTTGCCAATGGGTGGAGAAACCGTTGCTTACCGTAGTGCTGACTGGAAAGGAAACAACTATAGAGGGTAAGGCTACAAATTTACAAGATTTACTGGATAGAGTGATTGATGGCATGAAAAGAGTGATGGCTGATGGATGTATTGACAATTAGAGTAAGTGCGCCTCTCCAATCCTATGGGAATCAAGCGACCTTTAATCGTCGTACTACCAATTACTATCCTACGAAAAGTGCGGTCATTGGACTTGTGGCAGCGAGCTTAGGACTTCGCAGGGAAGATGACCATATTCAGCGTTTGAATCAATTGGAGTATGCGGTACGTATTGACCAAGTAGGACTCATGATGACCGATTTTCAAACGGTTGAAACCGATCCTCAAAAGGAAACGCGAAAGATAACCTATCGGGAATATCTGCAGGATTATGTCTATGCTATTGCTATCGGCAGTAGAGATAAGGAGTTAATCCAGACCATTTCATATGCTCTTCTGCATCCAAAATTTCAACTTTATTGGGGGCGCAGATCCAATCCCCCCGCTGGGATTCTACAAGTACAAATATTCGAAGATACGGAACCCATCGCTGTACTGACATATTCTCTTCCGTGGCAAGCTTCTCCGTGGTATCAAAGAAAGTTACGGAAAGATACTTTTGAGGCAGAATTGATAGCAGACAGGGCTCTTTTACCCCAAATTCCATGTACGATGACAAAGGATTTAGTAGGATCTTTCGATCAGCGGAATCGGTATCATGTTTATAGGGGTGTGGCGAAAACTAGAGTTACGCTGCAAAATCCATGGTATCAAGAACACGATATTATGGCATATTTGTAAAGGAGCAGCATGATGTATCTATCCAGAATAGAAATAGATAGCGCCAACCGACAGAAAATTAAGGATTTGTCCCATCTGGGTGCGTATCACAATTGGGTGGAAAATTGTTTTCCCAATGAAATGAAAGAAGAAAAGCGGCTACGGCATTTATGGCGGATCGATAAGTTACAGGGAAAAGATTATTTGCTGCTCCTTAGTGCGGAAAAACCAGATGTGGATATGCTAAATCGGTATGGTGTTATCGGTACTGCGCAAAGCAAGGAATATACACCTTTTTTAAGGCGTCTTGCGTCGAAACAAAAAGCTCGGTTTCGGTTAACAGCCAATCCTTCCTATCGAAAATGTGCTCCAGGGCAAAAGAAAGGAAAGGTCTATCCCCATATCACTTTACAGCACCAAAAAGAATGGATGCAAAAACATGCTACAATGGCTGGGTTTTCTGTGACAGAAAAGAGCTTTGATGTGGTAGAACGAGGATATTCTATTCTTTACAAAGGAAACAGGAGGGTGAGGTTAAGCAGGGTGACCTATGAAGGTATATTGGAGATTATAGATCTAGAGAAGTTTCGTAAAGCACTGAGCCAAGGAATAGGACGGGAAAAAGCGTACGGTATGGGGCTATTAACCGTTATCCCTTTAGGGTGATGCCATGGTGATCTCGCGGCTCAGTGTAGAAAAACCTAAACTTCAGGTACTGGGAAGAGTAGGGGATCGCATCAGCTTTATTTATTTAGAGCACGCTGTGGTCAATCGTCAGGATAGCGCTATCAAAGTAGAAGATGCCAGAGGTATTGTTTATATTCCCGTAGCCATGGTCAATGTGCTGTTGCTAGGACCTGGGATTGATGTTACCCATCGAGCTATGGAACTGATGGGAGATTGTGGTGTTGCTGTCCTCTGGGTGGGAGAACAAGGCGTCCGACAGTATGCCCATGGCAGGCCGCTGAATCATTCTTCCCTTTTATTAGAGCGGCAGGCTAAGCTTGTATCAAACAATAAGAGCCGCATAGCGGTTGCTCGTAAAATGTACCAGATGCGGTTTCCCAATGAGGATGTGTCGGGCTTAACTATGCAGGAACTGCGAGGGAAAGAAGGCTCTCGAATTCGCAAATTATACCGGGAAGAATCCAAACGAACTGGTGTGGCCTGGGACCGCCGAGAGTATAACGTGGAGGATTTCGATTCAGGGACGCCGATTAATAAAGCTCTTACTGCCGGACATCAGGCACTGTATGGTTTGTGTTACGGCGTAGTTTCCGCACTAGGCGCTTCTCCTGGTCTTGGTTTTATTCATACTGGGCATGATCTGGCATTCATATATGATTTTGCCGATCTGTACAAAGCGGATTATTCTATTCCTATTGCCTTCGAGATGGTGGCCGAACATGGTGATGAAGATATTGCAACGCATACTCGTCATGCTATGCGGGAAGTATTTCGTAAAGACAAAGTCATTTTAAAAATGGTGGTGGACTTGAAATATCTGTTGAATCCGGAAGGAGAGGAAATTGCTGGAGAAGTATTGAATCTTTGGGATGATAAAATGGGATTAGTAGATTTTGGTGTACAATATTATGAACGTACGGAAGAACGGGATAGTACACTATGATTGTAATCACGTTATCCAAAGTTCCTCTTGCATTACGTGGAGACTTGACGAAGTGGTGTCAGGAAGTGCAAACTGGGATTTATGTAGGAAATTTTAGCGCCAGAATACGGGAAGCATTGTGGGAGAGAATCAAGAAAAATATCGGCTCAGGAGAAGCGACCCTTGTCTATACTACAAATAATGAATTAGGCTATGCCTTTGAAACGACGAGGCAAGATAAAAAAGTTGTGGATTATGACGGAATCCCGCTTATGATGATGCTGAAGAACGGAGAGACGGATATTCCTTTTGGGTTCAGTAAAGCTTCCAAATGGCATCGTGCGAGGAAAATGCGGCAGCACAGTGGCAGAACAGCGGCAGCCAATGCGGGGAGAGCGGAAACAAGAATTCCGGATATTGTTTCTCTTGATATAGAAACGACTGGTCTGGATTATACAAAAGATGAAATTATATCAATTGGCGCAGTGAAGAAAGGAGAACAAGAAGAACAGGAATTTATTCGGTATGTTCGGATTAAGACAACCATACCGGCACCTATTGTAAACTTAACAGGGATTACGGAGGCTGTACTCAATGATAAGGGGGTATCGCTTGAAACGGCGATTCGGGATTTGGATGATTTTTTGGATGATTCCATTATTGTAGGGTATTCAGCGGCATTTGATGATAATTTTCTACGAAGTGCCTGCAGAAAAGTGCAACATAGCATTTTTAAAAATCGTATAGTGGATATCTTGCCCATCGTAAAAAAAGACAGGATGTTCTTAAATAACTATAAATTGGCGACGGTATTAGCCGAGTACCAAATCGAAAATCGCCATCCGCATGATGCACTATCCGATGCTACTGCAACGTTGCAACTTGCTATGCAACTCATAAAAAATGGAAAACTAAAATTGTAAGGATGACGTAGAGGCTGGGATCTTTTACTGTATTCCCCACATACGTGGGGGTGATCCATAAGGTGGTTATCGTTGACGAGGTGCATGCCTGTATTCCCCACATACGTGGGGGTGATCCTCGCCCAGGCCGCACTTCGGTGGCTGGGTACGCGTATTCCCCACATACGTGGGGGTGATCCCTGTAAAATCGGCTTTTGGTCTTGATTTCGGTTGTATTCCCCACATACGTGGGGGTGATCCCAGTCGATTTTCTTCCCTTCCGGGTGTTCTTGTGTATTCCCCACATACGTGGGGGTGATCCTAAAAAAGAGTGGATCTATGGATCCCTGATTGCGTATTCCCCACATACGTGGGGGTGATCCTCCAACCATTCTCTAACAGCTCCTTCGTACTTGGTATTCCCCACATACGTGGGGGTGATTTAAGATCTCTTTTTTTGCGTCCATCCATCTTTTGGTATTCCCCACATACGTGGGGGTGATCCTTAATCGGCGTAGACTTGCGGACTTACCAAAACGTATTCCCCACATACGTGGGGGTGATTATGGAAATGTTAAGGGCGTGAGCGGTTTACAGGAAAATATAATGGAGAC
The DNA here is from genome assembly GCA_900554515.1 of uncultured Acidaminococcus sp. Taxonomy (GTDB): domain Bacteria; phylum Bacillota; class Negativicutes; order Acidaminococcales; family Acidaminococcaceae; genus Acidaminococcus. The sequence continues at coordinate 106,671 of USHN01000003.1, read as the reverse complement.
AGTATCCGATGTTGCTAAGATGAAAAGAAATATGATACTATGGAGTCATTAAAAGTGATTCAAGTATCTAGTCACACTCGGCAATGCAATGCATTTTTGCTGACAATCATCTTGCTGTAAAAGAGGAAGCTCTATGCAAATCAATGGAAGCGGCGGCAGTTTTTTTGAACAGTTTTACCCTATCCCCGTGGCAACTGCCTGAAGTTTGGGGATTGCGGTATGTGAGGACCTGAAGGTTATGACAGTAGATCGGGACGATGCTAATAAATTGCTGCATGGCACCATAGCTTCTGAGGAAAAAAGCTTCTTTTTAGGAAAAATGAAAAAAAAGGAGCTGACCTTTGCAGTGCAGCCTACAGAGGGTGGATGTACGGTCATCGTGGATATCCATAAACCCCGCCTGGAAATCTACAGTCTCCGCTCTCAGAGCAAGGAGACGGAGCATTTTGTGTCCCTCTTTGAGGAGAAGGTCAAAGCTTTTTTGGAAAAAAGAATCTGTCCTCACTGTGGCGGCACCTTGCCGGAAGGGGCTGGGTTCTGCCCCTATTGTGGCAGCAAGCTGTAAGCAAAAATAAAAATGCAAACAAAAATCCCCGCAGCCAAAGCTACGGGGATGCTGTTGTAACCTAAATCTTAGAGGGCGCGGGTTACCTTGCCGGAACGCAAGCAGCGGGTGCAAACGTTGATGCTTTTTACTTCACCGTCTACGACTGCTTTCACCTTCTGAATGTTCGGTTTCCAAGAACGTTTCACATGTCTATTGGAATGGCTGACATTGTTCCCGGCCAGCTCACCTTTGTGACAAATCTCACAGATGCATGCCATGGTCCCACCTCCTTCTAGCGTATAGGCAATGCTTTTCGAACCAGTGTAGCTATTTTAACATAAACAGGTTTATAATTGCAATAGAGAAAATACTTTTTATAAGGAGAGATACCAGCTATGTGGTGGGAAGAACCAATAACCCAATTAAAGGGCGTGGGCCCCAAAAAAGCCCAGGATTTTGCCGCCATGGGAGTTACCACTATTGGCAGTCTTTTAAATCATTTTCCCAGGCAGGACAGCTATCTGGACTATTCCCGGATTAAAACCATTGCAGAGCTGACCACGGGTGGGGAATTGCAGCTGTTTCAGGGGAAAATCATCCGGATGAACCGCCGGCGCAGTGCACGGAATACCAGATATGCCAGCCTGATTGTGGGCGATGGCACCGGGTATGCGGAGTTATTCCTGTTTGGAGGCCAGACCTATATTCTCCGTACGGTAAAACCCGGGGATGATGTATTGGCGATAGGGAAAGTTACCCAGGGACGGAGCAGTAAAAGTGTTGCGGGCGCCAATGTGAGTAAAGTGCGGGAGGAAACGCAGGCTGCTCCGGGGATCCTCCCTACCTATGCCCTTTCGGGAAATCTAAATCAAAAGAGCGTGCGCAGTGCCGTGCACCAGGCTTTATTGCTGGCCAAAAAGGAGCTACCGGAATGTCTGCCTTCGGAGATTATGCGCACGAGGCAGTTTATGTCCCGGTACGAGGCTCTGGAAAATATACATTTCCCTAAGAGCTGGGCGCTTTTGCAGCAGGCCAGGCGGCGGATGATTTTCGAAGAATTATTTTTTCTACAGTGCGGTCTTTTGTATCACCGGAATAAGATGAAAACAGAAAGCAAGGGCATCAAAATGAGCCGCAATGGGCCTTTGGTGCAGACGGTGCTGGATCAACTGGGCTTTGTCTTAACGCCCAGCCAGGAAAAGGCATGGCAGGAAATTGACGACGATATGCAGAATCCCCAGCCCATGAACCGCTTGGTCCAGGGGGACGTAGGCAGCGGTAAAACGGCCCTTGCCATGCTGGCTCTTGCCAAAGCGGCAGAAAATGGATATCAGGGCTGCTTAATGGCGCCTACGGAAATTTTGGCGGAGCAGCATTATCAAGAAATGCAAAAGGTCCTGGAACCAGCGGGGATTCATACGGCCCTATTAACCGGCGGGCTTTCGGCAAAAAGGCGGCGGGACGTTTTGGAAGGGCTGGCGGATGGTACGGTGCAGGCCGTAGCCGGAACCTACGCCTTGATTCAGGATGCGGTGGTGTTTCATTCCCTGGCGCTTGCCATTACCGATGAGCAGCACCGTTTTGGAGTCAACCAACGGGCAAAACTCCAGGATAAAAGTCCTTACGCACCCCATGTGCTCATTATGACGGCTACGCCCATTCCTCGTACGCTGGCGCTGACGGTGTACGGGGATTTGGACGTATCTTTGATGAAAGGCATGCCGCCGGGAAGAAAACCGGTACGGACCCTTTGCTATACGGAAGAAAAACGGGCAGAGGTTTACCAAGGGCTGCTGCACCAGATTGCTGCAGGACACCAGGCGTATGTGGTCTGCCCGCTGATTGATGAAAGCGAAGGGGTGGACGCCAAAGCGGCTACTGACCTGTATCAGGAACTGACCACTACCTATTTGCAAGGAATTCCCTGTGGGTTGCTTCACGGACGGCTGAAGCCGGAAGAAAAAGAAGCAGTAATGAAACAGTTCGCAGAGAATAAAATCAAAGTCCTGATTACTACCACTGTGGTGGAGGTGGGTGTCAATGTGCCGAATGCTACGCTGATGATTATTGAAGGCGCAGACCGTTTTGGGCTGGCCCAGATGCACCAGCTGCGGGGCCGGGTAGGGCGGGGCAGCGCCCAGTCCTATTGTGTGCTGCTCACCCGTTCTGACAATCCGGTGACGTTGGAACGTCTCCAGATTATGAAAAATTCCAATGATGGGTTTGCCCTGGCGGAAAAGGATTTGGAACTGCGGGGCGCCGGGCAGTTTTTTGGCACGAGGCAGCACGGGGTTACCGATTTGTATATCGCCGATATTTTCCGGGATACAGAGGACTTGCTGGCGGCACGGGAAGCTGCCAAATGGGCCATGAGCCGGAAAGATACAGCAAAATTTGTGGCGGAGGCAGCAGGGAGTATGCAATTTGACGGTCGGTTTGAACGAATCTTCCAGGCATGAAATGTCTGGAATTGTGTATAAAATTATACATAATTCCAAATAGTTTTTGTGCTGTGAGAAAATTTTTGCTGGTAAGCAGGAAATCAGCGCCCATTCAGCGAAAAAAGAGGCATATAAGAAACCAGTTTACGAAGGGGGATTAGCAGTGAAAGAGTATACAGGCGATAGAATCAGAAACGTAGCCATTGTAGGTCACGGCGGTGCCGGAACAACATCCTTGACAGAAGCCCTGCTCTACCGCAGCAAGACCATCAGCCGGATGTGCAAAGTGGAAGACGGACAGACAACAACGGATTTTGAACCGGAAGAAATCAAACGCGGTGTCTCTGTCAGTGCGTCCCTGGCGCCTTTGGAATGGCGGGATGTAAAAATTAATTTTATTGATACACCGGGGTTTGCAGATTTCGTAGCGGAGGTGAAAGGAGCTTTTCGCGCCGTGGACAGTGTGCTGATCGTAGTCAGCGCAACCAGCGGGGTGCAGATCGGAACAGAACAGTGCTGGAAACTGGCAGAAGAAGCAGGTTTGCCGCGCCTGATTTTTGTGAATAAGATGGACCGGGAAAATGCGGACTATGATAATATCCTGGAGAATCTCCGGGCAAAAATCGGCAAGCGGATCCTGCCGCTGGAACTGCCTTTGGGTAAGGAAGAAAATTTCTGCGGCGTTATTGACGTGTTCAACCAGAAGGCCTATAAGGGCAATGGCAATGGGGCAGATGAAATTGAAGTCCCGGAGGATCTGAAAGCCTGGGTGCAGGATGCCCATGACAAAATGGTGGAAGCGGCAGTGGAAGCCGATGACGATGTGATGGAGCGCTATCTGGAAGGGGAAACCATCACCGATAAAGAAGTGATGGACTGCCTGGTTAAAGGCATTAAGCAAGGAATTATTTTCCCGGTACTATGCGGCAGCGCGTATAAAAATATCGGACTGGGACGGACGTTGTCGGCTATTGTGGACTATACATTCCCGGCTATCCTGAATGACTACCATGTGACCAATCTGAAAACCGGCAAAAAGGAACGGCGGGATGCCAACGCACCGATGGCGGCGCTGGTCTTTAAGACCACCAGTGATCCTTTTGTAGGAAAGCTGAGCTTTGTCCGTGTTTTCTCCGGTTCTGTTTCGTCTGACAGCACAGTGTATAACGCCAGCCGGGATACCACGGAAAAAGTGGGCGGAGTATTTACCCTGCGAGGCAAGACTCAGATTCCTATGAAAGAGATTTGTGCCGGGGACATCGGCGTGATCAGCCGGCTGCAGTATACTGCTACCGGGGATACCCTCTCATCGAAGGACGATCCGGTACAGTTCGCGCCTATTGAGTTCCCCCTGCCCATGTATACCCGGGCCATTTATCCCAAGAAGAAGGGGGACGAAGACAAGATTGCTACGTCCCTGAATAAATTGATGGATGAAGATCCTACGTTTATTGTGACCCGTAACCCGGTGACCAAGGAAACGCTCATCAGCGGGATGGGGGATCAGCACCTGGATATTCTGATGGAACGTATGGAACGTAAATTTGGCGTGGAAGCCGAGCTTAAGCCGCCCATTGTGGAATATCGGGAAACCATCCGGGGCACTGCAGAAGTGGAAGGCAAGTACAAGAAACAGACAGGGGGACATGGCCAGTACGGACATGTAGTGATCCGTATGGAACCGCTGCCGCCGGGAAGTGGGTTTGTCTTTGAAGATAAAATCTTCGGTGGAGCCGTACCACGGCAGTACATCCCTGCAGTAGAAAAAGGCATGAAAGAATCCTTGGAAGAAGGCGTTCTGGCGGGCTATCCGGTTGTGGATTTGAAAATCGTCCTGCTGGACGGGTCCTACCATACGGTGGACTCTTCGGAAATGGCTTTTAAAGTGGCGTCCCACATGGCGTTCCAGAAAGCTATGGAACAATCCAAACCGGTATTGATGGAACCCTACTACAATCTGGATGTGTACTGCGATGACCGGATGACGGGGGACGTCATCAGCGATCTTAACAGTAAACGGGGACGGATTTTAGGCATGCAGACCATGGATGATGGAAGAGCTTGTGTTAAAACCCAGGTTCCTTATGCGGAAGTGCTGGACTATGCCGTGGATCTGCGGGCCATTACCCAGGGCACAGGTACCTTTGAATGGAAGTTTGACCATTACGAAGATGTGCCGCCCAAGATGGCTGAGAAATTGATCGCTGCCCGGAAGGAAGAAAAAGAGAAAAAATAAGGAAAAGATAAAGGCAGGCGACATCGCCTGCCTTTCCTTGCTTTCAGCTCCCAAATGGCCTATAATCAACAGTATCAGGTATACTATTGAACGTCCATCTGAGAGGAGATAATTCATGAAAAAAATTGATACGGACTGCATCAATACCTTGCGCTTTTTATCCATAGATGAAGTACAGGCGGCTAACTCCGGACACCCCGGGCTGCCGCTTGGGACAGCGCCCCTGCTATATACGGTATGGGACCGCTTTATGAAATACAATCCGGAAAATCCTTCCTGGTTTAACCGGGATCGTTTCGTTTTATCTCCCGGGCATGGGAGTGCGCTGCTGTATGCTATGCTGCATTTGGCGGGGTATGCGGTATCCCTGGAAGATCTGAAAAATTTTCGGCAGTGGGGCTCCAAGACCCCTGGACATCCGGAATATGGGGTCACTCCTGGCGTAGATGTTTCCACCGGACCATTGGGCCATGGCTTTGCCATGGCGGTGGGCCTTGCTATGGCGGAGGCGATGCTGGCAGCCCGCTATAATCAAAAAGGCTTCCCACTAGTTGATCACTATACCTATGGGATCACCTCTGATGGGGATCAGATGGAGGGCGTTGCTTCTGAAGCGGCTTCTCTGGCCGGAACGCTGGGTCTTGGAAAATTAATTTTCTTGTACGATGATAACCACATCACCATTGAAGGGGATACCCAGCTGGCCTTCCGGGAAAATGTAGGGACTCGATTTGCCGCTTATGGCTGGCAGGTGCTACATGTGGACTCTTCTGAAGATGTGGATGCCTTGGCTAAAGCCATTGAAGAAGCAAAAAAAGACACTAAGCATCCGTCCCTCATTATTGTGCGGACCCATATCGGGTTTGGCAGTCCCCGGCAGGATATGGCCAGCGCTCACGGGGAGCCCCTGGGTGCGGACAATGTGAAAAAAACCAAGGAAGCTGCCGGATGGGATGGGGAAAAGTCCTTCTATGTCCCCGGCAATGTGAAACGCAGATTTAAGGATAGACTTGCTAAATGCCAGCAGCAGGAAGCAGATTGGAATGCGTTAGTAGTAAAGTATCAGCAGCAGTACCCGGAACTGGGACAGGAGTTTACGCAGCGCCTTTCAGGAAATGTAGACCTGGATATCAAAGCGCTGATGGCTGCGTTTAAGGATACGGAAAACGTTGCGACGCGGAGTGCCTCCGGGACACTGCTGCAGTTATTGGCGGATAAGATTCCTGCCCTCACAGGCGGCAGTGCGGACCTGGGGCCTTCTAACAAAACGGAGATGAAGGGCAAGGGCTTCTTTACGCCGGAAGATCCCCTGGGACGGAATATTCATTTCGGCATCCGGGAACATGCCATGGGCTGTATCGTCAACGGATTGGCGCTTCATGGGGGTGTACTGCCCTTTGGTGCCACCTTCCTGGTCTTTACAGATTTTATGCGGCCTGCGGTACGGATGGCGGCACTGATGCATATCGGTAGCATTTTTGTATACACTCACGACAGCATTTTCGTGGGAGAAGATGGCCCCACCCACCAGCCAGTGGAACAGACAATGAGCCTGCGGTTACTGCCCAATGTAAGCGTTTTCCGCCCGGCAGATGCCTTGGAAACTGCCGTGGCCTGGAAGGCGGCCTGTGAGAACCGGACGCAGCCCACATGCCTTTTGCTGACCCGCCAGGGACTTCCCATTCTCCATGGGTATGAAAAAGTCATTGCAAAGGGCGCCAGCAAGGGGGCCTATGTTCTCAGTCCCTCTCCCCGGGATAAAGTGAAAGCAGTGCTGATCGCTACGGGCAGTGAGGTGCACCTGGCACTGGCCGCCCAGAAAGCGTTAGCGGCTAAACATATTGGTGTGCAGGTGGTATCCATGCCAAGCTGGGATGTCTTTGAGAAACAAAGCAATGCCTACAAGAAAAAAGTACTGCCTAAAGATGTTCCGGCCCTTGCCCTGGAAGCAGGCGTACGGACTGGTTGGGCCCGCTATACCGGCAGTGAAAAGCGGGTGCTTGGCATTGATACCTTCGGTGCTTCTGCTCCGGGAGCAACCGTGTATAAAGAATACGGCTTTACTGTGGAGCATGTCGTGGATATGGTGAAAAAGTTAAAATAAGCAAGATGCAGAAAACGGAGCTGTTTGGTTGCAACAGCCCCGTTTTTCAAAGAAAGGATGGTAACTATGTTTCATTTGCTCACCATTGCTGGGTCTGATTCTTCCGGCGGCGCCGGTATCCAGGCGGATCTGAAAACTTTTGCGGCTAATGGCTGTTATGGCATGAGCGTAATTACTGCGGTAACGGCACAAAATACCACCGGTGTTACGGCTATCCAGAATATTGATCCGGAAGTGATCGGGGCACAGATTGATGCTGTGTTCCAGGATATTCGGGTGGATGGGGTAAAAATCGGGATGGTATCTGCCTCTCCCCAAATCCAGGTAATTGCAGAAAAAATGCGGCAATATGCGCCTAAAGTTTTGGTGATTGATCCCGTGATGGTGGCCACCAGCGGTGCCTACCTCTTGGAAAAAGAGGCCCGGAAGGATCTGAAGGAAAAGCTGCTGCCCCTGGGAACCTTAATTACGCCCAATATGATGGAAGGGGAAGTATTGGCGGATCTTAAAATTAAAACGGAAGCGGATATGGAAAAAGCGGCTGCTGTTATTTGCGACCAAGGAGTACAGGCTGTGATGCTGAAAGGCGGGCACCTGACAGATACGGCAGATGATTATCTGCTGGAAAGTGATAGTAGCGGGCAGAAAAGAGGAACATGGTTTAAAGGCCCTCGTTTTGCCAATCCCAATACCCATGGCACCGGGTGCAGTCTCTCGTCTGCTCTTGCTGCCAATCTGGCGAAAGGGTGTAGCCTGAAAGAAGCGGTACAGCAGGCCAAGGACTATGTGGCGCTGGGGATCGCGCATGGGCTGCCGGTGGGGCACGGGCATGGGCCCATTCACCATTTTTACAGTTTGTATGAAAAAGCAGGCTGGGAGGATTGCCTGAAGGAGTAAAGGGTATGGAACCTTGGAAAAAATTTCCCCGGATCAGTGAGATGGTGCAGGCACGCCGCCCGCTGCTCCACCATATTACCAATTATGTGACGGCAGGGTTCTGCGCAGATGTGGCTCTTGCGGCGGGGGCTTTACCCATGATGACGGATTCCCCAGAGGAAGTGGAAGATGCGGTAGACAAGGCAGATGCCCTGGTGTGCAATCTGGGGACTTTCAGCGCTGCCCATGGGGAAGCTATGGCAAAAGCAGCACGCTGGGCTAAGGTCTGCCAGGTCCCTGTACTGCTGGACCCAGTAGGAACTATGACATCACCGTTGCGTCGTGAAACGGCCCTGCTTCTTTTGGCGGAAGGGGTCGCTGTACTAAAAGGCAATGGCGCAGAAGCCCGTTCTCTTTTGGAAGAAAATGGATCCATGGAAGGGCGGGGGGTGGATTCCCTGCCGGATGCGCTGCCAGGAAAACTGGCCAAAGAACTGGCCTGTAAGTTTTCCTGTGTGGCGGTTATCACCGGCCCTACGGATGCCCTAAGTGACGGAAAACGCAGCCTGCTTGCCCGGAATGGATCTTTCTACCAGCAAAAAATCACCGGAGCCGGGTGCATGACGGGAAGCCTTATGGCAGCAGGGATTGCGGTAGCAGATACGCCGCTGGAAGGCGCCTTGTGGGGATTGACACTGATGAATGTAGCCGCAGAAAAGGCCGAAAAGGCTTGCCAGGGACCGGGGTCTTTCCGGATGGCCCTTTTGGATGCCATTTACCAAACTGACGGACAGGAATTGCTGGAAAAGTTTCAGGGAGGCTGGGATGCAGAACATTGATTACAGTGTATATCTGGTAACGGATCGGCATTGTCTTAGAGGACGGAACTTTTACGCTGCGGTGGAAGAAGCCCTGCAGGCTGGCGTGACTTTGGTACAGCTGAGAGAAAAGACACTGACGCCAGAAGAGCTGCTTCTTGAAGGGCAAAAAATGCTCGCCCTGTGCAGATGCTATGGAGTGCCGCTTTTGATTGATGATCAGATTGAAGTGGCTAAAGCGCTCGGCTGTGCCGGAGTTCATCTGGGGCAGGATGATGATGCCATTACTAAAGCACAGCAGCTGTTAGGGCCGGAGGCTGTGATAGGGATTTCTGCCCATAATTTGGAAGAGGCAGTAGCAGCAGAAAAAGCCGGTGCTGCGTATCTGGGCGTGGGTGCACTGTATCCCACAGGCAGCAAGAAAGACGCTAAACTACTGCCCGCAGGGATGCTGCGCAAGATCACAGAAACCGTGCACATCCCTGTAGTGGGCATCGGCGGAATCCATGAAGCCCAATATCAGGAAGTCCTTGCACAGGGAGCGGCGGGGTGCGCCATGATCAGCGGGATCCTGGGAGCAGACGATATTACAGCCACGGTGCATCGCCTGAAAAAAGCAGCTGCGGCCTATGGAAAATAACGGAGAAAGCGTATGGCAAGGAATCAAAAAGCGGAGCAGCTGGGAAAGAAGCTACTGAACCAGTTTACCCGCCAGATTACGGATGCAGTCTTCCTGTTCCTGGAAAACGAACCGGTGCTATATCAGGAGTATCAGGAAGTTTTGAAAGAAAGCAGCCAGAGCAGTGTCAATTCCGTGCTGGGCAAAATGATTACCGAAGCGTATGGCTTGGATAACCTGAATAAGGAAACCAACCCCAAAAGCCAGTTGCTGAAAAAATACACCCGCCACGGCGTGCGGTGGGAAAAGAAACTGACTCAGGCCCGGAGAAAAGTCTTGTATGGCGGAGAAACGCTGTTTACCATGGCAAGAGAGGAAGGACGCAGCGAGGAGCCGGAGAAAGAAGAACAAAAAAAGAAGACTCCCCGGGAAGAGAGCCTTTTTGCAGAATAAGAGACCGACAGGAATGTTTTCTGTCGGTCGTTTTGTTAGTGCAGCGCCTTTGTGCCCACGGCTTTTCCTTTTATTTCTGTAGCGTTTTTTGCCGCTTCCGGAAGGACGATATCCGTGCCTTTATCATACGCAAAGGATAGTTCAAATTGCAGGGTAGAACTGCTTAAAAACGCCTGGGCCATTTCCTGCTGCTGGGGAGTGACCTGACCAGAGAGGGCGGCTGCTTCCAGCAGTTCTTTACCAGATGTCCGGAGTAATGGGGTGAGATCCATAGAAAGGCCCACGAGCCTGCCGGATTTCTTATCAATCACGGTCCGGTAGGTCAAGTCCCCCATTTTTTTCAATGCCTTTTTGATTGCTTTTTGGCCTTCGGTCTTAGCATTTCGTTTATCTGTCTGGAAAAGCTTCTTGCTGTCCAGCGTAACATCAATGACTTTGCTGTTGCCTTTATCGCTGACTATTTTTGTGGATTTCACAGTTTTCTTAAAGGCATCCGTGGCTTGTTGGACTTCTTTTTCCGTGGGGACTGTAAAAGGAATACTGACTTTCTTCCAGGTTTTGCCATCATGGACGTATTCTTCCAGGGTATTCCCCTTCTGCACGGCGTAGAAGGTAAAATTCTGTTCCACTGGCTTTTTGGCCCCCAGCGTAACGATTGTTACCGTTCCCTTGCCTTGCGTTTTTATCTGAGCCGGGGCGTCTTTTTCTTTTTGGTCCTGAAGTTGGCCGTCTGTGATGATGTTACCAGTTAGAATGGGCGTGAGAAATGCGGCTTTGAGATTGTATTGTACCGCCGGTGCTTTATCTAAAAGTGCCTCTGCTTTCAGAATCTCATCCAATCCGGGTTTGCTGGCAGCATGGGCCAGTGGACTTACCAGCAGAACGAATGCTGCTGCTACGCCCAGTATACGAAGCTTATTAAAAATTTTCATAGGACAGCCTCCTTAAAAATTTACTTTATTGGTTATATTATAGCCTATTTCTTGCTCCAACGAGGAACTTTTTTTACGAAATCGGGTAAAAACGGGGTGGTGTGGCAGATACAAGCAGAAAAATCGCCTAACAGAAAAATTTGCGCCGGGTCTGGAAACTTACTATAATAAAAAAGAAAAAGAAAAGGGACTAAGGAGTTAGTATATGGCAGGAGAAAAACAAGTGGTACTGCTTACCGGCGCCAGTGGTGGAATTGGGCGGGAAACCGCTATATTACTGGCAAAAACCGGATTCACGGTGTACGGCGCCGCCAGGCAGTGGGATAAAGTCAATGAACTGAGCCAGTATGGGGTGATTCCCCTGCAGCTGGATGTAACTAAGCCCTATTCCTGTGAACAGGCGCTGCAGCAGATTTTGCGGCAGCAAGGGACTTTGGATATTTTGATTAACAATGCAGGATACGGATCGTATGGTGCTATCGAGGATGTGCCGCTGCAAGAAGCCCAGTATCAGCTGGATGTAAATGTATTAGGCCCTGTTCGGCTGATTCAGTATGTGCTGCCGGTATTTCGCAGGCAGCATCATGGCCGGATTGTGATGGTTTCTTCCATTGCCGGGCGGGTCACGGGGCCTTATGGAGGCTGGTACCATGCCAGCAAATATGCCTTGGAAGCTCTTAGCGATGCCCTCCGGATGGAACTCAAAGACATGGGGATTCGTGTGGTGCTGGTGGAACCAGGGCTTGTTAAAACGGGCTGGGGGATGATTGCCGCGGACCATTTGGAAAATGCCAGCAAAAATGGTCCCAATGCGCTGCCTTGTGCAAAAGCTGCCCGGGGCATGCGCCGGTTGTATCAGAAAAAGTGGCTTACCAGTCCGAAAAAAGTGGCACGGACGATTTTTCTGGCCGCTCGCTCCGCCCGTCCCCAGTCCCGATATTTCATTGGCCTGGATGCGTACCTGATCTTTTGGGCTCATGCGCTTTTGCCTACGGAACTTTTTGATACCCTGGCGCGCTGGGTCATGCGGCGGTTATAATTTGCTGCTTTGTAAAAAGTCCTCTATGGCGGTCACATAGCCTTCCGGGTTGTCCCCGATAGCGGTGGCATGTCCGCTGCCCTGAAAATACACCAGCTTTTTTTGCGGGCTGGCACAAGCATTTAGCAGATTTTCTGCAATATGGGGAGGAATCAGCTGGTCCACATCCCCGTGGAGAAAGAGAACAGGGGTTTTCATATGCCGAACCTGCTCCAACGGGTCCAAATCCCCCAGCGTTTTTCCCGTATGGCAGTATAAAGCGCCCCGGAAAAATGGCTCTGTCATTTCCATCCCTAAGAGGAGACGCTGATCTCCCGTAAAATGCAGCAGTTTTTCCTGGCCCAGTTCCAATATATTGCCATAGGAACTGTCGGCGACGCAAAAAGCCATATTCTTTCCGGATGCGCTGCCTGCATACAAAAGACTCATGGCAGCGCCTAAAGAAATCCCATGGAATCCGATGGTTCCGTCCGGCGTTTTCGTGTGGAGACAGCGTACCCAGCTATTCATGTCCTCAATATCGTGAATCCCCCAGTCATCCGTACGGCCGCCGCTTTCCCCGTGCCCCCGGATATCCGGCATTAGAATATTATAGCCTAGCTTTTGGTAAATTCTTGCATAGGGGACGCTCATGGTGCGGTTCTGGTACAAACCGTGGAGAATAATCACCGTTTTTTTGCTTCCCATAGGGATGTAGGTCCCTGTCAGTCTGGTTCCATCCGTACTGGTGACTTGGATTTTCTGCCATCCGTTTTGGGCTTCCAGCTGATGGATGGAAGCTAGGTCGTTTCGATGATTTTCGATGCCCAAAACTTTATCCCAGGGCTCAGAAAACAGCTCCTGATAGGCCAGGTTGCCTGCATAACAGCCGGCTCCCAATAACAGCAACAGCACTAGGAGCACCAGATATTTCAAAAAATCCCAAAGAAAACGCATGCCCAAAAATCCTTTCCCTATGATAAAATCATAGTATAAAATGGCATTGCAGAAGAAATGCGGCTAAAATTCGAAAAATATTTGAACACTCTAATGTCAAGGAAAAATACTTGACATTATTTTTTCAGCAGTGTAGAATAGCACCTGGTGATATTGGTCATGGATCCCATACACAAGAAAGTGCGGTTTGGTGAGCTGTACGATACGTATGGTTCGCTTTTGACGACGAAACAACAACGCATCATGGAAGCGTACTTTTATGAAGATCTCTCCCTGGGAGAAATCGGGGAGAACACGGGCAGCAGCCGGCAAGCCGTATATGATCTCTTAAAGAGAGTGGAAAAATCTCTGGAAGGGTACGAGGCGCGGCTTCACGTTTTGCAGCAAAGAGACGATATCCGCGAAAAGCTGCGTAACGCACTGGCACTTTTGGACAACAGCGGAGACAGCAGCCGGCAGGAAGCGAAAAAGATTCTGCTGGCACTGCTGGATGAAAGCAGGTAGTTATGGCTTTTGAAATACTCACAGACAAATTAACAGCGGCCATCCAAAAGCTTCGGGGGCAGAAAACCATTTCGGAGCAGGATCTGAAGGCAGCCCTGCGGGAAGTCCGTCTGGCGCTTTTGGAAGCGGATGTTAATTTTAAGGTGGTCAAGGAATTTACCCAAAAGATTAAAGAACGGGTAGAGGGGCAGCAGGTAACTGCCGGACTGACCGCCGGGCAAAGCATTATCAAAGTCGTCCATGAGGAGTTAATTGCCCTTTTAGGCGGCACCCAGAGCAAGTTAAATATTTCTTCCACGCCGCCTACCATCATTATGCTGGTGGGGCTCCAGGGCGCTGGTAAAACCACCACGGTAGGAAAGCTGGCCAATTATCTGCGCAAAAACGGAAAAAAGCCGCTGTTGGTTGCCGGGGATATTTATCGGCCTGCTGCCATTACCCAGCTGGAAGTTATCGGCAAACAGCTGAATATGCCTGTCTTTGCCATGGGAGATCAGGTATCCCCTGTGGAAATCGCCAAACAGTCCCTGACAAAGGCCAATGACCTGCTGTGTGATACCATTATCATTGATACAGCCGGGCGGCTCCATGTGGACGAAGCGCTGATGAATGAACTCAAGGAGATCAAAAGCGCTGTTTCCCCGGATGATATTCTCCTGGTGGTGGATGCCATGATAGGGCAGGATGCCGTAACGGTGGCAGACGCCTTTAATAAAGCCCTCGGCATTACCGGTCTTGTGGTGACTAAACTGGATGGCGACGCCCGGGGCGGGGCGGTTCTTTCTGTAAAAGCCGTAGCAGGCTGCCCGGTAAAATTTGTGGGTATGGGGGAAAAATTAGATGCCCTGCAGCCCTTTTATCCGGACCGTATGGCTTCCCGGATCCTGGGGATGGGGGATGTCCTCTCCCTGATTGAAAAAGCCCAGGAAGCCGTAGACGTGGACCAGGCCAAAAAGATGGCCGAGGCCATGAAGAAAAATGAATTCACCCTGGATATGTTCCTGGAACAGATGAAACAGGTGAAAAAACTGGGTTCCTTAGAATCCATTCTCAGTATGATCCCTGGCATGGGGAAATTCGCAAAGCAGCTGGAAGGGGTTGACCTGGACGGCAAAGAAGTACGCCGCCTGGAAGCCATCATTACTTCCATGACGCCGAAAGAGCGACGGGATCCCCGCATTATCAACGGGTCCCGCAGGCAGCGGATTGCCAAAGGCTGTGGACAGAGAGTACAGGATGTAAACCGGCTCCTGAAGCAGTTTGAGGAAAGCAAGAAGCTGATGAAAACCATGCAGGGCATGAACAAGTATGCACGGAAGGGCAGACTCAAACTGCCGTTCCTGCAATAAATAGATCCTTATAAGGAGGTGAAAATTGTGGCAGTTAAAATTCGTCTGAAACGTATGGGTGCAAAAAAACGCCCGTTCTATCGTATCGTAGTTGCGGATGAGCGCTTCCCCCGGGATGGTCGTTTCATTGAAACGGTAGGAACTTATGATTCTACGGTGGATCCTGCTGTGGTAACCATCGATGAAGAAAAGGCTCTTTCCTGGATGAAAAAGGGTGCAAAACCGACGGATACGGTTCGCTCCATGTTCAGCAAGCAAGGTCTGATGACCAAACTGGCTGATGATAAGGCAGCGAAATAAGGAGGCAGGCTATGAAAGAGATAGTTGAGGTCATTGCTAAGGCTATCGTGAGTCAGCCCTCCGCGGTGCAGGTGGAGGAGGAAAAATCCGGTTCTGCGGTTACCCTCAAACTCCACGTGGCACCGGAAGATATGGGTAAAGTGATCGGTAAACAGGGCCGCATTGCCAAGGCGATTCGTTTGGTGATGAAAGCAGCCGCTACCCGTGAAAACGTCAAAGTCATTGTTGATATTGATTAAAGGGGAATTGCCATGGATAAAATGACAGTAAGGGTGCCGGTAGTCATCAAAGCCAAGGTCACGGAAGACTTGAAAGCCAAGATCATTGCAGATACAAAACGGCAAGTCCAGGCAGCAGAGCTGGATTTTGAACAATTTCAGTTCACTGCCAAACGGGCACTGAACGAACAGGCCGCCGCCGGTGAGAACGCTGTCCGCGCACTCCGGCAGCAGATTGAATACGAAAAAAGTCAGCGGGAACATGCTTTGAGCGAATTAAAGGCAAAGCTGGAACGGGCGGAAAACCTGGAAATCGGCAGCGAAGTCGGACACGGGACATTGGAACGCACGGTGGAAATCACCGTGGGGTCTGACCTGGAAGCCCTTATGGGAGCTGAAATCCTGACAGAAGACGGCAAAGTGATCGGATTCAGGGAATAAGCTCATGGAAGAAACAATTGTAATTGGCAAAATTGTCGCCCCGCATGGTGTGCGGGGCGAATTTCGCGTTATGCCCCAAACGGACCATCCGGAACGGTATACTGGGGCAAAACACCTGCAGCTGGATACTGGAGCTGTGTACGAGGTGGAAAATATCCGCCCGCACAAACAGTTTTATTTGATCAAAGTTTCCGGCATTGAGGATATGGATGCAGCGGAATGCCTGCGGGGACGTACCATCGTCGTGCCAGTCAGCCAGCTGCCAAAACTTCCGGAAGGCCAGTTTTACGTACGGGATATCCTGGGATTTTCCGTCATAAGTCCGGAGGGCGAACTTCTGGGTACGGTGGCAGATGTGATTCAGCCTGCTTCTACCGCCATTTTTGTGATTCATCCCGCTGGCGGCGGAGAAGAGATTCTGGTGGCGGCCATTGCGGAAAATATAAAACGGATAGACTGGGAAAAGCAGCAGGTTATTGCTGTACTGCCGGAGTGGATCTAATGCGCTTTATTTTTATTACCTTATTTCCGGATATGATCCAATATGCTGCGTCAGAAAGTATTTTGGGGCGGGCGCAGCAAGCGGGACTTTTATCCGTCAGCTGTATTAATCCCCGGGATTTTGCCATGGACCGGCATCGCAGCGTAGATGATACGCCCTGTGGCGGCGGTGCAGGGATGGTGCTTAAACCTACCACGTATTTGGCGGCGCTTAAAGAAGCTAAAACGATTTCGCCCCGCGCCCTTGTGCTGGCCTTAACGCCTGCCGGTGAAAAACTGCAGCAGGTGCAGGTGTGCAGCCTGGCCGCCTGTGGGAAAGATTTGATTTTTTGCTGCGGGCACTACGAAGGGTTTGATGAACGCATCCTCCGTGAAGTGGATCTGCGGGTGTGCACCGGGGATTTTGTCCTGACGGGGGGAGAATTGCCTGCGCTTTCTATCATGGATGCTGTAGCCCGGTTTCTTCCGGGCGTCCTGGGAAAGGAAAGTAGCGCCCAGGAGGATTCTTTTTCCGACAGTCTCTTAGAATATCCGCAATACACCCGGCCTGTGACTTATAACGGACAGGATGTGCCTACCGTACTTCTTTCTGGAGACCATGAAAAAATTGCGAACTGGCGGATGAAAGAAGCGTTTAAAATGACACTCCGGTATCGGCCGGAGCTATTGCGGCAATGTCCCTGGCAGACCGGCAATGGAAAATTGTTCCTGCAGGCCGCATCAGAACTTGCCGCAGAAAAATAAGGGAAAGTGTAATCTTTTCCTTGCATAATCAAAGAAGCGTATGATATAATACGCTGTATGTATTACGGGCGGTCCGCTGTCAGCCCATTGCTGGACATGAACGTCTTGGATTCTGAGGAGGAAATAATAATGAACATTATCGAAGCAATTGAAAAAGAACAGCTACGTTCTGACATCCCTGACTTTCGTCCCGGCGATACCCTGAAAGTATACGCAAAGATCGTGGAAGGTAAACGGGAACGGATTCAGCTGTTTGAAGGTGTGTGCATCTCCCGGCATGGCTCCGGCGTACGGGAAATGTTTACCGTTCGTCGTATTGCTTCTGGTGTGGGCGTGGAAAGAAGATTCCCGGTTCATTCCCCGCGGATCGACAAGATTGTCGTTTCCCACAAAGGGGCTGTGCGCAGAGCCAAGCTGTATTATCTGCGTAAATTGACCGGTAAAGCAGCCCGTATCAAGGAACGCCGCTAATTGGTCGCGGGAGGCAGTTGCTTAGGCAGCTGCCTTTTTTACGTTAAAGGAGAAGCAACGTATGGAAGAACAAAAGAAAAATCAGTCATGGCAGGATACCGCCAGTGACTGGCTGGTTTCCATCATTATTGCCGTGGTGGTCGCCTTTGGAATCCGCACCTTTCTGGTGGAACCCTATATGGTTTCCGGGCCCAGCATGCGGGAAACGTTACAGGATAAGGAACGGCTTATCGTCAACAAGCTGGTGTACTACACCCGCGCTCCCAAGCGGGGAGAAATCATTGTCTTCAAATATCCCAGTGATACTACACGGGATTTCATCAAGCGGGTCATTGCCGTGGGCGGGGATACCATTGAAATCAAAGATGGGCAGACCTATGTCAATGGGGAGAAACTGGATGAAAGTTATATCCGGGAACCATTTCATACCAATTACCCCAAGACTACGATTCCGGAAGGGCATATCTTTGTTATGGGAGATAACCGAAACAATTCTGAAGACAGCCGGTTTCTGGATGTGGGGTTCGTGGATTTGTCCCTGGTTAAGGGCAAGGCCAGTGTAATTTTCTGGCCCCTGGATAAAATCAGAAGCCTGCCATGAAAATGGATGTCAGCTGCAGAAAAAGACGTGGGAGACCACGTCTTTTTCATATCTCCCCATCTAAAGGTCATTTCCCCTCATTTTTCTCCCTTTTTGAGTAGAATGACACCAAACATGCTATAATAACTCGTCAATGGCCCTTAGGGGAAGGGGCACGGAATGCGGAAAGGAAAAAATAATGGAAACGTTGCAAGGGAAAAATTTTCAGATCCAGTGGTTTCCCGGACACATGACCAAGGCCAAGCGGATGATGGAAGCCAACTTAAAATTGGTGGATGTGGTCGTAGAACTCTTGGATGCCAGGATTCCCCGCTCCAGTGCCAACCCTATACTCCAGCAGATGATTGGCGCTAAGCCAAAGATTGTGATGCTGAATAAAATTGATATGGCGGACCCTGTGCTGACCCGCTCCTGGCTGGAGACACTGCGGCAGCAGAACTTTACGGCCCTGGAAGTGGACTGCCAGAAAGGAAAAGGCCTAAAGGCACTCCAAGCAGCTATCCAGAAAGCGGGGGAGCCCGTATTGGAAAAATGGCGAAAAAAAGGAGTACGCAATCGCAGCATCCGTGTCATGATCGTGGGAATTCCCAATGTGGGGAAATCCACCCTGATCAATCGGCTTATCGGCAAAAATAAAGTCGCCGCCCAAAATAAACCGGGTGTAACCCGTGGCCCTCAGTGGGTGATGCTGGGCAAAG
This sequence comes from uncultured Acidaminococcus sp., assembly GCA_900554515.1. Lineage (GTDB taxonomy): Bacteria > Bacillota > Negativicutes > Acidaminococcales > Acidaminococcaceae > Acidaminococcus. The sequence goes on along the minus strand of USHN01000003.1, from coordinate 87,843 downwards.
GGCTGGAACTTTTGGATACGCCGGGCGTACTGTGGCCCAAATTTGACAACCCGGAAACGGGATTTTGTCTGGCGGTGACAGGAGCCATCCGGGAAGAAGTCTTTGATAATGAAATCGCTGTTGAAATTTTGCTGGAGCGGCTTTCTGCCTATTATTCCCAGGAGCTTTCCGCCTATTACGGGATAAGCCTGGAAGGGAATGACACAGCAGAAAGCCTTGTAGAAAAAATCGGCCGCAGCAGAGGCTGGCTGCGGCAGGGCGGAGTCGTGGATGGAGCGAGGACGATTCAAATGGTGCTGCGAGATTTCAAAAGCGGAAAAATGGGCGGTTTTACGCTGGAACGACCGGTGAAGGCATCATGACAATCCCCCTTTCCCAGATTAAAGATATGTTGGCGCAGCATCCATCCTCTGACGTTCTTGAAGAACTGCGTGCTGATCCTCGCCGCGGGGTGCAGAACCTATTAGCTGCCTGGACAAAAAAACAGGAACAGGTTGCAGCAGAAAAACTTCGCTTGCAGCAGCTTCGCGTGCTGGAACAAGAAGAATGGAACAAAGGGCGGCTATTGGTGGCTGGCTGCGATGAAGCAGGCCGCGGTCCTTTGGCAGGGCCTCTGGTTACAGCAGCTGTAATTTTGCCCAGGGAGATCTGGCTGCCCGGGCTTAATGACTCTAAGAAGGTCACCCCAAAGCGCCGGGAAACGTTGTACGAGGCAATCAAAGAACAGGCGGTAGCCATTACCCTGTGCCTGTTGGGGCCGCAGGAAATTGACCGCTTAAATATTTATCAGGCGGCAAAAAAGTCTATGGAACTGTGCCTTACCAATTTGAATACAGCACCCCAGGCGGGACTTACCGATGCCATGCCGCTGCAGATCCCGGGCCTTCCTGTGCGGGACTTTATTCATGGAGATAGCCGCAGCGCCTGCATTGCAGCAGCTTCTATTATGGCGAAGGTGACGCGTGACAGGTTTATGGTGGAACTGGATGCCAAATATCCTGCCTATGGCTTTGCGCATAATAAAGGCTATGGTGCCGAAGCGCATATGAAAGCCATGGAAAAATGGGGCGCGACGCCCTGGCACCGGCACAGCTTTGCCCCGGTCAAGACCATGGAACACGTTCCTGACGCACTCAGCCTTCACACTCTAATCCGTTTAAAATAAGGAGAATCACATGGATCCACGGCGTCATTTCGGAAACAGTGGGGAAGACCGGGCCACCGCTTTTTTGGAGGAGCAGGGCTACGAAATCCTGGACAGAAATTTTTCCTGTCCGTTTGGGGAACTGGATATTGTAGCGAAACAAGGCCGGATATTGGCTTTCGTGGAGGTAAAAACCCGGCGCAGCCTGAAATTTGGGCGCCCTGCTGCGGCTGTAACACCTAGTAAACAACGAAAACTTCGCACGACGGCGCTGTATTATCTCAAGCGACATCCTCATCCCCGCTGCACCATCCGGTTTGACGTGATCGAAATTACAGAATTGTACGGGGATATCCAGCTCAATCACGTCACCAGTGCCTTTTAATGCAAAACAGCAAGTATCCATTGCAATAAGACTTTTAATAAGAAACGAACAAGGAGAGAAAGAACGTGTATGCATGTACCTATGGCGAAACTACAAGGGGTATCAATGGCGAACTGGTCCGTGTGGAAGTGGATGTGACCAACGGGCTGCCCGCCTTTGAAATCGTGGGCCTGCCGGATACAGCCATTAAAGAATCCCGGGAACGGGTAAAAGCCGCTGTGAAAAATTCTGGTTTTCATTTCCCGGATACCCATATTACTGTGAATTTGGCCCCGGCAGATCTAAAAAAAGACGGATCCGGACTGGATCTGCCGATTGCCATAGGAATATTGGCAGCCAAGCAGTATATCAAACTGCCGGATGACCGGCAGTGCCCGGTATTTGCCGGGGAATTGGCGCTGGATGGGGCACTGCGGCCCATTAACGGAATTCTGCCTATGATTTTAAAAGCCCGGGAGGAGGGCTGGCATTGCATGGTTATCCCTTCCGGCAATGCAGCAGAAGGGCAGCTGGTAGATGGGATTACTGTGTACACTGCGGATACTTTGACGGCGATCGTGGAGCATCTTCAGGGGAAAGCACAGCTTACCCCTTTGCAAAAGAAAAGTTTGCTCTTGGACGGGCCGGAAGAAAGCACTGTTGATTTTTCGGATGTGCAGGGACAGCGGGTGGCGAAAAGGGCCCTGGAAATTGCAGCTGCCGGCGGGCACAATGTCCTGATGGTGGGGGCGCCCGGCGCTGGAAAAACCATGCTGGCCAGACGGCTTTCCACGATCCTGCCGCCGATGACAGAAGAAGAAGCGCTGGAAGTCACGAAAATTTACAGTATCTCCGGTCTTCTTGCCCGACAGCATGGCATTGTAGCAGAGCGCCCTTTTCGCAGCCCGCATCATACGGTGAGCCAATCCGCTTTAATTGGCGGCGGCAGTGTGCCGCGCCCGGGAGAAGTTACCTTGGCTCACCATGGGGTTTTATTTTTGGATGAGCTGCCGGAATTTTTCCGAAGTGCCCTGGAGGTATTACGACAGCCTCTGGAAGATGGCGTGGTCACCATCAGCAGAGTGCAGGCGTCTTTAAGCTATCCGGCCCGCTTTATCCTGGTGGCGGCACAAAACCCTTGCCCTTGTGGCTTTTGGGGAGAAGAAGACGGCGTGCACCAATGCACCTGTCGTCCGGGAGATATTGCCCGTTACCGGAAAAAGATTTCCGGTCCGCTGCTGGACCGGATTGATATCCAGATTCACGTGCCCCGGCTGCAGTATCAGGAAATGCAGAGCAATTGCGCCCAGGAAAGTTCTGCCCAAATCCGGCAGCGGGTTGTAAACGCCCGGAAGATTCAGCGAAAGCGGCTGGAAGGAACTCATTTGTTCTGCAATGCCAGCATGGGGCGGCGGGAAGTAAAAAAATTCTGCGCGTTGGCGCCGGATGCGCAAAAGCTGCTGGAGAAATATTTTACCTCTCTGGGACTTTCAGCCCGAAGCCATGACCGGATCATCAAAGTCGCACGGACCATCGCAGATCTGGCAGGCAGCTAGGAAATCTCCATGCTGCACCTGGGCGAAGCCATCGGGCTGCGCACCAGCATTCAGGGATAGGGGGACACTATGCCAATACCACTTATTCTTGCCTATTTTTTTATCGGGTGCTGCGTGGGGAGTTTCCTTTGCCTGTGTGCCGTGCGACTTTATCGGGAAGAATCCCTCCTGCGTCCCCGTTCGCACTGTGACGCATGCGGTCATACGCTGGCACTATGGGATCTGGTTCCCCTTTTTAGCTTTTTGTGGCTGCGGGGCAAGTGCCGGCATTGCGGCGCAAAAATTCCCTGGACGTATTGCCTTAGGGAACTGGAAACCGGCTTTTTCTTTGCCCTGTTGGGAATTTTCCGGGAGCCGTCCGTGCTGCTTCTCATCCAGTGGGGAATTCTTTCCCTGCTGCTACTACTCAGCTGGCTGGATGCCAAAGAGCAGATGCTGTATGAAGATTTGTTTTGGCCCCTGGGGGCGTTGATCCTTTTCCAGCACTTCTGGCTGGGGTTCTCCTTTTTGTGGGCTGTAACCGGAGCGTTGGTGGTAGGATTGGTGGTAGGAGGCGTACTGTATTTCTTTTACCGGATGTTTCCAGGCAGCGCCGGGGCCGGGGATGTACGCCTTGTGACACTTCTGGGATTATGGCTTGGGCCGGTGGATGGCTTAAAAGGACTCTTTGGGGCGGTACTGGCGGCACTTGCCTTTCTGCTTTTAAAACGGATGAAACGCAAAGAGGCATTCTGGGAACCTATTCCGTTTGCCCCGTTTCTTTGCGGTGCGGCATTTTTTGTGATGCTCTGGAATAGTGGCTTAGCCCAGCCTCTTTTGGCATTCTGGCAGTTTCCCGACAGGAGAATGCTTTTTTGCCTGCTGGGGCTGCACAGGGAAACCATTGGGCAGAAACTGCACTCTTTTTTTCACCCCCTGCCCAGGAAACTTTTAGCCTTGTATCTGGATTCCCGGTGTATCACCGTATGCCAGGTTCGGCGGGAAAATGATGCTTTGCGACTGGAACGGGTTTTACAGGAAACGCTGCCTGCGTCTGTGAGCGAAAAAATTACTGAAGAAAAAATCCCTGCCCTGTGCGAATGGATGCGCATGGAATGTGGGAAAAAGGGCATCAATGCCAAAGCCTGTGCTGTGACGGTTGCTCCGGAAGCTTCTACCTGGCTTACGTTGTCCCTGCCTGTTTTGAAAAGTGAAGCAGAGCGGCAGGAAGCTGCCTACTGGGAGAGCGTCCAAAAAGTGCCCTGGGAAGCAGGAAACTATGCGCTGCGTCTGGGATCCCCATTGCCTTCAGGGCAGACGGGTGCCATCGCCATGCCGCAGCCTGTCATTGCCTGGATACAGGAATTCTTGCAGGAAATGGGCTGGCATCCGGTAAAAATCCAGCCTGCGTTGCTTTCTCTGGGGCTCTGGACGGCAAAAAAAGCTGCTGCCTGGCTATGGCTGGAAGAAGAGAAAGCCATTACCCTCATCCTTTATGCAAAGGGGCAGCCACAGGCTGTGTTTCCCTTTGTTCGTGCCCAAGAAAAGCAATGGGACGGGGTGGAACAGAGTCTTTTGTGGGATTCTGTTCGGCAGGAAGAAACGGAGCTAGGCAGGAAAATTCTGGAAACCATGCAGCAGGAAAACAGCAAGCGACAGCTTGTGTCTGTGCCGGTGTACTGGTGGGGAAAAAGTTACGGGATATTGGCAAAATGGCAGAAGCAGCTGCAGGCAGAAGGGATACCCCTGGAAAAACTGCCGCTTTCCGATAGGCTGCAAGCTTCACGGTGCTATCCTGACTTAGAAAAAAAGCTATCCTATGGGTCTGCAGCAGCCGCGCTGGGGAGTGTGCTTTTTATGGAAAGCACCCGGCAGTGGGACTTTCAGCTGAAGCAGCCGCTGCCATCCTGGCCGGCTGTTATCCGGGGCATGGAAGTGACCGGGGTAGCCGCTCTTATTTTTTGCCTCTTTGGTGGAATCTTTCAGGGGATAGCGTATAAGAAGCAGCAGGAGGCAAAAAATGCACTGCTGGCAACGGGTCCCTGGTATGAACGCTACCAAGAGGAGCAAAAGCTAAACCGTCTTTTATCCCAGCAGGTAAAACAACAGCAGGCTGCTCGTAACCGGAATGTTGACTGGGATACCTGGCTGACGCTTTTGGGACGGGAGTTGCCTGCAGATTGTTATCTCCAGCAGGCTGCCTGGGATAAGGAAAACCAGGACAAGAAAATGCTGCGCCTTTCCGGACGAACACTGGAAAGCCAGGCGGTTCTTTCCTTTGTACAGCGGCTTCGTGACGAGCGGGCTGTGAAGAGCGTGCAGATCGAAAAAATGGAACGCCTTAGTGAAAAACCAGAAACGGAATTTTCCCTTTTGGTGGAACTGCAGAAAGGAAACGGAAATGGAACGAAAACAGTGGATGGAAAACGCCAGGGATAAAGTCCCGGCTGTTACGGGCTTTGGCTTTTTCCTGCTGTGTTTGTGGCTGACTTGTACCGTAGCGCTTCCTTTCTGGCAAAACGGACAAAAAGACTGGGACAGGGCAGCCGATCTTTTGCAGCAGAAGAAAAAAATAGAAGCCTTTGCCCAGCAATACGATCCGGAAGCCGCCCGGACAAAACGGGAAAACACGGTACAGATTGCCGCAGAGCCCGCACCCAAAGATGGGATGGAGGCTATGGGAAAAATCAGTGCCCTGGCAGAAAGAACCCAGGTACAGGTGGTGGCCTGCCGTCCCCAGGAAATGGGGAAAAAGCAGGACCATCTGCCCATGGAGCTTACTTTAGTGGGGGATTATGTTCAGCTTTTGGTCTTTTCCCGCCAGTGGAAAGAGGAGATGCCCTTGGCCTATTGGGAAACGGGCCGTATTGAAAGGGAGGCGGAAGGGCCGTTGACCTTCCATGGTACGGTCTGCTTTATGAAGTCCTAAGTAGTCAATACTCCGTAAAAAATTCTCTTTGGAAAAAATAAATAGATTGTCATGATAGATACGATCCGGAACGCTGGGTATGACCTGGGGAGCCGGATCTTTTTTTTTGCGACAGTTCCAGTGGCAATGCCGCAAAGAAGATAGGTAAAACAAAATTTTCTGATAGAAATTTTTTATAAAACCTATTCATATGAGTTTTACTCATCATTTCATAGAAAAAGAATATTAGAATTCATAAAATATTTCTTGTATAATAAACGTAAAGATACATGATAGAAATTGCTTAATGCATTCTGTGTAAAGCAGAGAAAAGACTGATTGCACGCACTGCTTTAAAAAGTCAGAACATTACAAACCGTCAAATAAGGTCGTCAACTCTGCATTCTAAGGAGGTAGAAAAATGGCAAGAAAATTTTCTTTGGCGTATCTGACCGTTCCCGGTGTGGAAGCGGTGGATCAGATCCACATGGCGGCAGAAGCCGGCTATGACTCTGTCAGTTTGCGGACCATCCCCATGGGACAGGCAGGAGAACCTCAGAATGATCTGGTCGGGGATCCGGAACTGTTTAAAAAGATCCAACAAGCGCTGAAAGAAACCGGTTTGCCACTGCTGGATATTGAACTGGTGCGGGTACGGGAAGATATCCCTGTGGATTACCGGGCAGCCTTTGAAAAAGGCGCAGAACTTGGCGCTACGGATGTTCTCTCCAGCGACTGGAGCAAAGACGAAAACTTTGCCGTGGAGTGCTACGGAAAAATCTGCGAACAGGCAGCGGAATTTGGGCTGACGGTCAATCTGGAATATCCGGCCATTTCCCGGATCCGGAATCTGGCAGGGGCCAAAGCCATGCAGGAAAAGGTAAAGGCACCGAATTTGAAACTGTTCCTGGACATGCTGTATGTGTACTGGGCACAGGAAACGCCGGAAGAAATTCAGGCCATTGAACCGGATCGCTATGGTCTTATCCATTTGTGCGACTGCCCGAAAGATTACTACATGATGGAACGGCCGGAAGTGATGCGGGGTGCCCGGGAATACCCGGGAATGGGTGCGATCCCTCTGGTGCGGATTCTCAAAGCACTGCCGGCGCATCCCTGCTCCATTGAACTTCCCAATCTGGAAAACATCCAGAAATATGGGGCCCTGGGACACGTGAAAAATTGTTTGAACTATGCGAAAAAAGTATTGGCGGAAGTAGATCAGTAAAGAAAGAAGGGTCATGATGAAACCGGATATCAATACGAAATTCATTACGTTGTTGGGCGATCCTTTGGCACAGTCCTTTGCCGCACGGATGCAAAACAAAGGCTACGAAGCCGCAGGGCTGAATATGCTGTACTTTTACACGGTAACAGGCAATGACCACTTGGGAGATATCGTTAACGGCTTGCGCTACATGCCTTTTGCCGGGTTTGCTGTGACAAAACCCAATAAGGTGAAAGTCCTGGAATATCTGGATGAACTGGATCCCCTGTGCAAAAAGATGGGTTCCAGCAATACAGTAGTAAAACTGCCGGATGGCAGACTGAAAGGCTATAACACGGACGGCGTAGGATTCTATACCGCCCTGGTAGAAGCCGGTGTGAAGGTAGCAGAAAACGTATTTTTCTGCTTTGGCAGCGGCGGCGCTGGACGGGCCATGTGCTCCATCCTGGCTTATCACGGGGCGCCTAAGATTTACATCACGGATTTGTTCCCGGAAAGCGCTCATGCACTGGTGGATGACATCAACAAAAACTTCGCCCAGGTAGCTGAATTTGTACCCCATGAAGACTTTAGCAAAGTGGCGGCCGCAGATATCGTCTTAAATGCCAGCGGCGTGGGCATGGGAAAAAGCATTGGACAAAGCCCGCTGCCTAAAAAGTACATCAAGAAAGAGCAATTTTACTTTGATGCCTGCTACAATCCGGCGAAAACCCAATTCCTTATGGATGCAGAAGCTGCCGGCTGTAAGATTCTGAACGGCCTTTCCATGAGCCTGTACCAGGGCACTGCCCAGGTGGAACTGTGGAGCGGACAAAAGGCTCCGGTAGAAGCCATGCGGCAGGAACTCTTAGATATTCTGGCCGAAAAAAACGGTGAAAAATAAAAACTGCTACGTGCAGAGATAAAGGAGGAACGTCTGATGAAACTCATACACTGGCTGGATGATCACCTGGAGGAAACCTTCCTGGTCATCATGCTGGTCCTGATTGCCTGTGTTAGCATGATCCAGGTTATCGTCCGGAAAATTCCAGGCATGACTTCCCTGACATGGGCCGAAGAATTTTGCCGGTTCATGTGGATCTGGAGCGTATTTATTTCCCTGCCCTATACCATCCGTATGGAGAATATGCTACGGGTGGGGGTACTGAAAGACCTGCTCCCTAATACGCTGAAAAAAATCGTGAACTTGGCAGTGGATATCGTTACCATGCTGAGTATGGCCTACTTGGGGTATTACTCCCTGGAAGTATATGAGAACATTGCCGCCAGCCACGAAATTTCCCCGGCTATGCAGTGGTCCATGTCCTTTGTGTATGTATTCATGGTGATCGGATTTTTCCTGGCCGTGATCCGCGGCATCGAGATGATCATCATCCATATTAAGAAATTCAACGAAGTGGAGCTGTCCACTGTAGAACAGACCATGCAGGATGCAGCTAAAGAAGCTGCTATGGCCCAGGAAGGAGATGAGTGAGTATGGCAGCACTAATGGTATTTGTAGTCTTCCTGGTGACCATTGCTCTCTCTATTCCTATTGCCATCAGTATGATCCTGGGCTCTGTAGCCCCGATTGAGCTACTTCACCGTGGCGGCAGTATTGTACAGCTACTGAACAATACATTTTCCGGCGCTAACTCTACTCCGATTTTGGCTGTGCCGCTGTTCATTCTAGGTGGCGTCATTATGGCCAAAGGCGGCATTTCCCGGAAACTGTTTAACTTCTTCGCTTTTTTTGCAGGTCGGATTACCGGTGGCCTGCCCTGCGCCGTGATTCTCACCTGCTTATTCTATGGAGCTATTTCTGGTTCTGGTCCTGCCACGACGGCAGCTGTTGGTGCTATGTGCGTACCGTTCCTTACGGATCTGGGGTATGACCGGACATGGAGTGCGGGCCTCATCGCTGTAGCCGGCGGTCTGGGCGTTATTATTCCGCCTTCCATTCCGTTTGTACTGTATTCTCTGGCAACCGGGGTTTCCACCGGCGACTTGTTCCTGGGCGGCGTACTGCCAGGTATCTTGATTGGTGTAGCACTCATGGCCTATGCCGTCTTCTACTGTGCAAAGAACGGGGAAGACAAAGAGAAAATCAAGGAACGGATGGATGAACTTTCCAGTGAAGGCTTCTTCAAACTGTTTAAAGACAGCTTCTGGGCGCTCCTGTGCCCGGTCATCGTACTGGGCGGTATTTATACCGGCTGGACGACACCGACGGAAGCTGCTACCGTATCCGTATTCTATGCACTGATTGTGTCCCTCTTGATTTACAAGACCATGAAGCTCAACGAACTGATTCCTATGCTCTGTGAATCTGTTAAGACCTATGGCGGACTGGCTTTCGTACTGGCCTTTGCTACGGCATTTGGCCGGGTGCTGTCCCTGACGCGGGCTACCCGTGCTGTGGAAAGCTTTATCCTGGGGAATTTCCACTCCAGCTTTACGGTCCTAACCGTACTGGTCATTATCTTCTTCCTGCTGGGGATGGTTATGGATACTGGTCCTGCCATCATCATTCTGGCACCGGTACTGCTGCCGGCCTGCGTAAAATTAGGCGTGGACCCGGTACACTTGGGGGTTGTGCTGGTTTGCTGCTTGTCCATCGGCCTGGCAACTCCGCCGTTTGGACTGGACTTGTTCGTCGCTGGTAATATTGCCCAGGAGCAGCCCATGGATGTGGCCAGAAAAGCACTGCCCTTTATTATCGCTTTCGTGATTGCCTTGTTTGCCATTACCTACATCCCTGCACTGTCTACGTATCTACCGAGTTTGTTAAAGTAAGTTGTTGACGGAACCATTGTGTGAGAGGAAAAAAGGAGGAATTGTGATTATGGAAAGCAAACGTACTTGGAAAAAAGTTGCCGGTTTGATCATGGCTAGTATCCTGGCTCTGTCTGTGGCAGGCTGCGGTGGCGGCGATGATAAGAGCGCTTCTTCCGGCGGCAGCGGAGACTACTCCAAACTGAAAGCTGTCGAAATGATTGGTGCTGACTCTTCTGGTAAAGGTGCTGCGGCACAACAATTTGGTGAACTGGTTGCCAAGAACGTGGAAAAAATCACTGGTGGTAAATTCAAGATTGATTACCATCCTAACTCTGAACTGGGCGGCGACGAAGACTTGCTCCGGCAGATTAAATCCAACGATATCCAGATCGTTGTGATGCAGATGGCTCCTGTGACCGCCATCATTCCGGAAACGGCTGTGTTTGATATGCCCATGGCTTTTGCTAAATATGACGGGAAAACCATCGACAAAGTCCTGAACGGGGACGGGGAATTCCATAAGAAACTGTCCGCAGCTTATGAAAAGGCAGGCCTGCATTACCTGGGCATTCTGCAAAATGCCACCTTCCGTCTGACTACTGCCAACAGACCGCTGAATACTTTGGCTGACTTTAAGGGCCTGAAGATTCGTACTATGAGCAACAAGAACCATATGGCTTTCTGGACTGCCCTGGGCGCCAACCCCACTCCGCTGGCTTGGCCTGAAGTATACTTTGCTCTCCAGAGCGGTACCGTGGAAGCGGAAGAAAACGCAGCAGACACTATCGTTTCTGCAAACTTCAACGAAGTGCAGAAATATCTGGCCGATACCAACCATATCCTCTATGCCAACCAGATTGCCATCAACAAAAAGGCCTATGATGCCCTGGATCCTGCTTACCAGAAAGCTTTGAACCAGGCTGTAGAAGAAGCCCGGAAAGAAATGGCCGGCAAACTGGGTGATGTGGACAAGAAGAACCAGGAAGACCTGAAAAAGAAGGGCATGACCATCATTACCTACAATAAGGACTTCTTTGATCAAGTACTGGCTCTGCCTGGCGTGAAAGCTCTGAACGAAAAGATTGATAAAGACGTGAACGGCCTTGGTAGCCTTTTGACGAAAGAACTGGATGCGGCCTCTAAATAACGTGACTTTATCTGCCCTGCTTTAGACGCTTGCCAAAAGGTGCAGCTCTGTGCGATGATGAAAGCACCAGAGCAGAGATCTTGCGAAGCGGAAGGGAGCAGAAACCATGCAACTCCAGTGGCTGTACTACTTTACGACCATAGCGGAACTGGAACACTACACCCGGGCGGCGGAACGCCTCCGGGTGAGCCAGTCCAACCTGAGCCATGCCATGCGGGATATGGAACGGGAACTGGGCACCAAACTTTTTGAGCGGAAGGGGAGAAATGTCCAGCTGACCAAATACGGACAGCTCTTTCTTCCCTACGCCAAAAAGACACTGAACACGCTGGAAGCCGGGATAGATACCCTGAAAGAATACCTGGATCCCAATAAGGGAACCATTATGCTGGGTGGGTTTTACTCTATTGAGGCGTTTGCTACGGACTTGATGATCCGCTATCGCAGCGAAACCAATCGTGTGGGGGTGCAGTTCCAGTATAGTTCCCGGGGCTGGTATAACCTGCGGAAAGATTTGTTAGAAGGCAAACTGGACCTGATCCTGTGCACCAAAATCGACAGTCCCCAGATTGGCAGTTGCTATATCGGGGAACATGCCCTGGTTGCCCTGGTGCCGGAGCGGCATCCCTTTGCCAGCCGGAAAAGTTTGCAACTGGAGGATTTTCAGGGACAAAATTTTGTCTCCTTTGATGCCTCCGGACAAATTTCCAAGCAGGTACGGGAAGCGTTTGCCAAACGGGGCATCACCGTGAATGTGGTGATGGAAAGCCCCAACGATGTGGTGGTTTACGGCTTTGTAGCAGCAAACTACGGCCTATCCATTGTGCCGTACCCTTTGACAGGAGTTCCCTATGGAACAAAAGTCATTCCGCTGGGAGAAACACCCAAACGCAAGCTGTATCTCCAGTGGAACAAAGAACGGTATGCGGTGCCTGCTGTGGAATATTTTAAAAATTACGTGGTCCGCAGCGGCGACGTGCTGAATCAATATTTAGAACGATTGTATCTGGCAGGGATTCCTACAGAAAGAAACTCACAGGAGGAATAGAGATGGCAAAGAAACTGATCGCGGATCTGATGGTGGACTACCTGGAAAGACGGGACGTAAAATACGTCTTTGGTCTGTGTGGTCATACGGTCATTGGTATGCTGGACGCCCTCAGCCGCAGCAAAAAAGTAAAATTTATTTCCAACCGGCATGAAGCAGTGGCTTCTACCGCAGCAGACGGCTATGCACGGATTACCCATAAGGCTTCTGTGGCACTTTGCCACCTTGGGCCGGGGCTGACCAACGTATTGACCGGTGTGGCCAATGCAGCCTTTGACTCCATTCCTATGGTAGTTATTGCCGGGGACGTGCCCACCTATTATTTCGGCAAACATCCCCATCAGGAAGTGAATATGCACGAAGACGGCAGCCAGTACAAAATCCTGGAACCGGTCGTGAAACGGGCCTGGCGTGTGGACGATCCGGAATCCATGGCTGAAATCATGGATAAGGCGTTCCGTCTGGCAGAATCCGGCCGTCCTGGCCCTGTGCTGATTGACGTGCCTATGGATATTTTCTCCCGGGAAGTGGAAGATTACATCTGGGATCGTACTTATCGTGACAGCCATATCACCATGAAACCGGCGCTGGATCCGGAAGCCGCCAAAGCCATTGCAAAGAAACTGGTGGAAGCGAAAAAACCGGTGCTTCATGCAGGCGGCGGCATTCTGCTGGCACAGGCTTCTGAAGAATTGGCAGCACTGGCAGAATTCCTGGACATTCCTGTATCCCGTACTTTGATGGGCCAAGGCTGCATCAGCGACAAACATCCGCTGATGATTGGACAGACTGGTTTCTGGGGCATGGAATTTACCCATTCCCTCACCAGCAAAGCCGATGTAATCCTGGGCCTGGGAACTCGTTTTGCAGAAGCAGACAGTTCCTCCTGGTATCGGGGCGTAACCTTTGATCCGGATCATACCGAATTCCTGCAGATCGACATTGATCCCAGCGAAATCGGACGGAACTATCCGGTAGCCATTGGCGCCGTAGGCGATCTGAAACTGGGCCTGAAACAAATCCTGGAAGAAGCAAAGAAACTTTGCCCGCAAGGCATTAAACGAGAAGGCCTGCGGGAAGCCATTGCTAAAGCTAAAGCAGACTTCAAGGCGCAGAACGTGGCGATCTCCAACGATGGCCGCTTCCCCATGACCCCGCAGCGGATTTTGAAAGACGTAAAAGAAACCATCCCCGAAGATGCACATATCTTTACCGATGTAGGCTGGAACAAAAACGGTGTGGCCCAGCAGTATGATATTACCGTACCGGGCAGCATCCATCACTCCTCCGGCCTGGCGACCATGGGCTTTGGTGCCTCCGCTGTACTGGGCGGCAAACTGGCAGCTCCGGATAAAGTCTGCATTACTTTAACCGGTGACGGCGGTTTTGGTGTTAACCCCACTTGCTTGGCCACTGCGGTAGAACAAGGTATTCCTGTGACCTGGGTTGTAATGAACAACTCTGCCTTTGGAACCATTGCCGGATTGGAAAACGCCAACTACGGCAGCAAATTTGGTACTGTATTCCACACTCCTGACGGCAAATCCTACAGCCCCAGCTGGGCTGGCGTGGCGAAAGCCTATGGCGTGGAATCCATCTGTGTGAAGAGCGCCGATGAATTCAAACCGGCGATGGAAATGGCCATGAAAGCCAATAAGGAAGGCCGGCCATTTTTGGTAGAAGCCCCCATGGAAAACATTGTGGTGCCTACACCGGGCTGCTGGAACATCAACGATATCTACAGCCCCAATGCGCTGGTAGAAGATGGGAAACTGGTAAAGGATGAAAACGGCCAGTTCGTTGCCCCCAACCACGCAAAATCCCATAAATCCAAATAAGAGCGGCGCAAGCTGAAACGGATACCCTGTTTTCCTTGGAAAGCAGGGTAATCCGATAATTGTACGAAAATAGTAACGTGAAGGAGAAACCTATTATGGCAAAAGAAAAAATGACGACCAAATTGCGGAAACTGCTAGCGGACAATAAGTATTTGGTTGCTCCCTGCGCCTATGACGCCCTAAGCGCCCGGGCGATTGAAGTAGCAGGATTCCAGGTCTGCGGTACTACTGGTTATGGGATGCACGGGGTAGTGCTGGCCCAGCCGGATTCCGGCCTTTTGGCGTTAAACGAAACCGTGGACATTCTCAGCAAAATGGCCGATGCAGTGAATATCCCCATTATCTGCGACGCAGAAGGTGGCTATGGCAACGCACTGAACGTGATTCGTACCGTAAAGGAATATGAAAAAACCGGCGTAGGCGGCTTCTTCATTGAAGACCAGAAACAGCCGCCCAATTGCCCGTTTATCAGCACCACCGAAGTTATCAGTGTGGATGAAATGTGCGGAAAGATTCAGGCCGCTGTGGATACACGTACGGATCCGGACCTGTTAATTATTGCCCGTACGGACGCACCGGATGACGAAGCAGTAGAACGTGCCAATGCCTATCTGGATGCCGGTGCGGATATGGTCAAAATCCTGCCGAAATCCCGGGAAGCCTTGGTGAGCCTGCCTGAAAAGGTGCATGGCCCTATCCATCTGGGCTATTTCCCCAACCAGCCCTTCTTTAAAGAATTTACTACAGATGACTGCGGGACAAAACTGGGATATAAGATTATCACCTTCCCCTTCAGCGTGCTGTTTGCCCAGGTGGCGGCAGAACTCAGTGTGCTGAAATATATTAAAGAACACGGCACGCCGGAAGGGTATCCTGGTGAAATGCTGGACTTCCAGACCTACATTGATCTGGTCCATGTAAAAGATATTAAAGAAGCCGGGGATAAGTACCTGAAATAAAAAAGGACGGTGTTCTATGACACTTACGACAGTAAAAAAAGTTCGCATTTGTGAAGTGGGGCCCCGGGACGGGTTCCAGAATGAAAAAGTAGTTCCTACTACGGAACAAAAAATTCATCTGATTGATCAGCTTTCTGATGCCGGGTTCCCTGTGATTGAAGTGGGCAGTTTTGTAAGCCCTAAGGCCGTTCCCCAAATGGCCAATACCGATGACGTATTCCGTGGCATTAAGAAAAAAGAAGGCGTGGAATACCGAGCACTGATTGCTAACTTAAAAGGCGTGGAACGGGCCATTGCCTGTGGCTGCACGAAAGTGAAACTCAATGTGTCCGCTTCCGTAGCCCACAACCTGGCCAATTTGAACTGTACCCCGGCTGAAAGCGTGGCACGCTTTGCCGCCTGTGTGGACCGAGCCAAAGAAGCGGGTATCGGCATCTCCGGTTCCATTTCCATGGCCTTTGGTTCTCCCTGGGATAAAGAAATCCCTGTAGATGTGGTGTGCAAGATTATTGAAGCCTATATGGCAGTGGGCATTACGGAAATCAGCTTGTCCGATGCTTCCGGCATGGGCTATCCTTCCCAGGTGACCCAGATCTGTCAGGTGGTTAAAGAGAAGTATCCTGATATTTCCTGGTGGCTACACTTCCATAACACCCGCGGCCTGGGCATTGCTAACATCCTGGCTGGCCTGAACGAGGGCTTCACCCAGTTTGATGCCAGCTTTGCCGGCGTAGGCGGCTGTCCTTTCGTTCCCGGTGCTGCCGGCAACGTAGCGACAGAAGATTTGCTGCACATGCTGGATGAAATGGGGATTGAAACCGACGTGGATTTGGATAAAGCCATGGCCATCAGCCGGGAAGTCACCCAGATTGTAGGACATACCACGGACAGTTATCTGCTCCGGGCTGGCAAAGCCAGTGACCTGATCCTGGATATTCCTACAAAGCAGGGAAAAAATCATACTCAGGCAAAATAAATAGTACGACGGAAAAGGAGCTCTCAGCACGGGAGCCCCTTTTTGTTCATATCTTTTGTACGAAGGAGGTCATGTGTCATGAACGAAAGAAAACAACAAAACAGATTACTGGCTGCTGTTTGCGCACTTTCCCTTCTGATGGCAGGCAGGTGGGCTCTGCCGGTTTATGCTGCCAGTACTGGCACTTCTGTTAGTGCGATCTATGAAATTAACCAATCTCCTAAATATAATCAGAGCGTACTCGTTAAAACAAAATATGGTGCCTTGAAAGGCTTTACAAAGGATGAAGCACTCCATTGGTATGGTGTGCCCTATGCTTTGGCCCCGGTGGGGCCACTACGGTGGAAGGCTCCACAGAATTTACATCCTTGGAAGGACGTTTTGGAAGCCACGGAAAGCAAAAGCGCCACGCAAATTGGTAAAGTCAATGGGAAACCGACCTTGCTAGGCAGTGAAGCCGGCGCCGTGACGTTGGATATTACCCGTCCGGATACTGCAGAAACCAATCTGCCTGTTTTATTTTATATTCATGGAGGTAATAACCAGACGGGCAAAAGTGCTGCTCTTCCGGCGGCTGCCCTGGCCAAAGAAACCAATGCCGTTATCGTTTCCATCAATCACAGGTTGGGACTGTTAGGCTTTAATGCACTGCCTGCGCTGCGACATGGAACAGCAGAAGAAAATTCCGGAAACTTTGGTCTGCTGGATATTCGGGCCGCCTTGGAATGGGTAAAAGAAAACGCTGAAGCTTTTGGCGGAAATCCAGAAAATATTACAATCTCTGGTTCTTCGGCAGGAGGCCGGGATGTTATGGCGATGCTGATTGCTCCTTCTTTTGCCGGAAAATATCAAAAAGCTATCTCTTTTAGTGGCGGTATGACTGCAGCAGATCCAACTGCCAGTGCCCATGTAGAAGCACGGCATTTAGCGCCCCTCGTAGTACAAAAAGGATTGCAGCCCGATGAAGAGACAGCAGTGAAATGGCTTGAAACAGATAATAAAGCAGTTCGGGATTTCCTATACGGATTAACTGATGAAGAAGTGGCAACTTCTTTTGGTGGGGCAGCTATCCGGATGAGCGCTTTTCCTCATCTGTTTGCGGATGGAACCGTTCTTCCCAAAGAGGGATTTGACACAAAAACGTATTACCAGGTACCGATCCTGATGGTCAATGGGGATCGTGAATTTTCCATTTTCTGCAAAGGCAGCAAGCCTTTCAATACGCTTACTCCCAGCCAGTTAATGGCAGATGCGACACTGCTACCCCAGTATAAATTCGCAGAAAAATATGGCAGCCAAATGTACGGTTATTTTAACGGGGAAGAATCGGCAGTTCGTATGCTGGACAAATATGCTGCGCCAATTTACACTTGCTTGATTCATTGGGGCGATGATCCAGAACTTTGCGGGGAAGAATATGCTACGATTTATGGGGCTTATCACTGCATGACCACGTCTCTTATGACGCATATTCCTACAAATGCAGCAATGCAGTACCCGGCTTTATATGCTTCTCCTAGTTGTAAAAACGTGTCTGCTCTGCTGAACAGCTACTATAAAAACTTCCTGTGGTCCGGCAATCCCAACGGTAAGGATTTAAATGGAAAAGAACTTCCTCAGTGGGCACCATGGAAAGATCTGAAGGGGACAACGCAACTGATTGTGGACGCAGATGCAACCCATGCGTGGGGAAAAATGTCTAAAGAACATACTTCTTATAAAGCTATCCTGGACGCAATGGATGCCGATAAGTCCATTGACACCCAGGCTAAAAAGATAATGATTCAGACCGTGCTCAATGGCAGATGGTTTAGCACGGCATTGGATGCCCGGTATCAAAATAAAAATTTGTGGGAGTAATTTCCAGACAAATCGAATACAAGGTAGCGTAGAGAGGTAATTTTTACGGAAAAGATAGAAGGTGAGGATGATGCGGTTCGGGTGCTGCGGCAATCTGATTGCCACGGGAGCAGATAAAACCGGGATGGGATTTATTGGGGAAATCGCTTCCCTGGGGTTTGATTATGTGGAGCTGCCGCTGGCAGAAATGACGGCCCTTAGTGGAGATGACTTTCACCGGTTGGAAGATATTGTAAAGGAAAGCGGCATTGCCTGCGAGGCCTGCAACAATTTCTTCCCCGCTTCGGTGCGGCTGACAGGGCCGGAAGTGGATGCAGGAAAAATAGAAAGCTATCTAGAGTCGGCACTATCTAGAGCCCAGGCATTGGGTATAGCGGTGATTGTCTTTGGCAGCGGCGGTGCCAAACGGGTTCCCCAAGGATTTCCGTACGAAAAAGCCTATGCCCAGCTGCTGGATGTGACCCGGAAAATTTCTGCTTTGACACTGCCGCTAGGCATTACCATCGCTTTGGAACCTATGCGGCGCCCTGACAGCAACATCCTCAATACCTTTGACGAGTCGGTAGATTTTGCCCGGCAATTGAATTGTAGCAACGTGAAGGTACTGATAGATTATTATTATATGATGTGTGAGAAAGAATCTCCGGATGTTCTGCTGCAATACGGCAGGGAATACCTGGCACATGTCCATTTCTCCAATCCCAGTATCCCGTGTATTAATGGGAAAAAAGATCCTGAAGCCATCAGCCAGATTTTCGAAGATGAACTTTCCCGCAGAGGGTGGTGGCGTACGTTTCCCGCAGAAAATGACGGGGAAGACTACAGCCGCTTTATTGCAAACCTGAAAACCATCGGCTATACCGGGCGGGTCAGCCTGGAAGCGCCGGTGAGACAGTTTACAAAAGAAGCGAAGGCTGCCTTGCAGCTCTTGCGAGATCGGTTTTAAAACGTTCGAGTAGAAAAAGTACAAATGCAATAAAAGAGGGCAGGGAGGAAATGCGCAGCATTTCTTCTCTGCCCTCTTTCACAGGCTGGTATTTGGTATTAAATCTTAGCCAGGGCTTGGTCTAAGTCCTCAATAATATCCTCTACGTTTTCGATGCCGCAGGATAGGCGGATCAGATCCGGTTTGACGCCGGCAGCCGTCAGTTCTTCGTCCGTTAATTGCCGGTGGGTGGAGCTGGCCGGATGCAATACGCAGGTATGGGCATCGGCCACGTGGGTGGCAATCATAGCAACCTGTAGATGTTTCATAAACTCCTCAGCAGCTTTTCTTCCGCCTTGGACCCCGAAGGCGATAACACCACAAGTCCCGTGGGGCATATATTTTTTAGCTAATTGGTAATAGGGATTATCCGGGAGGCCGGGGTAGTTGACCCACGTTACCTTGGGATGCTTAGCAAGGTGTTCTGCCACTTTCTGCGCATTTTCACAGTGCCGCTGCATCCGTACGGCCAAAGATTCCAGCCCTAAATTTAACAGATAGCAGTTCATGGGCGAAGGAATGGCGCCTAAATCCCGCATCAGCTGGGCCACACATTTGGTAATGTAGGCCCCTGCATTTCCAAATTGTTCTACATAGGTAATGCCGTGATAGGAGGCATCCGGGGTGGTCAGGCCGGGGAATTTTTCTTTGTGGGCCATCCAGTCAAATTTCCCGGAATCCACAATGGCACCGCCTACGGTAGCGTCGTGTCCATCCATGTATTTGGTAGTGGAGTGGGTGACGATATCCGCACCCCATTCAAAAGGACGGCAGTTGATGGGGGTGGCAAAAGTGTTGTCCACGATCAAGGGAACGCCATGGGCATGGGCCGCTTTGGCAAAGCGTTCAATATCAAAAACGGTCAGTGCCGGATTGGCAAGAGTCTCTCCAAAAACAGTTTTGGTATTGGGCTTAAACGCAGCGTTTAATTCCTCGTCGCTGCAGTCTGGTTCCACAAAGGTGAAATCTACACCCATGCGCCGCATGGTGACATTAAATAAGTTAAAGCTGCCGCCGTAAATGGCAGATGATGCCACCACGTGGTCGCCCTGCCCGGCCAGATTAAATACCGCAAAAAAAGTAGCTGCTTGCCCGGAAGACGTGAGAAGGGCTGCAGAGCCTCCTTCCAGGGCTGCAATTTTTTTGGCGACATAATCATTGGTGGGATTTTGCAAACGGGTATAAAAATAGCCCTCCGCCTGCAAATCAAACAGTTTTCCCATTGCTTCTGAGGAGTCGTATTTAAAGGTGGTGCTTTGGATAATGGGGATCATCCGGGGTTCCCCGTTTTTCGGTGTATAGCCAGCCTGGATGCATTTGGTTTCTTCGCGCATGGATTCTCCCTCCTAAAAATAATTTCTATGTCATTATAGCATTTTTTACCCCACTTCGTACCCGGCTTCGGCAAGGACGTCCACGGCTTTTTGAAAATTTTCTTTTTTAGTTAAAATGTAGTCCGTATTGTAGGTGGAGATGGCAAAAATGCCGATTTGGTGCTCCGCTAGTATTCCGGAAATTTTGGACAAAATTCCAATCAGGGAAAAATCCAAGATCCCTTCTATGCGAAAAGCTTTCCATCCATCATCCTGCTCCAGGGTATTGGGAGGAACGTCTGCCGTTTGACATACCAGGGAATTTTCCTCGTCGGTTCTGGCGGTAAAACAAAATGGAGCATTAAAATTTACTCCACTATAATTTTTGACTTTGCACACGGACAGCTCTGCCTCTATGATTTTTAGTTTCATTATGGCCTCCGAAAGAAATTTTAGGTATATTATACCGCTCCCGAGGCCATATCTCTAGAAAGTTTTAAAAATAAAACTTGTAATAAAAATATTGACATGATAAAAACACAATACTAAAATAAACTTGTAAATAAAGAATTTACAAGAAAAATAAAAATCATCAGGAGGGTTTTATTATGAAAATTGCAGTAGTAGCGGCAAATGGACGGGTAGCACAGAAAGTGATTAAGGAAGTGCTGGCGCGTGGCCTGGAAGTTACGGCATTTGGGCGCAGCACTGAAAACAAAACAGAAGCTTCTGCTTATGTGCAGAAAGATATTATGGACCTGACAAAAGAAGACCTTGCAGGATTTGATGCGGTCGTGGATGGATTTGGTGCCTGGAAGGAAGAAGAGCTACCGATGCATGTTAAGACATCCCAACATCTTTGCGATATTCTTTCCGGGACCCGTATTCGTCTTCTGATTGTAGGAGGGGCTGGAAGTCTATATGTGAATCCGGAACATACCTTGCAGGTGTATCAGGGAGCAGAATTTCCCGCAGAATTTCTGCCTCTTGCCAAAGCGCAGGGAAAAGAATTGGAGGAACTTCGCAAGAGAAATGATGTGCAATGGACATTTATCAGTCCTGCCGGGGATTTCCAAAGCGACGGTGCCCGTACTGGGAAGTATATTCTTGCCGGGGAAGAATTGCAGCTGAACAGCAAGGGCGAGAGCATTATCAGCTATGCAGATTATGCCATTGCCATGGTGGATGAATTGGTAAAGGGCAATCATCTCCAGCAAAGAATCAGTGTTGTGAGAGCGTAATAGGAAGTCTATCCGTACTCTGCATTGACAGATATCCTGTAAAAGGATATATTACAGGCAGGAGGAAGACACCATGCAGATTACCAGCAAATTTACAATTGCGGTGCATATTATCACCGCAATTGATTATTTTAAGGACACAAAAAAGGTAACCAGCAACTTTTTGGCAGGCAGCGTGGGCGCCAATCCGGTGATTGTGCGAAATGTTATGGGCATGCTGAAGGATGCAGGAATTATTGCTATCAGCCAAGGGAAAAGCGGCATTACACTGGCTAAGCCACTGGATAAAATAACTTTTTTTGACATCTATAAAGCTGTTGGCGCCATTCATGAGGCCGGGCTGTTTCATTTTCATGAAGCACCCAATGCAAAGTGCCCGGTAGGGCGCAATATCCATAAAGCAGTAGATGGTAAATTAGCAAAAGTGCAGCGCGCCTTGGAAGAGGCGCTGCAGCAAATCACTATGGCTGAAGTGGTGGAAGATACACGCAGGGAAATTGCGGCAGAAACAGTTTAACAAATTATAGGCGGGGGAGATCACAGTAATGGAAACAATATCACGGGAAGAACGGGCCGTTGCCTGGCATCATGCTGCCACACATAATAATTGCGCCCAATCGGTTTTGCTAGCCTTTCAGGATTGTCTGCACAAAAGCACGGGCGAACTGCGGGCACTGGGCGCAGGATTTGGAATGGGCATGGGCGGAACGGAAGCAACCTGCGGTGCGCTTTCGGGAGCCTGCATTGTGCTGGGACTTTTATATAAGGGACCGCAGCCGGCAAGCCGGGAAATGAATGCTTTGCTCCAGGCCTTTAAAAAGGAATGCGGAGCTACCCTCTGCGGGGAGTTAAAAGGCGTAAAAACCCATACCATCCTTTGTTCCTGCGATGATTGTATCCGCTGCGCCGTACGGGAATTGGAAAAGCGGGTCAAGACAGACCCCGCAGCAGTCTAATGAATCTATACTAGACTATGATGCCAAGAAAAAATCATAAACAGGAAAATACACTCAAAAATAAACCATAAAAAAATCGTAAAAATTTATGGTTTTTTACGAGCAAAAGACAACTGTAAAGGAACGGACTGTTGCCTGGGAATACGCTCCAGACAACAGTCCTTGTATGTTACAGGCGTTATTTAATAAATAGGGCAAACAGCGGGAAAAAGAGTAATACATAGACCAATGTCGTAAGGATAAACCCTGCGACGGCAAGGTCTACATTGAGCTTAAATAGCCGGGTGGCAATGACGGCGTTGATGGCAGTGGGTGCGGCGGCGCTTAGCAGCAAGGTTTTAAGCAGCGTCGTATCGTTGGTAAAACAAGTAGCCAGAAGAAAAATGCCAATGGTAACCAAGATGCGCAAAGGAATCAGTGTCAGCACTTTTTTGATATACTCCCTGGCACCTTGGAAACTGATTACATAGCCAACGGGGGTAAAAGAAATCCAGGCCTGGATGTGGACCATATAATGAAAAGTTTGGGTCACAATATCCGGCCGGGGTATATTCAGGTAATGGAGCAGCAATCCGGCTGCCATACCCAGGACGCCGATCTGCTTTTTGGTAAACAGTAAAGAGCGGATAGAAATCTGAATGGGCACTGCACTTCCTTCCTGCAGGTACCTGTCCCGGTAGATCTGTGACAGGGGAAAACAGCAAACCACAAGCAGGAAATTTTGGAGTACGGCAAATAGCTGCACATAAGCGAAACTGACTTCTCCATAAAGGATAAAGGCACAGATGCCAGCTAAGGTCCCGATATTTCCCAGCATGGCACAGTTGATATATGCTCCCTGTTCCAACGGATTGGCTAAGCGGCGGGTGAAAAATTTTATTGCCAGTAATCCTGACGCCAGGGTCATAATCACGCTGAGTGTCGGTAGAAGTAGCAGCCGGCTGTCCAGTGGTAATAGCCAGAAACTGCTCAGGTTCATGACCGTGACCAATACGATTACGTTGGCCAGCATGAGAAGATCGCACTGCCGTTGGTTCATTTTTCCGCTGCGGCGGAGAATATACCCTGTGGTAAGCGGTGCCAGTACATCGGCAACCAAAGTAAAAAGCGGCGTCATGATACGCTCTCTTCCTTTTTATCTTCCTGGTAATGCTGGACGATAAAATCCCGTACCAAAGCTACCGAAGGCGACAAAATTCGCATAGGATCCCAGATCAGGTAGACATTGCGGATAAACTCCGCAGAATGTTCCGCAATGGGCAGAGCTACCACCCGGGATGTGCGCAGGGTAGGCATTTCCGGTACAATGCTGACGCCAAAATTTAATTCCACATACTGCAGGGCAGCGTTGCACTCCTGGACCTCAAAAATAATTTTGGGAATAATGTCCCGTTTGGCAAAGGCCTGGTCCATCATGGTGCGGAGGCTACTACCTTTGCTTAGCGCAATCAACGGCTCTTGGGCAAAATCGTTAAATGTAACCGCTTTTTTCTTTACCAGGGGATGATCTACAGGCACCACCACGTATAGCGGTTGCTTGCTTACCAGGGCAGAGGCTACCTGGGGATCCTGATGGGCACAAAATCCCACATCCAATTCTCCTTGCTTTACTTTGCTGAGAACGCCATAACTGGTATCTTCTAAAAATTGGAAGTGAATTTTGTGCTGTCCGGTGGCTTTATAGAAAGCTTCAATCATGGATGGGATAAAGGAGGAGGCAATGGAGTGAAAATATCCCAGGTTCACGATTAATTCTGCTTCATTGGACATTTCCGCCAGGGCAGAGCGTCCGTTTTCCAGCAGCTGCAAGGCTTTGTGCACATAGGGCAAAAAGCGCTGCCCATAGGGCGTCAGTACCATGCGCCGGTCCTTGCGGGTAAACAGCTTAACACCCAGCTCTTTTTCCAGTTTTTTCATGGCATCGGAAAGGCTGGGCTGGGAGATATGGAGCTCTTGGGCCGCCCGGGTATAATGGAGCACCCGGGAAAGGGTTTCAAAATACAGCAGTTGCAAAAGGGTCATACAACTCCCTCCTTCATAAATTCTATTATAGCATACGGATGGCGGTATCATACCGCTATGCCAGAAATGATAGAAAAAATCTATAATTTTCAGAAGATACTTGTATTGGATTTATTTTAGAATTGTCTGTATAATAAGATTATCAAAAGAAAAAGGGTAAAAGCCCTTCCAAAGAAAAGCTGGATAGAGGAAAAGGAGAGATTACAATGGCAGAAAGACAAGCAACGCCGGAAGAAATTAAGATTGCTGAAGAGAAAATTGCACGGGCAAGAGCCGCGCAAAAGATCATCGCAACCTATGACACTGCCCGGGTTAACCGGTTGTGCCAGGCTGTCGCCGCCGCTGTAGTGGACATGAAAGTATGGGGCCCTATCTGCGATGAAGCTGTAGAAGAAACCCGTCTGGGGGATGCTGTTTCCAAGAGAAACAAACGGAATAAGATTAAATTGATTCTAAGAGAATGTCTCCGCAACCCGAGCATCGGCATTGTGGAAGAAATTCCTGAAAAAGGCTTGGTAAAATATGGTAAACCGGCTGGCGTTATTGCTTCCCTGGTTCCTACCACGAACCCCTGCCTGACACCTGCCGGGCAAGTACTGTATGCCATTAAATGCCGTGACACCATCGTTTTCTCCCCACACCCCAGAGCGAAAAACGTTACCAATAAGACCATTAACCTGATCCGTGACGTATTGGTACGGGAAGGGGCTCCTGCGGATATTATCCAAGGCATTGAAAAACCCAGCATTCCTCAGGGCGCAGAAATTATGAAACGCGCTGACCTGATTATTGCTACCGGCGGCCGGAGCATGGTAAAAGCTGCGTATAGCCAGGGCGTTCCTGCATATGGCAGCGGTGCCGGCAATGCGACGGTTATCATTGACGATACCTGCGATACTCCGGAACGGCAGAAAGAAGCCGCAGAAAACACCCGGATTTCCAAGTGCAGTGACTACGGCAGCGGCTGCTCCTGCGATGGTAACCTGGTTATTTCCGACAAAGTGTATGATGGCTTCGTAAAAGCTTTGGTAGAACAAGGTGCTTACCTGGCTAATGAAGAAGAAGCTGAAAAGATTAAGAAGGTTATGTGGGATGAAACCGGGCATCGTCTGCCTAACACCGTGGCTATCAGCCCGCAAGCCCTGGCTTTGGCAGCTGGCTTTGAAATTCCGGCAGACCGGAAATTCATCGCTGTCACCGACGGCGGCATTGAGCATGTGGGCAAACAGTTCTTCTTCTCCAGTGAAAAACTGACCACCTTGCTGACACTGTTCAAATACGAAGGCGAATTTGAAAATGCCCTGAACATGATGAGAGCTCTGTTTGAAGTCGGCGGCAAAGGCCACTCCTGCGGCATTTACTCCTTCAACGACGACCATATCAATCGTCTGGGCCTGGCAGCTCCTGTATCCCGGATTATGGTTCGGCAGCCTAACAACCGCGGCAACTCCGGTTCCGCTTGGAACGGCATGCCTCCTACCTCTTCCATGGGCTGCGGCACCTGGGGCGGCAACATCGTTTCCGAGAACGTTTCTCTGAAACATTATATGAATACCACTTGGGTATCCCGTCCGCTGAAATACGATATGCCCTCCAATGAAGAATTGTTTGGTGAATTCTGCAAACCGGGCATGGACGAAGAATAACCTTTCTCCTATCTAACGATAAAAAACCAATGTGAACCCTGGTTGAATAACTCTCGTACAGGCACACAGCCACCCCCTCTAGGGCTGTGTGCCTTTTTTCTTACCATACTTACAGGAGAACACGATGAAACAATTTACTGGAACAAGTGCCTATATTGCTTCGGATGAGCTGCTGCAGAGCGTAAATGTAGCGGCTGCCTTGGGTAAACCACTGCTGCTGAAGGGCGAGCCCGGGACCGGAAAAACTGTGTTGGCGGAAGCCGTGGCGGAGAATTTGCAGATGCCCCTGTATATCTGGAGCATTAAATCCACGACCCGTGCCCAGGACGGGCTGTATGTCTATGATACGGTGCAGCGCCTCTATGACAGCCAGTTTGGAGAACAAGGGGTGGATGATATCCGCCGCTATATTCATCTGGGAAAGCTGGGAGAAGCGCTGGAAAGCGAAACACGGGCTGTCCTCCTAATTGACGAGATTGATAAAGCGGATCTGGAATTTCCCAATGATTTATTGTGGGAACTGGATAAAATGGAATTTTTTATTCCGGAAACCGGCCAGACCGTGAAAGCAAAACACCGCCCCTTGGTGATTATTACTTCCAATGCAGAAAAAGAACTGCCCGATGCGTTTTTGCGTCGCTGCATCTTTCACTATATCGCCTTCCCGGATCCGGAGATGATGCAAAAAATTGTCCGGGCAAAATTTCCGGACTTGGAGACCAAACTGGCAGAACAGGCGATTGCGGCCTTTTATGACTTGCGAGGCATCCGGGATTTGTCCAAGCGTCCCAGTACAGCTGAACTTTTGGACTGGATCCAGGCCCTTTTGATCGGGGGCATTGCACCGGAGGAATTAGAAAAGCCCCTGCCATTTATCGGGGTACTGCTGAAAAAAACGGAGGACCTGGCAAAAGCCGGGTACTAACATGTTTACGGATTTTTTCTACCTGCTACGTGCCTACGGGATGAAGGTATCCCTGCTAGAATGGCAGGATTTCCTCATGGCACTGGAAGCAAATCTGCACCAGTGCAGCTTTACCGGATTTTACCAGTTAGGCCGCACGATCCTTGTGAAAAGAAATGGGGATTATGACCGGTACGACCAGGCCTTTTCCGACTGTTTTAAACAGTTGGAAAACAGCGAGGACTTGCAGAAAAAATTGCAGCAGTGGCTGGGCAAAACCTGGCTGGGAACGCCGGACAAAGCAGGCGCCGATGCCCTGTGGGGCAATAAGACTCTGGCGGATATCCAAGAGGCACTGCAGGAGCGGCTAAAAGAGCAACATGAAGAACATCACGGCGGTACGCACTGGATCGGCACTGGCGGGGCTACTCCCTTTGGCCATGACGGATACGCACCCCAGGGAATCCGCATTTTGGGCAAAGGCGGCGGACATAGTGCGCTCAAAATTGCAGGGGAGCGCCGTTACCGGGATTTTCGGGATGATACGGTGCTGGGAATTCGCCAATTTCAGGTCGCCTTGCGAAAATTGCGGCGGCTTTCCAGCAAAACAGAAGGGCCTAAAACAGAATTAGATGTGGATGCCACCATCCGGGAAACGTGCAATCAGGGTGGGCAGCTGAAAATCGTCATGAAGCGGCCCCGGAAAAACCAGACAAGGCTATTGCTTTTAATGGACTGGGGCGGCTCCATGTGGGCCTATGTGGATTTGGTGCGCCGGCTTTTTAAAGCCCTGCATGAGGATACCCATTTCAAAGAGCTGAAAATTTATTATTTCCACAATCTCTTTTATGATTACCTTTTTACCACGCCGGATTGCGCCTGGGAGCATCGGATTAAGACCCAAAGTGTGTGGAATGCCCGGGATCCGGAAACCAAGGTGGTCGTCATCGGAGATGCGGAAATGGGCCCGGATGAATTGTGGGAAGTGGATGGCAACGTGGATGACCTTCATGGGAATAAATTGCCGGGGATGGATTGGCTCATCGCCCTGCATAAAAAATTCCCTTCTGTCATCTGGCTGAACCCCCTTCATCCTAAACTGTGGGCTTATAAATACAGTACGGTCATATCCATTGGGAAAGAAATTCCTATGTTTCCGCTTACGGTGAAGGGGCTGGAAGCAGGGATTCAGAAACTTAAAGGGGAATAGAAAATACGCTGCGGCTATCCGCCAGAAAAACGGACAGTTGCAGCGTATCTTTTATTAGATAACGTTTTTCGAAACGCCAAGCATGGTGGAAAGTGTTGGCAAACCGGCACAACTATTGTAAAATACCCTTAGAGTTTTTTGATGGAGGGTTATATATGAGAAAACGTTACTGGCTGTTTTTTTGGCTGACAGCCATTTTTTTACTGTTTGTTTTTAATGGATCTCTGCCTATTACGGACAGTGTGGAGGGGAATTATTCCCTGTCTGCCAAGGAGATGCTGCTGACTGGCGACTGGATTTCTCCGCAGATTTACGGGAAATATTGGTTTGACAAGCCTGTCTTTTCCTACTGGATGGTTGCTCTGGGCTTCAAGCTATTTGGCTTTTCGGAGTTTGGCGCCCGGTTTTTCCCGTCTTTGTTTGGCCTTTTGGGGCTGTGGCTTACGGTATGGACGGGGAAAAAACTATATTCTAGTGAGGTGGGGCTTTTTAGCGGCTTGCTGCTACTCATGACCATGGAATTTTTCACCATCTCCAAAAGCGTCCTCACCGATGGCATGCTGTTTTTCTTTATGAATGGGGTATTGGTCTGTTATTACCTGGCCTATAGCGGGAAAAATAAGAGGTATTATTACGGTGCCTATGCCCTGGCTGGGCTTGCTACACTCACCAAAGGTCCCATAGGCTTTTTGCTACCGGGGCTGATTATTGTTTTGTTCCTATGTTGGCGGCGGGATTGGCGCTCACTGCGGCAGGCCAAACTGGGCAGCGGTTTACTGCTCTTTCTCCTTATTGCGGCGCCCTGGTATGTCACCATGGCGCAGCTGCACCCGGATTTTCTCCAAAGCTTTTTGGGCACACAAAACGTTTTTCGGGCCACAGTAGCAGAACATCCCCAGTACAATGTGCCCTGGTATTATGTGGCGGTAAACCTGCTTAATGCCTATGCCTGGATAGGGCTTTTGCCGGGAATGGTGTATCACCTGTTCCATAAAGCGGATCATTGGGAACTGCCATCGCAGAGGGAAGGATTCCTCTTTCTTTGGGCAAGTATAATTTTCCTGTTCTTTACCTGCATGGCTACCAAGTATATTACCTACACCTATCCGCTGCTCTTGCCGCTTTGCGTGCTGATGGCAGCCTATATCTGGAAAAGAGGACGCAGCCTGCCGGTAAAAGGAATGCTGGCAGGAAATTTGCTCTTTTACGGGGCCCTGACTGTTTTTGTCTTTAATATGAAAAAATGGGCACCCACTTTGAAACTTCCTGGCAGTGACATGCTGCTCTACTTCTTTTTGATTTATTTCCTGTGTATGGTGGTGCTGGCGTTCCATCAGTACAAGGGAAAAAGCAGCATGGAAATTTTCACCACAGTTATGCTACTTACAGTGGCATTTCACATTTGCAGCCTGGATCTTTTGGCCAAACCGTTAATGGCGGATGTCTCTGGGAAAGCGGCCGCCCAGGTAATCAATCGGACGCTACCGCAGAACGTACCGATTTATGTGCAGGGGGGCGGCTATCCTACTTCCACGGTTTTTTATACAGGGCGGACGCTGACCTTTCTGGTGCCGGATGACCGGGTAGAGGAATTTAAGCCTCGGGATGGTAGCTGGGCGGTCAAAAATATTATGCCCTGGACCACCTATGGCGACTTGTATAAGACAAAAGGACAGGCTATGGTATTGGTGGATACCCACACGAAACAGAAATTGCCAGATCTGACGAAAACCTGGCCAGGGACCTGGAAAAAAATAAAACTGCAAGGGCAGTGGTCCATTTTGGTGCGGGAGAGATAGGTATGGACGAAGCAGCAATCAAAGAGATTCTGGACAGCCATGCACAGCTGGTTTTCCAGATGCAGCAAAGCGATTTAAATAATGAGGAAAAGAAAGCTGACTATGCTTCCCTTCTGGCCTATGTGGGAATGCATCCGGCTTATGGAAAGAAATTCTTCGGCCGCTGGACGCTATCCTTTGCCACGGATTGCGGGACTGCCCTATGGGAAAATCCGAAGGCGGTGCAGTTTGTCAGGGACTTAGGGACGCAGTTTCCTTTCCTCTTCTATCTGGCGGAAAAAGAAGGGGAGACACTGAAACTTTTGGTGATGCTTTTTTGCAAAAGTGATAAGGTAGAAGGGGATAACCTGTCCCTGGATCGGGATACTTTCAACCGCTTTCTGAAAGAGCAGTTGAAAGGGATCCTGTTTATGAGCGAAAAAGCCGGCCTTTCCCCGGAAAATGCCCAGGCCCAGATGCAGTCCGTCTATGAATATTTCGGCTTGGCTGACTAGGTAGTTAAGTTCATAAACAATTTACAATCGCGCCCTTCCTTTGTCATAGTTCTCCGGTATACTTTCATCAGTAGCAGGGATTACCCCTCCTTGCTACATCTTCCCCATCAAATCATCATAAACAACTTCCTTTCAAGAAAAAACCTTCTGCTGTTACGGCAGGAGGTTTTTTCTTTGGGCGATTCCAGATTGAAATTACCCGCTAAAGTAGATATAATGAGCTTCAGTAGTCCATTTTGTGAATGGAGAGAGAAAAAGGAGGAAGCGTGAAGGTGGTCAAAGGTACAGCGGCACCGGAACAAAAAGTTACGGCCTATGGCTGGATGGAGCGGCAGTTTTTTGCCCGTCAGGTTCCCAGAAACTGGGCGGAACTACTGCGCCTGTATTGCAGCTTTACAGGACGCCTGGGGCGTGTGGAATTTGCCATCCGGGGCGCAGTCTTGCTGGCGGGGCTGTTTTGTCTGCTGCTGGGGTTCGCCTTTTGTCTGTGGACGTTTACATTCTTTGAAAGCGCCGTGGGAGCCATCATCCTTTTAGGGTTATGGCTGGGCTTTTGGATTCTATGGGCTATTTGTGCTGTGAGTCTGATCGTCCGCCGGCTGCATGACTTGAATCAGCCAGGATGGTGGGCCGTGCTGTTCTTTGTTCCCCTCGTCAATATGGCGTTTTATATCTATCTGCTATTGTGCAAAGGATGGGGCAAAGATAACCAATACGGACCCTTCAGGCCTTGAAAATGAAGTGCAGGAAAAAGGACGTGCCTCGGGCGCGTCCTTTTTCCTGCACTGTGCTATAATAGCTACGAACTTGGTGAACGCTTGGAAAGGGGCGGGAAAGCATGGACATGCTGGACTTTTTGAGACAAGAGCAAGTCAATGAAAAATTGCTGGACGGGATAGCAGCCTACAGGAAACAATATCCTGCAACAGAAACGGAGATACAGCGGGTGCCGGATCCGCATTTTCACTATTACGGCAAAACAGTGTGGGAAGAAGCCATTGCGGCTCTTTTGTGCGGGCAGAACCTGCTTTTGGCAGGGCCTAAGGCCACAGGGAAAAACGTGCTGTCAGAGAATTTGGCCGCGGCATTTGGGCGGCCGCTGTGTAATGTCTCTTTTCATATCAATATGGACGCCACCAGTATGCTGGGGACGGATACCTTCCGCAACGGAGCTGTAGAATTCCGCCCCGGGCCGGTGTACCAGTGCGCCTCTTGCGGCGGCTTTGGCGTCTTTGATGAAATCAATATGGCCCGGAATGAAGCTATGGCGGTGCTGCACTCCCTGCTAGATTTCCGTCATACAGTGGATGTGCCGGGGTATGGCCTTTTGCAAGCGCACAAGGCCTGTCGTTTTATTGCCACTATGAACTATGGCTATTCTGGCACGCGGGAATTAAATGAGGCACTGGCGTCCCGTTTTGCCGTGATCCAGCTGCCGAATATTTCTATGGAGGCTCTGGAGCGTCTCTTGCGTACCGAATTTCCCACGCTGCGGGAAGAAGCACTGCAAGCTTTTTGCCAGATTTTTAAGGACCTGGAAAAGAAATGCCAGGAAAGCGAAATCTCTGAAAAGGCGCTGGATTTAAGGGGCATGCTGGATGCCATCCATCTGATGCAAAGCGGATTGGATGCCCACAGCGCTCTGGATATGGGCATTGTGAATAAATCCTTTGATGATTATGAACCGGGTCTTATCCGGGATGTCATCCAGCTCCATATTCCAAAACACTATGCCTGGAACGAGATCTTTAAGGAATGATCCATCATGGCCAAATTGCAATACGATGCCCGCAGGCGGCGGGCGCTTAATATCGTATGGGACGTAGCCGGGGATTATTCGTACCAGCCGGATTTCCTGGCCTACCAGGAAGGGGGAGGCCCGCCTGATTTGTACCTGAATGCGGTGGTGGGTCTTACCCGGAAGTATTATGATGCGGCGAGAATCCACACACTCTTTGAAAATATGGCGGAAAGTGCCTTGGTGGATACTTTCACCGCCTTGTTCTGGCTAGGCTTGGAATATGTCACTTACCAAAAAGAATTTCCTTCCCGCCCGGTGCTGAAAAGTTTGCGAGAGGAGCATGCCCGGCGCTATTTTGCAGGAACGAAGATGGATAAACAGGGTGTCGCCCATGAAATGCAGGCAGCCCGCTGGCATGAAGTCCTGGGCGAAGGACTGGATCTTCACGATCCCTGGGCAAAGGGCCTGTATGCGGGCCTATGTTTTGACCCAAGCTGGACTACGGAAGAGCTGTGCCAGCATTTTGAACAACTGACAAAAAAATATTTTGTTTCCCACTTCCTGCTGCGGGAAAGCTTGGAAAAGGTGATTATCGGCAAAGGGCTGGGGGATTTTGTAGACTGGCTGCTGCCCCATATTACCCGGAAGCAGGAAGGCATTTTTAATTTTCTCTATTCCAAACGGCAGGCGATGGATATCCTGGCGGGGAAAAAGGCCCACAACAGCCTGATGGATATTATTACCGGGCAGACAGCGACCCAAAACTACAGCTACATTGTGGACTGTTTTGGTTCCAGTATCTATCCGCCTCAAAAAATGCTGGATATTGACCAGGCCTGGTGCGACGGCCCCCACCGGGGCTGTCATCTGCATTTTACACGGGGACGGCTGGGCAGCAAAGGCATTACGGGCGAAGCGTCCCGCTGGCTGGAAGGCGCGCACCGGCAGCGTGTGAAAAATCTTGCCTATTACAAAGACCACGGGGAGCAGTGCCGGAAAAGTATTCTGCGCCTCATCACGCAGCTGCGCAGTGTCATGCGCAGTGCACGGATGCCACTGCCGGTGCCCAGTAAAACCGGGGAGCTGGTGCCCAGTCTGGTGTGGCGAGTGCTAAAGGTGAACGATGACCGTGTCTTTTTGGAAAAAGAGACTGTAAACACCCCGGATTTTACAGTGGATTTAATGCTGGATGCGTCCGCATCCCGGGGAGAATACCAGCAGGTGATCGCTTCCCAGGCATTTGTGATTGCAGAAGCGCTGCGGCAGTGCGGCGTGCCCTATCAGGTGTATTCTTTCTGCACACTGCGGAATTATACGGTGATGACGCTGTTTAAGGACTATCAGGATAAAAAGCGCTGCACCAATATTTTTAACTATGTGGCTACTGGCTGGAACCGGGACGGATTGGCACTCCGGGGTGCTCGGCAGCTCATGGGGGACTTTACCAGTACGAAAAAAATCCTCTTGATGTTTACCGACGCCGAACCTAACGACGATAAACCCCTGATGGGAAAAACTGTCTTTGGTTCCACGGAATACCGTGACCAGAAGGCGGTGCAGAATACGGCAGAAGAGGCTGCTGCGCTGCGCCGGGAAAATATCCGGGTAATCGGCCTTGTGAACGGAGAAGGCAGCGGCAAGGAGATGCTGCGGGATGCCAAAACTATTTTTGGCAAAGAGTATGTGCTGGTAAAAGACCTTGACAAAATGGCGGACAGCGTAGGGAAAATCCTTTGCCGGCATATTGTGGCACTGTAAAAAGCCGCCTCTTTTCAGCCGGGGAGAAACCTGTTACAATAGAACAAACCATACAGAAAGAGGGGGATTTCTATGAGCATTAAAGAATCTATCGCCAAACGGCGTACTTATTATCAAATCAATAAAACCATTCCGGTAGAAGAAAAAGAAATTACTACGCTGATTAAAGATCTGACGGAACTGGTGCCGGATGCCTTTAATATGAAAAGCGCCCGGGTGGTGGTCGCCCTTGGCAAGCAACAGGACGCCTTGTGGGATACGATTTATAATGTTTTTGGCGGCAAAGTGTCCCGGGAAAAAATTGATGGGTTTAAAGCAGGCTATGGAACCATCCTGTATTTCTATGACACAGAGGTCGTGAAAAAATTGCAGGAGCAGTTCCCGCTCTATGCAGCCAATTTCCCCATCTGGGCTAACCAGGCTAATGGGATGCTGCAATTTACCATTTGGTCCGGCTTGGAAGAATTGGGGCTAGGGGCCAATTTGCAGCACTATAATCCTGTGATCGACGATGCTGTCCGGGTTATGTTTAACCTGCCCAAATCCTGGACACTGCTGGCGGAAATGCCGTTTGGCGGTATTGCCGGGCAGCCGGGACCCAAAGACAAAGAAGATATTTCCCTGCGGGTAAAGGTTGTAGGTGACTAAGATCAATTCTTGTGCCAAACCCGGAGATTTGACAGATTTTCGGGCGCTTGGTACAATACGTGGTATGATAACTCTATATGGATACAGGCTGGGAACGGAAGGAGTACAGCAACGCGCTGCGGCAGAGAGGATGCGGCTGGTGAAAGCATCTGCAACGCAGCTGGAAGGTCGTCCGGGAGCCGGGAGGGTGAAGAGCACTCCCCGTTAGGCACGTTACGTCTATAGAGGTGCTCAAGCAATTGAGAAGATAGGTGGTACCGCGATAAAACTCGTCCTATAACTAGGACGGGTTTATTTTTTTGAGGAGGCGGAAATATGGCAGAAGAAAACAATATCCCCAAGGTGTATGATCCCAAGTTGGTGGAGAAAAAATGGTATGCGTTCTGGATCAAAAACGGCTATTTCCATCAGGAAGTGGATACGGATAAGACCCCTTTCAGCGTGGTGATTCCGCCTCCCAATATTACCGGGAAGCTTCACATGGGCCATGCCCTGGATAATACGCTCCAGGATATTTTGGTGCGCTGGCACCGGATGCTGGGAGAAAATGTGTGCTGGCTGCCAGGTTATGACCATGCCGGACTGGCGACCCAGATCAAAGTGGAAGAAGAACTGAAGAAAAAAGAAGGCCTGACCCGGTATGACCTGGGCCGGGAAGAATTTGTGAAACAGGTCTGGAAATGGAAAGAAGCCTACGGGGACGAAATTGTGACTCAGCTGAAATCCCTGGGCATTTCCTGTGACTGGGACCGGCAGCGCTTTACCATGGATGAAGGGTTGTCCCGTGCGGTGCGGGAAGCTTTTGTCAGTCTGTACGAAAAAGGCTTGATCTACAAAGGCACCCGGATGATTAACTGGTGCGTCAACTGCCGCACAGCGCTAAGCGATGTGGAAGTGGAGCATCAGGATGAAGAGGGAAGTTTGTGGTATATTAAATATCCTGTTGTGGGCGAACCGGGGAACTATCTGACCATTGCTACCAGCCGTCCGGAAACCATTCCCGGTGATACGGCGGTAGCCGTCAATCCCCAAGATGTGCGGTATGCGTCCTTTGTGGGGAAAAAGATTGCCCTGCCTACGACGGACCGGGAAATCCCTGTGATTGCAGATGATTACGTGGATCTGGAATTTGGGACCGGCGCCGTGAAAATTACCCCGGCCCATGACCCCAATGACTATGAAGTGGGGCAGCGTCACCAGCTGGAACAGATCACTGTTATCGGCCTGGACGGGAAAATGACCTGGGAAGCTGGAAAATATGAAGGGCAGGACCGCTACGAGTGCCGTAAAAATATTGTAAACGACCTGAAAGAAGCGGGACTTTTGGTTAAAATAGAAGATGCTCCCCACTCTGTGGGACATTGCCAGCGCTGCCACCATGTAGTAGAACCTATGATTTCCACCCAATGGTTTGTGAAAATGAAACCTTTGGCGGAAGCGGCCATCCGGTGCATTACGGAAGGGCATACCAAATTTGTGCCGGAACGGTTTACCAAAACCTACCTGCAATGGATGGAAAATATCCATGACTGGTGTATTTCCCGCCAGATCTGGTGGGGCCACCGGATCCCTGTGTGGTACTGTGACGACTGCGGGGCGGTGAGCGCCTCCCGTACAGATTTGACCACCTGTCCAAAATGCGGCAGTGCCCATATCCATCAGGATGAAGATGCACTGGATACCTGGTTCAGTTCCGGGCTGTGGCCCTTTTCCACCTTCGGCTGGCCGGACCATACCAAGGAACTGGAACAGTGGTATCCCACCAGCGTCCTGGTTACCGGTTACGACATTATTTTCTTCTGGGTAGCCCGAATGATCACCATGGGCGAAGAATTTATGCACAAGGAGCCGTTCCATCACGTATTCATTCACGGCCTGGTGCGGGATGACCAGGGACGGAAAATGAGTAAATCCCTGGGTAACGGCATTGATCCTTTGGAAGTGGTGGGCCAATATGGTGCCGATACCCTGCGTTTTATGCTGATTACGGGCAATACCCCGGGCAATGATATGCGGTTTTACTGGAACCGGATTGAAAGCACTCGGAATTTTGCCAATAAGATTTGGAATGCGTCCCGCTTTGCCCTGATGAACCTGGAAGGTTACGACAAAGAGGCTGAGAAAGCGCCGCTGACCTTGGCAGATGCGTGGATTTTATCCCGTTTGCAGCACACGGTAGCCGAAGTGACCCGCGACTTGGAAAAATTCGAGCTGGGCGAAGCCGGCCGCTTGCTGTACGAATTTATTTGGGGCGAAGTCTGTGACTGGTACGTAGAACTGGCAAAACCCCGTCTCTACAATAAAGACAACGTAGCAGAACGGGCCACGGCCCAGCATGTGCTGTGTACCGTTTTGGAAACAGCGATGCGCCTGCTTCATCCCTACATGCCGTTTATCACCGAAGAAATCTGGCAGCATCTGCCCCATGAAGGCAGCAGTATTATGGTGGCACCCTGGCCGCAGGAGGATGTTTCTTTGGAAAATGCAGAGGCGGAACAGCAGATGACTGTTATGATGGACGTCATTAAAGCTATCCGGAATATGCGGGCAGAAGTTGGCGCAGCGCCAGGACACAAAGCACCGGCCATTGTGCTGACGGGAAAGGAATTAAAGCCTGTCTTTATGCAGCATATGCATTATGTGCAGCAGCTGGGCACCGTGGATACGCTCACGGTAGGAGATTTGGACGCTGCCGCACCGGAAAATGCTCTCACCACGGTAGTGACGGGAGCCAAGGTATATCTGCCATTAAAGGGCCTGATCGACGTGGAAAAGGAAATGGCACGGCTCCAGAAAGAGCTGGCAGGGGCGGAACAGGAAGCCAAACGCTGCAGCGGGAAACTTTCCAACGCAAACTTCCTGCAAAAAGCACCGGAAGCGGTGGTCAACAAAGAAAAAGAAAAACAGGCAGAACTGACGGCGAAAATTGCCGGACTGAAAGAACGGATGGAAACCCTGAAAGCATTGTGATCCAGAAAGGAGATAGACCATGGATTATCAAGAGGCGGTTGGATATCTGGACGATATGGGAAAGTTCGGCAGCCATTTGGGTCTGGAACGGATCCAAGGCCTGGCGGCGCTGCTGGGACATCCGGAACAAAAAATCCGCACGATCCATGTAACCGGTACCAATGGAAAGGGAAGCGTGGTGTCCTTTCTGTCCAATATCCTGGCGCAGGCGGGGAAAAAGGTGGGGAGCTATACCTCGCCCCACTTTGTCCGCTATAATGAGCGGATCTGTTTGAACGGGCAGGATATCAGCGACAGGGATTTTGCCGACCTTACGGAAACGGTGAAAAAAGCCTTGGATCAGTGGATGGCTGGTGGCGGTGAGCAGCCTACCCAGTTTGAATTTATTACGGCTATGGCCTTTCTGTACTTCGCCCGGCAGCAGGTGGACTATGCGGTGATTGAAGTGGGTATGGGCGGCCTGTGGGATTCCACCAATATCATTATTCCGGAAGTGAGCGTCATTACCAATGTGACGCTGGAGCATACGGACCGGTTGGGGAAAACCGTGGAAGCCATTGCCCACCAGAAGGCCGGGATTATCAAGGCGCATGTGCCGGTCGTGACCTGTGCTGACGGCGTAGCTCTTGCTGTGATTACCGAAACGGCAAAGAAACTATCTGCGCCTTTGTATGTGTTTGGACGGGATTTTTCCGTTATGGAAGAACAAAGCTCTATGGCGCGGCAGCTTTTCCGCTACAATAGTGGAACGAAGTCACTGGAGACAGAAATCCATCTGGCCGGGGAACACCAAATGATAAACGGAGCGGCAGCCCTAAAAACTGCTGAACTCCTGGCCGCCAAAGATCCGGATATCACCGAACAAGCCATGCTGAGCGGTATGGCCCAGACCCGGTGGCCAGGACGGCTGGAACTGATCCATCAGAAACCGGATATTATTCTGGATGGAGCCCACAACCCTTCCGGGGTTACAGTACTGCGAAAAGCGCTGGACTTATATTATCCTCATGCTCATCGGACTTTTGTATTTGGCATGATGGCGGATAAGGACGTGAGCGAGGTCTCTGAGATCCTGTTCAGGGACAGCGATACCATTTACACTGTCCTGGCCCATGTGGGAGACCGGGCGGAGACCCCGGAAAAACTGGCTAAGCGGCTTCACAAAAATGCCGTGCCTATGCAGGACCTGGCAGCCGCCTACCAGAAAGCGGTCAAGGAAACGCAGTCGGACGATGTAGTCATTGTATGTGGGAGCCTGTATCTCATCGGGACGTTTAAAGAACTGGGATTGGACCGGTAAGGATATGAACGGACCTCGAACCTGGGGACTTCCCAAGTCCTGGAACCTAAACCAAATCCTTTTTGGAATGTTGGCGGTACTGTTTTTTGTGCTGCCACTTCATCAGGAACTAGCGGGGATCGTTTTTCTCCTGTGCTTTTTCCTGAATCTATGCAACGTGTACAAAACAGGGCAGTTCTGGCCCACCTGCCACGTGCCAAAGGCCATCAGCCGCAGTCTGTGGGGATTGTTTTTATTAAGCCTTATCAGCTGCCTGTGGTCCCCGGCACCGGGTGCCAGCTTGTTTAACTGGGTGTGGGTGGTAGGGCAGGAAGCAGGAATCTTTTATCTGGTCCTGCGCTACGCCAGCACTGGACGGCGCTCCCTGTTTCTCATGAAAGTCTTTATGATTTCCGCAGGCATTGTAGCTGTCTTTGGGCTGTGGCAGTATTTCTACGGGGCCAGCTTGCAAAATGTAGAATGGGTGGACCACGAAGCGTTCCGTCATGTGTACCGACGGGCTGTATCCACACTGGTCAATCCCAATATCCTGGGGACTTTTCTGGTTTTGACCGTAGCCTATTGTGAAGGCATCTTTGCGCCGCTTAAAGGGGGAAAAACCCGGGTGGCCCTGGTGGTGATCTTTCTTTTGGCAACGGCCTGCCTGATTCTCACTTTTTCCCGGGGCAACTGGGTGGCGTATTTCTGGGTGCTGTTTATTTTTGCCGGCGCTTTTTACCACAAAGCCTTTCTGCCCTTTATCGGGGGCGGCCTGGGCGTATTATACCTGTGCTGGAACAAGATTGCAGAACGCCTCATGTCGATTTTTTCCGTACAGGATACCTCTGCCGAGCTGCGGTTTTTCTATCTGGAGACGTCGCTTGACATGATCCGGGACCATCCCTTTGGAGTGGGGTGGTATGGCTATGGTTATGCGTTCCCTTCCTACAATTTTTTCATGGACAAAGATGTATTTATGTACCACAGCCATAATTTGCTGCTGAATATTACGGCAGAGCTGGGCATTGCGGGTTTGTTCCTGTTCCTGTTTTTTATCGTCCATATGTTTTTCCTGGCCCGGGAGATCCGGCACCGGGCACATGTGCGGCCCTGGATCCGGGGTGTGGCCTGTGGGTATATGGCTTCTCTGGTAGGCATTTTTATCAGCGGACTGACGGACTACACACTGTTTAATACCCAGTTGGGCATGTTGTTCTGGGCAGGTAATGCCGTACTTTTGGTACTGCACCATTTATCCTTGGAGAAACCACAAAAAGCAGTGGCCTCATAGTAGGCTGTCTAAAAACACTTCCCTCATCCATTGCAGAGGAAAACTCTGATGGATGGGGGATTATTAATTTCCTGTTGACAAAGCCGATTTATCTGGTAAAATTTTAATTAGAATAATTCTAATTATCTTTTTGAAAGGGTTTGCAATGACAAGATATGGGGAGAGCATTTTAAAGATCGTGTGTTCCACGGGTAAGCATATGACGGCAGAACAGATTTTTTTCCTGTTGCGGCAGGACTATCCAAAGGTTGCTATGGCGACTGTCTACAACAACCTGAATGCGCTGGAGGCACAGGGAAAGATTCGCAAAATCAGTATGGAAGGCTTTGCGGATCGGTATGATACCAGTGCACGTCATGACCATCTGGTCTGTATCCAGTGCGGACAGCTGCAGGATGTGGAACTGCCGGATATGAAGGCACTTTTTTCCAAAGAAGCCGGCGTTCCTGTAGTGGCTTACGATCTTAAGCTCTACCATCTCTGTGCGGCTTGCCGTTCCAAAAAGAGCCAGACACAAGGAGGCTAAGACTATGTCAATGCTTGGTAAAGAAGTAGCGGATTTTTCTGTAGAGGCGTTTGTAAACGGTGAATTTAAGACAGTGACGAAAAAAGATATTCTGGGCCATTGGAGTGTATTCTTCTTCTATCCGGCAGATTTTACCTTTGTATGCCCTACGGAATTGGAAGACCTGCAGAACAAATATGCGGATTTTAAGGCGGCGGGCTGCGAGATTTATTCCGTTTCCTGTGATTCTCATTTCGTCCACAAAGCATGGCATGACCATTCCGAGCGGATCAGCAAGATTACCTATCCTATGCTGGCCGATCCTACCCACGTCCTGTCCCGGGATTTTGACGTGCTGACAGAAGAAACCGGTATGGCTGAGCGGGGCAGCTTCATTGTCAATCCGGAAGGGAAAATCGTGATCTGTGAAGTCAACGCAGGCAATGTGGGCCGTAACGCCGATGAATTGTTCCGCCGTCTCCAGGCCAGCCAGTTTGTGGCAGAACATGGGGATCAGGTGTGCCCGGCCAAATGGCAGCCCGGCGCTAAAACCTTAAAACCGACGCTGGATTTGGTTGGGGCACTATAAGCTGGACGGGCCATACGATGGAAAACACAAACTTTTATGATGCGATTGTGATCGGCGGAGGGCCTGCGGGCCTTACCGCCGGTTTGTATCTGGCACGGGCCTGCTATCGGGTCCTGGTGATCGAAAAAGAAACTTTCGGCGGGCAGATTACCATTACTTCCGAAGTGGTGAATTATCCTGGCAGCGGCCCTGTTAGCGGCAAAGCATTGACGGACCGGATGCGGCAGCAGGCAGAAGCTTTCGGCTGTGAATTTCTGCTGGCAAATGTAGAAACGCTGGATTTTTCCCGGGATGTACGGCAAGTGGTAACGGACCGGGGGACATTTTCCTGTCTGGGTGTGATTCTTGCTACAGGCGCCCATCCCAGGATGGTGGGATTTGCCGGGGAAGCACAGTTTAAAGGCCGGGGCATTTCCTATTGTGCAACCTGCGACGGAGAATTTTTTACGGGCAAGGAAGTTTTTGTGGTAGGCGGTGGATTTGCCGCAGCGGAAGAGTCCGTATTCCTCACAAAATACGCTTCCCATGTGACGATTCTCATCCGGGGAGAGGACTTTACCTGTGCCAAACAAACTGCCGACGAAGCCAGAAACAATGAAAAAATTACCATTCTGCCGTATACGTCTCTCGTCAAAGTAGAAGGGGACACCATGGTACGCAGCCTGACCTACCAAAATTCCCAAACGGGGGAAATCACAACGTTTACCCCACCGAATGGGGACAGCTTTGGGATCTTTGTGTTTGCTGGCTATGAACCCTCTACGCAGTTACTCAAAGACTTGGCAGAACTGGACGAGCAAGGGTATGTGATCACAGACCGCAGCCAGAAAACCAGTGTGGACGGCTTATATGCGGCTGGCGATGTGTGCATTAAGCCCTTACGGCAAGTGGTTACCGCGACGGGGGATGGGGCCGTTGCAGCAACAGAATTGGAAAAATACCTGTCCCTGATGCAGAAAAAGACTGGTAGAAAAGCCGATCTGCCAGTCCGCCGGGCCAGAGTCCATCAAGTCGTGGATGGAGGGCGGGACAGCAAAGATGTGGCAAAATCTGATGACCTGCTTTCCCCGGAGATGCGGGAGCAATTGACCACCGTTTTTGCACGAATGACTCAGCCCCTTGTTCTGAAACTGCACCTGGATGAGCGCCCTGTATCCATGGAATTGCGGCACTATATGGAAGAACTGGCCGGAATGACGGAAAAACTCTCCGTCACGATTTCTCAAAGCGGAGGAGAAGAGCTTCCTTTTGTAGAAATCACTGCAAAAGAGGGCGTTTCCACAGGCCTGCGCTTTCACGGCGTACCCGGCGGGCATGAATTTACCTCCTTTGTTCTGGGCTTGTACAATGCAGCGGGGCCGGGACAGCCGCTTTCCGATGCGGATAGGGCTGGAATTTTAGCCATTACCCATCCTGTAAAGCTGCAAATCCTGGTGTCCTTATCCTGTACTATGTGTCCGGAACTGGTAGCGGCGGCCCAGCACATTGCGGCGCTAAATCCTCATGTTACTGCGGACGTGTATGATCTGAACCATTTTTCCGGCCTAAAAGAAAAATATAATGTGATGAGCGTTCCCTGCCTTGTGATCAACGAGGGAGAAAAAGTCCTGTTTGGCAAGAAATCCATTGGGGAACTCCTTACGGAACTGTAGTGCTTTG
The DNA here is from genome assembly GCA_900554515.1 of uncultured Acidaminococcus sp. GTDB lineage: Bacteria > Bacillota > Negativicutes > Acidaminococcales > Acidaminococcaceae > Acidaminococcus. The sequence goes on along the minus strand of USHN01000003.1, from coordinate 45,069 downwards.
CTAAAAGAATCTGCTGCCTGTAAAAATAGGTAACAGATTCTTTTTTTATTGACGACACCTTTAGAAAAAAGGTATACTAGTTTCCAATTCATCATCTAAGCAAGGAAAAATATTCCCTAGGTGATAATGCAGAAGGAAAGAAGGCATGCCAGGAATGGTAAATTCCTTAGAAACTGTCTATGAACTGATGGAAGGGGCTTACGACCTTCACGTGCATCCAGGGCCCTGCGTGTTTCCCCGCAAACAGAATGACTTTGCTATCATGCAGGCGGCCAGTGACCGGAAGATGGCGGGCATCATGCTGAAGAGTCACTACGAATATACAGGACTCCGGGCCCAGTTAATCAACGAAAGCGGGAAATTTACGGCCAAAGCCTTTGGCGGAATGGCGCTCAACTGGCCAGTAGGGGGACTGAATCCCCTTGCGGTAAACTACGCCTTGAAAACTGGGGTAAAAATCATCTGGATGCCTACGCTGGATGCAGACAATAGTGTCAAACGTCTTACTATGGGGCCGGGAAAATTATATAAGCGTCCGGGTATATCCGTAGTGGACGAAAAGGGGAAACTTAAGGACGCAGTCTATGAAATCATGGATCTGGTAAAAGAAAGCGGGAGCTGTTATTTGGCGACCGGGCATGTAAGTCCGGCGGAAGCCATTTTGCTGTGCCGGGAAGGGCGAAAACGCAACGTCCCCATGATCCTCACCCACCCAGAACTGACTATTACCAGCGTGCCGGCAGCCATCCAAAAAGAATTAGCGGATGCAGGAACCCTGATCGAGAAAAACTGGATCAACATTCCCCAAGGCTGCGTCACGGAAGCAGAAATGATAGAGCATATCCGGATAGTAGGGCCATCCCGGGTCTATATTGCCACGGACCGGGGACAGAAAAGCGGGCCGCCGCCAGTGGAAGACTATGCCCGCTTTATAGATCTTTTGCTGCGCAGCGGCTTTAGCAAGGCAGACATCCGCCTGATGGTGCACACCGTGCCGGAAAAAATCGTGGGATAACAGGAGAACATCATGGGACAAAAACAAAAGGGGCTGCTGTACGCCCTGGCTGCAGCATTTTTCTTCTGCTTTACGGAAGTATGCATGAAGAAAATGGGCGGGCAGCTGGGAGGTATCCAGGTGACATTCAGCCGGTATATCCTGGCAGGGGTTTTACTCTTGCCGCTGGCACGCCGGGAACTGCGCCGCAGACATACTGGCGTATCTCGTGCCCAATTTTGGGAAATGAACCTGCTGGGGTTGTGGGGTGTGGTTTTGGTGGCTCCTTTTTACCAGACGGGAACTGTAATGCTGGGAGCGGGAATCAGCAGTGTGCTGTTTTCCATTAATCCGTTGTGTGTGGCGCTGATGGCGGCGCTGCTTTTGGGGGAGCCGGTGCGCCTGCGGCAAAAGCAGGGATTAGTACTCCAATTGATTGCGATTTTTGTGCTGGTCAATCCCCTGGAAAGCTACCTGGATCCCATTGGTCTTTTATTACTTTTCCTTTCTGTTTTTTTCTATTCCCTCTATGCCGTACGAGGGAGACGGCTTTCCTCGGAACTGGGAAGCCTGGTGATGACCTGCGGCGGTTTCTTGTGTGGCGGGGTACAGACCGCTGTGCTGGCAGCTTTTACCCATATTCCAGCCGTCAGCCTTTGGTTGCGAAGTCATGATTTGGCTGCGTTTGCAGAAATTCCTTTCTTCACAGGCTATACGTGGGATATTTTGCCCTGGGTATTGCTGCTGTATATCGGTGTAACGATTTTTGCCTTTTTGTGCTGGTTCTACGCCATGGACTGCGGCGGTACCGCACTAGGTAACCTGACCTATTTCTTTAAGCCCATCCTCTCCCCGCTCCTTGCCATTGTGTTTGTAGGGGAGACCATCACGGGACGGATGCTGTGCGGCATGGGACTTATGCTGGCAGGGGCATTGGTATGCCTTTTGCCGGAGAAAAATAAGGCTAATCAGGGAGAATCACTAGCAGATCGCACTTGAAATGGTTTTATAATCTGGTCAGCTGTGCTATAATTTTAAGGTAATAGTGTTAGCAGAATAAAACTGCCGGGGGCAGTAGGTTCTGCGTGCAAAGATTGTATAGGCGGTGAAAACATGAGCATTACGGTGAAAGACGTAAAACATATCGCAACATTGTGCCGGTTAAACGTGCCGGATGATGAAATGGATATGTTTGTGGGACAGTTTAACCAAATTTTGGAATATGCTGAAATTCTGAAAAAAGTGGATACCAAGGGCATTGAACCTTCCCCCTATGTGCTGCCCATCAGCAACGTGCTGCGGGACGATGTACCCCAGACGGGGGTATCCCATGAGGAAGCAATGGAGAATGCGCCGGAAGAATATGAAGGCGGCTTCAAGGTTCCCCGTGTCATCGAATAAGAGGAGGGTTAGTCGTGGCTCTATATAATGAAACAGCACATGCACTCCATGAAAAGCTGGTGAAAAAAGAAATCAGCTCCGTGGAGCTGACCAAGGCTGTATATAATCGGATTGACGAAGTGGAAGATAAGGTGAAGGCCTATCTGACACTGGATAAGGAAAACGCCCTGAAACAGGCGGAGAAAGTGGATGCCATGCTGACTGCAGGGCAGACTATTAAACCGCTGGCAGGGATCCCGGGGGCGATTAAGGATAATATCAGCACCAAAGGACTGCGTACGACCTGTGCTTCCAAAATATTGGAACACTTTGTCCCTGTCTATGATGCCCATGTAATTGAAAACCTGCGGAAGGATGAAGCCATTTTCCTGGGCAAGACCAACATGGATGAATTTGCCATGGGGTCTACCACGGAAACTTCTCATTTTCAGGTAACTCATAACCCTTGGGATCTTTCCCGTGTGCCCGGCGGTTCTTCCGGCGGCAGTGCCGCTTCCATTGCAGCTGGCGAAGCAATTTGGAGCCTGGGCAGCGATACGGGCGGCTCTATCCGGCAGCCTGCATTTTTTAACGGCTGTGTGGGACTAAAACCCACCTATGGCCGGGTTTCCCGGTATGGGTGCGTGGCATTTGCCTCTTCTCTGGACCAGATCGGGCCCATTACCCGGGACGTAACGGATGCGGCACTGGTATTAAATACCATCAGCGGTGTGGATCCTCACGATTCTACCAGTTATAATGCACCGGTGCCTGATTATACCAAAGCTCTGAAACAAGATGTAAAGGGCATGACCATCGGCCTTCCAAAAGAATATTTTGGAAAAGGAACAGATCTTAAAGTTGCCGAACAAGTAAAACTGGCGGCAAAAAAATTCGAGGAACTGGGAGCTCATGTGGTGGAAGTATCCTTGCCCCATACTGAATATGCTGTAATTACCTATTACATCATTGCTCCCGCAGAAGCTTCTGCCAACCTGGGACGGTTTGACGGCGTACGGTATGGCTACCGGGCCGCGGCAGAATCTGCTCCGGAAATGATGCGCCGGACCCGTACGGAAGGGTTTGGCAAGGAAGTGCGGCGGCGGATTATGCTGGGGACTTATGTGTTAAGCTCTGGGTACTATGATGCATATTACAATAAAGCCATGCAGGTCCGGACGCTGATCCGCAACGACTTTACCAATGCGTTTGCACAATGTGACCTGCTGCTGACACCTACCTCTCCGGTGGTGGCATATCCTCTGGATGCCAAAATGGATCCTCTGACTGTCTATATGCTGGATGTGACGACTATTCCGGTGAATATGGCGGGACTGCCCGGCATTTCCATCCCCTGTGGATTTGTGGATGGCATGCCGGTAGGGGCACAGCTCATCGGCAAGGCATTAGGCGAAGAAACCTTGCTGCGGGCTGCGTACACCTTTGAACAGGCTACGGATTTCCATAAAGCCGTGGCGCCGCTGGGAGGATTGAAATTATGACAGAATATACCACTGTAATCGGGTTGGAAGTTCATGCGGAACTGAAAACCAAAACCAAGGCTTTTTGTTCCTGCTCTACAGAATTTGGCAGTGCCCCCAATACCCATGTGTGCCCTGTGTGCCTGGGAATGCCGGGAGCACTCCCTGTGATCAACAAACAAATGGTAGAATTTGCGCTGCGCTTTGCGTTAGCGGTCAATTGTGATATCCAGCGCTACAGCAAATTTGACCGGAAAAACTACTATTATCCGGATTTGGCGAAAGCCTACCAGATTTCCCAGTTCTATCAGCCCATTGCCCTGGGCGGCCATCTGGATGTAACCGTAGGCGGCAAAACCAAGCGGATTGGGATTACCCGTATCCATATGGAAGAAGATGCTGGCAAGCTGGTTCATTCCGGTGCGTCCATCAGTACTTCTGATTTCTCCGCAGTGGATTACAACCGGGCCGGCGTACCGCTGATTGAAATTGTATCCGAACCGGATATGCGGTCTGCGGAAGAAGCCCGGGCCTACATGGAAAAATTACGGGATTATCTGCAATATACGGAAGTCTGTGATGGCAAAATGGAAGAAGGTTCCATGCGCTGCGATGCCAATATCTCCATTATGCCGGAAGGCGCCAAAGAATTTGGTACCCGTGCAGAAATCAAAAACCTGAACTCCTTTAAAGCCCTGGAGCGGGCCATCGCCTACGAAGTGGAACGGCAGAAGGAAATCCTGGAAGACGGCGGTCATGTGGTGCAGGAGACCCGTACCTGGGATGATGCCCAGGGGATGACCTTTTCCATGCGCAGCAAGGAAGAAGCCCACGACTATCGGTATTTTCCGGAACCGGATCTGGCACCCATTATCATTGAAAAAGAATGGGTGGAAAAAGCACGCCAGGAACTGCCGGAACTGCCGGATGCTAAATTACAGCGTTTCATGAAAGAAAAAGGGCTGGACGAATACAGTGCTTCCCTGCTGGTTGCCAATAAAAAGATGGCCAACTATTTTGATGAAGCGTCAAAAGAAACTTCTGACGGCAAAGGCGTGGCTAATTGGATGCTGGGGGATGTGTCTGCTTACTTAAATTCCAATGCCTGCGGCATTGAAGATTTCCCTATTTCTGCCAGCCATCTGGGCCAAATGGTAGGTCTGATCCAAAAGGGTGTTCTTTCCAGCAAGACGGCTAAGAAAGTGTTTGCTGCCATGCTGCAGGAAGACAAAGATCCTGCCGTCCTTGTAAAAGAACTGGGACTGGAACAGATGAATGATGCAGGGGCCCTGCAGGCTATGGTTGCAGAAGTCATTGCTGCGAACCCCAAATCTGTGGAGGACTTTAAAGCGGGTAAAGATCGTGCCATTGGTTTTCTGGTAGGACAAATCATGAAAAAAACTCATGGGAAGGCTAACCCCGGCATGGTGAACCAGCTGATCATTAAGACCATTAAGGGAGAATAATTTTTTCTGTAAGCAAAACAAACTGTCCTGTACATCTGTGCAGGGCAGTCATTTTTTACTGGCACGCATGTTGGAGCAAGTGGCGTTCGATGAAATTGATTGCAGGGTAAGTGGAGTGGGATATGGTAACGACAGCAGCATTAAAAGCGTACTGCAAAAGCCTGGGACTTACAGAAGTCGGTATTGCCGACCATATTCCCCGACCGGAAAAAGAAGATCCTATTTGTCCCCTGGCAGCTGGTAAAGGCCCGGAACGGTATGAACTCACTACCGTACTACCCGGGTGCCGCAGTGCCCTTGTGATTTTATTTCCCTACAAACTGCCGGATGCAGCAGGCAGCAATTTATCCATCTATTGCCAGATCCCTGATTACCATCCTGTAGTGAGGGGATACCTGGCAAAAATTGCAGCGTGGATACAAATGCAAGCTCCTTCCAGCCACACTGCCTGCCTGGTGGATACGTCTCCTTTGGCGGAACGGCTGCTGGCTGTGCAGGCCGGCGTGGGGATTTTAGGGGATAATGGCTGCGTAATCAATACAACCTATGGGTCTTATTGCTTTATTGGGGCCGTACTGATGGATTTTCCATTAGAAATATCCCCGCCAGCAAAGAGCGGGTGCCTGCACTGCGGGCGCTGCGCCAAAGCCTGCCTGGGACAATGCTTTAGTACAGAAGGATATGCCTACCATCTCTGTAAATCCTATCTCACCCAGAAAAAAGGAGAGTTAACGACAGAAGAAAAGAACGTGATGGGTAAATCTTCCACGATTTTTGGGTGTGATGTATGTCAGACGGTGTGCCCGTTGAACCGGGACGCAAAGAATACGCCGCTGCCGGAATTTTGGGAAAGCCGGATAAAGCGTCTATCGGTAGAGGACCTGGAATCCCTCTCCAACCGGGAATTCCGGCAAAAATACGGGAACTATGCGTTCAGCTGGCGGGGAAAACAAATCCTTTTGCGCAACTTGGCCCTGGCAGACCATAGCAAAAATGTATAAAGCATCTTTCTTTGGAGAAGTTATTTTATGCTTTCTGGTGTTCCGTTGCATAGACGCCGGCAAAAATCACCAGTGCACCAACAAGCTGTACAGGCCCCAAGGGATCACCGTTAAGAACATGTCCGCTGGTCATACCCACTACCGGGGCCAGATTAAGAAATACGGAGGTAATGCTGGCACCTGCATATTTTACGCCGGCATTCCAGCTGACGTTGGCAGCAATGCCGCCTAAGAAAATCAGATACAGGAGACATCCTGAAAGCGGCAGAGACAGGGACGTGGGATAAAAAACCTGCATGGCGCAGCCATAGAACAGCGTACCCATACCCCCGAACAGACCGCACCAGCCCATGATAGTAATTAAACTAAGATGCCCTGTGATCCGTTTGACGCTTAGCGTATAAAAAGCCCAGCACAACTGGGAAGCAAGGCATAATAAATCGCCGGAATTAAAACGGAGCTGGATGAGACGGGACCAATCTCCTTGGACTACAATAGCGGATACTCCGCAAAAGGCCAGCACAATGCCCAGCCATCCTCTTCTGGTCAAATGCTCTTTTAAAAGGAAAAAGGCTAGCACGGCGGTAATGGCAGGGGTAATTGCCGTAATAAGGGTGGAATTGGTGACAGTAGTGGTTTTAAGCCCGATAAACTGCAAAACACTGTTCCCCATCATCCCGGTAAGGCCCATGAAAAGTAAAACGGGCCAGTCCTGTCTTAGGGGCCAGAAAGCGGACGGGTGCTGCCATTTTAAATAGCCCAGGCACAGCACGCCCACCACGATCCAGCGTATGGCAATGATGGTTTCCGGAGTCCAGGCAGTAAGCAGCCATTTGACCAGTATGGGCTGAAATCCCCAAATGAACATGGCTGTGGTTAAAAGAAAAAATGTATGAAACCGGGACATGGCAGGCCTCCCTTTTTGCTATGATAGTATATTCTGGTTATAGGATACTATAAAAAAGAGGGCTTTCCTAGACTGTTTTTGCAAAATCGGAAGCGCAAGTTGGCGCTTGCTTTTTTTGGCATAACATAGTATACTTGGAAAGCTGAATGTGAATTTGGCACTACCGCCCGGAGAGGTTTCAAAACCCCTGCAGGGGTACCGTATTCGGCGAGTCTTGAGATGAGGGAGGTGCAAAGAATGTACGCAATTATCCGTACTGGCGGCAAACAATATCGTGTCAGCGAAGGCGACGTGGTCAACGTTGAAAAGCTGAACGTGGAAGAAGGACAGGAAGTCGTTTTTGACGAAGTTCTGACCGTCGTGAATGATGGCGATGTGAAAGTAGGGGCTCCTACTGTGGCAGGCGCCAAAGTCACTGCAAAAGTGGCGAAACAGGGCAAAGCCGATAAGATTTTGGTCTTTAAATACAGAGCCAAATCCAACTATCGGAAACGGCAAGGCCATCGTCAGCCGTTTACCCAGGTTGAAATTACTTCTATCCAAGCCTAAGCCATGATTACCGTCGATTTACTCGAAGATGGTCAGGGGCGTATTACAGGATACCAGGTGCTCGGCCATGCAGACTCTAATCCGGAAGGATTTGATGAGGTGTGCGCCCTGGTGTCTTTGACTACCCAGCTTCCCATTCTGGGCCTGGAGCAGGTACTGCACCGCAAGGTCAAGTACAGTGCGGACCAGGAAAGCGGAGCGCTAGCGGTAGCGCTGGAAGAAAGTGCCGATGAGCAGACGGAACTTTTGTTTCGTACCATGGTCTGTGGACTGCGGGAGCTCAAAAAGTACTATCCCCAGTATTTGACAACGCAAGAACACAGGAGGTGAACATCGTGTTCGAATTAATCCTTCAACTGCACGCTCATAAAAAAGGGTCCGGTTCTACCCACAACGGCCGTGACTCCAATGCACAGCGGATGGGTACGAAAGCACACGACGGACAGCTGGTAACGGCGGGCTCCATCATTGTGCGGCAACGGGGTACCCGTTTCCATATGGGCAAGAACGTTGGCATGGGTAAAGATTATACCATTTATGCCAAGGTCGCTGGCAAGGTTTCCTTCGAAAGATGGGGTAAAGAACGCCGTATGATCAGCGTGACCCCGGTGGAAGCCGAAGCATAAAGAAGAAGTACAGGAGTGTTGCCACGAGCAGCACTCTTTTTGTTTTATAGCAGCTCCTTGTCATTTAACACTCAAAAAATAATTCACAAAGAGTTTACAAAAAGTATGCTTCTATTTTCTACACAGTATAGTATAATTATTGTCCATGAAGTTTGCTGATGGCAGAAAATATAAGGTTTCGCGAGTGCTCAGTGGTTGGACATCGCGTTCCTGCTCATGTTTAAAGAGAGGAGCACGAGATGCTGGGTGAAGACGCTGACATATACAAAGGCTGATCAATAAGTACGTTGATTGCCTTATTTTTTTGCTTGTTTGAAAAGGGAGGCCAACCTTCCCTGCCTGGAGAAAAGGAGTGAGAGACCACATGTTCAAGCCGGTTCAACATGGCGACCGCAAACGGTACAGTTATGCTCGGATCAAAGAAGTTTTGAAGATGCCCCATTTGATTGATTTGCAGAGGAAATCATATGAATGGTTCATCAGAGAAGGATTGCATGATGTATTCCAGGATGTTTCCCCGATTAAGGATTTTACGGACAACCTGGAACTGAGCTTTGAAAACTTTACCATCGGGGATCCCAAGTATGATATTGAGACCTGCAAAGAAAAAGATGCTACCTATGCAGCACCTTTGAACGTAGATGTGCGCCTATTGTACAAAGATACCGGCGAAATTAAGGAATCCACCGTATTCATGGGGGATTTCCCGCTGATGACCGATACCGGGACCTTTGTAATTAACGGAGCAGAACGGGTTATCGTCAGCCAGCTGGTGCGTTCTCCTGGCGTGTATTATGCCAAAGACCAGGATTCCATGGGAAAATTTCTCTATGGGACGACGGTTATCCCGAACCGTGGCGCCTGGATCGAATACGAAACAGACTTGAATGATATTATTTATGCCCGTGTGGACCGTACCCGTAAACTGCCTGCTACGGCGCTGCTGCGTGTAATGGGGTTGCCTACTAACGATGATATTATCCGGGCGTTTGGAGAACATCCTTTCCTTACTGCAACTTTGGCTAAGGATACCACCCGCAACGAAGACGATGCCATGCTAGAGATTTACCGGAAACTTCGTCCTGGTGAACCTGCTAACCTGGAAAACGCAGCGCAGCTGATTAAAAATATTTTCTCCGATAACCGTCGGTATGATCTGGCCAGCGTAGGGCGTTATAAAATCAATAAAAAATTGGGGTGGCGCTTCCGCCTCCTGGGCAAAAAACTCACCAGCCCTATTGCTTTTGTCAATGAGGACGGAAGTCAAGGGGATGTAGTGCTGCCTGCCGGTACCGTGATCGGCGATGCCGAGATTGATAAGCTGGAACAAAGCGGAATTTACCGGGACGCCGGCTATGCGGATGCCTGGGTGGAATACCGGGAACAGCCGGAACATATTGTAGTCACCAAAGATATTGATGCGGCGGTGCGGACGATTACCCCGGCCGACGTGATTGCTTCTTTTGCCTATCTCTTGAATGTGATTGATGGCATGGAAGGCAAGGATGATATTGATCATCTGGGGAATCGGCGTGTGCGCTGCGTGGGCGAACTGCTGCAGAACCAGTTCCGGATCGGCCTGTCCCGTATGGAACGGGTTATCCGGGAACGGATGACACTACAGGATGCGGATGTCATTACGCCCCAGGCCCTCATTAATATCCGTCCGGTTGTAGCTGCCGTGAAAGAATTCTTTGGTAGCAGCCAGCTGTCCCAGTTTATGGATCAGAACAACCCACTGGCTGAACTGACTCACAAACGGCGTCTTTCTGCTCTGGGGCCTGGGGGACTTTCTCGGGAACGGGCCGGATTTGAAGTCCGTGACGTACATAACTCCCACTATGGCCGGATTTGTCCTATCGAAACCCCTGAAGGACCTAATATTGGTTTGATTGGTTCTTTGGCGGCTTACGGCGTAGTTAATCGCTACGGCTTTATTGAAACTCCGTATCGTCGGGTAGACAAAGAGACCGGGCGTGTAACCAATGAAATTGTGTACATGACCGCCGATGAAGAAGATAAATACGTTATTGCCCAGGCTAACGAACCGCTGACGGATGACAATTATTTTGTGAACGACCATATTACCTGCCGGAGAAAAGACGATGTGCTGTCCATTCCTCCCAAAGGGGCAGATTTCATGGACGTTGACCCGAAACAGGTATTGTCCATTGCGGCAGAATTGATTCCTTTCCTGGAAAACGACGACGCCAACCGTGCCCTGATGGGTGCTAACATGCAGCGGCAGGCCGTGCCTCTGCTAAACCCCAAGGCGCCTGTAGTGGGTACTGGCATGGAATACAAAGTGGCCATGGACTCCGGCGTCTGCATTCTGGCAAAACATGCCGGGACTGTGAAATATGTCAGCGGGGATAAGATCCTTGTGACACGGGATGATGGACAAGGCATTGACGAATACAATGTGCTGAAATTTAAACGCTCCAACCAGAGCACCTGCATCAACCAGCGTCCTATCGTATGCAAAGGGGATAAGGTGGTAGAAGGACAGGCCCTGGCCGATGGGCCGGCGACCGATCATGGGGAACTGGCACTGGGACGTAACGCCATTGCGGCTTATATGCCATGGGAAGGCTACAACTACGAAGACGCAGTATTGCTGTCCGAAGATCTGGTAAAGGACGATGCCTTTACCTCCATCCATATTGAAGAATACAATTGTGATGCCCGTGATACCAAACTGGGGCCGGAAGAAATTACCCGGGATATTCCCAACGTTTCCGAAGATGCCTTAAAGGATCTGGATGAAGAAGGGATTATCCGCATCGGCGCAGAAGTGCGTCCGGGTGATATCCTGGTGGGCAAAGTAACCCCGAAAGGGGAGACCGAACTGTCCGCAGAAGAACGGCTGATTCGCGCGATTTTTGCTGAAAAAGCCAGAGAAGTACGGGACAGCTCCCTGCGTGTGCCTCATGGCGAACACGGAATCATTGACAGTGTGCGGATCTTTACCCGGGAAAATGGGGATGAACTGCCCCCTGGCGTGAATAAGCAGGTGCGGGTCAATATTGTTCAAAAACGGAAAATCAGCGAAGGGGATAAGATGGCCGGGCGTCACGGTAACAAAGGCGTTGTGTCCCGGATCCTGCCCCGGGAAGATATGCCGTTTTTGCCTAATGGGGAACCAGTGCAGATCGTGCTGAATCCTTTGGGTGTGCCGAGCCGTATGAACATCGGGCAGATTTTGGAAGCCCATCTGGGCTGGGCGGCTTGCGGCCTGGGCAGCCGGATTGAATCCGGAGATCCTACCTTGCCGGCTGAACTGAAAGAAGCCGGTTATGATGTGGATAAATATGGTATGCCAGAAACCGTAGAACATGCTGTGCCTGTGGCTGTGCCGGTATTTGACTCGGCCCGTCAGGATGATATGGAAAAAACCTTGAAGCTGGCCGGCGTGGATCCCAGCGGTAAAACCATTCTGTATGATGGACGTACCGGAGAACCGTTTGATAATCCGGTGACGGTGGGCTGCATCTACTATTTGAAACTGCACCATTTGGTTGCCGATAAGATCCATGCTCGTTCTACCGGGCCGTACTCCCTGGTGACCCAGCAGCCGCTGGGCGGCAAGGCGCAGTTCGGCGGACAGCGTTTTGGTGAAATGGAAGTGTGGGCTCTGGAAGGCTATGGAGCTGCCTATACCCTGCAGGAAATTCTGACTGTAAAATCCGATGATGTGGTGGGCCGTGTAAAAGCCTACGAAGCCATTGTCAAAGGAGAAAATATTCCGGAACCGGGCGTTCCAGAATCCTTTAAGGTTCTGGTTAAGGAAATGCAGGCCATTGGACTGGATGTACAAGTCCTGGGCGAAGACGATGAAGAAATTGATCTGGACGATGAAGACGAAGATATCGGAATGGGGGATATTGCACGGGAACTGGATATGGATATGTCCCATAAAAACGGACTGAATCCTGCCAACATGGGCGACAGCCATGAAGGCTCCAAGCCCAGCGATGAAGAAGAGCTCAGCCCCGATGAAGATCAGCCGGATGACAGCGATTTTGATGTCATTGCCGATATCGGAAACATGAGCATGGACGACCAGAATAACGACGACGGATCTGACGCAGAGTAGGAAGGAGTGAGTGCTCTTGCTGGATGTAAATAGATTTCATTCAATGCGGATTGGTTTGGCATCTCCTGAAAAGATCAGGGCCTGGTCCCACGGGGAAGTCACAAAGCCGGAAACCATCAACTACAGGACTTTAAAGCCGGAACGGGATGGGTTGTTCTGCGAGCGGATCTTTGGGCCGACTAAGGACTGGGAATGCCATTGCGGTAAGTATAAACGGATTCGGTATAAAGGGGTCGTGTGCGATAAGTGCGGCGTAGAAGTTACCCGCTCCAAGGTGCGTCGTGACCGTATGGGCTCCATCGAACTGGCTGCTCCTGTGTCCCATATCTGGTATTTCAAGGGAATTCCCTGCCGGATGGGTGCTATCTTGGATATTGGGCAAAGAGCTTTGGAAAAAGTTCTTTACTTTGCCAGCTACATTGTCCTGGATCCAGGAGACACCAACCTGACCAAAAAACAATTGCTCACGGAAGCTGAATACCAGGAAAAACTGGACGAATATGGGGATACGTTCCGGGTCGGCATGGGTGCAGAAGCCATTAAGGAACTGCTCCATGAGATTAACGTGGAAGAGCTGACCAAAGAATTACGGGCGGCACTGAAAAGCGAAACCAGCCTGCAAAAAAGACGGAATATTGTCCGTCGGCTGGATGTGTGCGAAGCGTTCTTAAAGAGCGGCAACAAACCGGAATGGATGGTCATGGATGTGATCCCTGTGATTCCTCCTGACCTGCGTCCTATGGTACAGCTGGACGGCGGCCGTTTTGCCACCAGTGACCTGAATGATTTGTACCGCCGTGTTATCAACCGGAACAATCGGTTAAAGAGATTACAGGAACTGGAAGCACCGGATATCATTGTGCGCAATGAAAAACGGATGCTCCAGGAAGCCGTGGATGCTCTGATTGATAACGGCCGTCGTGGCCGTGCGGTTACGGGCCCTGGCACCCGTCCTCTGAAATCCCTGTCCGATATGTTAAAGGGCAAACAGGGACGTTTCCGCCAGAACCTGCTGGGGAAACGGGTGGACTACTCCGGGCGTAGCGTAATCGTGGTCGGTCCGGAAATGAAAATGCACCAGTGCGGTCTGCCAAAAGAAATGGCACTGGAATTGTTCAAACCGTTTGTGATGAAGCGCTTGGTGGAAACCGGCGCTGCCACCAATATTAAAAGTGCGAAACGGATGGTAGAACGGGCCACCAACGTAGTATGGGATGTTTTGGAAGATGTGATCAAAGAACATCCTGTGTTGTTAAACCGTGCTCCGACACTGCACAGACTGGGGATTCAGACCTTTGAACCGATTCTGTCCGAAGGCCGGGCTATCAAGCTGCATCCACTAGCCTGCACCCCGTTTAACGCCGACTTTGACGGTGACCAGATGGCTATCCATCTGCCGCTGTCTGCAGAAGCCCAGGCGGAAGCCCGCGTGCTGATGATGAGCATCAATAATATCCTGGCTCCGAAAGATGGGAAACCTATTACGGTTCCTACCCAGGATATGGTGCTGGGAGCGTATTACCTGACCATTTTTCGGGAAGGTGCCAAGGGCGAAGGCCGCCGCTTTATCAGCTTCGACGAAGCCCGCTTGGCGTACTTTAACCATGTGATTGACCTGCAGGCACGGATTCAGGTCCAGGTTCCCAACAGTGAGATTTACCCCGAACCTTCTAATGAGGGAAAGAGCCTGGTGACTACTTCCATCGGCAACATCATTTACAACAGTGAGCTACCGCTGGAAATGCGATACTATTCCAAGCAAAAAGACGGCACCTGGCTGCTGGGCAAACTGATCGATAAAAAGGAACTGGGGCATCTGGTAGCCAAAGCCCATAAGCTCTTTGGCAACTTTGGTACCGCCAGAGTTCTTGATATCGTGAAGAAACTGGGCTATGACAATGCTTGTAAGTCCGGTTTGTCCATTGCCGTCAGCGACATCAAGATTCCTAAGGAAAAGCAGGAAATTCTGGATGCAGCTGAACAGGAAGTTAACAAGGTACAACGTATCTTCAACCGCGGCTTGATGAGCGACGAAGAACGGTATAAGAAAGTTATCGATATCTGGAACAAAGCCACAGAGGACGTGGCAAAGGCCTTGATGGAACATACCATGGATGCCTTTAACCCCATCTATATGATGGCCAACTCCGGTGCCCGTGGTAACGTGCAACAGATGCGTCAGCTGGCTGGTATGCGTGGGTTGATGGCAGATCCGTCCGGTAAGATTATTGAACGGCCTATTAAATCCAACTTCCGGGAAGGCTTGACCATTCTGGAATACTTCGTTTCTTCTCACGGCGCTCGGAAAGGGTTAACGGACACGGCACTGCGGACCGCTGACTCCGGGTATTTGACACGGCGTTTGGTGGACGTGGCCCAGGACGTCATCGTGCGGGATGAAGACTGTGACGTAACGGGCATGAACCTGGTACGGGAACGGTCCCGGTTCTGCCGGAGCGTACTGGGAAGCAGCCAGTACAAGCTGAAGGAATATACGGTGGGCCGTACCCTGGCCAGTTCCGTGATGAATCCGGTGGATGGCTCCATTCTGGCAGAAGCGGATACCCAGGTGACGGACGAGGTATTTGATCGCCTCATGAAAGCCCGCATTCTGGAAATCAGCTTGTATCCTGCCAATGAAGACAGCGGCGAAGAACCAGAAACCCTTACGATTAACGTAAGCGAAGATAAGGTCAAGGAAGCCTTCCGGGAACATATGACACATCACTTCCTGAACAAAGAAGTGGAAGAAGATATCGTCAATGAACGGGGAGAAATCCTGGCTAAAAAAGGTGACACCTTCACGGCTGAAAAAATTGAGGCTGTGCTACAAGATGGTACCGTAAAAGAACTGAAAATCCGGAACAACGAAGTAGACGGCGTCTACGTGGAAGCGATCACTAACGGCAGCCGCGTGCTGGAAACGCTGCGGGATCGTCTGGTGGGCCGTGTGCTGGCCGAAGACATCAAGGATAAGGACGGCACTGTGGTCTATCATCTGAATGACTATATTACAGAAGATATGGCCGATGTGATTGCCGAGATGAAAGACAAAGTCAAGATCCGTTCCGTGCTGACCTGCAAATCCCACTATGGTGTATGCCGGGCCTGCTATGGGCGGAACCTGGCGACCGCTAAAAAAGTGGAAATCGGCGAAGCCGTTGGCACCGTGGCAGCGCAGGCAATTGGGGAACCTGGTACCCAGCTGACCATGCGGACCTTCCATACGGGCGGTGTTGCTGGTGCTGATGATATCACCCAGGGCTTGCCCCGAGTAGAAGAACTGTTTGAAGCAAGAAAGCCAAAACATCCTGGTATCCTCACCGAATTTGCCGGTGTCGTGGAAATCCAGAACAAGGAAGATGGACGCTTTGTGGTGATTCACAAAGAAGATGGCTCCGATGAGTCCTACCACATTCCTTTTGATGCCAAGCTGGCTGTTGCAGACGGAGACAAAGTGGAAGTGGGTGACCGCCTGACCACGGGCTCCCTGAATCCCCATGATATCATGCGCATTTCCGGCCCTGCCGCCACCCGGCATTATCTGGTGCAGCAGGTGCTCAGTGCCTATAAAGACCAGGGCGTAGATATCAATGATAAACACGTGGAAGTTATGGTACGGCAAATGATGCGGAAATATCGCATTGACGATGCTGGTGATACCAATATGCTGCCTGGCTCCGTGGTGGATATTGCCCAGTTTGAAGATGAAAACGATGAAGCACTGGCAGAAGGCAAGCAAGTTGCTACCGGGCATCCCATTCTATTGGGGATTACCAAGGCCGCACTGGCTACGGACTCCTTCCTGTCTGCGGCGTCCTTCCAGGAAACCACACGGAATCTTACCGATGCCGCAATCAAAGGCAAAGTGGATCCGCTGCTGGGCCTGAAAGAAAACGTTATCATCGGCAAACTGATCCCAGCAGGAACCGGTATGCCTAAATACCGGAGCATCCAGCTGAAACTGCGCCGTCCCCGTGACGTAGCAGAACAGATCACTGCTGATGTTGAAACTAGTGCAGAAGCAGTACCGGCGGAGAATTAACAGCGATAAAATTAAAATAGTAAAGAGGCAGTGCAGAAATGCGTAAGTATTTCTGCACTGCCTCTTTACTTGCTGTAGCGCTATCTTTTACTCCGACGCCACTTGACGGAGGGTTTGGTCCAGTACTTGCAAAGCTTTGGCGATGTCCTCGTCCCGGGTATATTCTTCTTTGGCATGGCTGATCCCTTTTACGCTGGGAACAAATAGCATTGCGGCGGGGAGATGCTGACCGATGATCTGGGCATCATGACCGGCCCAGCTGGGCTGCAATTGGAAGGGAATGCCGCAGGCGTGGGCCTTCGTTTGAAAAAGCTCCATGAGGGATGCATTCATGGGAACGGGAGGTATAGTATCTATGGGCTTCATGGCAAAAGAAACACCAGAAAGGGCTTCAATTTCTTTAATTTTTTCCCGGATGGTTGCTTCAGCGGTATCCATGATACTGTCTTTCTCACTGCGCATTTCCAGCGTGAAGCTGCATTGTCCAGGAACCACATTTTGTGCTCCGGGCTCTACCTGAATTTGGCCGACGGTAGCAACATACGCTCGGTTAGAAGCTAGTGCTGCCTGATAAATGGAGGTAATCAGGTGCGAAGCCGCTGCCAGAGCATCATGCCGGTCTTTCATGGCCGTAGTCCCGGCGTGGTTGGCGGTGCCGTTTACGGTGAGGTAAAAATGCCGGATGCCCACGATTGCCGTCACTATTCCCAGGGGTAAGCCCTGATCTTCCAAATACCGGCCTTGCTCAATATGCAACTCCAGGTAACATTTGCCAGAATGAAGGGATGGCGCCAAGGGATCGCCGGTTAAATGGCGGCTGTCTTCTTGTAAAAGAGAGGTTAATGATTTTCCCTCTTTGGTGAGAAAAGTGTCCGTTGATTTTCCCTGCAGTTCTCCAGTGATTGCCTTGCTGCCCAAAGTGGGCATATGGAAGCGGGTGCCTTCTTCTTCCGCAAAGCCGATAATGGTTACGGTGCGCTCCGGCTGAAATCCCTCTTCCAGCCAGGCCTTGGCAATGGCAAGGGGCGCTGTGACGCCAAGCATGCCGTCATACTTTCCCCCGTGGGGCACGGAATCCAGATGGGATCCGGTGTAGACAGGCGGTAGTTGCGGATTTTTTCCTGGTATGGTAAAAATCTCGTTTCCCCAGCTGTCTGCGTGCACTTGGAGTCCAGCCGCCCGGGCTTTTTCCGCTAGAAAATTGGCAGCGCCGTCAAATTCCGGGGACCAGGATAAGCGTGTGGTGCCTAGTCCTTCTTCATAGCCGAAACGGCTGACGCCATCAAAAAAATCATGCCAGTTTTTAAGTAACTGCTCCATCATCATACTCCTTTCATGGGGGTTGCCCATCCTTTCAGGGCTTCTTCTATCGTTGTTATGGTTTTTGCAGAAAGTGGCACTGCTTTGCGTTTCTTTATCCAGGATGCCAGGGTGCGGATGGAGAAAACTTGTTTGGCAGTTTCGGCATCTAAATGAAATTCCGGTTCTGCAAAATTATCCCCGCATACCGCAAAAGCGTGAAACTGCATGGTAGTGATTCCTGAATTTCGAAAATGTTGTTGTAACTGCGCTGCAATCTTTTCTAACGGGGGAAGAGGATTGGGAACGGACTCCTTAGAAGAATTGTCAAATAATTCCCATCGTTCGTTACGTTACGAACAATAAATACGAAACCCTTTGGGAAAGATATGTAACAGCAGGACATCATGCTCCAATGCAACCCATATACTGTTGTCCATTAAAGAAGGACATACAGGAATGAAAAAACAGCAGTTTTGTTTGGCAGCTTTTTTCACGGCGCGGATAATCCTTTTGCGGGCACCAGCAGGCGTGCGGGCTTTCCTAAGCCTTGCTATCCAAAAATAGAATAAGACGGCTCCGGATAGGAGTAAAAGCAGAAATACCACATACTCTTTTGGGGAATGGAGTTTCCACAGGTTCATATCGGGCAGAATCTGCAGTAACGCGTCTTTCATGGCGCACACAGCCTCCTTATAGGAAATGCTTGCAGGAAAAACAATAGATGTATACAGTATAACATATTTTTTACGACTTCATCCAGAAAAGAGCACTGGACAATTGTCAAACACCATGCTATGATAAAAACAATAATAGAAAAAATACAATTTCCGTTCATGTTTTGGCTATGCTGCAGTACTTACCCCTGCATGTAGTATAAAAATTATTTTTAGAAGGAGGACAAGGAAAATGGCTGCAAAAAACGAAGCCAAATCGGTAACCTGGGTGGACCGCTTTCTGAATACCATTGAAACGGTCTGCAACAAGCTGCCACCGCCAGCAATATTGTTCGTGGTATTATTTATTATCGTAGCGATTATTGGGGCTATCATGACCAGTACGGGGTTCAGCTTGATCAACCCGGCTACTAACAAGGCCGTAGTATCCCAGAACTTGTTCAGCAAGGAAGGGGTCACCTGGTTATTGTCCAACCTGGTTAAAAACTTCACTGGATTTGCTCCTTTGGGCCTTGTAATTACCATGACCATGGCCATCGGATTCTGTGAAGAAGCAGGCCTCTTGGAAGCCATGTTACGTGGTTCCATGCGGAATGTACCGCCGAATGTGGTGCCGTATCTGGTAGCGTTTTTAGGGACTTGCGGTAATATTGCCTCTGATACGGCCATGATTGTCATTCCTCCTCTGGCTGCGCTGGCCTATATTGGGGTTGGCAAGCATCCGGTTGTGGGTATGATGGTAGGCTACGCTGGAGCCCAGGCTGGGTTTACGGCGAACCTCTTGGTGGCGGGTACGGATTCCCTGTTGCAGGGGCTGACGAACCAGGCCTTGGATGCGTTCCTTGGCAAGGCTGGACTCTTTGCTGTGGATGTCACCTGTAACTGGTACTTTATGTTTGTATCCACGTTCCTGTGCGCCGTGGTTATCGGCTGGGTTTCCATTCATTTGATTGAACCCCGTTTTGGTAAATATGAAGGGGAAGAAGCCAAAGAAGCCATTGTTGCTCTTACTCCGAATGAAAAGACGGCCATGCACCGCAGCGCCATCGCAGTTCTCCTTTATATCGCCGTGGTGGTTGTCGGATTTAAGATGCAAGTCCTATCCAAGGATGGAGTTACGGTTGTGGGCTCCTTGATGTTAAAAGGGCTGATTCCGCTACTGTTTTTCCTGTTCTCTATTGCCGGTATTGTATATGGCTATAGTGTGGGCAAATTCACCAAAATCAAAGACGTAAATGCCGCTATGGTTAAACAAATGAGCGGAATGGGCGCTTATGTGGTGTTCTGTTTCTTCTGCGGCCAGTTCCAGGGACTGTTTAACTGGACCAAACTGGGAACGCTATTGGCAATTTCGGGGGCCAATTTCCTGAAAGGTATCGGCTTTACCGGACTGCCCATGTGCATTGCCTTCATTTTGGTGACGGCCATGATTAATATCTTTGTGTCCTCCGGGTCTGCCAAGTGGGCTATCCTGGCACCGATTTTTGTGCCTATGTTTATGCTCATGGGCTACCATCCTGGATTTGCCCAGCTACTGTATCGCTTGGGAGACTCCCCAGGTAACTGCTTTACTCCTATGAGTCCGTACATTTGGATGATTCTTAGCGTGGCCCAGGAAAAATACATGCCGGATTGTGCCATCGGGACGCTGATTGCCAATATGATCCCTATTGCCATTGTGCTCCAGTTTGCCTGGATTCTCATGCTGATTGTGTGGGTTATGCTGGGCCTGCCCATTGGTCCTGGTGTCGGCTTCCATCTGCCGCCCGGTATTTTATAAAAATTGGTGTATACCGTACAAAGCGATACAACCTAATACTAGCCGCTCAGTTCTTACTGCTGGGCGGCTATCTTCATAGGTGAGATCTCGTATGGAACCTGTCAAGGAATCAAGCCCTTATGATTTCTCATGTTATAATAGTTCCAGCAATGTACGGGTTTGCAGGATAGGGGGAAATCAGCATGCTACTCAGGCAGATACAGCATTTTCAGGCGATTGTACAGGAAAACAGTTTTACAGAGGCAGCAGCCCGTTGTTACATTTCCCAGTCCGGTATATCCCAGTCCATCAAAGCGCTGGAAAAAGAAATCGGGGCCCAGCTGCTTATCCGGAAAAACCGGGGCTTTGTGCTGACGGAAGCAGGAAACCATTTTTACCGAAAGAGCCTTATCATCACGGCGGATCTGGATCGGCTCGTCAGAGAGACGGCAAGAATTGCCCATAAAGATGTGGCCAAGCTGTCCCTAGGCTGCCTTTCTGCATACGGCGGCAAGGCATGGAGCAATGCTATAGCCCTTTTTGCGGAGAAATATCCGACAGTGGCACTTACTGTGACCAGCGGGAATCATGAAGACTTATATGAGGGGTTGGTCAATGAAACCCTTGACCTTGTGCTAAACGATCAGCGCAGGGCGTTTTCCGATATGTACGAGAATCTGGTACTGCAGGAAACTATCTGTTATGTGGAAATGAGTACCTACAATCCTTTATCTAAGCTGGATGCCATTAGCGTGGAAGAACTGAAGAATACGCCTTGTATCCTTGTTGCTTCGGAAAGCCAGCAGGAAGAAGAACGCAATTTTTATCGGGATATTATTGGGCTAAACGGGGATTTTCTCTTTGCCAAGACGCTGCAGGAAGCCCACGTGATGGTGGTGGCTAACAGGGGCATTATGCCCGTGGAAGGAGCTGACGGGGATTCTTGGCTGGACGCCTCTATGAAAAGGCTGCCGCTCATGCGAAACCATAAGCCCGTCAAGCGTACCTATTGCGTGTTTTGGAGAAAGGATCATACCGGGAAATATGTGGAGACGTTTGCGCAGCTCCTTAAATCCATGCACTGATTTCACATTAGCTGTACTTATTCGAAAGCTACCTTTTTCAAATTGATTGCGACCGGTAAAGTCGCTACAATAAAGGCATACATACGAAAGAGCAGGTAAGGAGTGAATATACAATGAGCAGAAACTTGATCCTATATTATTCAAGAAAAGGCAATAACTATGTGAATGGCCGTATTATGAATCTGCCAAAGGGTAACACGGAGATTTGTGCTGAATACATCCAGAAAGCCGTAGGCGGGGATCTTTTTGAGGTGGATACCGTAAAACCTTATTCTGAGGACTATCAGACCTGCACGGAAGAGGCACAGAAAGAATTGCGGGAGCATGCTCGGCCTGCGCTTAAACATATGCTTTCTACCATTGCGGAGTATGACAATGTTTTTGTCTGCGGGCCCTGCTGGTGGGGGACGTATCCCTGTGCTATTTTTACTCAGCTGGAAGCACTGGACTTTACCGGCAAAAAAGTATTTCCGCTTATGACCCATGAGGGCAGCGGACTTGCTGGTTCTGCTGCTGCGCTGAAAAAATATTGCAAAGGTGCGAACGTGGGCAAAGGGCTTGCGGTTCGCGGGGCGGATGCTTCCCGTTCTGAACAAGTTGTTGCGGCCTGGGCAAAAGCATCCGTATAGAAGATAATTCTGGAAGGAGAGACTGGGTATGAATAAAGAAGTTATGCTGGTAACCGGTGCCGGGCAGATTTCCCTGGCGATTGCAAGAAGAATCGGCTATGGCAAGAAAATTATCCTGGGGGATAAGAATATCAATAATGCACAGAAGATTGCAGAAATCATGACAAATGCCGGGTTTGATGCCGTTCCCTTTGCCATGGATCTAGCTTCCAGAGAGTCCATACAGGCTATGATTGCCGAGGGGCAGAAATACGGAGGAATTAAGTACCTGGTGAACGGTGCGGGGATGTCCCCTTCCCAGGCATCGAAAGAAGCAATCCTAAAGGTGGATCTTTATGGCACGGCAGTACTCCTGGAAGAAGTGCGTAAGGTCATTGTTCCTGGCGGTGCAGGCGTTACCATTTCCAGCCAGTCCGGTTGGCGCATGCCACAGCTGACACCGGAACAGGATCGTGCGCTGGCTACGACGCCGACAGAAGAACTCCTGCAGCTGAATTTTCTGCAGCCGGACAAAATCGAAAATACGCTTAAAGCCTATCAGCTGGCCAAGCGCTGCAATGAAAAACGGGTGATGTACGAAGCCGTGGAGTGGGGCAAGCGTGGCGCAAGAATCAACGACATTGCTCCGGGTATCATCGTAACGCCCCTTGCTATTGACGAGTTTAACGGCATCCGCGGGGATTTCTACAAGAACATGTTCGCCAAATGTCCTGCAGGAAGACCTGGGACGGCGGACGAAGTGGCAGATGTGGCTGAACTTGTTATGAGTGAACGAGCACAGTTTATCACCGGCTCCACCTTCCTCATTGACGGCGGAGCGACAGCCTCCTATTATTATGGGCCGCTCCAACCGGGACTAGCGACTGGCATGGCAGAAGGAAAGCAATAAGGCAATAAAATAACAAAGCACACAACTTCCCGAAAACTTTTGGGAAGTTGTGTGCTTTACTTATATACGTGGCGGCGATGTCCTATTGTCAGGGCGAGGATAATCAGTTCCTCATCCTGTATATAACACAGTAAGCGATAATCTCCTATGCGGTACCGCCACTGCCCAGAACGATTGGCGGTAAGCGCTTTTCCATGTATGCGTGGATTTGTGCAGCCTACCAGATTTTTATCAATCCAGGCCCGAATCAGTTTCTGGGTATAGCGATCCAGTTTGCAGAACTCTTTTTTAAACCGGTCGGATAGAGCTACATTATATTTTTCCATCAAGTTCCTTCCAGAATTCTGCGACTGGCGTAGCCTTGCGCCCACTATCTAGGTATTCCTGATAGGCCTCTTCTGCAACTTTTAAATCATATTCATCTTCTATTTTTTCAAATAAGGCCCGCTTAAATGCTTCCCCCAGGGAGAGAGAATGGAGCCTCGCATAGCTGTCTGCCAAGTGCTTTTCTTCCTCGGTGAGTCTGATAGAAAACGCCATAATAAACGCCTCCTTCTTTTATAGTACATTGTACTATTCCGAGGTATCCCTGTCAACATCAATCATGAAGTTCTAAAGAGAACGAAGTGTTATGCCTCATCATCTGCATGATTGACTAGTTTGTGCAACAGCTCCCGGTCCTGTTCATTGGTATGGAAAAGAGCACTGGGGGAGACTCCGAAAATGTCTGCCAAGTCCAGCAGATGATATAACGACATGCTGTTCCCATACTTTCCCTGCTCCATTTTAGCAAGGGTGCTGGGGCTGATGTGCAGCGCCGTAGCCAAATCCTTCTGCGTCATACTGAGAATTGTACGATAGTAGGCAATGCGGGCACCAACGATGCGCGCTACCTGCTCTTTCTTTTTCTGATCCATAGTACTGCCTTCCTACTTGTAAAATTGCTCTATACTATATCACTTTTCTAGCCAATCGTAAAGTGTTTTAAAATTAGCAATTTTCCTATCGGAGATAGTTGAAGAGAATGCGTGAAAATAGCCTATTCCTGCTACTTTTACCAGCATTGACTGTTAGAAATTACTATTTTGTAAGCAAGAAAGGTAATAACGGGATTTATTATGAAAATGCTGCTGTCGGTTAACCGGCAGCTATTTTTTATTTGACGGAATTAGGCCGGTAAAGATATAATTTACCTTCATGGAGGATGTTATGGAACCAATTATAGAAACAAAGAACCTGACCCACGTCTATGTGGATGGGGAGAATCAGGAAGTAGCAGCCCTCAAGGGCATTACGCTGTCCATTGCTCCCGGGGAATTTGTTGCCATTATCGGGACCAACGGCAGCGGAAAATCCACGCTGGCACGGCATTTTAACGGGCTGCTAATTCCTAGCAGCGGGCATTGTATCGTGGACGGACTGGATACGGCAAAAGAGCAGAACCTCTGGTCAGTGCGCCAAAGCGTGGGCATGGTGTTTCAAAATCCGGATAACCAGATCGTAGCAGCCATTGTGGAAGAAGATGTGGCTTTCGGACTGGAAAATATCGGAGTACCGGGGCCTGAAATTTATCCCCGAGTCAAAAAGGCCCTGGAGACTGTGGGGATGCTGGACTATGCCAAGCATGCGCCCCATCGTCTGTCCGGCGGGCAGAAGCAGCGGGTAGCTATCGCCGGGGTGATTGCCCTGGAGCCTAAATGCATCGTTTTTGATGAACCTACAGCTATGCTGGATCCCCAGGGACGCAAAGAAATCGTCAGCACGGTTTTGCGATTAAATAAAGAAAAACATATTACCATCGTATATATTACCCATAAAATGGAAGAAGCCATGCTGGCAGACCGGGTAATTGCCATGAACAAGGGAGAAATCGCCATGGAAGGTACGCCGCAGGAGGTATTTACCCAGGTGGACAAGGTCCGCAGCCTGGGATTGGAATGTCCTCTGGCGGCAGAAGTGGCCTATGCGCTGCAAAAAAACGGCCATACGCTGCCTCCCATTTTGACCCATAAGGAGTTGTGTGACGCATTATGTCCATCCAAGTAGACCATATTTCCTATAACTATAATGCCCATACGAGCCTTTCTGTAAAAGCCCTGGATGACGTGAGCTTTTCTCTGGAAAAAGGAGAATTTGCGGCGCTGATCGGGCATACTGGCAGCGGCAAATCTACGCTGGCGGAACATTTGAACGGATTGCTCCATCCTATGAGCGGCAATGTACTGGTGGATGGCGTGAACCTGGCAAACCGGACGCCGGAAACAAAAAAAGCCCGGGACCGGGTAGGCATGGTGTTTCAGTATCCGGAACACCAATTGTTTGCGGAAACCATTTACGAAGATATTGCCTTCGGTCCCCGGAATCAGGGGAAAAACGAAGAGGACGTAGTCAAAGCAGTACGCAGTGCCATGGAATTTGTGGATTTGGATTTTGCGTCTTTTGCCCAGCGCTCTCCGTTTCAGCTGTCCGGCGGGCAGATGCGCCGGGTAGCCATTGCCGGGGTTATCGCCATGGAACCGGATTACCTGATTCTAGATGAACCCAGTGCCGGGCTGGACCCTGTCAGCCGGGACAGCATTTTTGCCCAGATAGAGAGGCTTTTTAAGAAACGGAAAATGGGGATTCTTCTCATTACCCATAGTATGGAAGAAGCGGCCCGGTATGCCTCGCGGCTTTTGGTGATGCGGGAAGGGAAACTGCAGCTGGACGGCCCGGCCCGGGAGATTTTCACTACGGAGCGGGAAAAACTCCAGCAGCTTTCCGTGGATGTGCCGGAAAGTTTAAAACTGGCAGACGCCTTGCGGCAGCAGGGACTGCCTATCAAGGGGACACCGCTGACAGAAACAGAACTGATTCAGGCCATAGAGAACGCAAAGGGGTGGAAACATGCTAAGTGATATTACCTTAGGGCAGTATTATCCTGGTTCTTCCTGTATCCACCGCCTGGATCCTCGGACAAAAATTTTAGCGGTCCTGTGTTATATGGTGATGGTGTTTCTGGCGGATGCGCCCGTGTCCTATGGCATTTTGATTGCGTTTTTGGTGGTGGGGGCCGCTTTGGCAAAACTGCCGCCAGGACTTTTGCTGCGCTCTATCAAACCGCTGTGGATTATTATCGTTTTGACTTTGGGTATCCACATTTTTGCAGATCCTGGGGAAGTGCTGTGGCAGTGGAAAATCTTTTCCATTACCAAGGAAGGGATCATCATGGGGGTCAAGATGTCCCTGCGGCTGATCTTGCTGCTTTTGGTCTCTTCGCTGATGACCTTTACTACCAGCCCCATTGTGCTCACTGATGGCATTGAGTCACTTCTGCGCCCTTTTAAAATAATCGGCGTGCCTGCTCACGAACTAGCTATGATGATGACCATTGCCCTTCGGTTTATTCCTACCCTTTTGGAAGAAACAGATCGTATTATGAAGGCACAGCAGTCCCGGGGGGCTGATTTTTCTACAGGGAATATTGTCAAACGGGCAAAAAGCATGCTGCCCATTTTAATCCCTTTGTTCATCTCTTCTTTTCGCCGGGCGGATGAACTGGCCCTTGCCATGGAAGCCCGCTGCTACCGAGGCGGGGAAGGGCGGACGAGAATGCACGAATTGCTTTTTCATAAGACCGATGCGGCTGCTGCTGTCGTCATGCTGGCCCTTTTTGCGGTGCTGGCTTTTCTGCGCTGGGGTAGGGCATGAGACATACAATAAAGGCTGTGGTGGCCTATGATGGCACCCGCTACCAGGGATTTCAACGGCAAAAAAACGGCGTGGGTATCCAGCAACTATTGGAAAAAGCTCTGACAGAGGTACTGAAAGAACCAATTCTTATTAAAGCTGCGGGACGGACCGATGCCGGAGTGCATGCCTTGGGACAGGTGATCAGCTTTAGTACGGTGTCCCGGATTCCTCCTGAAAATTATCGCAGGGCCTTGGAACCCCATCTGCCGCCGGATATTGCGGTGCGGGAAGCGGAATATGCACCGGATGATTTTCATGCCCGCTTTGATGCCGTGGCAAAAACCTATCAGTATATCGTGTATTATTCCCCACTGCCGGATCCCATCCGACGAAATACCACCTGGGAAATCCGGGAAAAGCCGGATGTAGCAGCCATGAATGCCGCTGCAGCTCTTTTGCTGGGGCAGCATGATTTTTCTTCTTTTAAAAACAGCGGCAGCCAGGATACCTCTCCGGTGCGGACCATGACAAAGGCCCAATGGGAACAAAACGGAGACTTTTATACCTTCACCATTACCGGCGATGGATTCCTATATCGGATGGTGCGCAATCTGGTGGGCTGCCTGGTGAAAGTGGGGACGGGCAAATGGTCCGTGGCAGATTTTCGCCGCATTATGGCCGCCAAAAACCGCAAACAGGCTGGTATGGCGGCTCCGCCCCAGGGACTCTATCTGATGCATGTAGATTATTAAGACGTAAAAGCATATAATGACCCTTTTCTGTGGATGTGTGGCCTCTTTTGTCATTTGCTGATTGCCTTCTTGGACAATAAACGGTAAACTAATGGCAGAGGATCGAACAAATCTTGACAGGAAAGGGTCGTTTTGGTATGAGGAGAGATTGGGAAAGAAAATTGGCGGTGAGTATTCTCACAGCTCTTTTGGCAGGAAGTGCCACGGTCGTGTATGCGGCTTCTGCTCCTGGGGAACCCCAGACCCCCACGGCAGAAGAAGTGATTATCACGGCTACCCGGTTAAAAAATCAAAAGGTGGATACACCGGCGGATGTTACGGTGATCACCAGCCAGCTGCTGCGCGAAAGGGGCTATCGTACCGTCACCGATGCCCTGGAAGATGTACCCGGAGCACGGGTGATGCAAAATGGGGTCAAAGGCTATGAATCCCATATTATTTTAAATGGCGATCAAAGAGTATTGGTGCTGGTGGATGGACGCCGCTTCAACCAGAGCATGGGAAGTATGGTCAAAGCCACCTTTGATGCCAACACCCTGCCGCCGATAGACAGCATTGAGCGGATTGAAGTAGTAAAAGGAGGCGCTTCTACCCTCTATGGCGCCGATGCCGTGGGCGGCGTGATCAACATCATTACCAAGACACCGGAAGAAACATCCGGAAAAATCCGGGTGGGCTACGGTTCCTGGGGTAGCCAGGACTTGGGCCTTTTGGTAGGGGGCAAAACGGGAAAAAACGGGATGCAGGTAGCCGCCAGCCGCAATAAAGCGTCCTACTTCAAACTCAAAGATACCAACGGGGATACCAAAAAGTGGCCGGGAGAATCCGGGTACCGGCAAGATGCCGTTTCTTTGAAACTGACTCAGGATTTTACCAAAGATGATGGACTGACTTTCAGTTACGATTATTCCAATATGGAGGGCTGGAACCCGTATCAATATACCTCTCTTGCGCCTTCCCACATTGATAAAAAGACCAACAACGTAGGGCTGCGGTATGATTGGAACCGGAACGCCCAAAACAGCGGCTACGTACAGGTATACAGGAACTTCTACAGCTACTATAACCTGGGCCATATGGATGAAACGGATTGGGGCGTGGAAGGCCAGCAAAATTTTGTCCTGTCCGATACCAACACGTTAACTGCCGGCTTGGAATACCGGGATGCCAAAGCGGATAATGAAACTAGTTACAGCGGCAGAAAAGGCTACAACAATAAAGCCGTCTTTCTGCTGGATCAGTGGGAATTTGCCCCTACCTGGAAACTCAATGCCGGCATCCGGTACGATAAGCACAGCCGCAGCGGCAATCGGACCACGGGCAGTGCGGCACTGAATAAAAAATTCAGCAAGGACAGCAATGCTTACTTCTCCTGGAACCAGGTATTCCGCACACCGACCATTGATGATCTGTATTACCACAATGTAGGGTCTTATGAGTGGGGCGGCTATACGTATTCTTATGGATATTTAGGTAAGGATGATTTGAAACCGGAAACGGGTAATGTGTATACGTTGGGATACAATTTTAAAATCACGCCTAAAACCGATGCTACCGTAACTGCTTTTTACAGCGATTTGCACAATGCCATTAACTGGAGAAGTGAATACCCTTATTACTACGCAGAAAATATAGACAGACAGAAAAAACGTGGCATGTCCCTGTCCCTGGTGCATCATCTGAATAAGCTGTGGGATGTGGATGCGTCTTACACGTATGTCAAAGTAGAAAATAACAGAAATGATACACGCTATGTTCGTGACACCAACTACGCGCCTAATTATTACCAGTTCGGTGTCCGGTATCATGATACCAAGTGGAATGTGAACCTGCGTGCCCGGGCGGCCAGCGGACTTTCCGATGCAAGCTACGGGGAAAATCGCTACCTCACCATGGATCTTGTGACCCGGTATAAATTCGACAGAAACTGGACTGGATTTGTGAACGTGTATAACCTGAACAACGCAGCCTATGCGGAACAAGGCGGCGTTGTCAATGGACAGGACAGTTATCCTATGCCCGGCCGGCGGTTTATTGTAGGAGCAGAATATTCCTTCTAAGGCCCCTCCGGGATGCCCCACCACCGCGCAAGCGCGGTCCCCCGCCCCTACAGGGCGGATGAAAAAACCAGGGAGCTGTTGCAAATGCAACGGCTCCTTTTTATAATGGAGACAAACCTTTGGTAAAGGAGCTTGTCATGCAACTTTTTAGAATCCTTATTCTTTTGTGCACTTTGCTCTGCGCAGGGTGCGGCAGTATGGGAAAAACAACCCCTTCCGCCGGGTATACGGTCCAGGACGTGCGGGGTAAGGTCGTAAGCCTGTCCGAAGCGCCGCAAAAGATTCTCACGGATTCCCTGCACCTGGATGAAACCCTTTTGTGTGTCGTCCCCGCAGACCATCTGGCAGGTGCGTATTATTTGGATGCGGAGCCGGGGATTTCCTTTATAGCGGCAGAAACAAAATCGGTGCAGCCAAAACTGCGGCAGGTTACCCCGGAAACCGTGGCTAAGCTCCATCCGGATGTGTTCCTGGCTTCCCAGTGGTCCGATCCGGGATTAATCCAAAAAGTGGAAGAGATGGGAATCCCTGTGGTGGTGTGTTACGGACCGGTGACAGTGCAGCAGATTCAGGACAATGTGAAGCTTATCGGAAAAACCGTAGGCAAGGAAAAAACAGGGGACGCAGTCGTACGACAAATGCAGTCGCAGCTGGAAGAAATTGACCATGTCCTAAAGCAGCAGTCATCTCCGAAACCTGTGGGCCTTTTGGTATCTCTGATGAGCCGCTATGGGGGCAAGGGCTCTTTGTATGACACACTGGCACAACGAGCAGGCTTTATCAATGGAATTGCTGCGGCGGGCCTGCGCAACGGGGATACCCTGACGCCGGAAGCCGTACTGAAAGCCAATCCGGATTTTTTTCTTCTCTCCCAGCCCTATGGGGAGGAAAAAGCCCAGTATGATCCGTTTGTACAGCAGTTCTTGAATACTCCTGCTTTGGTTTCTTTGCAAGGCCGGCGCCAGGCTGCATTGCCGGATCGGTATGTGTATGATGCGTCTCCCATGGTGGTGTACGGTATTGAGGCAATGGCTAATGCGGCCTATGGAAAAGTTGTCTTTCCAAAGCGGGAAGAAACGATTTTAAGAGGAAAGTGATATGGAACTTGCACTGCAAAATGGCATCGTAGGATACCCCGGGCATCCTGTCCTGGAACAAGTGACGGTGCTGCTTCGTACCGGGGCGTGTATCGGCCTGGTGGGGCCTAACGGGGCAGGAAAAAGCACGCTGCTAAAAACCTTGGCAGGCATACTGACACCTTTACTAGGACAAGTGAAATTGAATGGGCGTGATATGCACTCCATGCGTCGCCAGACGATTGGGCGGCATATTGCCTATTTGTCCCAGGAGCGCACAGTTCCTTTTGCCTATACGGTGGAAGAAACGGTGCTTATGGGGCGTACGCCCTACTTATCATGGCAGCGGCAGGAAACAGCCCAGGACCGTCTTCTGGCAAAAGCGTGCCTGGATATACTGGGCATGGGACAAAGCTGCAAACAAACCATAGACCAGCTTTCCGGCGGGGAGCGGCAGCGGGTATTGTTAGCGCGCACGTTGCTTCAGGGAACGGATTTTTTGCTTCTGGATGAACCTACCGCAGAGCTTGATTTTGTCGGGGCGGAAAAAGTGTTTTCCCTCTGCCAGGAACTGGCTGCAACAGGGCGAGGCTTACTCATCGCCTGCCATGATTTGGAACTGGCCGCCCGTTACTGCACTCATCTGATTTTGGTGGGGCAGCAGCAAATCCTGGCAGCGGGGCGTCCTCAGAACGTTATCACAGGGCCGCTCCTAAACAAAGCCTATGGCAGTCCGGTACGGCCTTTTTGGGACGGGGAAAACCTCATTCTTTCCGTAGAACAAACCGCTGAAGAAAAAAGGCAGTGGAAAGAAAAAATTCAGGCGCTTGGTAAAGCGTTGCAGGATATAAAGCAGGAAATAAGAAAACCGGGGGAGCGGCATGGGCAGATGGCGTAAGTATATCCGGATTTCCCTCGCCTTTCATCTCGTCCTGCTGGCTCTCGTGGGTCTTGCAGTACAGCAAAAACTTCTTCTGGCGCCCTCCAATCATCCCGTACAAATTGATATAGTTCCTTTGGGAGATGGGCAGGGAGGCGGTGGCAGTGCCGGAGCTGCAGCAGGGAAAGGCCAAGGCAAGTCTGCTGCCATGAATGGAGCAGGCAATGTCATGCTTCCGGAGCTGGCAGATGCTACTTCTGAAGAGGAAAAGGACAATTTGCCGCTCCATGCAGCACCACAGGAAGGCGTGAAAGAGCCGCATGCTTTTCCAGGCAATGAGACAGGAGATCGTAATTCTCCGGGAACCACTACTGGAAAAACAGGGCCTGGGGGCCCCACGGGGCAGCAGGAAAACCCTGACAGAGGGCGGAGCACAATAGAAGGAGCAGGCATACAGAATGCGCGAGTACTTTCTTTTGCCAAACAATATCCTTTGAGCGCCTGGCAAAATGGGGAAGAAGGGTCCTGCTTAATACAGGTGGATGTGAGCGCAGCGGGAACGATAACAGGCGCACGACTTTTGTCCAGTACCGGCTATGACCGCCTGGATCAGGCGGCGATCCGCAGTGCTTTTCAGTCTTCCTATGCACCGGCCCGTGACGGCAATGGCAATCCCGTGGCAGGACGGCTGAATATCCCGGTACAATACCGCTTGACTGATGGTCCCAGCTGATTGATATTGCAGGAACGATTTTCCCTTTGTATAATACAGGTAGTAGAAAAATTGGAAGGAAGGGATTGTATGGATGGCAGTGTAACAATACGACAGGAGACTTTTTTGGAGCAGTTTTATCTGATCTCCGGGCGGCTCAACCGGAAACGCTTTGTAAAACGCATTTTAGCGTGTTTAGGGATTGATCTTCTAGCTTTTATTCTGGGACTTATGTGTTTCGGGTTTTCCATTATGGGAATGCGTGGTATGAATGGGATGGCCTTTAGCATGCAGCAGGATATTTTTCCTGCTTTTGGAGGAATGCTTCTGTTTGGTGTGATGCTTTTGGTTTGCGGCTTTAGTATGATTGCAGGGATCACACTGACGATTCGGCGGCTGCAGGATTTAAACCATTCTCCCTTGGTCTGGATGTTTGGGTATATTCCTGTCATTAATCTTTTCTTTTTTCTCTACCTGCTCTTTGCCAAGGGGACGGAAGGGGACAATGTATACGGTCCAGATCCACTCCGCTTAGGCTACGGGTATGCTATGGAATGGACGGGCACAAAGCAAGTTGCATCTTCTCCCACGAGCGGCAATATAGAACAGAAAAAAGACAGTGTCACGGTAATGCCGGAAGAAAAACCGGAAACGGAGCAACCTGACAGATAATAAAAAAGGAAGCGGGACTTATGAAAAAACAATGGATCAGCGGAATGATGGCGGGTCTTATGAGTTTTGGGCTGTGTACGGCGGCACTGCCCCTGCCAAAAGCAGAAGCGGATGCCGGTATCCTGGCCGGTGTGCTGGGCGGCGCCATTGTAGGGACCATGTACCGGGATCAGGTGATGGGCTATTATAAACAATACAACAATACGGAAAAAGGGCGGCAGGCCTGGTTCCAGCAAATGAAAAAAGAAGAAGGGGTTGATACGAACCCCGCCTTGAACGCACGGCTCGACAGGATCATGACCAACGTGGAAAAAGGAATTTATGCCGTGGACAACACGGTATATAAAAAGCCATATCAATACTTTATCAGCCCTAAAGACGAAGCCAATGCCTACTGCACCATCGGGCACAATGTGAATGTGTTCCGGGGGATTTTCAATACCATGGCCAATGATGATGAACTGGCCGTTATCCTGGGGCATGAACTGGGACACGGACAAAAAGATCATCCCATCAAAGGGGTAAAAAGTGCCTTAAATGCCCAGACGGTAGCCATTATGGCCAATGCGGCAACGGGTGGTAACCTCAGCGGCCTGATCAGCCAAATGTATACGATCACCCAGAATGTGCACCTGACCAAACCTATGGAATGGGAAGCGGATAATTTGTCCTTTGACTATATTACCCACACCTACTATAATCCAGGGGCCACTGCCGCCGTGTGGCAGCGCTTCCTGGACAAATACGGCAACTCTACCGGGAGATGGAGCGACCATCCCACCCATATGCAGCGCCGGGACAATTACGTGAAAAAGCTCTATGCCTGGAGCAATAACCATGTGAATAATAAAAACGGCGTGATCTATGTCAATGGGAAAGAATTTATGACGCCCAGTGCTGCCGGTGGGATGAGCAGCAAGGAGCGGAGCTATTTTGTCATGGGCAATCTTTGCGCTGTTTATCACAAAAATACCAAAGCCCCGGACGCCTACGCCAGCGGCAATGTAGTCATGATGGGGCAGCAGCCTATTATCCAGTGCGTGGGCAGTGACGGAAATGCCAGCGACCTTGCGGCAAGACTGAACCAGATCAAATAAAACCCAACAAGATTTTTCATTGTACTGTGATAAAATTGCCAACACGTTTTGCTTCTACCTGACTTAGAAAGGGTGTATGGATGATGACAGGATTACCTTTGATTTTTGTGTTTGTTCTTGCCATTATTGTTATGATTGTTGCAATCGCCAAATTCAAGATTCACCCGTTTTTGGCGATTCTGGGGATTTCCGTGATTTTTGGCCTGATTGGCGGTATTCCGCTGGTGAAGCAGGGAAAGACGCTGGGCATTGCTGATGTCATCAGCGCCGGGTTTGCCGGGACCTTTACCAGTATCGGGATCGTGATTATTATGGGCGCCTTGGTGGGGGCCCTGCTGGAAAAAACGGGGGCAGCCTTAAAAATGGCCGACAGCGTGGTGCGGCTGGTGGGAAAGAATAATACGTCCCTGGCCGTACTCATTATGGGCTGGATCGTTTCCATTCCCGTATTTTGCGACAGCGGGTTTGTTATTTTAAACCCCATCCGGAAAGCGTTGGTGCGCCGGACGCATTGCAGCGCCGTTGCTACGGCCGTGGCCATGTCCATGGGGCTTTTTATCGCCCATTGCTTAATTCCGCCTACCCCTGGTCCTATTGCGGCCGCCAATACCATTTATGAAGGCCTGGGCATGGATACCAATTTGATCTTAGTCATTGGATTGGGCGTTGCCTGCTCCATTCTGCCCATGATTGCCGGCTACTGCTATGCCAGCTATATTGGCAAAAAAGTACACTCCAAGGAAGAACGGGCTGAAGCCGTGGAATCCGCTGAAAATACGCAGACTTATGAGGAATTGATTGCCAGCTATGGGGAGCTGCCCAGTGCGTTTATGAGCTTTGCCCCGATTGTGGTGCCGATTATCCTTATGGCGTTAGCCAGTGCCTTTGCCATGGCGGGCCATAAAATTGCCCTTATCACGTTTTTGGGGACTCCGATTATTGCTATTACCGTGGGCGTCATCCTGGGGATTATCCTCCTCATGAGCCGCCCCATGGATAATAAGATGCAGACGTTCTATGAAATTACGGAAGAGACGTTAAAAATCGTGGGCCCGATTCTATTTATCACCGCAGCCGGCGGCGTGCTGGGCAAAGTGATTGCCTCTACGGATATTGTGGCCTTTATCAAGACCAATTCCAGTGTATTGGCCAGCCTGGGGATTTTCTTTCCCTTCCTGCTCAGTGCCATCCTAAAAACTGCACAAGGCTCTTCCACGGTGGCCATTACCACAACAGCCGGCATTATGGCTCCACTGATGCATACCCTGGGATTGGGAACACCTATTTTGGCGGCCATTACGGTTATGGCGATCGGAGCGGGTGCCATGACCGTCTCCCACGCCAATGACTCCTATTTCTGGGTGGTTACCAATTTCGGCGATATGGAAGTGGAAGACGGCTACAAAGCCCAGACGATGGGAACCCTGGTCTGCGGCATTGCGACCATGATCAATGTGTATATTGTGTATCTGATTCTGGGGTAATTAGAAGCTGTAAAGGATGTACCGCGCGTACATCCTTTTTTATTTGGGCAAAGGACGCCCTGACTGTAAAAATCGGTACAGTAAAAAAGAGAAAAAATCCCCCATTTGCACTATGATATCTTGCACAATGCAAAAAAGTCTATTATAATAGGGAAAGATTCAGGTGAATATTTTTTTTGTACAGTTAAAACTTGAATCGATAGAAGAATGCGTTCCCCGGGATTGCCAGCTTCCATTGCGCAGGAAATGGCGAAAGCGGGAGACATACAACAAGCAGTACCATTTTAATCGCAGGACGGAGGAGCCTGCGGATAGGAGAGAAGTCACATGAGTGAAGAATTACTGCGGGTAGAAGGCCTGAGATTGGCCGTAGAGGGGAAAGAAATCCTGAAAGGGATTGATCTGGTGGTGCATAAGGGAGAAGTCCATGTCATCATGGGATCCAACGGGGCCGGAAAGTCCACGCTGTTTAATGCCATTATGGGCAATCCTAAATTTACCGTTACCAGCGGACATATTTATTTTGAGGGGAAGGATATTACGGCTGCGCCGGTTAATGAACGGGCAAAAGCCGGGATTTTCATGGCCTTCCAGTCCCCTATTTCTGTGCAGGGGATTACGGTAGAAAATTTCATCCGCAACGCGAGAAACACCATTACGGGCGAAAAACAGCGGATTATGCTTTTTAGAAAAAAACTGCATGCCGTGATGGATACCCTGTCCATGAACCGGAGCTATGCAGACCGCTATGTCAATGATGGGTTTTCCGGCGGCGAGCGGAAAAAAGCGGAAATTCTGCAAATGACCATGCTGGATCCTAAACTCACCATGCTGGATGAAATTGATTCCGGGCTGGATGTGGATGCGGTGCGGATTGTTTCCGAAGCCGTGAACCAGTACCATACTGCCAATAATTCCTTGCTGATCATTACCCACCATAGCGAAATTCTCCAACGGCTTCATCCGGATGTAGTCCATATCCTGATTGATGGACAGATTGTTAAAACCGGAGACGCTTCCCTGATTCAGGAAATTGAAAAGAACGGGTACGAAGCGTTTAAAAAAGCGTAAGCAGGTGAAACCATGAGCGATAAAGAAAAAGCGTCCGTACCCATTAGGGACGACGAAAATGAGCTGGAAACGGAACGGGACAAAATCAATTCCCTGACCGATTTCGGCAATATGTACGACTTTAAAAAAGAATTTACCTACGACTACCGTACGCAGGCAGGTCTGACACCCGCCATTGTGGAGGAAATTTCTGCCCAAAAGCAGGAACCAAAGTGGATGCTGGACGCAAGGCTGCGTTCGCTGGCGATTTATAATAAGATCGATTACCCGGTCTGGGGGCCCGATATCAGCGGTCTGGACATGGATAATATTATTACCTATGTGCGTCCCCACGCCCAGATGAAAGCCAGCTGGGATGATGTGCCCGATGATATCAAAGATACCTTTGACCGGTTGGGCATTCCGGAAGCGGAAAAAACGTCACTGTCCGGTGTGGGTGCCCAGTACGATTCCGAAGTGGTGTACCACAGCATCCAGGAAGACCTGGTAAAGCAGGGCGTTATTTATACGGACTTTGATACGGCGGTGAAGCAATATCCGGATATTGTACGGCAATATTTCCAGAAGCTGATTCCTCCTACGGATCACAAGTTTGCGGCGCTGCATGGTGCTGTATGGTCCGGGGGCAGTTTCGTGTATGTTCCGGAAGGGGTGGACGTTTCTATCCCCCTGCAGAGCTATTTCCGCTTGAATGCGCCGGGAGCCGGCCAGTTCGAACATACGCTGATTATCGTGAAAAAAGGGGCCAAGGTCCACTTTATTGAAGGATGCAGTGCGCCCCGCTACAACGTGGCGAACCTGCACGCCGGCAGCGTGGAATTGTTTATTGAAGACGATGCTACACTGACCTATTCCACCATCGAAAACTGGTCCAAAAACATGTACAACATGAACACCAAGCGGGCCATTGTGGGTGCCAGAGGCACCATTAACTGGGTGACCGGGTCATTTGGTTCCCATACGTCCTGCCTGTATCCTATGAGCATTCTCAATGGAGAAGGAGCCCATTGCGAATTTACAGGCGTTACCTTTGCCGGTAAGGGACAGTATCTGGATACGGGAGCCAAAGTCGTGCACAACGCGCCCGGGACGACCAGCAATATCAATTCCAAATCCATCTCCAAGGATGGCGGCGTGTGCATTTACCGCAGCAGCGTGGAAATCGGGGAAAAGGCAGAAGGAGCCAAATGCAATGTCAGCTGCGAATCCCTGATGCTGGACGAACAATCCCAATCCGATACCATTCCTGCCATTGTCATTAAAAACGACAATGTGGATCTGGGCCATGAAGCAAAAATTGGCCGGATCAGCGATGAAGCCATCTTTTACCTGATGAGCCGGGGCCTCAGTGAAGACGAAGCACGGGCCATGCTGGTACGGGGCTTTGTGGAACCGGTCTCCAAGGCGTTGCCGCTGGAATATGCCGTAGAAATGAATAATTTGATCAATCTGGAACTGAAAGGTTCCATGTAAGGGAGGCGGAAGCAATGGAAAAAGAACAATTTAATGAACTTCCCCGCCCGACCTTTCGCTTTGTGCGACTGAACCATACTGCGTTGCCGGCAGAAGCACCTTCTGCGTTACAGCCGGCAACTATAGAAGAACGGCATGAAGGCCAGGCAGAAGTCACGACCGGTCTGCAGGAAACGCTGCCTGCTTTGGGCGACTTTAAAGGAGCCAGCCCGGAAGCGCTGGAAGCTGCCAGGAAAGGCGGTAACTGCAACTGTGCCGTGACAGTTCCAGAAGGCGGCAATGCTTCCGTGTGGCTTACCTACAGCCTTACGGAAAAGGTGCCCCAGCTGGTGGGCTATCTGCATGTCATTGCTGGGAAAAACAGTACTCTCCATATTTACGAGCTGTTTGATGGGGATGTGGATGAGGGCCTGATGAATCTACTCCAGGTGATTACAGCAGAAGATGGCGCCAGGATCCAGATCAGCAAGGTGCAGCTCCATGGACCGAAAGTTCGCCATATTGACCAGCGCTTGACCAATGAAGGGGAAAAGGCCCACATCAAATTCGTCAATGCAGAAATCGGCGGTCATGAAGTTTTGCAGTATACCCATGACAATTTGGACCATGACAAAAGCAAATTCGAAAACCAGGGAATGTACCTGGGCAGCGAGGATCAGCTCTTTGATTTTACCTATTGGGTACAAACCCGGGGCTGTAAAACCAATACGGATATTTTGACCACCGGAGCGCTCATGGGCACCAGTAAGAAGATCTTTAAGGGAACCATTGATTTCCTCCGGGGCAGCAAAAAAGCCGAAGGCAGTGAAGCAGATAACTGCCTGCTGTTAAACAAAGGGGTGCATTCCCTGTCCGTACCTCTGCTTTTGTGCAAAGAGGACGATGTGGTGGGCAATCATGCCTCCAGCAGCGGACAGATTGACGATGATATGTTGTTTTACCTCATGAGCCGTGGCTTTAATAAAGAGGGGGCCCAACTGATTATAGTGGAGAGCCGGATTCGTCCGGTGATAGATCAGCTGGGTGACGAAAACTTGGAAAACAGGGCGCTCCAGGCTGTACGTACCAAGATGCAGTTCTGCCGTCAGAAAGGAAATTGCAATGAGAAATGTACGCAGAGATTTCCCGATCTTGAATAAGATCCATAACGGGCATAAACTGGTTTATTTTGATAATGCAGCCACTACCCAGAAACCGGTGCAGGTGATTTATGCACTCAGTGACTACCTGGAACATCACAATGGCAATCCCCATCGGGGTGCCCATGTGCTGTCCATTGAAGCCGGGCAGATTTATGATGAAGCCCGTAGCGCCGTTCAAAAATTTATCAACGCCAAATACTTTGAAGAAGTGGTGTTTGTACGCAACAGCACGGAAGGGCTGAACCTGATTGCCCGCAGCTATGCGGAACCACGGCTAAAGCCTGGTGATACTATCGTTATCCCTATTTCCGAGCACCATTCCAACTTAGTGCCTTGGCAACGGGTCTGCCGCAGGACAGGTGCCAAACTGGTTTATATGTATCTGGATGCCCAGGGCCATTTTACGGAAGAAGACCTGGCGAAAATCGATAAAAACACCAAAATCGTTTCCTTTGCTGCCGTATCCAACGTACTTGGCATGCATCGCCCGGTGAAAGAGCTGGTGAAGCGGGCCCACGACGTAGGTGCCATTGCCATTGTAGATGGAGCACAGTCCGCCCCCCATGGGGTAACGGACGTACAGGATCTGGACTGCGACTTCTTTGTGTTCTCCGGGCATAAAATGCTGGGGTCCACCGGTACCGGCGTAGTATACGGTAAAAAGGAGCTCCTTTCTGCCATGGAACCGTTCCTTATGGGCGGCGACATGATTGAATATGTGCAAGAACAAACCACCACATTTAACGAGCTACCCTATAAATTTGAGGCCGGTTCCCAGAACGTGGAAGGCGCTGTTATGCTCCATGCGGCGATTGACTATCTGACCGATCTGGGCATGGATGCCGTGACGGCACACGAACATACTTTGGTAGAACGCTGCCTGGAAGGCATGAAGAAAATCCCGCACATCAATCTTTTGGGATCCACGGATCCTGCCGAAAAGACTGGCGTGATTTCCTTTACCATTGATGGCGTGCATCCCCATGATGCGGCAACCATTCTGGATAGTTTCGGGATTGCCATCCGCAGCGGGCATCACTGTGCACAGCCTTTGGGGGCACACCTTCATGTAGAAGCATCCAACCGGATCAGTTTCTATATCTACAACACACTGGAAGAAGTGGACTATTTCCTGTCCAAACTGCCGGAAGTGCGGAAAGTCATGGGCTTTAAGGACTAAAGGACGGGGGAGTAACATGGAAGACTTACAACAGCTATATAGTGATGTGATCCTGGAACATAACCAGGACCAGCTTAACAAGCACTTGCTTGACCCGCACAATCTGCAGGAGCACGGGCACAACCCCAGCTGCGGGGATGATATCACCTTGCAGGCAAATATTGAAAACGGTGTCATCAAAGATGCGGCGTATACAGGGCATGGTTGTGCCATCAGCCAGGCGTCCACGGATATTATGATCGACCTGATTCGTGGCAAGACCGTAGAGGAAGCAGAACACCTGCTCAATCTGTTTATTTCTATGATCCGCCGGGAAGAAACCGACGATGCCAAACTGGAAGAACTGGACGAAGCAATTGCCCTCAAAGGGATTTCCAATATGCCCGCCCGGGTAAAATGTGCCCTATTGGCCTGGCATACAATGAAAGCTGCCTTGGAAAAAGAAGGGGTAGCAGGCGCAGAGAAAAAGTAAGATAACAGTTTTTTCCGTAGCACAAAAAATGAAAACCGCGAAAAAGCGTGCTTTTTCGTGGTTTTTTTTTACCTGCTGTAGTATAATTTACACGTACAAGTATAGTGTAGAATAAGGAGGAGTGCAGAGGATGCATAGTTTTAGCACAGAATTGGGGGGACGGACGCTCACCATTGAGACCGGCAAAATTGCCAAACAGGCCAATGGAGCTGTCCTGGTCCGTTATGGAGATACAGCGGTCGTAGTCGCTGTGACGGGGACCGATACGCCCCGGGAAGGCGTGGATTTCTTCCCGCTGACAGTGGACTTTGAAGAAAAAATGTATGCAGTGGGAAAAATTCCCGGAGGATTTCTACGTCGGGAAGGCAGACCTGCTGAAACGGCGATTTTAACCAGCCGCCTTATTGACCGCCCCATCCGGCCCATGTTCCCGGAAGGCTATCACAACGATGTGCAGATCGTTTGCACCGCTGTTTCTGTGGATCCGGATAATGCGCCGGATATCCCGGCTATGATTGGTGCCTCTGCTGCCCTTTCTATTTCCGATATTCCTTTTGAAGGCCCTATTGCCGGCGTGCGCGTGGGTCTTATTGACGGGCAGTTTATTGTCAACCCCACGGTGGAACAGGCAAAGGTCAGCCTGCTGAATTTAGCCGTGGCCGGGACCAAAGACGCCATTTTGATGGTGGAAGCCGGCGCCAAGGAAGTTTCTGAAGAAGTGATGCTGGATGCCATCTGGTTTGCCCATGGGGAAATCAAAAAACTGGTGGAATGGCAGGAAGGTATTCAAAAAGAAGTGGGCAAGCCCAAGATGGAAGTGCCCGTTTATACACCGCCTGCTGAACTGGTGGCAGAAATCAAAGCCTATGGGGAAGATAAACTGAAAGCCGCTTTGATGGATGCGGATAAAAAACACCGGGAAAAAATGGTGGACGAAGTCAAAGAAGAAATTGCTGCCCATTTCGCAGAGAAATATCCTGATAACGGCGTGGATGTAGCATATATCACCCAAAAACTGATCAAAGCCGTAGTCCGCCATACCATTTCTGTGGATAAGATCCGTCCGGATGGCCGGGCACTGGATGAAATCCGCCCGATTAGTTGCGAAGTGGGCCTGTTGGCACGGCCTCATGGCTGCAGCCTGTTCACCCGTGGGCAGACCCAGGTGCTGAACTGCTTGGCGCTGGCTCCGCTGCGGGAAGCCCAGACTTTGGATGGACTGGGGACGGAAGTATCCAAACGGTATATTCATCACTATAATTTTCCGCCTTACAGCGTGGGAGAAACCAAACCGCTGCGCAGTCCCGGTCGCAGAGAAATTGGCCATGGCGCTTTGGCAGAACGGGCGCTGCTGCCAGTGATTCCTTCTGAAGAAGAATTCCCCTATGCTATCCGGCTGGTTTCTGAAGTGCTGGAAAGTAACGGTTCTTCTTCCATGGCCAGCGTGTGCGCCAGCACCTTGTCCCTGATGGATGCCGGTGTTCCTATCAAAGCTCCTGTTTCCGGTGTAGCCATGGGGCTCGTTAAGGAAGGGGAACACTACACCATCCTGACGGATATCCAGGGCCTGGAAGATGCACTGGGAGATATGGACTTTAAAGTGGCGGGTACCTCTAAAGGGATTACGGCTGTTCAAATGGATATTAAAGTGGACGGCCTGACTAAAGAAATTCTTCAGGCTGCCTTGGCCCAAGCGAAAAAGGGCCGTGCCTTTATTCTCCAAAAGATGCTGGAATGCATCCCTGAACCGCGGAAAGAACTGAAACCGTATGCACCCAAGATTACCACCATCCATATTGATCCGGACAAGATCAAAGATGTAATCGGGCCGGGGGGCAAGATGATCAAAAAGATCGTGGAAGATTCCGGTGCCCAGATTGACATTGAGGAAGATGGTACGGTGTATGTGGCTGCCGCTAACAGCGAAGCCGCCGATGCCGCCATTAAGACCATTAAAGAGATTACTGCCGTACCGGAAATCGGTAAAATTTATACCGGCAAGGTTACCCGGATTATGAACTTTGGCGCTTTTGTGGAATTTATGCCGGGTCATGAAGGTCTGGTACATATTTCCCAGCTGGCCAAAGAACGGGTCGCCAAAGTAGAAGATGTGGTGAATATTGGCGACGAAATCGTGGTGAAACTGGTAGAAATTGATGCGAAAGGGCGGATGAACCTGTCTCGCAAAGCTGCCCTGCAAAAATAGTCTCTGGATCAAAAAGTTTTGTTTGCTGCTTGTCTCTAGTGCATTACCGTTAAAGTATCTCCGTGACTCCTGAAGGGAAGTCCTGCAGTATATTGATTGGGCACTGTGCCAAATCGTTATGCTGCAGGATCGGAGCTCACGTTTATCATAGCCGAAAGAATTCATCGTGCAGCAAGTTGTTTTGATCAAAGAGAGGTGTTGGGTAACCATGGAAGATCGAACGTTTCATCCTTACATCCCGGCGGATCGTGTAGCTCCCGAGATGACCGTTGTATCCGTTGTATTAGGGGCTATCCTGGCAATCGTTTTTGGGGCGGCTAATGCGTATCTGGGCTTACGGGTCGGCATGACGATTTCTGCCTCCATTCCGGCGGCAGTGCTCAGTATGGGCATCATCCGGTTCGTCCTGAAACGGGATTCTATTCTGGAAAATAATATGGTACAGACCATCGGCAGTGCTGGTGAATCTGTGGCAGCCGGTGCTATTTTTACCCTTCCGGCGCTGTTTATGTGGGCTAAGGAAGGCCTGGCCAATGAACCATCCATGATAGAAATTGGCCTGATTGCGTTATTTGGCGGTATCCTTGGGATTTTATTCATGATCCCCTTACGTCGTGCACTTATTGTGAAAGAGCATGGAGTGCTGGCTTATCCGGAAGGACAGGCTTGCGCTGAGGTGCTTATTGCCGGGGAAGAAGGCGGGACCAAAGCGTCCACCGTTTTTGCCGGGTTAGGGATTGCAGCAGTTTATAAATTTATTGCCGATGGGCTGAAACTGTTCCCCAGCGAAGTCCATACGGAAATACCCAGCTACGGCGGCGCTGGAATTGGGATGGACGTACTGCCCGCGCTGGCAGGTGTAGGGTATATTTGTGGTTTTAAGGTCTCTTCTTATATGTTTGCCGGTGGCGTCCTTTCCTGGCTCGTCATCATGCCCATGATTGCCGTATTTGGCGGCAGCACAGTTCTTTTCCCTGCCAAGGTAACGGTGGCAGAACTCATGGCCGATGGTGGCTCCTTTGCCCTGTGGAGCACCTACATCCGCTATATTGGCGCTGGCGCGGTGCTGACCGGCGGGATCATTGGGCTTTTGGAATCCCTGCCACTTATCATTCGCACGTTCCGGGATGCTG
This sequence comes from uncultured Acidaminococcus sp., assembly GCA_900554515.1. Classification (GTDB taxonomy): domain Bacteria; phylum Bacillota; class Negativicutes; order Acidaminococcales; family Acidaminococcaceae; genus Acidaminococcus. The sequence continues at coordinate 1,104 of USHN01000003.1, read as the reverse complement.
TGGGAGGATTTGGCGCGACGGGCGAATCTTCCTTGCGTACAGATCAGGATCTGTCTATGAAGACCCTGATCAGCGGAATTATCTTTATTATCCTGGCGCTCTGGCTGATTCCTTCTATCCCATTGAATGCTTTTGGCGCATTCCTGGTTGCGATTTTCGGTTTCTTCTTTGCAACGGTGTCTTCTCGTATGGTAGGGCTGATTGGTTCTTCCAATAACCCTGTTTCCGGGATGGCTATTGCAACACTGCTGATTTCCACCATGCTGCTGAAAAATACGGGAACAACCGGGGCTCCCGGTATGATGACTGCTATTTCTATCGGCGGGATTATCTGCGTGATCGCTGCCATTGCCGGGGATATTTCCCAGGACTTAAAGACGGGCTTTTTGGTAGGCGCTACGCCGAAAAAACAGCAGATTGGTGAAGTCATCGGCGTTGTTTTCTCTGCGATTGTCATTGGCGGTATTATGTATTTGCTGAATTCTGCTTGGGGCTACGGCTCCCAGGAACTGCCAGCACCGCAGGCCGTATTGATGAAAATGGTGGTGGAAGGCGTTATGCTGGGCAACCTGCCCTGGAACCTGGTACTCATCGGGGTATTCCTGTCTGTTGCTATGTGGATTCTGGGGATTCCAGTACTGGCTGTTGCTATCGGCGTGTATCTGCCGATCCATCTGTCTGCACCGATTATGGTGGGCGGTGTTCTGCGGCGCTTTATTGAAACCAGAAAATATGCTGACGAAGAAGAAAAGAATAACTGCATGCAAAGTGGTGTTCTCTACAGCTCCGGTTTGATTGCCGGGGAAGGCCTGGTTGGTATTTTGCTGGCAGTTCTGGCCGTTCTTAATATCAACCCGGATATGTCTAAGAGCATCAGCTTAGGCAATGCAGGGGGGATTGCCTTCTTCGCCGTCCTGGTGGTAACGATTTATCTCTATTGCTTAAAAGGCAGAAAAAAATCCGCCTGATGCGGCGGATCGGTCCGGGCTACAACGTGGTGTTGCAGCCCGGTTTTTGGTTAATTGAAAACCCCGCCATAGTGGCGGGGTTCCGGAAAGCTTATAGCTATGAGAAAAAATCCTAATGTAGTACAATGCAAATGAC
>USHN01000002.1 GCA_900554515.1 uncultured Acidaminococcus sp. | reverse complement strand
GCCCGCGGCAGCTGTGACGGCAACCTTCCATTGCCGTTTTAACTCGGGAAAATCTATGGTCGTCCCCAGGGAAACCAGTAGCATTCCTACAATGAGCATACCGGTTCCGCCCACATGGGCATCCTTAAAAATCGTCTTGGGTAAGAGCCCAGACCAAAAGCCAAAGAGTAAAATCAAGGCAATCCCCAGCACCATGGAAATCACCGCCCGGGATTTTCGGGCAATCAATTCGCTGGCAGCATAAATCACCAGCAACACCGCAAACGCGAGTATACCATTCATAGTTTTCCCCCACCTTCCTACTTTACTTCACAATTATTACCATAAAGTATGTGCTTAAAACAGATTTTTGTCAACTGAAAAAGACAGTCCTATGCAAATTGCAAAGAACTGTCTTAGTAAAATTCGCTGCAGCAGCGTTATTCGTTGGTCATTTCCACTACCACATCCAGGAATACATTGGCACCATTAATGCAATCCTCGTCTGCCGTATATTCCTTGGGATTGTGGCTGATTCCATTCACACTGGGCACAAAGATCATGGCCGTCGGGCAAATCCGTGCCAGCATCTGGGCATCCTGCCCTGCCCCGGATACCATCCGGCAAGTATTAAGACCCCGGGCATGGGCTGCCGCCTCAATCTTTTGGCAGATACCTTCATCAAAGGGTACCGGATCAAAATGCGTCATCTGCTGGTAGGTAATCTGTACATGGTCAGATTGTTCCAGCTCCTTGTAATAGGCAAACAGAGCCGCTTCATCCTGGTCCAGCTTTTCTTTATCAGGATTCCGGATATCCACGGTGAAATCCACTTTGTCAGGGATGACGTTCACGGCATTAGGACTAAATTGCATGGTGCCTACCGTAGCCACACCACCGGATTTTTCCACCAGTTCCCGGGCTTTTAGATTAATCTTTGCCGCTGCAAGACCTGCATCCTTCCGCATTCTGATGGGCGTCGTACCAGCGTGATTTTGGGCGCCTTCAATATGGACTTTGTGCCAATGAATTCCCTGCAGATTCTCCACAGCGCCGATTTTAATCCCTTCTGCATCCATAATGGGGCCTTGCTCAATGTGCAGCTCCACAAATGCCTTCGGTTGGATAAAGCCTGGATCTACCGTACCGGCATAGCCGATTTTTTGCAGTTGTTCTCCCAGGATCGTGCCGTCCGTGCCTATGCTTTGCAGTGCCTCTTTACAGGAGAGACCACCCGCATATACCAATGAGCCCATCATGTCCGGAGAATACCGCACGCCCTCTTCATTGGTCCAGGCACTGGCCACAATAGGACGCCGCAACGTAACATGGTTTTCCTTAAGCGTCTGGATGAGTTCAATGCTGGACAAAACGCCCAGGCACCCATCATACTGGCCTGCATTAATAACTGTATCAATATGGGAACCGATCATAATGGGCTTTTCTTTTTTGTTTTCTTCTGTCTCCCAGATTCCGAAGATATTGCCAATATGATCCACTACAACTGTAAGGCCTGCTTCCTGCATCCAAGCCACCACTTGGTCCCGGCCAGCCTTATTGGTTGCAGATGCAGCCAAACGGGTCCGTTGTCCGTTCTTTCCGATACCGATTTTTCCCAGCGTAGTGATGCGCTCCATCAGCCGTTTCCCATTGATATCCATGATACCCCTCCTCCATTTTTTGACAAGCTCACTTGTGGTATCCGCTCTTCTTTCTATGATGCTATTATATTGATTTTTCTGCCAAAATAATATATAAATAATTGGAAGAAATATAATTAATTTGCGGAAGGAGGACGCCTATGCAGATCTATAGTATTTCCATTGACAAAGGGCAGCGGGAAACCACACCTTCGGAACGAGCATTTCCACTTGGAGTGTATCACTCTGTCATGCGGAAAAATGTACTTGGCTATACGCCTCTCCACTGGAATGAGGAGCTCCAATTTTGCCGCATTTCCCACGGCACCATACGATTCTATGTAGGTGAAGAAAACTACCCGTTGCAAGAAGGGGATGGCATTTTCATTAACAGCGGCTATCTGCATATGGCAAAACCCGTGGATGACCCGGATAGTTCCTATATTTGCCTGGATGTGATGCCGCAGCTTTTAGCCGGCTTTCCCGGATCTGCCATGGAGCAGAAATATGTCCTTCCTGCTCTTTCCGATTTAGGACTCAGCCATCTACCCCTCTATCAGACAGAGCCCTGGCAAAAAACCGTGCTGGAAAAAATTCTCCACATCTACGAAAGCTATGAATCCCACACCTATGGATGGGAATTGGAAATTTTGGCCCTTCTTTTAGAGATTTTCCTGGCGATCCTGGAGCACCGCCCCCAAGGTACCCCACTCATACGAAAATCCCGTGGCAATACCGCCGTACAGAAAATTATCAGCTACATCAGCGCCAACTACGGGGACCCTATCACGTTGGACCAGATTGCCAGCCATGCGGCCTATACGCCCAGTGAGTGCTGCCGCATGTTCAAACGGTTCACAGGGGAATCCATTTTCTCCTATCTGCGAGAGTTTCGTCTGGAGCAAAGCGCCAATTTCCTTACATCCACAGAGCAATCCGTCAGCGATATTGCCTATACCTGCGGGTTTAATTCCACCAGCTACTATATCGATACGTTCAAAAAGCAATTTGGCATCACCCCCTTGCAGTACAAAAAACAGCATAACCAAGCATAAACAAGACAAGAACGTCATCGGAACACTCCGATGACGTTCTTATTTTGTTTATGCACGTTTTACGAGAAGCTTATTTAATGAACCGCACATGGGGAATGATTTCCTTGTAGGCTTCTTCTGCCCGGGCTTTATACAATTTCTTGTTTTCCTCGAACAGGTTCCCGCCTTTGGTATCAACGGCCACAATCAGGGGGCCTAATTCTTCTACTTCACTGGTCCAGAGGGTTTCCGGCATGCCCAGATCCTTCCACTGGGCATCAATGATTCTCTTAAAATGAACCGCAGACACTACCGCACAGCCAGCGGGGAACACGCAGAAGATGGTTTTATATTTTTGGCAGGCTTCCATGGTATCTTCGCCCATGCCGCCTTTACCCACGATCAGCTTTACGCCCGTTTGGGGGATAAAATCTTTTTCGAATTTTTCCATACGCATAGAAGTAGTGGGTCCGATAGAAACCATTTCATAGGCTCCCTCTTTATCCTTAATGGGACGGACAATGGGGCCGGCATGGAAAATCGCACCGCCTTCCAGGTTTACCGGCAGTTTTCGATGTTCTTCAATCAGCCGCCGATGGGCTACATCCCGGCAAGTAGTAATCTTACCTGTCAGGTAAACAATATCACCAATTTTCAGGTTCGCGATGTCCTCGTCTTTGATAGGCGTATGCAGAACAATCTTTGCCATTATAATTCAACCCCCTTATGAGACGTAATGGTGTAGTGTAAGTCCTTGTCAAAAATGATATGACCCCGGCGATGGTTCCAACAGCCAATATTCACAGCAACCCCGATAGCGGACGGATGCCGGGCGGTGTTTTCAATGTGTACGCCCAAGACAGATGCGCTGCCCGTCATGCCTTGCGGCCCCAGGCCCATCTTATTGATTCCATCCACCAGCAAATCTTCCATAGCAGCTGCCCGCGGATTGGGATTATGAGTCCCCAGCGGACGCATCAAGGCTTTCTTGGAAAGCAGCGCTGCCGTTTCCACAGAAGTTGCTACCCCTACGCCCACCAAGAAGGGAGGGCAGGCATTGGGCCCATAGGTCCACATTCTCTGCAGGACAAATTTAGTGACGCCTTCATACCCTTCCCCAGGCATAAGCACCATGGCATGGCCTGGCAGCGTGCAACCGCCCCCTGCCATATAGGTATCAATCTCACAGGTATCTGCATCGGGAACAATTTCCCAAAATACGGTGGGTGTGCCTTTCCCCACGTTTTTACCGGTATTGTATTCATCAAAGGTTTCCACGCTGTTATGGCGCAGCGGAGTAGCAAAGGTGGTTTGCACGGTGGCTTCTTTAAGCAGCCCTTCCAACTCCCCAATCAGCGGAAAACGGGTACCGCATTTTACAAAATATTGAAGCACCCCGGTATCCTGACAGGACGGACGATTTAGTTCCTTAGCCAGCTTCATATTTTTGGCATAGGTTTCGTACAGCAACTTGGCAATGGGCACCGTTTCGCTTTCTGCCAGCTCTTTGAGTTTTGCCGTTACATCATCCGGCAGTACCTTGGCCGTATAGCCCACGAATTTGGCCATAATATCGGTCATTTGTTTTACCTGTTCTTCTTTGGACATTTCGACTCCTCCTTATTGCAGTACCTTCAAAAACATGCTCCAGAAAAAGCATTATGGATAAAACGGGAAAATCAGCGGCAGCAGAACCAGGGAAGCAATCGCCCCAATGACCACCATGGGCAGCCCTGCTTTCACATAGTCATTAAAGTTATACCCGCCGGGCGCAAATACCATCATGTTAGCAGGCATACCAATAGGAGTTGCAAAGGCCAGGGAAGCGCCAATAACGGTGGCTACTACCACAGCTTTAGGATCCGCTCCCATCGCTTCGGAAATATTAATACTGATCGGCAGCAAGAGAGCCGCTGTAGCAAAGTTACTCATAAAGTTGGTCATGGCGCAGCTGAGTAGCAGCACCGCCGCCAGAAGCATGATGGGCGAAGTATTGGGCCCCAAGGCACCAATGACGGTTTCTGCAATGAGCTTGCCGGCACCGGTTTTCTGTAGCGCATTGGCCAGCGCCAACGTGCCGCCATACACAAACAGCGTCTGCAGGTCAATGGATTCATACGCCTGCTTTTCCGTAATAACCCCGGCCGCCACCAGAATCACGGCGCCGATACAACCGGAAATATAGAACTTAATGCCGATTTGTTTCTCAAAGATCATGGCCAGAATGGTCAGTACCATAATGATGAGGGACATATTTTGTTTCCATTTTGGCACCTTGGAAAAGTCCGGCTGTTCATCGTAGATCCCTTCGCCGCCTTCTCCGGCACCATGGTCCGGCAGGAAGCGATAGCCGATGGTCACAAAAAACAGCGTTCCGATTAAAAGAATGGGCAGTCCCACATAGCCGTATTCAAAGAAGCCTACATCCTTGCCAATAGCCTGCAACGCACTTTTCCCCAACAGGTTTCCCGGTGCGCCGATAATGGAGAGATTGCCTCCCATTGCCGCTGCAAAAATCAGCGGTAGTAGCAGACGGCTTCTGGAATAACCGGATTTAGAAGCAATACCGATGACGACAGGGATCAAAATGGCTGCTGTCCCAGTATTGGAAAGGAATCCGCTCATGAGCCCTGTAACTATCATGATCGCTGCAATCAGCTGGCGTTCGCTTTTGGCAAACCGGGTGACGATGCCGCCGGCTTTATTGGTCATACCCGTTTCAAAAAAGGCGCCGCCAATCACAAACATGGCGACAAACAAAATCAGGTTGCTGTCCACAAAACCAGCAAAAGCATCCTTTGGCTTTAAAACGCCAGTCAGAACCAGCACCAGGAGCGCACTCACACTCGTAACCGCTAAAGGAAGCTTTTCAGTAACAAATAAAATGATGACGAAGAGCAGTAACACTAACGTAATTGCTGCAGGTGACATTGTCTTTTTTCCTCCCTTACATCCCCCATGAGCTCTGCGCGCTGGGCTCATTCGGATTTTTGATAATGTATCCATTTCTTATCTATGAGTATATTCTCTTTCTTTTTACGCGTCAATAGCTTTTAAAAGTTATCTTATTTTTGGCTACAATATCGTATAGCCATTTTTGTGTCCAAAAAAATAGCGGCAAAAATCCTGCCGCCATCTTGTCCTGCTTATTTTTTTTTACCTTGTTTCTGGTAATTGCTCAAAATATTTTCCATACTCCGGTGCATATGTTCCTGCATCAGTCTCCTGGCTTTTTCCGGATTATGTTCCCGCAGTGCTTCCATAAATTCTTTATGTTCCAAGAAAGAAATGCGGGCATACTCTTTCTCCGTTACCAGAAAGCCCAGCGACAGTCCGTTCCACAAGCTGGCTAATATCTGCGTCATCTTAGGGTTATCCGCTGCCTCCCATACCGCCATATGAAAACTTTCGTTGTAGTCTTTGTAATGGGTATAATTTCGTTTCTGCATGCACTGCTGCATCCCTGCAAAGACTTTTTCCACTTCGTCCAGGTTGCTCCCAGGCCGTGCGGCCAGGGCTGCCGCTTCACCTTCCAAAAGGGTACGCACGGCAAAATGGTCCCGGATGGATTTTTCATCCACCCCCAGCACTACGGCGCCTTTATTGGGACGCAATTTGACAAGTCCCTGGGTTGCCAACAGCTGCAAGGCTTCCCGTACCGGCGTAGCCGAAACTCCTAGCTGCTGGGCTGTTTCTTCCAGTGTCAGGACACTGTCCTCCGGGATTTCCCGGCGCAAAATGGCTTTCCGCAGATAGGAAGCCACCTGTTCCCGTGCCGGCAGCAAATGAATCTTCCCCGTAGGTAACTGGCCGCCATTTTCAACGGTTATTTTTTTATACGCCGGGTGAAGGCGCAGACTCTCTTCTTCTATTTTTGCGGCGGTATCTGATGGTTCCCACTTCCCGCCTACTTTTTCCAGCGCCGTCTCTGCGATCACCATATGCCGGTTGCTCAGGCGGGTGACAAGTCCCTCATTCAGAAGGGTTTGCAGTGCCTCCCGTACGGGCATTCTGGAGACCCCGTAATATTTTGCCAGCTCCACCTGTTTTAATTCCGTACCCGGCAGCAGATTTTGTTTGGCGATCCGCTGCTTCAGGGACGCTACGATTATATCCTGGGTAGATTTAGGAAATGCAATCATTTTTTATCATCCACTTGCAGGATGGCCATGAAGGCTTCCTGGGGCAGTTCCACATTCCCCACCTGCTTCATCCGCTTTTTCCCGGCTTTTTGTTTTTCCAGCAGCTTCCGTTTCCGGGTAATATCACCGCCATAGCATTTGGCTAATACGTCTTTACGCAAAGCGCTGACGTTTTCCCGGGCGATGATTTTGCTGCCGATGGCTGCCTGGATGGGGATTTCAAACAGCTGCCGAGGAATGAGTTTCCGTAGCTTCTGCACGATTTCCCGTCCCCAATAGGGAGCCCGTTCCCTATGCACAATCACAGACAAGGCATCCACTGGATCCCCATTCAAAAGGATATCCACCTTCACCATATCGCTGGTGCGGTAACTGGCTAGTTCATAATCTAAAGAAGCATATCCGCGGGACACACTTTTCAGCCGATCAAAATAATCAAAGATGATTTCCGAAAGAGGCAGGGCATAATGCAGCATCACCCGGTTCTCGTCCAGGTAGGTCATGTTCTGGTATTCGCCCCGTTTTTCCTGGGATAATTCCATCACCGGCCCTACAAATTCTTTCGGTACAAGTATAGTGGCATTCACAAAGGGCTCTTCCACATGTTCAATCACCGTAGGATTGGGGAATTTGGAGGGATTATCCACCATTTCAATGTCCCCGTTGGTCTTTACCACTTCGTAAATGACGTTAGGGGCCGTGGTAATCAGTGTTAATTTATATTCTCGTTCCAGCCGTTCCCGCACCACATCCATATGGAGCAGTCCCAAAAAGCCGCAGCGGAAACCAAAGCCCAAGGCCGAAGAAGTCTCCGGTTCAAAGGAAAGGGCCGCATCGTTTAGCTGGAGTTTTTCCAGGGCATCCCGCAGATTATCATAATCAGAAGTCTCTACCGGATACAGGCCACAGTACACCATCGGTGTCGCTTTCCGGTAACCTGGCAACGGTGCCTTGGTGGGTCGTGCGTTATCCGTTACCGTATCCCCTACCCGGGCATCTTTTACGGTTTTGATGGAGGCAGCAAAAAAGCCTACCTGCCCTTCCCCCAGTTCATCCACATTCACCATAGCCGGTTTAAAAACGCCCACTTCCGTGACTTCGTAGACTTTACCCGTCGCCATAAGCCGGATCGTCATGCCTTTTTTTAAGTGCCCATTCACAATGCGCACATAGAGCATAACGCCTTTGTAGGAGTCAAATTTGGAATCAAAGATCAGGGCTTGTAGCGGAGCTTCCGGCTCTCCGCCAGGAGGCGGTACCCGCTTTACGATAGCTTCCAGTACGTCATCCACCCCTTGACCGGTTTTGGCACTGCACAAAATACAATCCTTCCGGTCAATGCCCAGTACATCCTCGATTTCTTTTTCTACCCGTTCCACATCGGCACTGGGCAGGTCAATTTTATTGATCACTGGAATGATTTCCAGATCATCTTCCATGGCCAGATACACATTAGCCAGCGTTTGCGCTTCAATCCCCTGGGTGGCGTCCACCACCAGAAGCGCTCCTTCACAGGCTGCCAGTGCCCGGGAAACCTCGTAATTAAAGTCCACATGCCCCGGGGTATCAATCAGGTTCAGCATGTACGTTTTTCCGTCTTTTGCCTGATAATCCAGTTGGACTGCCTGGTCTTTTATAGTAATGCCCCGTTCCCGCTCCAAACTCATGGAATCCAGAATCTGATCTTCCATCTCCCGTTTGGTAAGGGTCCCTGTCATCTCAATCAAGCGGTCAGCCAGCGTGGACTTACCGTGATCGATATGGGCAATAATGGAGAAATTCCGGATATGATCGTTTTTCGCCATTGGTATCTCCCTTCACGTTGTATGATCTATATAAAATGCTACGACTTATTTTACCATAGTACAAAAAAAGCTGGCAACGAAACGTTGTCAGCCTTCTCAGTGCAGTTTATTGCGCTGCATTTACTTTCTTTGCCAAACGGGACTTTTTGCGAGCAGCAGCTTTCTTGTTCACCGTTCCCTTGCGGGCTGCTTTATCCAACAAGCTTGCCGCTACCTTCAAAGTGGCCTGCGCCTCTTCTTTAGAACCTGCAGCGGCAAAAGCTTCAACTTTGCGTGCGGTGCTGCGGATTTCAGCTTTCACCGGGCCATTGGCAGCGCGCCGTTCAGCATCAGTCTTGACACTACGAATGGAAGACTTAATATTCGGCATGTTTTCACCTCCACCAATTAGCTTTACCGCACTATGATATCATGCTTATAGATTTTATGCAAGTAAAATTATTTTCTGCAGACCACGCGGATGACGAGCAGGCTGATTTCATACAGCAGAATCATGGGTACCGCCAAAAGGCATTGACTCAGCATATCCGTGGTCGGCGTCACCACAGCGGCAATCACAAAAGAAACAAAAATCACATAGCGTCTGGCTTTTCTAAGCCTTGTGCTGGTGACAATCCCGGCTTCCGCCATAAGGATAAGCGCCAAGGGCAGATTAAACACAAAGCCAAAGGGCAGCACCAGATACAGCACAAAGTCCAAATAACTCTCCAGAGATAAAAGCGGTGTCACGCCGGGCGTGGTAAAGGTCATAAAAAATTCCAGGCCCCGAGGCAGCACCACAAAAAAGGAAGACGCAATCCCAGCTACAAACAGGAGCACAGAGGCCGGGACATAAAGTGCCAATACTCTTTTTTCTTTTTCCGTAAACGCCGGCAAAAGAAAGGCCCAAAACTGATAGAACCATATGGGAGACGCCACTACAATGCCACTGACCAGAATGACTTTAAAATAAATCATAAAAGCTTCCGCAGGGCGCATAAAGTACAGCTTCTCTGCATAGCGGGTCAATAGCCCCATGAGCGGCTCTATATAAAAAGCGCTAAGAACCATGCCCATGGCAATCGCAAGGAGCGATTTAATCAGGCGGCTGCGCAATTCTTCCAGATGGCCCTGCCAGCTCATGGCTCCATCCTGGTCAGGCTTATCCTCAGGCATTTTTTTCAGGGGGCGTTACAGTACTGGCGGTCACGTCAGGCGCCGCAGCGGGCTGTTCTTTCGCATGCTGCACGGCCCCTTTGGCCGCGGCTTCCATGGCTGCATGATTGGAGTGCTGGGCCTCTTGCACTGTATTTTGTGCCGCAGGAGGGGTATCCTTAGTGCTGCTGGGGGCATTCATGGCGTCCTTAAATTCCCGCAGACTTTTCCCCAGCGCACTGCCAATGGTGGGCAACTTTCCCGGGCCAAAAACAATCAAGCCGATAATCAAAATCAGAATCAGTTCTGGTACTCCCAATCCAAACATAGGCTCCTCCATATTGCATCGCAAATACCTGCTGTAATACGCTTTTCTATATTATACGGTTTTCCCCTTGCAAGATACAATACTTATCCTTTTTTACTTTCCATACGCCTCTCGTATAGGTACTACCCACCGCCTTGGATTTTTAGATCAATTTATGCCGCAGATAACTGCGGTTCAAATAGTGGGGCACATAGATCACCGCACGCACCACCCAATCCAGGAACATGGCGTACCAAGCCCCCATCATGCCGCAGTGCAAGGGTCCGCACAGTACGTAGGCGCCGCCCACACGGATTGCCATCATACTGATGACGCCCACAATCATGGCAAAGCGGGCGTCCCCGGCAGAACGGAACACCACCGGCAGCGTGAAGGTGAGCGGCCAGATAAGGACTTCCAATACGCCATGCCAGAGCAGTGTTTGGAAGACCAAATCCATCGTAGCGGCAGGAAAATCGTAAATGTGCACAAATCCCGGCCAAAGAAGAAATAACAAAATCGTAGCGCTCAAATCCGCCACCATAATCCATAAAATAATTTTCTTAGTATAATACCGGCTCTGCTCGATTTTTCCTGCCCCCAAGCAGCGGGAAATCACGGTGGTAGACCCGGTATTCATGGCCACCCCCGGCAGTGCCTGAAAGCCGGTAAGGGTGGTCCCCACGGCATACGCCGCAATGGCGCTGGTACCAAATCCGGTAACAACACTATAGACCACAATTTTACCCAGCTGAAACAATCCATTTTCAATACTGAAAGGGATGCCTACTTGCAGGATCCGGTAAATCAGGGATTTTTCCAGGCGTCCCCGGAAAATATTAGGCAAGCGCAGGGAAAAATTTGCGTGCTGGGCTACATACAGGACCACAGCTGCCGAAATCATGCGGCTTAGCAGTGTGGAAATGGCCATCCCTGTCACACCCCAGCGCAGAATAAAGATGGCGGTATAATTACCGAACACATTAAAAATATCCGTGCCTAAGACCACCAGCATAGGGAATTTCGTATTTCCTGCCGTACGGAAAATGGCGCTCCCCGCCTGGTTTAAGGCTACAAAGGGAATGGACAGCCCAATTACATTAAAATAGTCCGTTGCGCTGCGCATCACATCGGGTTCCGTCCCGCCATATAAATCTGTAAAAATCAGGGTTCTTGCGCCATAAAAAGCGGCCATAAGCACCAATGACAAAAGCGCACTGATCCATACTGTCTGCCGGCCCGATTCCTGTGCCTGCGATAAATCCCCACGCCCCAGGTACTGCCCCATAAGTACCGCGCCGCCGCTGGCAAGCGCAGTAAACACGAGAATCAAGAGCACCACGATATTGTCGATCATGGAGACGCCTGATACCGCCGCTTCCCCCAGGGAGGCCGCCATGATGGAATCCGTAAATCCTGCGAAGATAATCAGCAACTGCTCCAGTACGATCGGATAAAACAGTTGCAGCAATGACCGATTGCTGAACAATAACGTTTCTTCCATAGCGTTTCCCCCATAAAGTTTCTCTATCTATTATACGTTGCTTCTGGAGGAATAAAAAATAGATAATCTTCCCCTATTGATGAAAAAATTTCATAAAATAAAGGAGAGGCCCCCTCAGGAAGCCCCTCTTTTGTTTTGGTCCTTATTTGTAGGCTCTTTCGTAGATTCCGGCGATTTCTTCATCGGTGGTTTCTGCCGGGTCAAACTGGAAGAGCACACCCATAGCAGAGCGTGCGTTTTTAGCGAACTTCATGGCTTCGTCCTTTTGGATCCCATAGTCGCTCATCTTAAGATCATCTACACCGCAGGCTTTTTGTAAATCCAGCAGCGCTTCCAGAAACTCTTCCGGTTTCTTAGCATTTTCTTTGCCCAAAAAGCGTGCCATAGCAACGAAACGGTCGTCAATGATGTGTTTATCAATCCAGAATTTGAAATACTCATAGGAAATCATAATCAGCCCTGCACCATGGGGCAGCTGGGTATGATAAGCGCTCATTGCATGTTCCATAGAGTGCTCAGACGTGCAGGCAGAAACATCCATGCTGTAGCCGCTCATCGTATTGGCAAACGCAATAGCGTCCCTGGCTTCCATGTCATTCCCATTCTGGATGGCCCGTGGCAAGTACTTGCCTATATTTTCAATAGCAGCCCGCTGCACCATCTCTCCCATAGGATTATCATTATTGGCAATATAGCCTTCCAGGCTGTGGAACAACGCATCAAAGCCCTGATATGCGGTAAACTTAGGAGGTACGGTTTTCATCAGTTCCGGATCTACAATGGCATACAGCGCCATCATACCAGGAAAACCACCTACACCGATCTTTTCATTGGTCTTTGTATTGGTGATGACACCGGCAGAATCCACTTCAGAACCTGTCCCAGCAGAAGTCGTAATGGCGATCCAAGGCAGTACCGGCTTTTCCGGAACTCTCTTTTTTCCATAGTCTGTAAATACGTAGTCCCACAGATCCGTAGAATCCTGCGGAGCAAACATGGCCATGTTTTTGGCAGCATCCATTACGCTGCCGCCCCCCAGGGCTACTACGAAATCACAGCCGTTATCCCTGGCACATTGAGCCCCCGCTTCTACCACTTCTTTTAATGGATTGGCAGCCACCTTGTTAAATACAACGTACTCGCATCCTGCCTTTTTCAGTTCTTCCTGTGTGCGGTCAAGACTCCCGTTCGTAATGGTGGATTTACCATTGCTGATGACAAGCAGCGCCTTTTTCCCTGGCATGGGAAGAGTATGCAGATTGCTCAGCTGCCCTTCACCAAAAAGTACCCGGGTAGGGGCAAAAAAGTTATACGGCTTCATTTAGATCTCAATCTCCTTTCCCACTAATGAGCTTTTTCAAGCTCTCCACCTGCTCTTGTTACCACTATTATAGAAAGGTTCCGCTGCTATAGCAAATACTTGTTGCGCAGTTTTTCCTATACGATATATGTATAGAAACGTTTCTTATTGTTCCACATCCAGTTCGGCCGTGACCTTGGGCAGCCATTCCGTGATTTTTATATGCTGCGGACAGACTTTCTCGCAGCCATGACACAAGATGCAGTCCGAAGCTTTGCCATAGCCGCTTGCCACATAGTTATCGTAGTACTCCACTTCCGGTGAAAAGCGGGGGCGATGCAGGAACTTCTTCGTATTAAAAAAAACGAAATAGTTGGGAATGGGGATGTTTTTAGGGCAATGATTGGCTTCCACGCAATAGCGGCATCCTGTACAAGGGATCGCAATGGTTTGTCGGAGCATTTCCGCCGCCTTCAGCAGCGTATCCCATTCCTTCTGGGTAAGCGGCGTAAAATTCTCCATATAGGTGGTATTATCTTCCACCTGCGCCAGTGTACTCATGCCAGAAAGCACCACCATCACTTCAGGGAGGCTGGCGGCAAACCGAATGGCCCAGGAAGCAGGACTCCAGTCCGGATGCATGTCGGAAAGCATTTTCTTGACATTTTCCGGTGGATTGGCCAGTGTGCCACCCTTTACCGGCTCCATCACAATAACTTTTTTACCATGCTTCACGCACACATCGTAGCAGGCATGCCCTTGGATACCGGCACTCTCCCAATCCAGGTAATTGATTTGTAGCTGTACAAATTCAAAAAAGGGATGCTTGGTAAGCAGCTTATCCAGCACATCTGCCGTGTCGTGAAAAGAGAAGCCCAGACATTTTATTTCACCAGAGGCCTGTTTTTTCTGCAAGAAATCCAATACACCATACTTTACTGCCTTCTGGTAATTCACGTTGTTCATATCGTGAACCAGGTAATAATCGAAATGGTCCACATGGAGTTTTTTCTTCTGGGCTTCAAAGATTTCCGGTACTTCTTCGGCCTTTTTCAGCATCATGTCCGGCATTTTGGTGGCAATCGTAAATGCATTCCGGGGATACCGGTCTACCACAACGTTGCCCACGGTTTCCTCACTTTTAAAATCATGATACATCCAGGCCGTATCACAATACGTGAAACCCTTCTGGAAGAAAAGATCCACCATTTTCTGTAGCTGTGCTACATCAATCGCTTGCTGATTGTCAGGATCCAGCAGCGGCATCCGCATAAAACCAAATCCTAATTTTTTTGCTGGTACTTGCATAGTATTCCCTCCCCTGGGGTTCCTTGCCTGCTGCAATGTACCCCATTTATACTTCTATTATAAAGGAAATTGTCTCCTTTGTTCAATGACTTTTAAATTATGTTCGTAAAACTTTTTAAGGCTTTTCTTTCGCGCAAAGGGTTACCTCTTGTCACTATTGTTAAGGCAAGACTGGTAACTGTACGTACTATTTTTCTTGCCAGCAGCCATTCTTCCAGGCATAAACAAAGAGCAGTGATTGATGTAGAAGTACTATCTACATCAATCACTGCTCGTAGTTCAAGTGTTTTCTCATCAAAACCACTTAAAGACAAAATTCACGCTTTCATAAACCAGCTCATGAGACAAGCTCCTGTAGCGCCTGCTTTTTGCAGTTCAGGCCATTTTTCCGGGCTTATTCCGCCAATGGCATATACGGGAATGGAGCTTTTATGGCAGATGTCTTGCAAGGCTGTCAGGCCTCTTCCAGGAAGTCCAGGTTTGCACTCCGTAGCATATACGTGCCCATAGGTCACATATGTGGCGCCTAATTTTATTGCTTTTTCTACATCATCCCAAGTATGACAAGAAGCGCCCAGGATTTTCCATTGTTTTCTACGGCTTTCCGGCAACTGTTCTAATTTGGCAAGGGGCAGATGCAGGCCATCAGGTCGTAGCGTCTCTGCCACATTGGGGAAATTGTGCAGGATGCAGGGAATTTGTGCATTTTGGCATATAAGCAATACTTTTGCGGCCAATGCAAGATATGCTTCTTCTGAAAGGTCCTTTTCCCGGAGAAGCAAGGCTTTGGGATGAAGGACAAGGACTTTTGTGATTTGGGTAAGAAAATCTCCCCTGCACAATTTTCGATTGGTGACACATACAAGATCAGACATATAAGTAATCATTGAGCACCGGCTGTAATCCTTCCTGCTCCATATCGCCCGTCATTTTCGCCAGACTGCGGCCGTCTTTAATCTCAAACTGTTCGTCTCTTTCTGCTCCTTCCTGCTTGCCTTCATATTTTTCCTCGTGGTCACCTATGCCGGTAGAGACGCCTGCAGATACTTTGGTAGCACAGATTTTGACGATTCCATTGCGGAAAGAAGCACTTTCCCTGCTGGATACCGTAATCCCTGCATAGGGCAAAAATAGCCGATATGCACACAAGATCTGGCACAGCTGCTTTTCTCCCACATCCTGGGGATTAATACTGGCATTATTGATAATCGGCCGCAACCGGGGGCAGGAAAGGCTCATCTCAGCCCAGGGGTATTTCCGCTGGAGATAGTACAGGTGCAGCGCTGTGGCTAAGGCATCTTTGCGAAAATCAGAAAGACCTAAAAGCGCAGAGAATCCGACTCCTCGCATGCCTCCCATCAGTGCCCGCTCCTGGGATTCAAAACGGTAGGGCCAGACGCGTTTATGCCCCAGAAGGTGCAGTGTTTCATATTTCTTTAGGTCATAGGTTTCCTGGAACACGGTCACATAATCCGCCCCACATTCGTGCAGGTAGCGATATTCGTCCGTATTCATGGGATAGACTTCCAATCCTACATTTCGGAAATACTTTTTGGCCATTTTGCAGGCTTCCCCGATGTACTCCACGCTGCTTTTACGCTTGCTTTCTCCTGTCAGTAGCAAGATTTCTTCCATCCCGCTTTGGGCGATAACCTGCATTTCGTGTTCCATCTGCGCCCCTGTGAGCTGCAGACGATGAATATTATTATAGCAGTTAAACCCACAGTAAATACAATAATTTTCACAGTAATTGGCAAGATACAGCGGCGTGAAAACATAAACCGTATTGCCAAAATGCAGGCTGGTAAGATCATGGGCCTTTTGTGCCATTTCTTCCAAAAAAGGAGCCGCTGCCGGTGACAGCAACGCCTTTAAATCTTCTATATCCCGCTCCCTGCGCAGTAGCGCCCGGCGGACATCCTGCGGTTTGTAGGCAGCAGGATCATAGGCTTCTACTTCTGCCATCACTTTTCCCCGAACATCGGAATGGATTTGCTCCATATCAGGAAAATAGGTCATCGGATCCGTACGGCATTCCGGATGATTTTCCAGCATATGCTTTTTATCCAAAGCCGTTTTGGTTAGCTGCGTACCATCAAAGAGAAAATGATTCTGTTCCATCAGCTGTCCTCCCGTAAAAAGCCTGTAAGAGGACTGGAAGCCGCTCCGCCTCTGGATAAGACCCTCCCCACTCCGGAGCGATACGCCTTTCTCCCCGCTTCTATCGCTGCCTTAAAGGCTTGTGCCATGAGCGGTAAATTCCCGGCTGTAGCAAGCGCCGTATTCGCCATAATGGCACTGGCTCCCATTTCCATGGCTTCACAAGCTTGGGAAGGGCGTCCAATCCCTGCATCTACAATGACAGGTAATTCAATTTCATCCAAAAGAATCTGAATGAATTCCTTGGCCGCCAGTCCTTTATTGGAACCGATCGGCGCAGCCAGCGGCATCACGGCTGCTGCACCAGCTTCTACCAGAGCACGGGCCGCATAGAGATCCGGGAACATATAAGGCAGCACAACAAAGCCTTCTTTTGCCAGGACCTCCGTCGCTTTAATGGTTTCCGGGTTATCCGGCAGCAGATACCGGGAGTCCTGCATAATTTCGATTTTAACGAAGTTACCGCACCCCAGTTCCCGTGCCAGATGGGCAATCCGTACTGCCTCTTCCGCCGTTCTGGCACCACTGGTATTGGGCAGCAGCGTCACATTCTTGGGAATATAGTTTAAAATATTTCCTTCCCCGGCAGAATTCGTCCGGCGCACTGCAACTGTGATAATCTCCGCACCTGCATCTTCTATCGCCGTGCGGATAAGAGGCAGGGAATATTTCCCGCTTCCCAGAATAAACCGGGAATGAAATGTTTTTCCACCCAAAAACAGTACATCCTCGTTAGTCTCCGTCATCGTTCTTCCCCTCTTTCTAGTATTCGTGCCGTCTCCCCGCATAAAATTTGCAGGACCGTCAGGGCCTCCTGCGCTGCGCACAGGGTTACCCTGGCTCCATAAAGACCATTCTGCTCCTTGATCCCACTTGTACCATCCCCACAGAGATAAAAATTACAGGATACCCTCCGAATTTTCAATGCATTTCCGCTGCCTAAACCAGCCATGCCACTTGCCGCCACAAAGGCACAGTCAGGGAATAGTTCCCGTACTCCGTTGGTCAGCATTGCCTTCTCCTCAGGCAAATCAAATGCTTCTACAATCACGTCCATACCGCCTAAAAGAACTGGCAGTGTATCGGACGTGATTTTTTCTTTTCGTACATCCAATTTTACATACGGTGTGATTCTCTGCAGTGTTTCTGCTAGGGCGTCCGCCTTATACTTTTCCAGCTGATCCATAAAGAACAATTGCCGGTTTAAATTTGTGGCTTCAATACGGTCAAAATCTACTAGCCGGAGATATCCTACGCCGGCTCGTGTCAAAAGTTCTGCCACGCGGCTCCCCAGTCCTCCCAGCCCGCAGATTGCCACACGCCCGTTTTGAAAAGCCGCAAGCCGCGATTTTCCTTCCCGGGCAGCCAGGGCATCCAGCCACTCCTTTTTATCAAGCATTACCCCCCTCCCACAAAGGAAACTATTTCTAAGACATCTTCCGCCGTAAGCTGTACACTTTCATACTGGCTTTTGGGTACGATTTGCCCATTTTTTTCCACCGCCACATTGCTAAAATCTACAGCTCTTTCCCGGAGTACCTGGGCTATAGTTTTTCCCTCTGCGGCTATTTCTTTCCCATTGATGCGCATGCCACCCCTCCTCCCGAACATATAAAAAAAGAGAAGCTCCCTGAAAAGGTTGCTTCTTTTTGCTGCTAAATATTCCTACGTTGGCATTATCCAAATCAGGTTCATGGGTATAAAGGGTATACCTTTCTCTCAGCCTGTATGGCAAAATGCCTGCAAGCTCCCCTGCCGCAAGGTGTAACTTACGGCGTCACTATGTATTTATAATTTTATTATAAGCCCAGGTCCCAGATTGTCAAGCAGGAATCTGCCTTGGGCTACCAAGCAAAAGTGAGACAATACCAGTCTCCTCTTTATTTTTTTGCCTTTTTGGGTTTAAGCGGGACACCGTTTATACCGATAAGGGGCAACTCGTAAATCACATGACCATCCGGTGCGGTCAATTGGATAATTTCATCGGCTTCATCCAATTCTTGTTGATGTCTGATTTCCTCTAGTGTTGTCTCTTTTTCTTTCATCATTTTTCACCCTGTAGCTATTCGTATTTTAGAAATAACGCATAATAGAGCATTTAAAACTGCTGCCCTGCTGCTACGGCTTCACCAGTGCTCCCAGAAGTTGCTGGGCTTCCTTTTTTTGGGCAGCCATAGGTACATCTTCAGATAAGGGTATCACATTAGCGATAGGAGAGATGGCTTGCCCAGGCAGCTGCCGATTATAAAAGGATTCTAACTCCGTATCTTCGTTAGTAAGAGCATAAAAAATATTCATACCTTTAATGGTAACCTCAACCGGTTTTCCGTCTTTTTGGTAGCGTATCGGGGCAAGAGATAGCAAATATTTATAGGTCATTTCCGGCATCAGCTCCTGAAGGACTTTTCGTTTGTAACTATATTTGGCATCCAGAATCAGGTAATTTTCTTTGTATCCCTGCTGCCATTTCAGCACATAGTCCGGTGTATAGTAGTGTCCTTCTTCCAGGGCTCTATAAGCATACGTAGTACTCCGGTATAAATGGATCCCGGTCTTTTCTCCTTCGTCCGCATCGCTGAGCACAGGCTGGAAATATAAGGTAAGGGATTCTCCCTTTTTAGCAAATTCAAACACATTGTGATAGGCTGCGCCCCGGGGATCCCTGCGTCCGTAATCCTGGCGGCTTGCACCCGTCAATTGATACCCCAGGCCACGTGTCCACAAAAGGAGCTTTACCAGCACATAGACTTCATACACAAATGTGTTTTCGTATAATCCCAACAGCATGTTTTCCCGGGGAAAATGCCGGTCTGTCTGCTTATACCACCGATGAATGCACCAATAAATCCGTCGGTACTGCGGAATCCTGAAAAACGGCTCCGTGGGCTCTGGCTGCGTACGGCAATCCAAAGGTGACACCGGCAGGATACTGGTGTAAAGCCCCAATAGCTCCCGGGCTTTTTCTTCCAGTTCCCTGCAAGTCTTACGAAAGTCCCGGACTTTTTCCTGGGCATTTTCATACAGGACATAGGACGACAACAAATAGCCGTCCCGTGTTCTTTCTGGTAAATCCAATGTTTCCAGGACGGATTGGATCTCTTTATCCATTTCTTCCAAGTCAAACAGCAGTCGTTGTAAAAAGCCTAAAACAACCTGGTTTTCATACACATCCCGGCTGATCTGGTGCTGGGGCATCAGCATTTTTTCAGGCAGGTAGTGCTTTTCAGCCCAGGAAATCCCGTCCACCGATTGGCGAAGGTACTCTGGATGCTGCACCAGATACCGCAGAGAACGGGCATTGACTTGCTGGACTTTTTCTGTCCAGTCCACCACTTCTTTTGCCGCCAGTGCGCTGCGGCAGTTGGCCTTAAAAAAGCCATAACTTTCCTCGTAAATATGGAGTATATCTTCCAAAAGCTGCAAACTAGAGCGGAAGTCCTGCACGGGGGCTGCTTCTCCGGAAGCTTTTTGCTCTCCTTTTGCCGCCAGCAGCACTTCCTGGTGGGCATAGATGGTTTCCAGCATGGACTTTAAATTCTTTTGCTGCCGGGAGGGAGAAATCAGTACGGGGAGCCATTCGCTGTACAAGGTCTCTTGCTCTCCATTTTTCCTTTTAAGGGTAATTTCCAGTTCCACCAGGCCCATATAGTAGGCAAAAAGTGGCCCATTGCTGTGAAATATGCCGCCAGCTGGATCAAAGTACCCATTGACGGGTTTCCCGTTCAGAGAAAGCGCCATCTCCATCACGGTGTCTTCCGGATCCACTTGTACGCCATAGGTAAGATTTTCCCGTACACCTGCATTTTGGCAGGCTTTAAGTACGGTTTCCGGAGCGTAAATACCAGGTTCCCGGTAAAGTCGGATTGGCAGGACTCTCCCCCCTTCCTCCAATAAGTTCACGTATTCCATAGCATGCCCTTACTGAAAGAATTGGTAAAACTTCATGCGACGATTGCCATAGGCGATCATCCGGTCAAGCAGCGCCGCACTTTGCCGCAGGTGATTACGGAAGCATTCATCCCGCAAGGTTTGCAGAAACGCCTCATACTCTGAGCCATTGCCGCTGAGTTTAGGCAGGATCTTTTGGTTCACAGCATAATCCAAAGCAATAATACCGGGCTTGCTGTCGCTTTCTTTCTCCATAACCCGGCTTGCCGCCTTCCAGTATTCGTGGATAGCGGTGTCAATCCGTGTGCTGAGACGGATATTTTGCTCCTGCAGGCACTCTTTAAGGGAATCATAAATACCTTGCTCTACACGGGAGAAATTACTGTTTTCCCGGGGATCAACCCCAAATACATTCTGAAGCTGCGCCCAAGAAATGGGCATACAATCCTGCTCTGTGAGCCCCCGCCCCATCCGCGGCACATATTCATTCTCCGGCAGACTGATAATCCACGCCCGGTCAATCAGCCGGGGTGACAAGGTCTCGGTAGTGTGGTCATTATTGATGGTAGCCACGAAGCGAAGGGTTTCCGGAACATGAATGCTGTACCCATTTCCCAAGTTGAGGGTATGGCTTTCTTCCGGATCATCACACACGTTCATGAAATCGGCCCAATAATATTCCATGGGGCTCAGGTTGGCTTCGTCCAGCAGAAAGACAAATGGATACTGGTGCAGGCCTTTTTTCTGCTCCACATCCAAAAGCCGCAGGGATTCAAAAATATCCCGATTGCTTTCCTCAAAGGCTTTGGTCAGGGGATTGTAGTACCCGATAAAATCCCGTTTACTGGTCCAGCCTCGTTCTACAGACACAGGTATATAGCGGTTTAATGTTCCAATCACATTTTGGGGTCCCAGGCGTTTGTCAAACTGCGTCAGCCCCAGCACTTTGGCCATAATATTGCAAATGGAAGTTTTCCCGCTTCCTGGAGCCCCGGAAAATACGGTCAAAAAGCCCTGGGTTAGGCAGATAAACAGATTTAAAATTACATTTCGCCCATATAGGGGCCGTTCTTTCTGTACGCAGCTCACCAAATAATCCAGCAGCTGCGTTGTGGTCATGGAAGGACCAGACATTTTGGCTGTCCATTTAGCCATGGCTTCCAGATTCTTTTGCTTGTCTGTGCCCAACTTGGGAACTGGGGGCTGAACTTTTTTTACTTCCGGGTGCGCTTGGGAAAAATCTGCTATAAATTGTTTTACCCAGTCCTTGTTCTTTTGTCGAACAAGATAAGTATATAAAAATGCGCCCACCTTGTCATTGACTTGCTGCGTATTTTCCGCTTGCTGCAAAAGGCTTTCAATTCTTGCGATACGCTTCTCACTAATGGTTTGTGGTACATCCGTAAAGAGAGCATATTTTTGCCGCTCCAGGAATTCCCGGAGCTGTTGTGCCGACACACCCTCCTTTTCTCCAAGCTTTCCCAAGGATTGCAGCAGAGCATCATCCGGTATAAGATCCACAGTATGGGTTTGGGATTTAGGCAGCAGCTGGTATACTTCCCAGCTGTTTTTCTCCTGGCGGCTGGCGAGTGTGCCTTCCGCTGGCGTTATCGTTACCGCTTGCAGTGCTGCCCCATCATAGACGTCCAAAAGGTACTGGGTATCCGGGACATTAGGCTGCAAATAATATCCGTAGCGGTTGCTGTGAAAAATAATATAAGGTCCTGCCGCTTGCCCACTTGTCAGGCGGAGCAATACCTTTTCCCCCTTATAAACATGGGGATCCCGGATACGGACTACGGAATTTTGTGTGAGTGGATCCTGGAGGCTGCTCTCTGGCAGAAGGGTATAAAGTCCCAATTCATCACCAAACCGTAACTCACCATTTTTTATAGCATCTACACATACCATGCGGCATCCGGTAGCACGCAGATTTCCCCGTCCATCCTTATTTTCCAATAAGTCACCCTGGGTAAATCGGAGAAAAATCAGGTCGTTTTCGTGGAAGCGCTCTTCCATAAATTTCTGATCCGGATAGGTGTAGCTTAGGTTAATGTTCTGGTACTGCTGGGAATTTGGCAGTAAGGTTGACAAGGCTTCTTCAGAAAGGGCCGTATATTCCTTACCATCCCAAGTTCCCAGGGGAACAAAATTATAAAAATTATCAATGATATTGATTTTGCCAACATACCAGGTTCCTTCTGGTAAGGATTCCACGGCAGCAGGCTTAGTGATTTCATTGCTGGCAGGAACGGTCTCTTCTGCGGCGTTCCCTTCTGCTATTTCGTTTTTATCTCCTTGGGTGGCTTTTTCTTCCAGTGATGGAGCTGTTTTTTCTGCAAGTAAATCCGCTGAGGTGCTGTCTGTTTCTTTTTTAGTTTCGTCCTGTTTTAACGCCTGCCAGCGGGTTGTCATTTCCCGATTAACGCCCTGCTTAATATCCTCCGCAATGGGAATCTGCAGCAATTTAAAAGAAAACCACAGGATATCCAGCCGGAAGGAAAAGCCTTCTTCTTTAAATATTTCCTGGCATCTCCCCGCAAAGGCAGACATTTGTTCTATATCATATTTTTGAATCTGCGGCCAATTTTCTTTTTCTCCTAACAGCGTCTTCAGTGTAATTTCTGTATCCAGTAAAAAGATTTTTGCAATATTGTTGCCCATGCTCACATAGGAGGGATCTCCTGCTTTGTAAAGCTCTATGGCAATCGGACGCATCTGCCGCTGCACCCGGAGGGAATTTTTGGAAAGTTTCCCCAGGCGCATAATATATTTACGATACTGATTATTTCTTGCCCGGATAGGATGGATCATGGTCTCCATGGGGACAAAATCAAAAAGCAGTTTCAGATCCGTATCTGAAGCTACTTCTTGTAGGTTGTCCGGTAACTGGATACCCAATTTTGCTTCTATCTTGGCATTGTCTTTTGATGGTGATTTCATACCATGCCTCCAACTATGGTTACTGGATTTGTCTACTGTTACTTTGCTGCTTTATTACATAAAGGTTTCAAAGTTCAGGAAAAGAAGACTGTCAGTGCCTCTTCTACAGTTCTTACTTGTATTACATGGGCCGGGGATTTTCCTGTTGGAAAGCTGTTCCATGGAACCACGAATTTATGGAAGCCCAGTTGGGCGGCTTCCTTGATTCTCCGATCCGTTAAACCGATGCGGCGCAGCTCACCAGTAAGTCCCACTTCCCCTAGTGTCAGAATCCCTGTAGGTAACGCAATATTGCGATAACTAGAAACAAGAGCCCCTACTATGGCAAGATCTGCTGCTGGTTCCTTGATTTTCATGCCTCCTACGGCACTGACATAGGCATCCTGATCTCCAAAATTCATGCCGCAGCGTTTTTCCAGTACTGCTAACAGCATATTAACCCGGTTAAAATCCACCCCTACCACAGTGCGCCGGGGAAGGCCAAAGGGCGTATGACTGACAAGGGCCTGGATTTCTGACAAAATAGGCCTGTTTCCTTCCACGACAGCGGTAATAGCGCTGCCCGGTACTGCCTGTGAGCGGGTTTCCAAGAACAGTCCAGAGGGGTTAGCCACTTCCTTCAAGCCCTCTTCTTCCATGGAAAAAATACCGCTTTCACTGGTGGACCCAAACCTATTTTTCAACGCCCGCAATACCCGGTAGGTATACGAACGGTCCCCTTCAAACTGGAGCACTACATCCACCATATGTTCCAGCAAACGGGGCCCCGCAATATTGCCCTCTTTTGTCACATGCCCAATAATGATGACGGCAATCCCGGTTTCTTTGGCAAAGGTAAGCAGTTTGGCTGTACATTCCCGCACCTGTCCCACACTGCCTGCGGCTGTTTCCAGCTCCTCATTGTACATCGTCTGGATAGAGTCAATCACCAGAAGTTTAGGCATCACTTGCCGGGCTTCGGTCAAGATAGTCCCCAGCTCTGTCGCTGTCATGATTTGAAGGTTCTCACTGGCTTTTCCCAGTCTTTCAGCCCGCATTGCGGTCTGGGCTTCACTTTCCTCTCCGGAAACATAAAGAACCTTTTCCCCATGGGCTGCTGTTTTCATGGATACATCCAGTGTAATGGTGGATTTACCAATACCCGGGGCCCCTGCCAAAAGAATCAGAGAGCCGGGAACAATGCCTCCTCCCAGAACCCTGTCAAATTCACGAATACCGGTCATAAGGCGAGAGACTTTTACCATTGCCACCTGTCCAATGGTTTTTGGTTTTGGCCGTTCCGTTACCTGCAGATAGGTAGGACGCTGTCTGGTAGGGGCCGCAGATGTCTCTGCTTCCTCCACCAGCGTATCCCACTTGCCACATTCCGGACACTTCCCCAGCCATTTGGCACTGACATACCCGCAGTTTTGGCAGACATAACGGGTTTTTGTCTTACCCACGGTGCCCCTCCTCCAGCATGGAGCGGTAAGCCCCTTTGATGATTTGCAGTTTTTCTTCTCTTGCCGCATGGTCTCCCAAAATGGCAAGAAAATACCGTAGCATCCGTGCTTCCCGGGGCGTAATCATTCGATTCTGCTGCAGGATTCCCACAAGTTCTTCCCCTGTTTCAATCTTCTTAACCGGTGGCAGTGCATTGGGTGTCGGCATCTGGGGCTGGGGCAGACGAACGATCCGAATAAAGCCCCCATTCCCACGCTTGGATTCTACTTCAAATCCCCTGTCCGGGGTAAAACGGGTGGTCAGGGTATACGTAATCTGGCTGGGGGCGCAGGATAGTTTTTCTGCTAATTGGCTGCGTTTCACATTGACGGCATCCTCTTCGCCGGCAAACAGTTCCTGAATAATAAATTGTTCTATTACATCTGCTACATTTCGCATCGTATAAACCTCCCTGTGGAAAGCAATAAAACTTTCTTACAGGACTATTATATTTGACTTTTTGACATTTTTCAAGAGGTGTAGTACTGTCCTGCCACCATAAACTTATTTTCTATATTCCTGCGCCAGCTTTTTGAAGAGCGGCAGACTTTTTTCAATAGTACTATGGGAAATACAGTAGCTGGCCCGGAAATAACCGGGGCAGCCAAAATCCGTACCGGGTACTAGTAGCAAATCATATTTTTTTGCCCGCTCACAGAAAGCATAGTCATCTTTTTCCAGGCATTTTGGAAACAGATAAAAAGCGCCCTGGGGTTTTAGAACGGTAAAGCCCGCTTCTTTCAGGCCTTGGTACAGCAGTTTTCCATTTTCCTCATAGGGCTTGATGTTGGAAGGTTTTCCCGCGCAGCGGGCAACCACCAGCTGCCACAGGCTGGGCGCATTCACATGACATTCTACCCGGGCAGCCCCGGCAATAGCACCGTAGACTTTAGCAAAATCCGTCACGGCACCAGGAATCACAATATATCCAATCCGTTCCCCGGGCAGGGAGAAGGATTTGCTATAGGAATAACAGACCAAGGTGTTTTTATAGTAAAGAGGGATATAAGGGACTTGAATATCCCCGTAAACAATTTCCCTGTAGGGCTCATCGCTGATCAGGAAAATGGGATGCCCATACTCCTTTTCCTTGACTTCCAGCAGGCTAGTTAATTTTTTTATGGTTTCTTCGGTATATACTACGCCGCTGGGGTTATTGGGAGAGTTGACAATAACCCCTTTAGTATGAGGCGTCAGCGTTTTTTCAAAAGCGGTGAAGTCAATCTGGAAATCTTCCGTACGAGCAGGGACTACCGTCAACGTTGCCCCTGTGCTTTCCACAAAGCAGCGGTATTCAGGGAAAAACGGTGCAAATACCA
The DNA here is from genome assembly GCA_900554515.1 of uncultured Acidaminococcus sp. GTDB lineage: Bacteria > Bacillota > Negativicutes > Acidaminococcales > Acidaminococcaceae > Acidaminococcus. The sequence goes on along the minus strand of USHN01000002.1, from coordinate 122,533 downwards.
GAAATTCATCTCCTGGTTCAGCCAAGGCTTTGAAACAAATGGTGATAGCTGCCGCTGCCCCACTGACCATAAACAGATTACCAGCGGTAAAGTCAGTTCCAAAGCGACGGTTGATGTCCTTAGCCAGTGTTTCCCGTACAGCTGGATTTCCAGCCGCTACCGTGTAACTATGGATATCCTGGGGTGGCAGTTCATTCATAATGTCCAGTACGGCTTCTTTAATATAGTCCGGTGCCGGAACGTTTGGATTTCCCAGGCTGAAGTCACAGATATTTTCCGGACCTACTTCCTTGGCTCGTTTTTGTCCATATTCAAAAATCGTCCGAATGGTTGATTTTTTGGATCCCAGTTCAAACATTTTTTCATTCACCATAAGTCACACCCTCACTTTCTTCTATTTGCGTGACAGAAAGTCTCCGTTAGTGAAAACACTGCTTACTTACTCGGTGTTGCCGTGGCATCCATACTGCTGACAAAATCATATGGCAGTTCCAGAACAAAACGCATACCCCGATTTTGGGAGCGGATGACTTGAATTTTGCCTCCCAAAAGTTCCGCTAAACGATAAATAATGGAGATACCCAGCCCCCCATTACCGCTTGTGCTGACAGCCTGCACCATGCCATAAGGTAAAAATACTTTTTCTGCCATTTCTTCCGGTACTTGCATAGCCGGGGCAACCAGGGTCCACTCCATCACGACCTGATGGCTGCGAACCAGTTTCTGCCGTACGCCGCACTGAATTTTTTCTCCAGTGGGAGTAAAGAGTAATGCGCTGCTGAGCAAATGATCCAGCAAGACCTGGAGACGCTCCTTATCCCCAATGACATGGGGGTACAAGATGGGCTCGGAGCTATAGCTAAAAGTAATTTTCCGCTTCTCAGCTTCTTTTTGGTATATGTCATTCCATTGCTCCAGTGTTTCCTCCATATTGAACTGCTTTTGCACTGGATGCAGAGAACCGTTTTCCAGGGCTGACAGGTCGTGGATGGCTTTATTTACTTTTTCCAGGTAGAGAATTTGCCCAGAACTGTTTTGTAGCAGCTGTCTCTGCGCAGCCGGCTCTTTTTCTATTTCCAGCTCTTTCAGGGTATCCATCAGCGTTTCCAGCGCCTGCTGGGAATCCTGACTTACCTGATCCATAAACAGGCTCTTTTTCTCCGCCTCTTCCCGGGCTGCATTCGCATCCTGGGATAATTGGGCCCTGCGTTCCATTTCCTCGCCCCGTGCGGCATCCACATTCCGTTTGAGCAACAGGCAGGACCGTTCATGGGTAGCGCCAGACCGGATTCCCTGTAGCAAAAAGCTGGTCCATTCAAAAGCCTCATTAGTTTTCTTTTCCCGGGCGGTAAATTCAATCTGTCCGCAGGTTTTCATGGCTTTTTCAATAGCCCCTTTGATAAATTCCGGGGTATATTTTCCTGCATCTTCCGGATGCAAAGGACCAATCAGATCTGCCACGCCACCGATCTCATGGCTTTCTGCGTGAATGGTTCCATCAGTAAAAGTGTAACGTTGTACTTTCTGGTTCTTCCAATCTACGTCTTCCATCTGGTCATAGGTCGTGCATAGATGGGACAAGAGCCCGTTAATCCGGTATTTAAACTGCCGCTCTTTGCGCACCTGATACGTTCTGATGCGATAACCTAAAAACAAGAGTACTGCCAGCAGCAGCAATAGTTTTCCCATTGGTTCCCCCGGGAGCAGTGCAGCAAATTGCCCCTGCGTCAGGTGCTGGAAGAAAAGCTGCAGCTGCTGTACCCATTGTATCGCCATGTCCATGCCTAGCCTCCTTTTTACTTTGCTCTAAGTTGCTCTTTCAGATAGGCTTCCGCCGCCGTTAGTTGATTACTCCCTGCATCATCGTCTGCCGCTACCACCTGATCCGGAGTAATGCCCACCTTATCAATGCTCCTGCCGCTGGGCGTATAATAATTTGCAATGGTCAGCTTAAGCGCCGTATCGCTGCCCAACATATACACATTCTGTACGACACCTTTGCCGTAGGTTTTCGTTCCAAAGAGTTTTCCTGTGTGGGTATCCTGGATAGCACCGGAAACAATTTCTGCAGCACTGGCGGTGCCATGATTAACGAGAACAGCCAGCGGAAAAGCAACTTTTTCCAGACTAGAAGTTTCCGTATCCGTACGGCCTTGTTTGTCCGTTATGGATACAATGGGCCCTTTCGGTACCAAATAACGCGCCACTCCTACTCCACTTTGCAAAAGGCCGCCAGGATTATCCCTAAGGTCCAGCACCAGCGCCTTCATCCCTTCTTGCTGCAGTTTCTGCAGTTCGGCGCCGAAATCTTTGGCTGTATCTTCGCTGAAATTGGTAATCCGGATATATCCAATGCCATGATCATCCATTTTACCGTATACGGATTTTATTTTAATATCGCTGCGAACGATGGTATACTCCTTGGGATTTTCTTTTCCCTGTTGAAGAGTGAGTACTACCTGCGTACCATTCTGGCCCCGGATTTGTTTCACTACCTGATCCAGGCTCAGGCCTTTAAGTTCCTTGCCATCAATTTTCGTGAGTACAGCTCCAGCCTTTATCCCTGCTTTAAACGCCGGTGTATCTTCAATAGGTGCTACCACAATAAATTGGCCGTCTTTTACGCCCATCACCATACCCACACCGCCGAAGTGTCCTTCTATCATGGCCGACAGGGAAGCAAAATCTTCATGATTAAGATAACTGGAATAGGGATCTCCCAAAATGCTTACCATGCCTTTTAGGGCGCCATCATAGAGCTTTCCCTGATCCACTTCTCCAACATAATGCTGCTGGATAAGATGAAGCGTTTGCGCCAGGCGCATCAGCGGCCATGGGCTGCCTACCCAGCTTTTTAAGAGCAGACAGATTCCTCCGGCAAAAGCCCCAAAGGACAGTACTACAGCTCCCACCAGATGCAGGATTGTAAACCTTTTTTTCACGCTATTTTCGCTCCTTTATGGCAGATACCGCAGAGGGTTTGTTACTTCCCCATGCAGCCGCACTTCAAAATGGCAGTGAGGGCCGGTTGAGTTCCCAGTACTGCCCGCCAATGCAATAGTCTGGCCTTTGGCAACCGTTTGGCCTACCCCCACAGTAAAAGAAGAATTGTGGCCGTAAAGCGTCACCATACCCCCACCGTGATCAACCATCACCGCATTGCCATACCCGCCCATCCAGCCGGCAAAAATCACTCGCCCGCTGTCCGCGGCATGGATTGGTTCTCCGTAATCTGCCCCTATATCGATCCCGGAGTGGAAAATTCGTGATTTAAAAATCGGATGAATCCGCCAACCAAAAGGAGAAGTAATCGGCCCATAAAGCGGCCAGCTTAGTTGCCCCGTACCGTGAGCCTGAGCTTGCAGCCGGCCTTCTTCTTCCATCCGTTTGATCATGGCAGTAATCTGCGCACTGCTTTTTCGCAGTGCTTCATATTCTGTATCCAGCTGGGCTTTCTCAGCCAATGCCTGTTGATAAAGCTGCTGGCGTTCTTTGGTTTTTTCTGCCACCAACTGCTTTTTCTGCGTTACGAGTTTATGGGTATTGTCCAGCTCTCGTTTCTTGGCATCCAACCGGTTTTTCTCAGCCAGGAGGGCTTTGCGCTGGGTTTCCACCTTATCAATCAGGGCAAAATCCCGTTGAATGATGCGCTGCAAAAGGTACATCCGGGAGGAAAAGTCCTGAAAATCTGCTGCACCTAACAGTACGTCCAGATAATTGATCTGGCCATTTTCATAAATGTCCCGTAAGCGTTTTTTATACATGGCGCGGGTCTTTTCATAGGCCTTTTGCTTGACAGCGAGCGCCTCTTCATTTTGCCGGATTTCAATAGAAAGCGCCTGCTGCTGGTGTTCTACCTGCGCCAGCTCCTTTTGAGCCTGTGCCAATTCGGTCTGGGCCTCCAGCAGACGTTCTACTGCATTACCCACTTCCCGTTTTTTCGCCTGGCGCTGCGCATCTTTTTGTTCCATTTGCTGCTGAACTTGGTTCAGCTGATTTTTTTTATCCTGAATGGATTCTGCCCATGTGGTAAGTCCCAGCTGCGTAGAAAGCAGCAGCGTAAGCAGAATGGCCGCTTGTTTATTCATAGCAGCGCCCCCTTACACTTTGAGGAACCGTTGCAGGCTCAGCATACTGCCCAAAGCGCCAATGAGCGTCCCTACTAGGACAAGGCCGGCTCCCAGAATCCCCATCATAGGCCAATAGGGAAGCAGAGGGAAGAAAGCCAGCGTACCATAAATACGTTCCTGCGCCGCTAAATAGAGCTGGTTCAGCGCTAGTGCAGCCAAAAGGGCTCCGGTAAAGCCCATGAGCATCCCTTCCAAAATAAAAGGACACCGGATGAAGCTGTCTGTCGCCCCCACATATTTCATAATGTTCACTTCCCGGCGGCGGGCAAATACCGTAATCCGAATGGTATTAGAAATAATAAACAGGGTAGCCACAGCCAAAAGAAAGATTAAAAGGAGGCCGCCCAGCCGCAGAATACGAGTCAAACGAAAGAGATTCTTTACGGCTTCCTGCCCGAAACGGGCTGTTTCTACTCCTGGCATTTTTTCTATTTGGGGCACCAGTTTGGCAATCCGTTCCGGTTGATCCACCTGCACTTCAAAAGACGCCGGAAAAGGATTGTCTTCTCCCAGAGCATCCAGCAGTCTCTGCTGATCTCCCAGACGTTTCTTAAACTCCGTAAGCGCCTGCTGTTTGCTTACCGGCGTTACCTCAACCACTCCTTCACTACTTTTTAAGACTTTTTCCATCTGCTGCAGCTGCGTAGCGCTGGCCTGATCTTTCATATAAACCGTAATCTGCACCTGGTTTTCCAGATGAGCGGCGATATTGTTTACGTTCAGCACCATGACCAGAAACATGCCTAAGACCAGAATAGATAGTGCAACCGTGGAAATAGAGGCAATGGTCATTAGGGAGTTGCGTTTCAGGGAGGTAAAGGTTTCTTTTATATAATACTCCAGTGTATTAAAGTTCATACCCGTAGACTCCTTTACGTTCATCCCGGACGACGCGCCCGTTTTCAATGGCAATAACCCGTTTTTGCATGTAGTCTACCATCGTCTTATCGTGGGTAGCCATGATGATGGTAGTTCCATTGTGATTGATCTGGGAGAAAATATTCATAATATCCATACTGGTTTCCGGGTCCAGGTTCCCTGTAGGTTCATCCGCAATCACCATCAAAGGATCGTTTACGATAGCCCGGGCAATTGCAACGCGTTGCTGCTCTCCGCCGCTCATTTCCCCAGGATAGTTGTTCATTCGGTCTTTGAGGCCTACCAGTTCCATAACTTCCTGTACCCTGGATTTGATTTTTTTCCGGGGCGCTTCAATCACACGCATGGCAAAGGCCACGTTTTCAAAAGCCGTGCGGTCATTTAACAGGCGAAAATCTTGGAATACAATCCCCAGCTGCCTTCTTAGATAGGGAATATCCCCCCGATGCAGCTGCATGACGTCCACCCCGTCTACTAGGATTTGGCCGCTGGTGGGCTCAATTTCCCGGGTAATGAGTTTCATAAACGTGGATTTTCCTGCACCGCTGGGGCCCACTAGAAAAACGAACTCTCCTGATTGAATATGTATATTGACATCCGTCAGGGCCGCTGCCCCGCCCGGATATATTTTCCCTGCATGGCGCATAATGAGCATTTCGGGCACCTCCTTAATTTATTTACTCTGGGGCAAAAGTTCCAGTGCCCGCTGCAAGTTGGCGACAGCTTCCTGGCGCAGAGCCTGGATTTTATTGCTGGGCTGCCGCCCATCTTTATGCCACAGGGACGCCGCCGCCTGAACAATCTCGCTTGCTGTAATCGTATCTATATTTCCCGCTATTGCACCTTCCATGCCCTTAACAAAGCGGTCTACCTTCGGATCGTAGGATACTGCCATAAAAGGCACATTATTAAGCGCTGCAAAAACCAGAGCGTGAAGCCGCATCCCGATAAGTATATGGCAGCAGCGCACCAGATCCTGATATCCCTGGGTAGAGCATTTGGCAGGCAGGATAAATACAGCATTCTTTGCTTTCATCTGTGCTTGTACGCGGCGGGATAGTTCAAGATCGGAGGGAAACTGCAGGGGAATAAACAAAATCTGGGCATGATAGGCTGCACTTAACCGATCCGCAGCCTGCGCAAATTCCCGGATATACCGTTCTTCCCCCTTCCAATGCCTGAGAGCCATACCGATAATCGGACGCTTAAGGTCAAGGCCTAAGGAAGCCAGTCTTTTTTCCCCGGCGGCAAGCTGTCCCTCAGGCAGGGAGAATACGGCATCACTGGTTACATGTACTGCACTTTCTTTAAACCCCATGCGCTTTAAATCATTCAGGGAGCCATCGTCCCGTACCGTGATCAAATCTGCTTTTTGGCAAACCCAATGGGTAAGCCACCGGGCAAACCGTCCGCGGATAGGGCCGATACCCTGGGCAAAAAGCATGATTTTTTTCCCAAAAAGGGCAGCTAACCCAATAATGGACAAATAATAAAAGAGGCTCACTTGGCTGGTAACATTCTGCAATAAACTGCCTCCGCCGGAAAGCAGGAGATCCGTACGCCACATCTCCCGTAAAATCCCTAAAGCATTAAAGCGGTGAATGGATTTCACCTGTTGCAATGACTGGGTCAGTTCTGGATGTCCGGACAAAACAGTCAGTTCTACCTGGGGATCCTGGGCTCTGAGTCCCGTGACAATAGCAGTCAGCATTGCCTCATCCCCGGCGTTAGAAAAGCCATAGTATCCAGAAATCAGAATCTTACGCAAGTCCGTTCCTCCTCTGCCACCATGTTTTCCATACCCTGTAGATACCCGCAAAAAGGCATAAAGCAATAAGACCCAGTACAAAGCCTACCAGAAAGCCATCCCAGGCACGGGTATAACTTAGTAAAATTGGGGAGCGCATATGGCAAAAAGTCTGCACAGCACTGCCCTGTCCGATGACCGCTCCTACGGTACATAGTCCGTAAAACCATACTGGGAGTTTCTTCCAGGCAGCCCAAGCAGCCAGAAAGAAGGCTGGATGTCCAATAAGAAATTCTTTTTCCCTGGGACGCGCCCGCATGGTTTCTTCCAAGAACCAGCGGAGCTTAATTTCAATACCAGGTACTGGCACACCTGCCGTATGCCCGCTGCGGCCAATAAACACCCATGCTACAAAGGCAAATATGCCTAGTATCACAAGCGCTTTTAGCGTCAGCGGCCGGGCTAAAAAGTTTTTAATCCGGCGTAATGGAGCTAACCAGGATTCCCCTTCCCGCCACAATCCGTGGGTACGAATAAATAGCAGGAACGTGAGGATCACAGGGAGCATAAAGGTTGCTTTAACCCCCCTGTAGATGTCCAGTTCCAAAAGAAAGCGGGTATCACTTAATACCGCTCCGATCATAGAAGCTCCTACCATGCTGAGGAGCAGGGTTTCAAACAAATAGACAACGCTGCTGGACGCAACTTTAAGTAACGAACCTTGTCCATTATTTTTATCCCAAATAGTAAGCATGCGGCTAATGGAAAGCACCGGGAAGATAACAGCAGCGCCCAAGGCAATCGACTGCCTTGTTAAAAGAGTAAGGGGTCCTGCTGCAATGCCTGCACAAAGTAAAATTCCTAATGCTGCGGTCAATTTAGCGTAGTGCGCTTCCCGCAAAATCCCCATTTTTAAGAAATACAGGCACCAGGCAGCAGCCAGGGAAAAGACCATAGGAATATAAAATAATCGGCTGGGTTGGTATACTTGATAAATCGCTGCCGGCCCACTTTCAAATCCTTTGCGGCTTACATCCTGCGTTACCTGCTCCACGTAGTCCAGGTTAGTAGCAAGGAGGGTTTTATTATCACGAGGGGTCAGGAATGTTTTAATATAATTCACCCGGATATTCCGTTCTTCATCCGATAAAGACCAGCGCCGGAACGCATCAAACACTTCCATTTTACGCTGCTCTGCATCGGCAATGACATAGGTACGTGCACCCTGGTAGTGCATGAGTTTTGCCAGGTCGGTCAGCCCTTCTAGTTTAATAAACTGCAGCTGTGTTACACCTTCTACCATACCTAGCGTAATATGCCGGCGCAGCAATTTCTCTGCAACCAGAGGCAGCTGATCCGGATTGCCCAGCATCTGCTTGCCGCTGCCCAAAATCAGGGAAATATGTGCCCCGCTTTGATCCAAGCGTTTGAAAAAGGCCTCCACCTGCTCTTTTTCACTGGCAGCTTCTGCAGTATACCTGGCACAATAGTTAGTGGGACGAACAGCAACCATAAACCCATTTTTCGTCACATCTTCTAATTCGTCGGTACTGGGACCCAAGTCCATCTCCCGCACGCCCCGCTGGTCACCGGCAACCGCATTCTTGCTGTTTATCATATCCCCGGTAAATTGGAAAATCCTTGGAGAAGCGCTCATTTCCCGGATCCTGCTGGGACCAAAACGCAACCGTATATCCTCAGCGGCTTCCTGTAAGGCCCGTTCGCTGGTACCCGCCATCAAATAGACAGCATCCACTGTAAAATCTGGACGATGGATTACCTGCTGCCACAAAGGAGATAGGCTTTCCGTATTCTTTTGCCTAAGCAGTTCTGTCCCCGTAATGGCAGTAATACTTCCATTCTGTACCAGCTTATCCAGACTGGTATCAAAGACAGCGAGAGTCGTTACTCCCCGCTTCTTAAATTCTTTAAAGACCGTCTCTTTAGGAACCCCCTCATTTTGGGCAATTCGCACCAAGGAGTTATATTCCATTACGGTTTCTATTGTTTTATTAGCGTTTTCTACCTGTGCCCGCTGGAAATTGAGATAGAGCGTAGCACATAGTCCCAATCCCACCAAGGCCAGAAATAGTTTTTGATAACGTTTCATATTAATGCTTCAGGCTCCGTAAATAAGCTTCCACAAACGGATCCAGATCTCCATCCATCACGGCCTGCACATTACTGGATTCCGCTCCTGTCCGGTGATCTTTGACCATAGTATAAGGCTGGAATACATACGAACGAATCTGGCTGCCCCATTCAATGGACTGATAATCCCCGGCAATCTCGCTGATTTTTTCATCCTGTATTGCTTTTTCATACTCATAGAGTTTGGCACGCAAAAGCTGCAGACAGCGTTCCTTATTTTGAAGCTGACTCCGTTCATTCTGGCATTGCACTACAATGCCCGTAGGGATATGCGTCATCCGTACAGCGGAAGATGTTTTGTTGACGTGTTGTCCACCGGCACCGCTGGCACGGTAATAGTCTACCCGGACATCGTCCATATTCAGATTCACTTCTACCGTATCATCCAGTTCCGGCATCACATCTACAGCTGCGAAGGAAGTATGTCTACGGGCATTGGCATCAAAGGGAGAAATTCGAACGAGACGGTGCACACCCTTTTCGCTTTTCAAATAGCCATACGCATTGTGTCCCTGTATAGAAAGGGTAGCACTTTTAATCCCCGCTTCTTCTCCAGCGAGCACATCCAATAGGTCCACGGTAAAGTTTTTTCCTTCTGCATAGCGTGTAAACATGCGCATCAGCATGCTGGTCCAGTCCTGGGCTTCTGTGCCGCCTGCGCCGGCATGCAAGGTCAAAATAGCATTATTGGCATCATAGGCATCCGACAGCAGCATTCCCAGCTCCAATTCCCGAAGGGATACCTGGGCATCTTCCAGATCCTGCTCCATTTCTTTTTGCAGGCTGTCGTCCTTTTCCTCCATAGTCATTTCCCATAGGGTCCCCAGATCGTCCAGCTTTTGTTCCAGCTTTTTGTAGGTATCTACATCATTTTTCAGATTATTGGCTTCCTGGGCCGTCTTTTGGGCTTTATCCGGCGTATTCCAAAAGCCTGGTGCTGCCATCTGGTATTCCAAGTCCTGGATCCGCTCTTCTTTTTGTTCGATTTTGAGTCCGTCTTTTAATTCCTCTAATTTTTCTTTCAAGCGGCTGATGGCCGGTCTCATTTCTTCCAGTAACAAGCTATCCTACCCCTTTTCTTATCAATCGCATAGACAAAGTTTCCTGTGCTCTTTAAAAACACATGAAACGAAGCCAGTCCTCCCCCGGCTCCGTTTCTGCAAGCTGCCACAATGGCTTTTCATTTTTAATCCACGGAGGGATTGTTTTCCGAAGCCTGGGACAGGTGGTCCTCCACCGTGGGTTGGGTTACCACGTTCACCCGGTACATATATTTCACCACGTCGTCCACAATTGCTTCCTTCATGGCTTCAAACATGTCATACGCTTCAAATTTGTATTCTACCAGCGGATCCCGTTGTCCATACGCCCGAAGTCCAATACCTTCCCGCAGGGCATCCATGGAATCCAAGTGTTCCATCCAGTGATTATCCACCACTTTCAGCATGATCAGGTTTTCTAATTCCCGCATAATAGGAGCTCCAATGGCTTTTTCCCGTTCATCATAGTAGTCATGTGCTACCTTATGCAGGTATTCGGCCAGTTCTTCCCGGCTCATATTGGCCAATTCATCCGCTTGCAGCTTGCCCTGCGGTGCAAAAAATTCCTCGGTATAGGTTACGAGACTCTTTAAGTCCCAATCTTCACTATACGCATCTTTTGGCACATACATTTCCAAAGCCCGTTCTGCTATATGATCGGCCATATCCAGCACGGTATCCTTCAGCACCGCTTTTTCCAAAATCTTCCGCCGTTGGTCGTAGATTACTTCTCTTTGTTCGTTCATCACGTCGTCGTATTCCAGAACGTGTTTACGGATATCAAAGTTTCTGGATTCCACTTTCTTCTGGGCATTCTCAATGGAACGCGTTACCAGTTTATGTTCGATAGGATCGTCTTCGTCCATGCCCAGCCGGTCCATAATACCAGAAATGTTATCGCTGCCAAACAGACGCATTAAGTCATCTTCCAAGGACAGGTAAAAACGGGTAGAACCTGGGTCTCCCTGCCGGGCACAACGGCCCCGCAGCTGGTTATCTATACGCCTGGATTCGTGCCGTTCTGTCCCGATGATATGAAGACCTCCGAGTTCAGCGATACCATCGCCCAGCACAATATCCGTACCCCGGCCCGCCATGTTGGTGGCAATGGTGACGGCATTCTTTTGCCCGGCATCTGCTACAATTTCTGCTTCTTTTTCGTGGAATTTGGCATTTAATACATTATGAGGAATGCCTTCTTTCTGGAGCATACCGGACAATTCCTCACTCTGTTGGATTGAAGTCGTCCCTACCAGCACCGGGCGGCCCTTAGCATGGAGTTCTTTGATAGCCCGTACCACAGCCCGGTATTTTGCCTTTTTGGTCTTATAGATCACATCGGGATGGTCAATCCGGATATTTGGCTTATTGGTGGGTACCACATAGACAGAGAGGCCATAGATTTTCTGAAATTCCTGTTCTTCCGTTTTGGCCGTACCAGTCATACCGGACAATTTGTCATACATCCGGAAATAATTCTGGAACGTAATAGTAGCCAGCGTCTGGCTCTCCCGCTCTACTTTTACATGTTCTTTAGCTTCAATGGCCTGGTGCAGTCCTTCCGAGAAACGGCGGCCATACATCAAACGACCGGTGAATTCATCTACGATGATAACTTCCCCGTCTTTGACCACATAATCCCGGTCACGGATCATGAGAGATTTAGCCTTCAGCGCTGCCATCAGCTGATGGGAGTAGTCTACGCCGTCTGCAGTCTCATACATATTTTGTACACCCAGGGCTTTTTCGGTCTTAGCAATACCAGCAGCCGTAGGCGCTACCGTTTTCATTTTTTCATCTACGGTATAATCCGTATTTTCCTTGAAATTGTGGACAATGGCAGCCATCACATTGTAGAGTTCTGTGGATTTTTCTCCCGGCCCGGAAATAATCAGCGGAGTTCTTGCCTCGTCAATCAGGATACTATCCACTTCATCCACGATGGCATAATGCAAGGGCCGCTGTACCATCTGGTCCAGGGAGACCACCATATTATCCCGCAAATAGTCAAACCCAAATTCGTTATTGGTACCATAGGTAATGTCGGCAGCATAGGCAGCTTTCCGATCAGGGTAATCCAAGTCATGGATAATAAGGCCTACACTCATCCCCAAAAAGCGGTATACCCGTCCCATATCTTCGCTGTCACGCCGGGCCAGATAATCGTTGACTGTTACAACGTGAACGCCCTTGCCTTCCAGTGCATTGAGGTATGCCGGCAACGTAGCAACAAGAGTTTTGCCTTCGCCGGTCTTCATTTCTGCAATATTTCCCCGATGAAGGATGCATCCCCCGATGAGCTGCACATCAAAATGTCTGAGTCCCAAAACGCGCTTGGACGCTTCCCGCACCACAGCAAACGCTTCCGGCAACAGATCATCCAGTGTCTCTCCTTTGGTGAGGCGCAGTCTGAATTCATCGGTTTTTGCCCGGAGACGGGCATCACTGAGCTTGGAAATTTCTGGTTCCAAGGCGTTGATTTGCGTTACATAGTTTTGGCAGATCTTCAGTTCTTTTTTATTGGGATCCCCAAAGACCAGTTTCATCAGCTGTTCCAGCAAAAATATCACTCCTATTCTAAAGCACCAAAGGTGCTCTACACTCCTCTAAGCTTATTTTTTTATTATAGCAAAAGCACTTAGGAAAAGCAAAAAGAGACAAGGTAAAAGCCTTGTCTCTTTGTAAAAATTTCATGAAATTCTTGCTTCAATCGCCATTTACGCCAATTCTGGACGAATCACGCCATAGTCCCCGCTTCTCCGGCGGTATACAATGGCCATTTTTTCTGTCTCTGCATCAAAGTATACAAAGAAGTCGTGGTTCAGCATATTCATCTGCATAATGGCTTCCTGTACACCCATGGGACGCATAGCGTAAGTCTTTTCACGGGCTACTACAAAGTCTCCCGTTTCTTCCTGCACCTCTTCGTCATCCACGGGCAACGGAGCCGGAGCTTCATCCCGGAAGTTGTTGTATTTCCGGCGCATCAGGCGGGTTTTATACTTATGAATCTGCCGTTCAATCTTATCCACGCATTTATCAATGGAAGCGTACATATTGTCGCTGCTTTCCTGAGCCCGCAGCACGATGCCGCTGGCGGGAACGGTAATTTCAACAATATGGCTGCCTTTTTCTACACGCATTACCGCACTGATATCGCCTACTGTCTTGAATTGCTTAGTAATCGTAACAATGCGTTTTTCCACGTAGTCTTTTAAAGCCTGGGTCACTTCAATGTTTTTACCACGAACTCTTACTGCCATGATAACTACCTCCTCAGAACAGGCATTCCTGTTTGTTGTTATAGTATTAGTTCTACATGGGTAGAAAAAATCCTGCAATATTTTCTACAAAATCTTGGACAAAAAGCTACGGGCCCGTTCATTCTGTGGGTGAGCAAAAAATTCCTGGGGATCCCCCTGCTCTGCGATGATACCTCCGTCCAAAAACAGGACCCGATCTCCCACCTCCCGGGCAAACCCCATTTCATGGGTTACTACCACCATGGTCATCCCTTCGTGGGCCAGGCTCTTCATCACGTCCAACACTTCGTTAATCATTTCCGGATCCAGGGCACTGGTCGGTTCATCAAATAACATGGCTTTGGGTTTCATGCACAAAGCACGGGCTATGGCTACACGCTGCTGCTGTCCGCCGGACAAGGAACCCGGGTAAGCATCTATTTTCTCCAAAAGGCCTACCTTGTCCAAGTATTTTTTTGCAGTTTCCACTGCTTCTTCCTTTTGCATTTTCCGAACAATCATAGGAGCCAGCGTCAGGTTTTCCATGACCGTCATATGGGGAAACAGATTAAACCGCTGGAACACCATTCCCACTTCTTTGCGGACTTCGTTGATATTTGCGTCCCCGTTTAATGGAATCCCGTCAAAGGTAATCTCTCCGCTCGTAGGCACTTCCGAATAGTTTAAGCAACGCAAAAACGTGCTCTTGCCGCCGCCGGACGGACCAATCACCACCATCACTTCTTTTTCGTGTACGGTGACGTCAATACCCTTTAAGACTTCATTCTTGCCATAGTTTTTCCTAAGTCCCCGGACCTGGATCAGTTCATTGTTCATTCTTTTTAAACCTCTTTTCCAGGTAGCCGGTAAACCGTGCCACCACAAATGTCATGATGAGGTAAATTACCGCAACCGCCATCCAGATTTCAAAGGACGCATAGGTGCGGGCGATAATCAGCTGCCCCCGCCGTGTCAATTCTTCAAAGCCGATAACGGACACCAGAGAAGAGTCCTTTAACATCGCAATAAATTCATTGCCTAATGGCGGGATGATCTGCTTAAAGGCCTGAGGCAAAATAATGTGGCGCATGGTTTGCCACCACGTCATGCCCAGACTGCGGCCTGCTTCCATCTGCCCCTTATCAATGGCTTCTATACCGCCTCTGAAAATTTCTGCCACATACGCACCACTATTGATGGAGCAGGCAGAAACAGCCGCTACATACGCATCCACCCGGTGATGGATCAAGGCAGGCAGTGCAAAGTACACCAGAAAGATCTGAACCAAAAGCGGCGTGCCCCGGAGAAAATCCACGTAAATATCCCCCAGGACCTTCAGCACTTTGATGCCACACATACGGATCAGTGCCACCACAATGCCGATAGCCATGCCAAGGCCCACGCTCATAGCGGTAATTTCAACAGTAATCCCTGCCCCTGCCAAAAGTAGCGGCAGGGATTGTTCGATAATCTCAAAATTCATGAAAAACCCTTCCTAGTTATTTTTTAGCGGCTGCCCCAAACCATTTGGCATAAATCTTATCATATTCGCCATTTTTCTTCAGCTCGGCCAGAGCTTTATTGGCTTCTGCCGTCAGTTTGCTACCTTTCTTGAAGGCCATGCCGTAGTCTTCCGCTTCCATCGTATCGCCTACGATTTTGTCTTTGCCTTTGCCTCCCTGTGTCAGGTAGTAGGCTGCTACCGGTTTATCAATTACGACGGCATCCACGCCTTTATTTTCCAGTTCCAGGAAAACTTCTGCATTGGTGTTAAAGTTGGTCACTTTTGCTCCCGGTACTTTGGAAGCCCGTTCGGAACCGGTGGTACCAATTTGGGTTGCAATCTTTTTCCCATTTAAGTCATTAATGCTCTTAATGCTGGTATTGTCATTCGTTACCACTACGACCAGACCAGAGGTGTAATACGGATCCGTAAAGTCAACGTTTTTCTTCCGGTCTTCGGTAATGCTCATTCCCGCCACAGCCGCATCAATATTTCCGCTGTTTAGTGCTGGAATTAAGGCATCAAAGCCCATGTTCTGGATTTCCACCTTCATTCCCATTTGCTTGCCGACCGCACGAATCAGGTCCATATCAAACCCGGTGAAGTCCTTGGAATCTTTCTCCTGAAATTCAAACGGAGCAAAAGTAGGTTCTGTGCCTACTTTTAAAACCTTCTGCTCTGTTGCCGCCTGCTTCGTATCACTGCCGCCGCAGCCGGCCACACCAAGCATCAACGCCGCCATCAGTCCTGCCAGTACATGCATCTTTTTCATTGTTACCCCTCCACATAAGCCCCTTACCAGGCTTTTTTAGTCTTGTTAGGTTATTATACGTCTTTTCGCATTTTTATACAATAGGCAGTATCTAAAAGTACAGGAAACAGAGTCTGATAAAGCCCGTATAATGGTATAACTCAAAAATAAGAAGAGCTAAAAACTGTCTCTTAAATATAATGTAATAGTTTCTATTAAAACAAAGCGCTCCGACAAAACACCGCTTACTTTAAATTGAGAACTGAATAATTTTGTTGTTGACATTTTTGTTCCACCAAGGGATAAGCGAAAGTAAACCCATAATGCCCCACCGCCTACGAAAGCCTTCATAGAAAGTCCATTGGTTACAAAAACGGACGAACGGTTTCATTCGTTCCATTTCCTTTCCGTCGGTTACGCCCCAGATAAAATGGGCCTTACATATTTTCCCACAGAATCATGGTATTTCTGATGACGGATCAAAAAGGGTGTCATCACTTCCATCAGCATTACAGCACCGGGGAAATAGTCATGCAATAATTGCAGCAGATGGCATATGTCTTCCTGCGTAAAATACATGGAAGCCCCTTCCATAATCAGCAGAACATCCCTTCCGCCTATATCTATACCAGCAAAAGTCTCTTTATCCAATATAGAACCGATGATGTTATGTACATTTTCCGGTTCATTAGGCAGCACTTCTGCTCTTAGCTGCATAACATCGGGCAGATCAATATTGTACCAGTCAAGCCCCGCCGTATTTACTCTATAGAACCGGGTA
This sequence comes from uncultured Acidaminococcus sp., assembly GCA_900554515.1. Classification (GTDB taxonomy): domain Bacteria; phylum Bacillota; class Negativicutes; order Acidaminococcales; family Acidaminococcaceae; genus Acidaminococcus. The sequence goes on along the minus strand of USHN01000002.1, from coordinate 106,308 downwards.
TCCAGTCCGGCGCAGAGATTGATACAGACGGCACGGGGATGCTCCTGCAAGAACTTTCTGGTTTCCCTATCCAGAATGGCACTGCGTGCCGCTGTACCGATTTGCGACAGTTTAACACCATCAAATTTAGAAAAATCATAATCAATCTTTTGCAGTATTTCCACTGCCAGCTCATCACGAACCAGTGGGTGTTTGTACTGTGTAGTTTCGTAGGCTCTTGCCCACAGCGGGATTAGCAGGGTTTCCTCAACGCCATGTAACTTCATCGTGTTCCTTCTTTCCTTTACAATAATTTCTCCCCTAACCGCACAGTCTCTTTTGCCGATTTTCTTTTCTCATTATAGCAGAAATATCCTGCATGAGGAGATGGTTTCTACTAGTCAAAAACGGCTCCCACTGAAGTGGAGCCGTTTTTGACTATTTATTTTTAGTTTTCTTGGATTAGAACAGGAAAGCCGTAGCTGCTGCCGTCATGTTGTGGGCAATATCCAAGAATTTTACAATGATCACCGCATTAGTGATATTGCTCAAAAATCCCCCGATAACCGGTACCACGAAGAACGCCAGCTTAGAGAACCGATACCGGTTGCACACCGTGGTCATAGTGGTCATGGATACCGGCACGGCGCCCAGACCAAATCCAGAGTGCCCTACAGCGATAATCGCAGCATCGTAGCCTTTGCCCATGAGCGGGTAGTCGATGAATACGCAGTAGAGAATGATAAATACCGCTTGTGCCATGCACAGGAGGAACAGCTGCAGTCCCAAGCCGGACAGTGTCCACAATTTCATGGAAATGATGGACATAGCCACAAAAAGGCCTAGACTGAAATCGCTGACAGTGTCAATACCTTCGTACAGCTTGGTATGATCTCCCGCTTTAGCATCATAGTACAAACGAATCAGGATGCCGCCCAACATGGCACATACGTGAATCGGAAACGCAATCCCCAGTTTTTGCAGCACAACCATTACAGCGCCGCCAATGCCCAGTGCCAGGCACATCAGGTACATGGCTTGCACCACGTCGCCCCGATAAATCGGAGTCCCTACTTCACCGTTGCTTTGTTCGGCTACATCTCCCTTGCCGTCCAGGGCAGGATCGGTCAGGTGATTGTGTTCAATCAGGAAACGGCCCAGCGGCCCGCCGATAATAGAACCGGAAATCAGCCCGAAGGTAGCGGCGGCAATGGCTACTTCCAGCGCATTGCTGGCACCCATTTTAACAGCCATAGGTGCAAATGCGGCCGCATTGCCGTGACCACCGGTCATAGGAATAGAACCGGTCATCATGGAAATCAGCGGTGGTACATGCAATACCTGCCCCAGGCCGATAGCCAGCGCATTTTGAATCGCAGCCAGAACTGCTGCAGAAATGCAGAACAGAACAACATATTTACCGCCGGTTTTTAGTAAGCTCAGGCTGGCAGCAGCACCGCTGGCTGCAAAGAAGATGCAGTAGAACAGGCTGTTTACCACCTTATAATCAAAATTCAGTTCACAAATCCCTGCTTGATACAGTGCAAGGGAAATACAGGCAAAAATCGTACCGCCTACCACAGCACCGGGCAAGCAATATTTTTTCAGAATGGGCAGCTTATTTCTCAGCCAATCCCCAAACCAAATAGACAATACTGCCAGTGCCAATGTGTGAAACATGGTCAATTTCAAGACCGGTACCACTTTTCATACCCCCTCAGAAAGATAACAAATAATAATTGCATGTGGAAATGACGATGTCTCCAGTCCAATTGTTTCCACTTGTCTTATTCTAGCATATTCGCTACAAGAATAAAAGAGTAAAAGTGTTCATTTTTTACATTTATTTTAGAAAATTTTAAGGGTCCCCCATACAGGGAACCCTCTATTTTTTATACTCTATTCTACAAGCGGATGAAGTGTCCCCTGCTCCCGCATTCCCTGAGCCTCCTGGCGGAGACGGGCAATTCGCTCTTCCGTAGATGGATGGGTGCTGAATAACGTCTTGGCATCCTGGGCAGAAAACGGGGAAATAATAAACATATGGGCAGTAGACTCTGTAGCATGGGGCATGGTGCACTGGCGTGCATACCCTTCGATTTTTCCAAGGGCATCCGCCAAAGCATCCGGATCACCGGACAGTTGCCCCCCGGTATAGTCCGCCATATATTCCCGGGTGCGGGAAATAGCCAATTGGATAATCGCCGCCGCAATGGGGGTCAATACCAGAATCAGAATCGCTGCGATGGGATTATTGCGGCGATTGTCCCGGCTGCCGCCAAACCAGAAAGCAAAGCGGGCCAATAGAGAAATTACGCCTGCCATGCCGGCAGCAATGGTACTGATCAAAATATCCCGGTGTTTGATATGGCTCATTTCGTGACCCAAAACCCCTGCGATTTCCCGAGGCTCCAATAGGTCCAAGAGTCCTTCCGTCACGCAGACAGCCGCATGGTCCGGATTGCGCCCCGTGGTAAAAGCATTGGGCAGACGGGTAGGAATGATATAGACTTTGGGCATGGGCAGATCGCCCCGCTGCGCCAAGCCTTCCACGATATGGTACAGCTGCGGGGCGCTAGTGACATCTACCTGCTGGGCGTTGTATTGACTGATGACGACTTTGTCGCTGAACCAATACATCGCAAAATTAGATACCAGGGAAAAAATCAGCATGATGGTCATCCCATCAGTACCTCCCACATAGTCCCCGATGACCATTAAAATAGCCGTCATCATGGCCATTAATAAGGTTGTTTTTAGCATGGCAATCCCTCCTTCACACCAACTTATAACACATCGGTCACCGGCACAAGCCGAATGCCGGTAGCTTGTATGGCTGCTGCACTTTTTTTCCAGGCTGCGGCCGTATGAGGCCTGGCATGACAGATCACAATAATGGATCCGTATTGGTCTGCCAGGGCAATGGCTCTTCCAATCTGCCGCCGGATAGTCTCCTCATCAGCGCTGTTATCCAGGAAAAGACTATTGTGTCCCGTACGCATCCCCAGCGCCGCGGCCTTTTCCTCTGCCACCGTGCTGCTGGACGTGCGGCTGTCTACGAAAAAGAGCCCGTTCTGCTTCATGGTACTTAGCGCTGCGGTAATGGTGGGGCCATTAGATGTTGCCCGGGATCCCTGGTGATTATTTACGCCCTGAATCCCCGGCAGGCTGTCAATGGCTTTTTGGGTGAAGCGCTGAATCTGCTCTCTTGTCATGCCCACTTTTACCGCTTCTGGTTCGCTGCTGCCCCCACTCATAGGCTCCATGGGCAAATGCAGCATAGCGACGCGTCCCTGGCTATGAATTTCCTGCAAGGCATCCCGGCTATGGGTTTTAAAGGGAATAATGGCAAAACTCATGGGCAGCGGAAGTCGTGTTAAGGTACGCAGTGCCTCCATATCATACCCGCAGTCATCAATCACTACCGCCAGTTTCCCTTTATATTGCCGTTTGCTAAGGCCTGGCAGCCAATCACTACTGGAAGCAGGGGAAGCTGGCTGCTTTTTAGTTACGCCTTTTTGTTCCGACGCCTTCTTTTCCTTATCTTCACTGTCTTTGCCTTCCGGCGTCAGGTCTTTTCCCTTTTCTACGGTATCGGTAATGGTCTTTTGGGCTGCTTCCTGCCAGCTTTCTTCCGGATGGGCAGCCTTTTCCTGCCTATAGGCATAGAATAATCCAGCACAGGCACACACCACCAACAATAAAACTGCGTTACGAAAAAAATGATTTTTTGACTTTTTTCTTCTCATGAACGATTCCTTTATGCCCGGGGGTGGCTCTTGTCAAATACGGCTTTAAGCCGGTTATCCGTCAAATGGGTATAAATCTGTGTGGTAGAAATATCCGAATGTCCTAAGAGTTCCTGCACGGTCCGGAGATCTGCCCCGTTATTTAACATATGCGTAGCAAAGGAATGACGCAGGATATGGGGCGTCAACGGCTTTTTGATACCGGCCTTTTGTCCGTAGACTTTGATAATCTGCCAAAAGCGCTGCCGGGTCATGCCGCTGCCCCGGACGGTGAGAAAAAGATCATCCGTAGGGTGCTGGGCACGGACCATTTTAGGCCGTACCTCCAGCAAATATTTTTCTAAATAGTAAATGGCATAGTGTCCTAAAGGGATCAATCTTTCCTTGGCCCCTTTGCCGAACGCAATCACATAATGGGTTTTCAAATTGACACGGTTTACCGTAAGCCCTAACAGCTCAGAAACCCGCATGCCGGTGGCATACATCACTTCCAGCATGGCCCGGTCCCGGATGCCTTCTTTTTGCGTAAGATCCACGGCCGCAAAAAGCGCTTTTACTTCCTCCAAGCTCAGGACTTTGGGCAGCATGGCGCCCCGGCTCCCGGCTTCTACTACTTCGGAAGGATCTTCGTCCAAATACCCTTCCCCGGTCATAAACCGAAAAAATGCCTTGAGCGCTGCCAGCTTGCGGGACAGGGACGTGGGCGCATAATGCTGTTCTTTCAGTATTTTGAGATACCGGGAGATATCATCTTTCGTCACTTCCGCCAAAGGGCGGTTCACCCAGACCGCAAACAGCCGCAGATCCCGTCCATAGGAATCCCTGGTATTTTGGGCCAGCCCAATTTCCACCGTCAAATACTCTAAAAAAATATTGATTTCGTTTTCTAGATCGGTCTTGCGTGTCAATCTGATCATTCCTTTTTTCTGGAGTAGCCGTTTTATATAAATCTTTTTTGTAACAATACCTCTTCCATAGCCTTGAGGGCGGCGGCTTCATTCACCGGATCCGAAAGGTGCAGCCACCTTATATACGGCATTTTTTTGTACCAGGTAATCTGCCGTTTAGCAAAATTCCGTGTAGCTTGCTTGATTTTATTAATACATTCTTCTTTGGTCCGTTCGCCTTGAAAATATTGCAGTGCCTGCCGGTACCCGATACTTTTCATGGATTGGCAGGTCGCAGGTACGCCTTCTTGTAAAAGCCTTTTGGTCTCTGCAAAAAGCCCCTGCATTACCATCAAATCCACCCGGCGGTTAATCCGGTCATAGAGCACGGGACGCTCCATAGTAAGGCCAAAAACTACAGCCTCATAAGGACTTTCCGCCGCCTTTCGGGCGAAAGCAGCATCGCCTCCCAGCGTTGTTTCAATTGCTCTTATTATACGCTTTCTGTCATTGACCTTCAAATTTTCTGCAAGCTTAGGATTTAGTTTTTCCAGCTTTTTATGGAGAGCCACATTGCCATTTTCCTCCGCATACGAGATAAGCTCCTTGCGAAGGTCTTCGGATTCATTCACAGTGGAGAAATCGTAGTGTTCCAAAAGAGCCCGGCAATATAGCCCCGTCCCCCCTACTAAGATGGGAAGCACGCCTCGGCGGTTACAGTCCCGGATCCAAAAATCCGCCTGTTCTTGAAAGGCTACCACCGAATATTTTTCAGATGGCTCCAGGATATCCACCAAATGGTGCGGCACTTCGGCGAGTTCCTCCGGAGTAGGCTTAGCAGTCGCAATATCCATCCGCCGAAATACCAGCATAGAATCTCCGGAAATAATTTCCCCGCCCCATTTTTTAGCTAAACGGATCCCAAGGCCAGTTTTTCCTGTGGCTGTGGGACCGATGATGGCTGCGACTTTAGGCTTGGTATTCATAGAGGCCTCCTGATGATGCCATATTTTACCCGGCTGTATTTGCCACCCTGTATCTCCTGCGCGCCTAACTGCTGCAGCAACGCTTCATCTCGTTCTTTTACGACCACTAAGGGCGCCACCCGCAGGGCTTCACGAATCATGCCAAGATCCAGCGGCTTGTGATAGGATGCTGGCCGCAGGGGCTGCATACTGGCGGAACTGCCTACCAGACGGCGAAACATAGGATCAAAATACACCACGTCATAGCTGTCACTAGGCAGCGTGGGCAGAAAGTCTTCGGCTTTTTTCCAAAGGACCGTAATGCGCTGCAGCGCCGCTTCAATTTTTTTATCATCTGGCATGAGGTAGGTCGTCAGACCTTCTTTCGCCAGCATATATAAAACAGGGGACGCTTCCAGCCCTGTAACTTTTCCCGCAGGGCCTACCACAAAGGAAGCTACGGCAGCATCTGCCGCAAGCCCCAGTGTACAATCCAGATAGCGTTTCCCCGGTTTTAGCTCACAAGCTTCGACCAAATGATCCGTACCGCCCCGTTCCAGGATGCGGATCCGTGGCACGCCCATAGAAGGATGATAGCGCAAAATCCCTTCCTGAGTAAAGACCTGTGCACCCAGATGTGAAGCTATCAAAAGGGCTTTTAATCCCCGCTCCGCACAAAAATCCTGCAAGGTGCCATGCCGGGATCGCATAAAAAACGGCAGCTGGAGCTCCTCTGCCCAGGCTTTGGCTTTTTTTATCAAAGCGGTCGACCCTTTAAGGCCCACCGTTACTCCATAATCCATAGTCATCCTTATGTCCGTTTGAACATCCTGTACAACTCCTCACTGGTCAACTGTATCATACAAGGCCGTCCGTGAGGGCAGGTAAAGGGATGTTCTGTATTTAACAGTTCCAAAATCAGCTGCCGCATTTGCCGGATGTTCAGCACCTCTCCGGCCCGAATGGCAGAGTGGCAGGCGGCGTAGTGCAGCACGCTTTCCCTGAGATCACTGGCTTTAATATTTTTGTTTTCCGATAGCAACGTTAGAATATCTTCAATAAACCCTTCTGCCTGGCCGCTTTGCACATCCGCCGGCAAGGCGGAAACGCGCAGAGTCGTTTCCCCAGCGGGCTCCACATCTACGCCCAGCTGCAAAAATGCTTCCCGGTAATTGGAAACAGCATCCACATCCATCCGGGTCACGTTGAGGAATAATGGGAGTAACAGCTGCTGGGATGGAATATCCTGCTGCTGGCGGACAAATTTATCATACAATATCCTTTCGTGGGCTGCATGCTGGTCAATGAGATACAGGGACGTTTCCGACTGGGCAATAATAAATACCCGGTCCACCTGCCCCAAAGGCCAGATCATATCCACACCACTGGTCAGGTTCCCCTCCAGCTCCTCACCAGGCATCGTTTCCTGGTTGTCGGATTCCGCGATGGAACTTGCAGCAGGATCTTCCGGCGTTATCCGCTGGGCGTCAAAGAACTTCTCGGAAGCGTCTTCGGCAATCGTGTCCGGCGTTTTCCACACCATTTGTCCGTAACTGCCATTAGGACTGGAAGCAAAGCTCCGTCCAAAAGAGGGAGAACGGAATTGGCTCCCCCGGTCACCTCCGGTAAAAAGCGTGCTTGTCTCCGGCGCTGTCTGTGCGGGAGCCGGAGAAAAATGCTGCGGAGTTGGCTGCGCCAGTGCCACACTGCCATCGGTCGCCGTTTTTCCAGCCATAGGCTGTGTCAGTGCATTAGTCAGGGCATGGTAGACCGCCCGGTACACAGCACTCTCGTCCCCGAATTTAATTTCACTTTTCTGGGGATGGACGTTGATATCAATGGCATGGGTGTCCACCAGTATATCCAGCACTGCAAAGGGAAATCCTGCTTTAGGGATCTGGGACTGGTAGGCATGGTCTATGGCTTTGCTGACCATGCGGTTATTAATGCAGCGCCCGTTTACGAATAAGGTCTGCCACTGCCGCGTGCCTTTTAACAGCGTCGGGCGGCTGATGTAGCCTTTTACCTGGATCCCCTCCTGGGTATAGTCCACCGTTAAAAGCTGGCGGATGACTTCTTTTCCGTACAGGGAAGCGATGGTGTCCAGAATATCGCCGCTGCCAGGGGTGTTGATTACTTCCTTATCGTCCCGGGTGAGGGTAAAATGCACATCCGGGCGGGAAAGCGCCATACGGCTAACAATCTCGCTGATATAGCGGCCTTCTGTGTGAACGGTACGGAGGAACTTTCTCCTGGCGGGCACATTATAAAACAAATCTTTGACGGTAATGGTGGTGCCCACGTCGCCGCCCATTTGCCCAACGTCTTCCTCTTTACCCCCATCTACGGTAATTTGGGTGCCAAACTCTGCTTCCGGTTCCCGGGTGAGCAGCCTGAAATGGGATACAGAGGCAATGCTGGGCAGCGCCTCTCCCCGAAAGCCCAGGGTACGGAGTGTTAAAAGGTCATCAGCTTTGCGGATCTTACTGGTAGCATGACGCAATAGGGCCATCCGGGCATTTTTTTCGTCCATGCCGCTGCCGTTATCTTTAACCTGGATAAATTCCGTACCACCGGCAAAAATGCTCACATCAATCCGATTGGCTCCGGCATCCAGGGAATTTTCCATCAGCTCTTTAACCACAGAAGCTGGTTTTTCCACCACTTCCCCTGCGGCGATCTGGTTGCTGGTATTTTGGTCCAGTAAATTGACAGGTACACTCACTCCGTCATCCCTCCTTCCCGTTTTGCTTCTTTCTGGAGCTCATACAGGGTATTTAAGGCTTCGAGCGGTGTCATCGTCATCACGTCCAAACCCTTCAGCGTTTCCCGGATGCTGTCTCCAAATAAGCTGGGCTGGGGATCTTCTGGCACGTCCGGTATATTCTGCGGCATAGGTGCAGGGGACGCTTTTCCGCCATTTTGGGTGTATTCTTCCAGCAATTTTTCTGCCCGTTCCACCACTTTCCCCGGCAGGCCTGCCAGTTTGGCAACGTGGATCCCATAGCTTTTATCCGTGCCACCAGGCACAATCCGCCTTAGAAATACCACATCTTTGCCTTTTTCTTTAACGGCCACGGAATAATTTTTGATGCCAGGTTCCAGTTGTTCCAGCTCGATCAATTCATGGTAGTGAGTGGCAAACAGCGTCTTGGCGCCGATCTTTTTATTGATAAATTCCACCACAGCCCGGGCAATGGCCATCCCGTCATAGGTGCTGGTGCCCCTGCCCACTTCGTCCAGGATAATCAGGCTACGGCTGGTGGCAAATTTTAAAATATTGGCCACTTCATTCATTTCCACCATAAAGGTACTTTGCCCCGTGGCCAGATCATCGCTGGCGCCCACCCGGGTAAATATCCGGTCCACCGGGCAGATATCAGCCTCCCGTGCAGGAATAAAGCTGCCCATCTGGGTCATGAGAACCAGTAGGGCTACTTGTCGCATGTAGGTAGATTTGCCGGCCATATTGGGGCCGGTTAAAATCATCAGGCGTTCATCCGTCTGATTCAGATAGGTATCGTTAGGAACAAACAGTTCCCGTTCCAGCAATTTTTCTACTACCGGATGCCGCCCATCCCGGATACGGATTTCCTGCCGGGCATTAAGGCGCGGGCAGGTATAATTTCCCTTAAAAGCCGCCATAGCAAGGGAATACAATACATCCAAGGCACCTATAGCCCGGGCTGTCCGCTGGATAGCAACCAGATGTTCCCGGATTTGCTGACGGATTTCATTAAAGAGATAATATTCCAGCTGCTGAATCTTTTCCTTGGCAGAAAGAATTTTATTTTCAAAGTCTTTCAGTTCCGGTACAATGTACCGTTCTGCATTCACAAGGGTCTGCTTACGGATAAAGGAATCCGGCACTTGGCTGACCTGCCCTTTGCTGACCTCAATATAGTAGCCAAAGACTTTGTTATAGCCTACCTTCAGGGTTTTGATACCCGTTTCTTCTTTGATCTTTTGTTCAAAGCGCTGCATCCAGACCGTATTATGTTCTGCGATATCACGGACTTCATCCAGCTCTTTATTAAATCCCTTGCGGATCATGCCGCCTTCCCGCACCGTAAACGGAGGATCATCCACAATGCCCCGCTGGAGAGTGTCCAATACTTCTTCATGCAGGGAAATACGGCCATCCAGGGCATGGAGCAGTCCGCCTTGTTGGGAGGCCAGCAGTTTTTTCACAGCAGGCAGCGCCTGCAGTGCACTGCGCAGAGCCGCCATATCCCGTGCGTTGGCAGAACCGACTTCTACCCGGGAGAGAATCCGTTCCAGATCGGTAATTTCCTTTAAGGCATCCCCCAGTGCGGTGCGGCTGGCGGCATGTTCCAAAAGCTCCCCAATGGCCTGCTGCCGCCCGGTAATTTTTGCCGGATCAAGGAGGGGCGATTCCACCCACTGCCGCAATTGGCGTGCCCCCATGGCCGTTTGGGTATAGTCCAGTACATCCAGTAGCGTCCCGTGACGGGTCCCGTCCTTCATATTTTTAACCAGTTCCAGATTGCGAATGGCCGTAGCATCCAGATCCATCACGTGATCGGTGGTAATCTCCCGGAGCCGGTTAATTTGCGCCAGATCGCTTTTTACATTTTCGTGGATGTATTCCAGCATGACTTCCACGGTATGCCGCACAAAAGGCCGCTCCCCTGCCGCATCGTCTGCGCCAAAATGCTGGGTAAAATAGGTTTCCTTCGGCAGCGGAACAAACTGATTGACCATGCACTCCGGGTGTTTTTGCAGGATTTTTGGCAAGAGCTCCCCAAAACAGTCTGCATCTTCCGTAAGGACCAGTTCCGCCGGCTGGATGCGATAGATCTGATCCAGTACCGCTTCTTCCCGGTTTTTCCCTTCTGCCAAATACCAGGCACATTCCCCCGTGGAAACATCGGCAAAGGAAAGACAAAAGGATTCTTTATCCCGCATGAGGCAGGCCAGATACTGGTTGTGACTTTCTTCCAAAACGGCATCGCTGAGCACGGTTCCCGGGGTGAGGATCTTGGTCACTTCCCGTTTGACGATACCCACGGCTTTTTTAGGATCTTCCATCTGGTCACAAATGGCGATCCGGTATCCTTTTTTGATTAATTTGGCCAGATACCCGTCCACGGAATGGAAAGGTACCCCGCACATAGGCATGGTGGCACTGGCCCCCACCTTGCCCCCCGCCCGGTGTGTCAAAGTCAGGTTTAGTTCCCGGGACGCCGTAATGGCATCTTCATTAAATAACTCGTAGAAATCCCCCAGGCGGAAAAACAGCAACTCATCCTGGTGTTCTTTTTTGATATCCAGGTATTGCTGCAGCATCGGTGTTAAGGTTGTCATAAATTAGCACGTCCTTTAAGCAGCCATGTCTGTGCCATCTCCATCTTCACCGGTACGATGTCACCCGGAGTTAAAATCCGGTCTTCCACAGGCCACAGGACCAATTTATTGCCATCGGTCCGGCCGCTCCACATTTTGTTATTGTTATGGGAGAGTCCTTCCACAATCACAGGAAGGGTTTTCCCTACCAGACGCTGGTTATGTTGCAGGCTGTGTTTATTCTGAAGCGCCATAAGCCGGTTCAGACGATCTTTTTTTACGTCATCCGGTACCTGCGCTTCCATGACAGCCGCCGGTGTTCCCGAGCGTTTGGAATACATAAAGGTGTACGCCGCATCGTAGCTGACCTGGTCAAAAAGGCTCATGGTCTGTGCAAAATCTTCTTCTGTCTCCCCTGGGAATCCCACAATAATATCCGTTGTGAGTACTGCGTCCGGCACATACTGCCGAATGGTTTTAACCAAATGCAGATAGGATTCCCGCGTATAGCCCCGGTTCATTTTCTCCATAATCCGGGTACTGCCGCTTTGTACCGGAATATGAAAATGCCTGCACACATGCCGGCTCTCCGCAATGGTGCGCACCAATTCCTCGCTCATGTCGCGCGGGTGGCTGGTCATATAGCGGATCCGTTCCACTCCGGGAATCGCATCCACCATTTTCAAAAGGTCACTAAAGGCGCTTTTGCCCATGGTGTCCTTTCCATAAGAATTTACATTCTGTCCCAACAGGGTAAATTCCTTATATCCCTGGGCCACGGCTTTGCGGATTTCCTCGCAGATAGCTTCCGGCTCCCGGCTCCGTTCCCTGCCCCGTACGTAGGGAACAATGCAGTAGGTACAAAAATTATTGCAGCCATACATGATGGGAACCCAGGCTGCATAGCTGCTTTTTCGAACAAAATGCCCCTCAAATTCCTTAGGCGCCAGGGTAAGGTCCGTATAGATGCCCGCCTTGCGCTTTTCCCGGCTGAGATAGTCCTGCAAAATAGCACTGAAATTATTAACGTGGGCGGTCCCAATCAAAAGATCCACCTGGGGATATTTTTTCATAAAGGCATCCCCGTTTTTCTGTGCCATGCAGCCAGTTACGCAGAGTACCCGGTCCGGGTGTTCCCGTTTTAGCTGCTTCATCTCACCGATTTTGCCTAAAATATGTTTTTCTGCGCTTTCTCTCACGCAGCAAGTGTTAATTAAAATAATATCGGCATTATGATAATCGTCGGTATACGCATACCCCAGGTCAGATAATTGCCCTGCATAATGCTCCGAATCGCTTTCATTCATCTGACAGCCATAATTTAAAATGGTGTAGTGCTGGTTCATTAATCCTAATTCCCCTCTGCTCAATTTTAACACTTTATTTTACCACAAACCGGAAAATTTTGTGTGAACGTCAAATGAAAAGGAAAAGCACAGCAACCTAAGATTGCTGCGCTTTACACCTGGCACAGGAGAAATTCATTTTTACGTCAGAAATGGTTTTACCGCTGTTGCCAGTTTCTCTTTTTCCGCTTTTGCAATTTCCAGGCTCTTGCCCAATGTGGTGAAGTAGGTCTTGATTTTTGGCTCCGTACCGGAAGGCCGAACCACAATCGTAGACCCATCCTCCAGGTGGTAGATCAACACGTTTGCTTTGGGCAGGCCCGTCGTTTCTGTCCGCATATAATCCAGACATTTTACAACCTGTTTTCCCGCAAAGGCCTTGGGGGGATTGCTGCGGAGCCCCTCCATAATCTTTTTCATTTGCTCCATCCCGGACAGGCCCGGGAAAGAGAAGGAATCTACCTGATTATAGTAACGTCCATACTGGGCATAGATTTCTTCCAGGCGCTGTTTTATAGAAGAACCAATGCTCCGGTAATAGGCTGCCATCTCGCAGATCAGCATGGACGTTACCACCGCATCCTTATCCCGGACATAGGAGCCCGCCAGGTAGCCATAGCTTTCCTCAAAGCCAAAAATGAAACGGTCGGCTTCTCCCCTTGCTTCCAGCTGGGCAATCTGATCTCCGATCCATTTAAAGCCTGTAAGCACATGGCGCAATTCCACCCCATAGTGCTGCGCGACTTTATCCGCCAGCGGCGTGGACACAATGGACATCACTGCTACGGGATTCTTTGGCATAGTGCCCGCGGCGATACGTCCCGCACAAATATAATCCAGTAGCAATACGCCCATCTCATTGCCGGTGACAAGTTCATAGGAGCCATCGGCGCAGCGCATAGCAATCCCTACCCGGTCCGCATCCGGATCGGTAGCGAGCATGAGATCCGCTTTCTTTTCTTTAGCTAGTTCCAGCCCTTTTTGCAAGGCGTCATAAATTCCCGGATTGGGATAGGTGCAGGTGGTGAAATACCCATTAGGATATTCCTGCTCCGGCACAATGGTTACGTCCGTAATTCCGATATCTTTCAGCACATGCGTTACCGGCACAAGGCCCGTACCGTTTAGCGGGGAATACACCAGTTTCAGCCCCGCAGTTTTTGCCAGACCTGGACGAACCTGGCGGGACTCAATTGCTTCATAAAAGGCGTTCAGACAGTCTTCCTCTACAAACTGAATGAGTCCCTTTGCTACCCCTTCAGCAAAAGATATATAACGGGCACCGGCCAGGACGTCCGTCTTTTGGATGGAGGCATAGACCACCGCAGCCGCATCATCGGTCATTTGGCAGCCGTCAGGGCCGTAGGCTTTATACCCGTTGTAGGCGGCAGGATTATGGCTGGCCGTAATCATAATGCCTGCATTGCAATGATAGTACCGCGTCGCAAACGATAAGGCCGGCACCGGCATTAACGCTTCATACAGCCGTACATGAATCCCATTGGCAGCAAGGACGCCCGCTGCGTTTCTGGCAAAATTCCAGCCCTTGATCCGGCTGTCATAGGATATGGCAACGGTCTGGGTGCCGCCCTGGGTCTTTACCCAATCAGCTACGCCCTGGGTCGCCTGCCGTACGACCCAGATATTCATCCGGTTTGTCCCTGCGCCTAAAATACCCCTTAGTCCCGCAGTCCCAAACTGGAGAGCCACAGCAAAACGCTCTTCAATGGCAGCAGTATCTCCCGCAATGTCCTGCAGTTCTTTATTCAGATCAAAATCCAGTAAATCGGTAGCAGCCCACCGTTTGTATTCCTCCAAGACCATCTGCCTCATCCTTTCTTCGTTTTTTACTATATCGCCCTATAAAAACAAGATTTTCACTTTTATTGTAAAAGAAATCAGACAGTTTGTCCAGATAGATAATGTAATCCCCCACCACCGCTATACGGTCCAGCTTAACAGTACGCCATATTACAATACCAACGGCCTCCCGGCAGAAATATTACTCTCCTAAAATACCTCGGATACCCTGCTCTTTTAGAATTCCCCGATACTGCCCCACTTCGCTATGGATCAGCCCGTCAATGGTCCGCATGCCTAAAAGTTCTACGGAAGCCCGATCATCGGTAAGGATGCGAGTGCCTTTATGATAGGGTTTTAATTGCCGCACTACCTGTTCCAGCTGCTTATGGAGCTCGGGATTTTTTTCCTGCAAGAGGGACTGCCGCAAATGTGAAAGCAAGGCGGAGCTATCCCCGGCAAAGAGCTCCCGGTTGGTAGCGTGGGGCACGTCCGCCGTATACACCGTGGAGAACACACTCGCTGCGGTATCTGCCAGGTAGTGGTTAATGCTGCCGGAGCGCTCTCCTTTCATATTCATATTTAAGACCATGACGCCACCAGGCTTTAAATGTTTCTGCACACTTGTAAAGAACTCCCGGGTAGACATAGCAAAAGGAATGGTAATGTCCTGATAGGCATCCACCATGATCAGATCGTATTGCCTGCTATCGGCAGCAAGATACGCTCTCCCGTCGTAGGCTGTCACTGGAATAGAATCCGGCAAAGCAAAATACTGCCGGGCCAGCGCAGTAATTTTAGGATCTATCTCTACACCAGTAATGGTAAGCTTTGGAAAATACCGCTGGCACTGATGGGCATAGGTACCTGTTCCCATGCCTAGAATAAGCAGTGAAGGATGGTCTTTATGCTGAATGTCTGCCATAGCTGGCGCTGCCAAAGCTACATCATAATACATGCCTGTGAGGCCTTCCTGCTTCATTTTGATGGACTGCACTCCAAAGAGCACATTGGTGGACAAAATCACAGAATCCGGTTTCTCCCGCACCTGGAGATAATTGTACGTGGATTCCCCTTCATAAAGAATTTTTTCGGGATTCTCCCAGAAAGCAAAGCTTGTACGATGCCCCAAAAGGCAGGCCAGAAGATACAGTACAATACCGCCCAGGATTTTCTTTCGATTATGACCTGTGGCACACCAATACACCAGGGAAAGTAGCAGTAATATCCCGGCAAAGAGTAAGAATGTCAAATTCGTACCGGCAGCGGGAATGGTAACAAAGGTAGGCAGAAAAGTTCCTAAAATACTGCCAATGGTATTGGCAGCTCCCAACCGTCCCACAATGCCCCCTGTTTCCTCTTTTTTCTCTACACAGTAGCGGGCCAAGGACGGTGTCACCGTTCCCAATAGAAAAAGCGGAAAAACAAACAGCACCAGGCACGTCACAAGGGCTGCCCACACGAGGAACCAGGTATCTATCGTCAAAATCAGCAATCCGGAAATTCCTATAATCACGTATTTTCCCAAAAAGGGAATCAGGGCAAGCCACAAAGCCGCAATAAAAATCCGTCGATACAAATGGTCTGGATTGGGGTCTTTGTCCGCCGTACAGCCGCCATAGACATTACCCAGTGCCATGGCAATCATAATGGTACCAATAATGAGCGTCCAGATAATCTGAGAAGAGGAAAAATACGGGGAAATAAGCCGCTGTGCCCCGATTTCCACTGCCATCAGGGCCATCCCCGCAAAAAATTCCGTTGCGTACAGATACCAATGCCGCTCCAAGATGCCTTTTCGCCGTTCCATAAAAATACCCCTTCCCCATACTTTATAAAAAGTATGAAAGGAAAGGGGCTTTTTGTCAACCGCTTTACCAGGTTTTTACTAAGTTTTGCAAATACGCTTTAAAGGCAGGCCCTAGGTCTTCCCGGCGCAGGGCAAATTCTACAGTAGCTTTTAAATATCCCAGCTTATCCCCGGTATCATACCGGTCGCCGGTAAATGTGCAGGCATAAACCCGTTCGTTGTGGGCCATCACCCGCAGCGCATCTGTCAGCTGGATTTCTCCATTTTTGCCTGGCTTGGTTTCTTCCAGGATGCTGAATACATCGGGGGTGATTACATAGCGTCCTAATGCCGCTACCCGGCTGGGTGCTTCCTCCCTGCTGGGTTTTTCTACCATATCCCGGACTTTGAATAAATTAGGATCGCTGGTAGCTTCCCCATCAATAATCCCGTAGGATGACACCTGTTCCGGGGCTACTTCCTGGCAGCCGATCACGGTGCCTCCTGTCTTTTCATACTGATCCATCAACTGACGCAAAGCCGGCTCCCCGGTGCGGTTATACACTACATCATCTCCCAGGATGACTCCAAAGGGTTCCCCATCAATAAAATCTTTGGCACACAAAATCGCATCGCCCAGACCTCTTTGGTATTTTTGCCGCACATAATGGATTCTCACATCAGAAATCTTCCGAATTTCCTTGAGCTGTTCCATTTTTCCTGTCTCATACAGGTGCGTCTCCAGTTCCGGGGAAGAATCGAAGTGATCTTCAATCGCCCGCTTGGCATGCCCGGAAATAATCAAAATCTGCTCAATGCCACTTTGCAGGATTTCCTCAACGATATATTGAATGGTGGGTTTATCCACAATGGGTAGCATTTCCTTGGGCATAGCCTTGGTCTCCGGCAGGAACCGGGTACCAAATCCGGCAGCGGGAATGACTGCTTTGCGCACTTTTTGCATAGTTTTACTCCTTTTTTACACAACGGGTTCCGTTTGTTTGGACGATGGCTTTTTATTGAATTCCTGCATGAGAAGGCCGATATCCACGCCTTGCATCCATTTTTGTACCGCATCTGCTGCATGCTCCAGGGCTTCTTGGATTTTTTCTTTATCCTCTCTCCGGAAAGGATGCAGTACATGGGAAATGACTACTGCTTCTTCATGAGCAGGATGGCCTATGCCCACTTTAATCCGGGGATAATTCTGGCTGCCCAGTGCATTTTCAATGGATTTGAGTCCATTGTGCCCGCCGCTGGTCCCTTTCCGGCGAATCCGCAGCGTCCCCACAGGCAGATCCATATCGTCTTGGATTACCAGTACTTCTTCCGGAGGGATATGGTAGAACCTGGCAAAATCCGCTGCGGCAACACCGCTGTTATTCATATAGGTGGTGGGTTTAAGCAGATAGCATTTTTCCGGCATCCGTTTTTCCAGATACAGCGCATTGTCCGCTTTCTTCCAATGCTCGGTATCGGACCAGCGCTTTGCCAGAATATCTGCCGTCATAAATCCAATATTATGGCGCGTCCCGGCATATTCTTTGCCGATATTGCCCAGGGCAACCACAAGTTTCATACAATCGCTCCTTATACGAGAAAAGGCCGCCCTGAAAGACGGCCTCCGCATGCTTATTGTTTAAACAAAGCGCTGATGGACAGATGATTATAAATTCGCAGGATCGTTTCTGCCAGCATAGGCGCTACGGAAAGCTGGGTGATCTTCGGATGCTTCTTATTGGGAGGCAGGGGAATGGTATTGGTCACCACCAGTTCCTTGATTTCAGACTGGGCAATCCGGCTGAGCGCCGGGTCCGTCAAAATCGGATGGGTAACACAGGCATAAATATCTTTCACACCAAATTTTTTCAGTGCCTTAGCCCCTTCACACAAAGATCCGGCTGTATCCACAATATCGTCCACCATAATACAGATTTTGCCTTCTACATTGCCGATAAGGTTCATCACTTCAGCCACACCAGGTTCCGGACGACGTTTGTCAATAATGGCCATACCACATTCCAGACGGGTTGCAATGTTCCGGGCACGGCTCACACCGCCCAAATCCGGAGAAACCACAATCAACTCTTCCGGAGAGAAACCTTTTTCTTTAATGTAATCGGCCAAAATCGGGCCGCCGGGCATATGGTCCACGGGGATATCGAAAAACCCCTGGATCTGTGCTGCATGCAAATCTACCGTCACCAAGCGGGTAATCCCGGAAACATCCATCAGATCCGCCATCAGTTTGGCGGTAATCGGTTCCCGGCCCCGGGCTTTACGATCCTGGCGGGCATATCCGTAGAAAGGAACCACGGCAGTAATATGCCGGGCACTGGCGCGTTTAAAGGCGTCACACATAATCAGGAGCTCCATGATATTGTCATTGACAGCTGGTCCGCAAGTAGGTTGGATGACAAATACATCTTTGCCCCGCACGCTTTCATTGATCATGACCTGTACTTCACCATTGTTGAAACGGTTAATGACAGCATCCCCTACCTGTGTGCCCAGGTAGGCAGCGATTTCCCGTGCCAGATCAGGATTGGCATTACCGGAAAAAATGGCCATATCTTCGCCTGTTTTATCACCCAACATACAATCAATCCCCCACGTATAGTTTTTAATCTACTCAAAGTATACAACGCATTACCAACTCTGGCAAGGCGGTTATTTCTGATTCCGCTGTTTTTCCGCCCAGCCTGCAATATTTACCTGCCGGCTACGGCCCACGCCCAGTGCGTTATCCGGCACGTCTTTGGTAATTGTGGAACCAGCGGCGATATAACTTCCTTTGCCAATCCGTACCGGTGCCACCAAGTTGCTGTTGCAGCCTACAAAGGCATCGTCCTCAATAACGGTGCGATGTTTGACTTTGCCGTCGTAGTTAACGGTAATGGTTCCACAGCCCATATTGACACCGCTGCCAATATCGCTGTCCCCGATATACTGCAGGTGGGGCAGCTTGGTTCCTTCTCCTACCTGGGAATTTTTCACCTCTACAAAATTTCCCATCTTTACATGATCCCCGATCATCGTATTGGGACGCAGGTGATCAAAGGGGCCCATCTGTACTGCGTTGCCTACTTGGCAGTCATGAGCATAAACAAACTGAATATGGGACGCATTTCCTACCTTCACATTGGTAAAACGAACCTGGGGGCCTACTTCGCAGTCTTCCCCTATTTCCGTACTGCCTTCCAGCCAGGTAAAAGGATACAAAATTGTATCCCGTCCCACCTTGACGCTTTTTTCCACAAACGTGCTATCCGGATCCATTACGGTGACTCCTTCATCCATAAGGCGTCCCACAATTCGTGCGTTCATGATTTTCTGGGCTGCTGCCAGCTGCCGCCGGGAGTTTACCCCCATCACCATGTCAAAATCATTGGTTCGAATGCCGGATACTTTGCCGCCACGACGCAGGCATTCTGCCAAAATATCCGTCAGGTAATACTCTCCCTGGGCATTATTATTTTTCAGATGTGCCAAAAGGTCAAAGAGCAAGGGCATTTCTGCACAATAAATCCCGGTGTTGATTTCCTGTATCTTTCTTTGTTCCGGTGTGGCATCTTTTTCTTCCACAATCCCGGTTACCTGCCCGCAGTCATCCCGCAAAATCCGCCCATACCCGAAGGGGTCAGGCGCAATGGCCGTCAATACGCTGACCTTGGCGCCGCTTTGAAGGTGTTTCTCATAGAATTTGCGCAGCTCCTCCCCTTCCAGAAGGGGGGTATCTCCGCATAAAATCAGGGCCGTTCCTGCTTCATCTCCCAAAAGGTCCCTGGCTTGGAGTACCGCATGTCCAGTGCCCAGCTGTTCAGTTTGGACTGCCACACGTGCCCTGGTTCCCAAAAACTCTGTTACTTTTTCACTGCCAAAGCCTACAATTACCACTTGATCATCGGCGCCGGCTTCGTCCGCTGCGTCCAATACATGCTCCAGCATAGGTTTACCAGACAATTTATGAAGTACTTTCGGGAGTTTGGATTTCATCCGGGTTCCCTTACCTGCTGCTAAAATAATTGCAGCCAATTCTGCCATAATGGATCTGCCTCCTGCGTTTACTACTTTTTTGTTTACAGCCGTTCCGGCACAATGCTGATGGCCTTGGTCACATCGTCCACCCCTTTTAGGGTAAGGAGAGATGCATAATCCTTGACCACTTTTTCTTCCGGCTCCCGGCTGGCAATGAACAAATAGGTTCCCACCACCTTGGCGCCCACTTCTTCTGCCAGTTCCTGCATGCCTCTGGCCGTGCCGCCTGCACGCATAAAATCATCTACAATAAGAACTCTTGCCCCTTCCGGCAGCGCTTTCCGGGGCAGGCTCATGGTTTGTATTTTTTTGCTGGAACCGCTGACATAGCTAATGCTGACAGCGGGACCTTCTGTGATTCTTGCTTCTTTGCGGGCCATGACCATGGGAATATTAAATGCCCGAGCCGTGGAAAAAGCCAGGGAAATTCCCTTTGCTTCCACCGTCATAACGTATTCAGGCCGCAGTTCAATGGTCCGCTGCATGATCATCTCTCCCAGCCGGAAGGAAATCCTGGGCGTAAAGAGGATATCATTCATATAAATCATGCCGCCGGGCAGTAACCGGGAAGGCTTGCTAAGCCGCTCTGCCAAGTCCTTTAGGAATTCATTGTTGGACTGTGTGGCATGAGAGGGAATATACCGCACTCCGCCACTGGCACCTGCCACGGTTTCAATCACCCCCAGATCATAGGTGGCAAGACCGTTGCGAATGGTCTGCACATCTTCAGAGAGGGTGGACTTGGCGACGTCAAACCGGTCACAAAATTCATTAAATGAGAATAGATAGTGCGGATGATCATTGAGTTCCTTGGTCAGTGCCACAATCCGTTCCATACGTTTTACTCGAGCCATTATTTTCCCTCTTTCTTATTTTCCGATGGCATCAGTTTTTGTTCTTTAATGACTTTTAAAAGCGTTTGTTCTGCATTTTCCATATGGGTCCGTACGGCTTCCTGGGCTTTTTCCACTTTACCGGCGGCAATGGCATCAAAAATGGCCCGATGTTCTTTCAGCATGATTTCCACCCTGCCAGGATAGGGCATGCTGCGCCCCCGAATGGCCGTGATCTGCTCCCGCAGATTGCTGATAATATTCATGCACCTGGTATTGCCGCTGGCACGATAAATCACGTCATGAAATGCTGTATCGTTATCAATAATTCTCGGGTAGTTTTTCGCTTCCACCAGGGCAGCTTCTTCCGCTAATAGTTCCCGCATCTCCTGAATTTCGCTTTTATCAATGCGCTCAGCAGCCAAACCTGCGGATAAAACATCCAAGGCAGTACGAACTTCGTAGACTTCGTTAATATCTTTAATGGAGATATCTGCCACATAAGCACCCCGCCGAGGGATCATGACCACAAGTCCCTCCAGCTCCATTTTACGGATAGCTTCCCGTACAGGCGTCCTGGAAACGCCCATTTCTTCTGCCAGCTGCAATTCCATGAGCCGCATCCCTGGTGGGAACTGCCCGCTGATAATTGCCTGACGTATACTTTCCACCACCACATCCCGTAAAGGCTTATAGCTGTCTATAGGGATTTGTTTCAAATGCTGTACCATAATTGATCAACCTTCCCGCATCATTTGTATTGATGCAACCTGATCCTCAGCAAATTGTTTTGCTAAGGCACGGGCTGCGTCCACTGCTTTCTCCTCTGTGGGAAAAATCCCAAAAACCGTGGGCCCGCTGCCGCTCATCATGGCAAACTCTGCTCCTAGTTGGAGCAGTGCCGCTTTTCGTTTCCCAATTTCCGGGTAAGCTGTTAGCGTAACCAGTTCCAAATCATTTTTCATAGCAGAAAATATCTGCTCCCGCTCTCCATTGCATAGTGCTTCTTCCAATTTGTCCATAGAACTGGGCACACGCTTTGGCAATTGATCCATAGCCTGGTATGCCCAGGCCGTTGCTACAGATAATTGCCGGGGTTTCACCAGCACCAGTGCAAAATCAGGTGCATTTTTAAGCTGCGTTAGTACATCTCCCCGTCTCCGGCCTCGCTGGATGCCGCCATAAAGGCAGAACGGAACATCGCTGCCGATTTCCGCCCCCATTTGTTCCAACTGTTTCCTGCTAAGATTCGTTCCACTGTACCGGTTCAAAAGCCGCAAGACTGCTGCCGCATCCGCACTGCCACCGGCAAGGCCGGCTGTCATAAAGATTTTCTTCTCCACGTGAAGATGAACGTTCGGTAAATGGCCGGTATGCTTTTGGAAGACACGCGCCGCTTTTGCCATTAAGTTGCTTGCGTCACAAGGAAGAGCGGGATCATCGGATGAAAGAGAAAACGTGGCTGCAGGCTCCAGCGTTACCCGATCTGCCAGAGAGATACTCTGCAGGATGGTATCCACCTGATGGTAGCCATCTGGCCGGCGTACGCCAACGGAAAGCCCCAGATTAATTTTCCCGTATGCGTTTTCCTCCATATACTCTCCCCTCTCCCTGTATTTTGTATTCATTGTATCCTGTCCTGCAACTTTCTGCAAGGGCTCAGGGTAAATTTCATGAACATTTCTCTTATTTTTTATATCGAACGTTCTAATATTACAGGAAAGAATGCTTTTTCAAGGTATAAAAAATTGACTTCTGTCCTTGAGAAACAGAAGTCAACCATTTTACCCCATGTGCTGGGCCGCCGCAAAGAGCAACATGCCTCCTGCCACAGCAACATTCAGACTTTCTGCTTTGCCATACATGGGTATCTTTACTTTTTGGTCCGCTTGCTGCAGCAGGGTTTTGGATACTCCTGTGGCTTCGCTGCCTAAAATTAGGGCCAATTTTTCCGGATAGGGCAGCGTTATGATATCATCAGCTCCCACCAAGGCCGTCGCCCAAAGCGGCATCTTTTCCCGCTGGCAGAAGGAAAGCAGCGCAGACTCTTCTACATCACAGCAGATGGGCAAATGAAACAAGGACCCCATGGTGGCGCGTACCACTTTGGGATTATAGAGGTCTGCCGTATTTTTCATGAGCAGAACAGCACAAGCCCCCATGGCATCCGCCGTACGAATAAGCGTTCCCAGATTGCCTGGGTCCCGGATCTGATCAAGGACAAGCACCAATCCTTTTTCCACGTGGAGATCTGCTAAATCCGGGTAAGTAAGGGGCAGGACCGCAGCCACACCCTGAGGATCTTCTGTATCCGTGATTTTTTTCAAAATGGCTTCCGTAACATGGTAGTATGGACGATTTACGATCTCCGGATTTTCAGGCCAATCCGCAGGTAGCTGGGTGTAAAAAATACTTTCCACAGGGATTTTTGCCGTAAACGCTTCTTCCAAGGCCCGTTTTCCTTCCAACAGATACAAGCCTTCCCGCTTTCGGTATTTTTTTGTTTTTAAAGAGGCAGCTTTCTTCACCACTTCATTTTGCAGGGACGCCAGTTCCTTGATCATATGCCACCCTCCAGCTTCTCGGCCCCTTCCCGGCTTCCCAGTACCACCAGTACATCTTTCGCCTGTAAAGGAACTTTGGGATTCACATTCCAGTCCGTTTTGCCTTTCGGATGTTTTACGGCCACTACGTTCAGCTGGTAGGTCTGCCGTATATTTAATTCCGCAAGACTCTTACCCACCATTTTCTGCGGTAAAATTACCTCTACCAGACACATATCATCGGACAATTCCACATAGTCCTGAATATTAGGATGTGCCAGCGCATGGGCTACCCGCCGCCCCATATCCATTTCCGGGGAAATTACCTGGGTTGCTCCCAGGCGCTTTAACATTTTTCCATGCAAGACATTAGAAGCCTTAGCAATAATGGTCTTCACGCCGGCTTCTTTCATCAGCATAGTACATAAGAGGCTGGGTTCCAATGTCCCAATAGCAACAATAGCCGCATCAAATTGCTTTACATCCAGACTTTGTACCGTCTTTTCATCAATGGCATCGGCTAATACCACATGGGTGAGAGTATCCGCCAGGTTTTCTACCACATCTTCGTTATTGTCCACACCCATGACTTCGTGTCCCAGTTCGGCTAATGTCATGGCAATACTGCTACCAAAGCGACCCAAGCCCCAGACAATAAACTGTTTCTTTTTCGCCATACCTTCTCCTATCCCACCATAATGTGTCCTTCCGGATACCGAATATGTCCTTTACGTTTGCGCGCCGTAAGAGCCAGAGCAAAGGTCATAACCCCCACCCGCCCCATGTACATGGATAAAATAAGAACCAGCTTGCTAATGGTCCCTGCGTGCTGGCTAAGGCCTGTAGAAAGCCCCACCGTTGCATAGGCAGACACCACTTCAAATACAATATTCTGCAGAGGCGCCTGTTCCAAAAGCGTCAGCAAAAATACGGCTGCTCCAATCCATAAAAGGGACAATCCTGCTACGGCAAACGCCTGATCCATGGTTTCCCTGCCAATGCGTCGTCCAAACAGCGTACAGTCTTCTTCACCACGTACAATCTGGGCAATATGCAAAAGGATCAGTGCGAAGGTGGTCGTTTTAATACCGCCGCCCGTAGATGCAGGAGACGCACCGATCAGCATCAAAAGACATAGAAATAACATGGTAGCAGGCCGCAGGCTCCCTAAATCCACGGTGTTAAAGCCTGCGGTACGGGGACTTACGCTTTGAAAAAAACTGGCTAGAAAAGAGGTGCTCCCCGATAAATGTCCAAGCGTTGCCGGATTATTCTTTTCCAAGATAAAAAATCCCACAGTTCCCACAAGTAATAAGAGCCCTGTCGTTGACAGTACCAGTTTGCTGTGGGTTTGCATCCGGGAAAATGCAGTCTTTACCTGCAGCAGGTCACTCATTACAGCAAACCCCAGCCCGCCAAGGATAATCAATAGACCGATAAGCAGATTAACTACCGGATCTCCCACGAACATAGTCAGGCTCTGAAAGTTCCCAAACAAATCAAATCCTGCATTGCAAAAAGCAGAAATACTATGCCAGTAGCCATAATAAATCCCTTTTAAGCCATAGCGGGGCAGAAAGTACAATGCCAGCAACGTCCCCAGCACGCCTTCAATCACGGCAGTATAGCGGACGATCTTAAGGCTCATGCGAACCACGCCATTAAGCTCGTCCCGGTTTAACGACACCTGCAGTGCCAGCCGTCCCTGCAAATCCAGCCGCCGTTTTAACAAAACGGAAAACAGTGTGGCAAACAGCATCAGCCCCAAGCCGCCCAGCTGAATTAAAAGCAGTAAGACAACTTGTCCAAACAGGGAAAAATAGGTTCCCGTGTCTACTACCACAAGGCCGGTAACACAGGAGGCAGACGTCGCTGTAAACAGCGCATCCACAAAGGACAGGGACTGTCCCGTGCTGCTAGATATCGGCAACATCAAAAGAACAGTCCCCGTAAGAATGAGACCAACAAAGGTCAGGGCGATGAGCCGTGACGGTGAGAGATACTTTGCACGCAAGCCCTTCATATTACCGTCTGACCATATCCCGACTAATTTCTGAAAGTGTTGCCGCACCGCACATTTCCATAGTATCCACCAGTTCTCCGCCCAGCTTTTCTACCAGTAGTTTAACACCTTCTTTGCCGCCGCCATACACAGCCGTCACAAACGGCCGGGCAATAAGGACTGCATCCGCTCCCAGTGCCAAGGCCTTAAAAACATCCACGCCCGTGCGAATCCCGCCATCCACAAAAATTTTCATGCGGTGTCCTACCGCCGCTACAATCTCTTCTAATACTTCTGCTGTTGCCGGACTTTGGTCCAGGACCCGTCCCCCATGGTTACTCACCACAATGGCAGAAGCGCCCGCTTCCAACGCTTTTAAAGCGCCTTTGACGCTCATGATCCCTTTTACGATAAAGGGTAGTCCTGCGGCTTGGATAATTTGCTTCATTTCAGCCACAGATTTACTGCCTGCCGGAGGTTCAAAGTTTTTTAAAAAAGGGAGTCCCGCAGCATCCACATCCATAGCCACTGCAAAAGCGCCGGCAGCTTTTACCAGCTGCATCTTGTCTGCAATCATCTGGGCATTCCAGGGCTTTACGGTAGGAACCCCTATGCCACCGCAATATTTGATAGCATCCGTAGCGCCCTGCATCACCTGGGCATCCATTCCATCCCCTGTAAACGCAGCAATGCCCGCTTCCGCACATCCCGGAACCAGTTCCGCATTGTACGTCACATCATTATACGCATCGCTGTAATGCATAGCCACAGCGCCCACAGGCCCTGCGAAAATCGGGTAACGGAACTTGCGGCCAAATAGTTCCAGAGACGTATCTACTTGTTTTTTGGCACAGAGGGTATCCATTACCACACGCACTTCCTGCCATTTAGCATAGTTGCGAATAGCTGTATCCCCTATCCCTTTTGCCCCTGGCCCTGGGATTCTGTTTTTACAGGCAAGCCCATTACATACAGGGCATCCCGCACATTTTCCCAGACAGGTCTTGGCCTTTTCCATAACATCCTTATACTCCATCTATTGCCACTCCCCTTTTTTAACCGTTATTATCCATTATACCACAGCCAAGAAGCTGCAAGGAAAACAAAAACACCCGCACTCTCAAAGGGTACGGGCGTAATCTATTTATTTCGGGTAGCTGTTATTCACGGTATCTTTCAACAAGACATCGTGAGCGCCGCCTTCTGTCAAGCTGACTGCAGATACTAATGTCAGCTTAGCTTTTTTCTGGAGCTCTGGAATTGTCAGAGACCCACAGTTGCACATGGTGGAACGAATTTTTGAAATCGTCAGGTTCACGTTATCTTTCAGTCCCCCTGCATAGGGAACATAAGAATCCACGCCTTCTTCAAAAGACAATTTCTTATCGCCGCCCAGGTCATAACGCTGCCAGTTCCGGGCACGGGCACTGCCCTCGCCCCAGTATTCTTTCATATAGGTCCCGTTGATATTAACCTTGTTGGTGGGAGATTCATCAAACCGTGCAAAATACCGGCCCAGCATCAGGAAATCAGCCCCCATGGCAAGCGCCAAGGTCATATGGTAATCATAGACGATACCCCCATCAGAACAGATGGGTACATAGATCCCGGTTTCTTTGTAATATTCGTCCCGGGCTTTGGCCACATCAATAACTGCCGTTGCCTGCCCGCGTCCGATGCCTTTTTGTTCCCGGGTGATACAAATACTGCCGCCGCCAATCCCTACTTTGACAAAATCAGCGCCGCATTCTGCCAGGAAACGGAAGCCTTCGCCATCGACTACATTGCCGGCCCCTACTTTTACACTGTCTCCGTATTTACTGCGGATCCATTGCAGAGTCCGTTTCTGCCATTCACTGTAACCTTCAGAAGAGTCGATGCACAGAACATCCGCGCCGGCTTCCACTAGGGCTGGAACCCGTTCTTCATAGTCCCGTGTGTTAATCCCCGCTCCCACTACATGGCGTTTTTGGTCGTCCAATAATTCCAAAGGATACTGCTTGTGGGTGGAATAATCTTTCCGGAACACCATGTAAAGCAGATGCCCATTTTTATCAATAATGGGCAATGTATTGAGCTTATGGTCCCAGATAATATCATTGGCCTGTTTTAAGGTGATATCGCTGGTTCCCACCACCATATCGCTAACAGGCGTCATGAAATCTTTGACCAGATCGCTCATCTGCATCCGGCTGACTCTGTAATCACGGCTTGTAACAATCCCTTCCAGGTAACCGTTACCTGTGCCATCGCTGGTTACAGCCATAGTGGAATGCCCTGTTTTTTCTTTAAGAGCCAGGACATCTGCCAATGTGCTGTCCGGACGGAGATTGGAATCACTGGCTACAAAGCCCGCTTTAAAACTCTTGACCCGGGCTACCATTGCCGCTTCGCTGGCAATGCTCTGAGATCCGTAGATAAAGGAGATTCCACCTTCACGGGACAGGGCAATGGCCATTTTGTCATCGGACACGGACTGCATGATAGCGGAAACAAGGGGGATGTTCAACGTCATTGCCGGCTCTTCGCCTTTTTTGAATTTCACCAGAGGCGTCTTAAGACTCACGTTTGCCGGAATGCATTCGCTGGAAGAATATCCAGGAACTAAAAGATACTCGCTAAAAGTATGCGCAGGCTCATCATAAATAAATGCCATGACAGATCCCCCTTTAAAATATTTTTCCTATTTTACCACTCGACCGTCACAAATGCAACACTTTATTTATTGTTTATCCTGCGCAGGGCTCTCCATGCAATATCTTTCCGATAATGTGCCCCATCAAAGTGGATTTTTTCTACTGCTGCATAGGCTTTGCGCTGTGCTGCTAAGATATCTTCCGCCACCGCCGTGACACCCAGGACCCTTCCGCCGTTAGTCAGAATTTGTCCATTTTCTTCCCGCGTTCCTGCATGGAACACGACAACATCCTGCATAGCCCCTGCTTCTTCCAATCCGGTAATGGGAAGTCCTTTGGGATAGGAAGCGGGATACCCGGAACTGGCCATGACTACGCACACAGCTGCTTTATCCGTTTCCCATTCCACCATATCCGGCCGCAAGGTTCCTTTGGCGCAAGCTACCATAATCGTAGGCAGATCACTTTTTAACAGCGGCAAAACGGCCTGGGTTTCCGGATCTCCGAAACGGGCGTTAAATTCTACCACCTTTACGCTATCCCCTTTGATCATAAGGCCTGCATACAGACAGCCGGCATAAGGCCGTCCTTCTTTAGCCATAGCATCCACTACGGGGCGCAGAATGGTATCCATTGTTTTTTGTTTTAATTCCGGAGTCATGACAGGGGCAGGACAATAAGCACCCATACCACCGGTATTGGGGCCCTCATCCCCATCATTAACTCGTTTATGATCCTGGGCTGCAAGCATAGGAACAATGGTTTTGCCATCGGTAAAAGCAAAGAGAGATGCTTCTTCCCCTTCCATAAATTCTTCAATTACCACTTTATTGCCGGCGGCGCCAAATTTATGGCCGGCCATCATTTCTTCCAAAGCTTCCATGGCCTCTGCTTTGGTCATGGCCACTACGACGCCTTTACCGGCAGCCAGGCCATCGGCTTTGATAACAATGGGGGCTCCTTTTTCTTCCACAAAGGCTTTCGCTTCCTGTAGCGTATCACAAACTTTAAAGAAGGCCGTAGGAACGCCGTATTTTTGCATCAGCTCTTTGGAAAAAATTTTGGATCCTTCAATGGCAGCTGCCCTCGCTGTTGGGCCAAAAACCGTCAGGCCATGCTGCTGAAACACGTCCACAAGACCATCCACCAATGGAGCCTCAGGCCCCACCACGGTAAGATCAATATGGTGGTTTTGGGCCCAAGCAGCCAATCCTTCCCGATCGTTAACATCCAGCTGGACACATTCTGCCAAATTTTTCATGCCAGGGTTGCCAGGGACTGCATAAATTTTTTCTACCTTTGGGCTTTGCGCCAGTTTCCACACCAAGGTATGTTCTCTGCCGCCGCCTCCAATGACCAGTACCTGCATATTCTGCCTCCCGTCAGTCTTTCGCCAGCTGTTTTTTCAAATACGCTGCAATTGCGGTATCATACGCCGCCGTGTGAGCAAATGCTTCCTGCGCCAGTGCTCTCCGGGTTTTAAGGTCAATATCCCCTTTTTCCTCCAGCATCTTCATCAGATCCTGATAACGGCCCGGATTGGTAATAATCACCACGTCATGAAAATTTTTGGCTGAAGCCCGTACCATTGCCGGCCCACCAATATCAATATTTTCGATGGCCTCTGCTTCCGTAACGTTGGGTTTGGCAATGGTGGCCTCAAAGGGATACAAATTTACCACAACCAAATCAATGGGTTTGATCCCATTATCCCGCATATCCTGCATATGCTTCGGATTGCTACGCACCGCCAGAATGCCACCGTGAATCTTAGGGTTCAAAGTCTTGACCCGGCCATCCATCATTTCCGGAGTACCGGTCACGTCACTCACATAGGTCACAGGTATTCCTGCGGCTTTAATGGCTTTCATGGTTCCACCTGTGGAAATAATTTCAATGCCTTTTTTGTGGAGAAATGCTGCCAGCTCCACAATCCCCGTCTTATCCGAAACACTGACCAGTGCTCTTTGTATCGCCATTTGACTCCCTCCTATTTCCGAATTTTTACATGCCTGCCGCGAACTTCCAGACGATCTTCCGCCCACAGTTTTACTACTTCCGGCAGAATGGTGTGTTCTTGTACCAAAATCCGTGCCGCCAGCGTATCATGCGTATCCTCATCCAGCACAGGAACCGCCGCCTGTTTGATAATAGGACCGCTATCCATACCCGCATCCACAAAATGGACCGTACAGCCAGCGATTTTTACGCCATATTTTAAAGCCTGTCCCTGCGCATCCAGTCCGGTAAAGCTGGGGAGCAGCGCAGGATGAATATTGATAATTTTTTCCGGCCAGGCGTTCACGAAGTCCGCTGACAAAATTCGCATAAAGCCTGCCAAAACCACCAGTTCCACCTTGGCTTCCCGGAGTTTTTGGTTGATAGCCGCCTCAAAGGAAGCCTTGTCCGGATAATCCTGCCGGGCAACGGCATAGTGTGGGATTCCTTCTTTTTCGGCCCGCTTAAGGGCATAGGCTTCCACGCTGTCGCTGATCACTACGGTGATGTCAATAGGCAGGTGCTCGGCCTTGATTTTATCTACGATAGCCTGAAAATTGCTGCCCCTGCCGCTCACCAGGACGCCGATTTTTCTATTCATGACCGAATACGCCGCCTTTCATCACGGTCTTGTTTGTTCCTGGCACTACATGTCCCAGTTCATAATATATTTCTCCGTTTTCTTTCAGGTAGCGGCGTACAGCCTCTGCTTCCCCAGCATCCACGACCAGCACCATGCCTACGCCCATATTGAAGGTCCGGTACATTTCTTTCCAAGGCACATTGCCCCATTCCTGGAGTTTACGAAATACCGGAGGCATTTCCCAGGCATCTGCATGTACTTCGGCATCGCAGTCCTGCGGCAAAATCCGTGGAATATTTTCATAGAACCCACCGCCAGTAATATGCACCATACCATGAAGGTCGAATTGTTTGATCATGGGCAGCACTGTTTTAGGATACAGGCGTGTAGGCGTCAGCAATTCTTCTCCCAGCGTTTTGCCAAATTCCGGAATATAGGTGTCCGCCTTAAACTGCATCACATCAAAGCACAGCTTCCGCACCAGGGAATACCCGTTGGAGTGTACGCCGGTAGAAGGCAGACCCAAAAGCACATCCCCGGCCTTAACCTTGTCTCCGGTAATCATTTTATTTCTTTCCACTACCCCCACGGAAAAACCGGCGATATCATATTCTCCCGGAGCATAGAAGCCGCTCATCTCTGCGGTTTCCCCTCCAATAAGAGCGCAGCCGCTTTCCTTACAGGCGCGGGCTACTCCTTTGACAATATCCGCAATTTTTTGAGAATCCACTTTTGCCGTAGCAATATAATCCAGGAAAAATAAAGGTTCCGCACCCTGTACCAAAATATCATTCACGCACATGGCCACTGCATCCTGCCCGATGGTATCATGCCGATCCATCAAAAAGGCAAGTTTCAGCTTTGTCCCCACACCGTCGGTTCCGGAAACCAGTACCGGGTCCTTATAGTTGCTGCCCATGGCAAACAGGCCGCCGAATCCGCCCAAATCCCCGATTACTTCAGGACGATATGTAGCCCGTACACTGTCCTTCATTAATTCTACGGCTTTATTGCCCGCATCAATATCGACTCCGGCATCTGCGTAAGTTATCACTTTCTTTTCGGTCACAGCGTTTCCTCCTCACCCTTCAAACTGGAACTTATTGCCAAGTTTCATTTCTTTATCCGCACCATCCGGATAGATCCGATTGAAGCAAGCATAGCACATATCGTCCGGTTTCAGGACGGACAGACTTTCCCGCAATCCTTTCATGGTAATATAGTGCAGGCTGTCAGCTTTAATATATTCCCGGATTTCTTCCTCATTTTTGATGGCCGCGATCAATTCTTTTCGTTCAGAGGTATCAATCCCATAGTAACAGGAATCAACCACCGGAGGAGAACTGATGCACACATGCACCGCGGTAGCCCCAGCATCCCGCAAGAGCTGCACAATCAGGCCGCTGGTGGTGCCCCGCACGATGGAATCATCCACCATCACCACGGATTTGCCAGCTACCAGGCTCCGGTTGGCATTGAGCTTCAGTCGCACGGAATTCAGCCGCTGCTTCTGGGTGGGCTGGATAAACGTACGGCCAATATATTTATTTTTGGTCAGCCCTTCTACAAAAGGAATTCCTGCTTCCAGCCCATATCCGATAGCTGCCGGCGTTCCGGAATCCGGTACAGAAATCACAATATCCGCCTTGATATCTTTAGTCTCCCGTGCCAGGATCCGCCCCATATTCAACCGGGCCTGATACACGCTTTCCCCGTCAAGAACGCTGTCCGGCCGGGCAAAATACACATACTCAA
Source organism: uncultured Acidaminococcus sp. (assembly GCA_900554515.1). GTDB lineage: Bacteria > Bacillota > Negativicutes > Acidaminococcales > Acidaminococcaceae > Acidaminococcus. The sequence continues at coordinate 74,098 of USHN01000002.1, read as the reverse complement.
ATACGCAGTGGGCGCAGTGTTCCGGTGTATGTTCACAATACATAATGCTTTCCGGCTCTTTTTCCGCATCGCGAATAATCACCATTTCTCCAGGAGCGATATCCCGCACGTATTCTGCCCCCACCTGATCCAAGGCGCAGGTTTCACTGGCAAGCACCCAGCCATGATGCAGCCGTCCCAGGCACAGTGGATGGAATCCATAAGGATCCCGGAACGCAACGATCTGATCATCCCCCATCACCAGGATACTAAATGCGCCCTTTATGGTATTGGCTGCTTCTGCCACCCGTTCCGGAAGTGTTTTTTTCCGGCTGCGGGCAATGAGTGCCAAAACCACTTCCGTATCCACTGTGGTTTGAAACACATGCCCTTCTTTGCTGAGTTCATTCCGCAGCTGCGCCGCATTCGTCAGATTGCCATTATGAGACAGCGCCAGATTGCCCCCATCATAAAATACTTTCAGGGGCTGCACATTATAGGACAGGCTGGAACCCGTAGTCGAGTAGCGGACATGCCCGATGGCCATATAGCCATCCAGGCCTTGCAGTCCGCTTTTAAATACATCGTTCACCAGGCCCATACCTTTTTTGATGTGCATATTGCGGCCATTGCTCACCGCAATTCCAGCGCTTTCCTGTCCCCTATGCTGAAGGGCAAAAAGGCCCCAATAGGTATTTAATGCTACATCATCATTTTTGGAATAAATGCCAAAAACACCACATTCTTCGTGCAGTGTATCACCCTGCAGCTCTTTTTCCCACATACGTCCTCCTGCTCAGGCTTTTTCCGCAGCAGCCCGGGTAGCAGCCAGTTTTTCTCCCTTGGCCTTCACTTCTTCCTTCATTTTGGCACGATACGCCGCCAATTTCTGTACCAATTCCGGATGTTTTCCAGCCAAAATTTCTACAGCAAAAATTCCTGCGTTCTTAGCGCCATTGATGGCCATGGTAGCGACGGGAATCCCGGAAGGCATTTGCACAAAGCTCAGCAGGGAATCCATACCACCCAAAGGGGTAGCATCAATAGGAATCCCAATCACCGGCAGTGTGGTATACGCAGCGATAAACCCGCCCAAGTGCGCTGCAGCGCCTGCTGCCGCAATAATAGCTTCCACACCACGCTCCCTGGCGCCTTCGGCAAATGCTTTGACCAATTCCGGAGTCCGATGGGCACTGGCAACTTGTACCTCAGTTTCAATCCCGAATTCCTTCAGAACTTTTTCCGCTGCCTCCAGTTTTGGCCAGTCCGAATTGCTTCCCATAATGATTGCTACCTTCATCATTGACACCTCCAAGAAAAAAGCCCCAGGAATCATTCCACCCACTTGTGTATATGCTTCTCAGGGATCTTAGCTGACACAACTTTCAACTTACCCTTATTCTATCAATAGGGCCGTATGCTGTCAATGGAATATCGAACTTTTATTAAAATAGTTACAGTATCGTTCGCATTTTCTCTAGTTATAATTTTCACACTTTTACAATTTAAATTGGAGTATAATAAAATTATGAGGTGATCCATATGATGCATTTTTTGCGGACTAAAATAGTATCTATCATAGCCATATCATTATTTTCTTGCAGCCTATCCTGGGCTATGCCGGTACCCGGTACGGCAATCCATGTACCGAAACCAGGCGCTATTGGTGCCCATTTGCCACGGCCTACCGTCCCTATTGGCAATTACCAGCATCCGGGAAAAATCCCCATTCCCATGATTAGACCCGTAAATTCCCCCGTTGCACCACGCCCCATTCCAAGCCCCAAACTAAGTACTCCAGCCACACTCCCGCAAACCAGCCAAATGATGCCTGCGGAAATTGGGTTAACCAAACAGGCACAGCTTCTTGTTTACCGTCCGGCACTCCAGCTTTACAGCTGGCAACAGCCTGGCATGCTTACAGGGCTCACAGGATTTCAGGCGCTGGCCAATAACCCCCAGCTTTCTGCTGCTTGGTGGAAGCCGCTGCCTCTTTGGAACCAGGGAGATAGGATGCAGGTCATCCTTCCCCACCTAAAACAGGAAATTCACTAAAGGTATAAATCACTTATGTTTTTTTCTATTGTCTTACTCATTGTTACCCTGCTGGGGCTCTGGACAGCAGGGACTACTTATTTTCTTTGCGGAAAAAGGAAATGGCGCGGTTGTCTTTTGGTGACACTGGCTGGCGACAGTTTCTTAGGTTGGTTTTTCCTTTCCACCGCCCATTGGCGCCCTGGAATCGGGTCGCAGGAATCTTTTTATTTTCGTTTGCTGGCCATGCTGTTAATGTTCCAGCTGGTGCTAAACCTACTGGTCACGATTTCCCTCTGTCTCCGCTTTATCTATCGGCGCATTCTGCATACGCCTACAGATCCATCCCGGCGCCGCTTTTTAAAAGCGGCAGTTGCTTATCCCGCCGCTGCAGCAACGCTCAGCGTGTACGGTGGAGAAATAGAACGAAAACATGCGGTGGACCGGGAATTTACCATTCCATTTCCAGCTGCAGTACAGGCCAAAGGCGTCCGCATCGCCCAGATCAGTGATATACATTTGGGGGCTTTTTTCAGTACGGATGATTTCTCTGCGCTTTTAGCCCGCATTAGCAAGCAGGGAGCAGATGCTTTAATGGTAACAGGGGATCTTTTTGATGATCCCAGTCAGAACGAGCAGGCCGCTGCTATACTCAGTCATTTTGTCCCCCACTTCCCCAAAGGAATTTATTTTGTTATGGGAAATCACGAATATTACCGGGGCGGCTTGGCTATGGTACAGAGGATTTTAAAGAGTACCGGTGTCCATTTTCTTTCCAATAGCGCCATCCCCATGCCGGATACGGATCTTTGGGTAGCAGGCGTTGATTTTTCTTTTCTAAGAGGCAGCGCTTACGATACGCAGCGAAAAGAATATTTGGACGAAGCCATGGCTCATGTTCCTGACCCCCAAAAAACACTTCTTTTGGCCCATCATCCAGATTTTATGGATGAGGCCGCCGCAATTGGCATCCCGCTGACATTAAGCGGACATACCCACGGCAGCCAACTTGGTTTTTTAGGACAACCCCTCATCCCCGTATTTAAATATACCCGGGGACTTTTCCGTCACGGTGCTTCCTACGGCTACGTTCATTGCGGTAACGGCAGCTGGTTTCCCTTCCGTTTGGGTTGTCCACCGGAAATTGCCTATTTCACAATCACGTAAAAATCTCCTTCCGCTCATGAAGCATAACGACATGAGTAGAAGGAGATTTTTTTACAGTTTTTACTATTTACTTCGCTATACTTCTTCCATCACTGCCTCTACTGATTTAATGCAAGCATTGCGGAATCCATTTTCTTCCAGGGCAGTGACGCCGCGGATGGTCGTCCCGCCAGGAGAGCAGACTGCATCTTTCAGCACGCCGGGATGGATACTCGTTTTTAGCTGCAATTTTGCACTCCCCAGAATCATCTGGGAAATCAGGGCATAGGCTTCGTCCCGTTTTAGTCCGTATTTTACCCCTGCGTCCCCATAAGCTTCAATCATAAGATCCACAAAAGCAGGGCCGCATCCTGTGAGCGTACCGGCAATCCCCATAAGCGCAGAAGGAATTTCCTGCACTAGCCCTGTTGACGCAAAAAGTTCCATGAGCTGTGCACGTTCCTGTGGCTGCAGGGAATTTTCTTTCTCAAATAACAGAACGCCCTCGCCTACCATGGCCGGCGTATTGGGCATCACAAACTGAATTCGTACGTTCTCCGCACAAGTATCCAGTGCCATCCGGTAACGGGCAAACGGCCAGCCAGCTGCAATGGACAGCAGGGCTTTGCCCGCTAACAACGGTTTGATTTCTCCCAGTACATCTTCAATCTGATACGGCTTGCAAGCCATGATGACGGTATCCACCGTATTTACCAGCTCAGTCACAGAAGAGACCGGCATAAAGCCAATTTTTTCTGCGTTCTTTTTGAGCTTGTCCTGATTGGGCGCATAGGCATAGACATGATTCCCAGCAATCTTGCCAGATTGAATAAATCCCGTACAAAGCGCCTGCGCCATATTTCCCATACCAATAAAGCCTAATTTTTCCATTTTCCTGTCCTTTTCTATCCTGTTGCCTATGAAGCAAAAGTTTCCAAAAAAGTCCCCTTATCTTTTTGCTTACTTTTTCCACCCAATACCATACAATAAAAAAAGAAACTTGACAACAGCAAAAACACCAGAAGCCACGACGTTAAGCCGTTTCTGCTATTTTCTTATACCGTCAAGTTTCATAAGATTCGTTGGCAGGAGTACTAGGATTCGAACCCAGATCGACGGTTTTGGAGACCGTTGCTCTACCATTGAACTATACTCCTAAAAAAATATGGAGCGGAAAACGAGATTCGAACTCGCGACCCCCACCTTGGCAAGGTGATGCTCTACCACTGAGCTACTTCCGCATTGGCGACCCAGGACGGACTTGAACCGACGATCTCCGCCGTGACAGGGCGGCATTCTAAACCAACTGAACTACTGGGCCATCACCGTTATATCTTTCGATACCGGCTTGATTAGTATACGATAAATCCCCCTCATCTGTCAAGTTAAAACTCTAAATCTTTTTTGTGGGCACGGTTTCTCCCCAAAATTTTCTAAACTGTTCCTTTTCAAGGCATAGGTTCTGTGGTATAACTGTGCATAGTCAAATGAAACAAAATGTTGGTAACTACATTATAGAGTTTTAGAGTTTGTAACAAGGGAGGACTCCCTATGGAAAACAGGGAAGGAAAATTAAAATTACTCGTGATGACAGGACTTTTTGCCGCACTGATCACGTTATTTACGGCCTATATCTGCCACATCCCCGTGGGATTAAATGGGGGCTATATACATTTCGGAGATGGATTGATTTATATTGCAGCTTCCCTGCTTCCGCAGCCGTATGCGCTCTTTGCCGCAGCCATCGGCGGCAGCCTGGCGGATATCCTTACGGCTCCTATGTGGGCACCTGCAACGTTCCTTATCAAAGCATTGATGACACTGCCTTTTACGGCCAAGGCGCCTATGCTGTTAACTAGGCGCAACAAACTGGCTCCTTTTATTAGCTGGCTGATTGACCTTTTAGGGTATTTTCTGGCGGAGCAGCTGCTATTTGGCACCCAAACTGCGGTCATTTCTTCTTTGCTCGGTAACTCCATCCAGTCCCTGGGCAGCTTGCTTTTGTATTTTCTTCTAGCGGGGCTTTTGGACAAGCAGAATTTCAAAGAAAGACTATGTATTTCTGGAGGACTCAATCATCATGGCACAAATTCTCTATACTTATAAAGATGGTGTGTACGCAAACATCACCAACCTATGCAATTGCCGCTGCACATTCTGTGTCCGCTTTCAGCATGAAGGACTGGGAGATGCCCCTACACTTTGGCATAAAGTCAATCCCACTTGGGAAGAAGTAAAACAGGCTGTAGATGCCTTTGATTTTACCGGTTACCAGGAACTGGTTTTCTGCGGATATGGGGAACCCACTTGTGCATTAGATCTTATGGAAAAAACAGCCCGCTACGTAAAAGAAAAAACAGGCCTAAAAATCCGTGTAAACACCAATGGTCTGGGAAATCTGGAAAACGGCCGGGATATCGTTCCAGAACTTGCCAAAGTGGTAGATGCCGTATCCATCAGTCTGAACGCTCCGGACGAAGCAGACTACAACAAAGTCACTCAGCCTCAGAAAAAAGGTGCCTATAAAGCAATGTTGGACTTTGCTAAAGAGTGTAAAAAGGCGATTCCTGACACCCGGATGACCGTCGTGGATGTACTGCCCCCGGAACAGATCGCCCAAAGCCGGAAAGTAGCCGAACGCTGCGGTATTACATTGCGGGTACGGAAATTTAGTTAGTGAAAAATAATCCGTAAGAAGACAGCCCTGAGAAATATTGGTTCTCAGGGCTGTTTCCATAGTAAGACCATCTATTAAATTCTATTCTGTGACTGCCTTTTTAGAAAAGCCTAACAACACCGCACCTACGCAGCTTCCCACAAGAAGCGCTACCAGGTAAAGGGAGGCGTGCTGAGCAACCCCAAAGACGAAAATGCCGCCGTGAGGTGCTGGAATGCTGCATTGAAAGGCCATGGAAAGCCCACCTGCCACGGCAGCCCCAATCGCACAGGAGGGAATCACGTGGGAAGGATCCTCCGCTGCAAAGGGAATCGCTCCTTCTGTAATAAAGGAGAGTCCCATGATAAAGTTGGTGAGAGCAGAACTGCGTTGCGTAGTTGTAAATTTTTTAGGGAACAGCAAACAACTGAGCGCAATGGCAAGCGGCGGCACCATGCCCCCCCACCATCACAGCCGCCATAAAGGGAGAGGATACAGCCGTTCCATCTGCGCCGGCAAGAGAAGCTGTTCCAAAAACATAGGCCGCTTTGTTGAGAGGACCACCGAAGTCAATGGACATCATACTGCCCAGTACAAGGCCCATAACGACTCTGCTGCTGCCGCTCATAGCGTTCAAGCTGCTGTTGACCCACTGATTGACAGCTCCCATCATGGGATTAATGATTACCAGCATTAAAATCCCCATAACGGCAAGACCAAGCACAGGATACAGTAAAATCGGCTTTAAATTTTCCAGGGATTCCGGCAAGAACCCTAGTGCTTTTTTCAAAAAGAGAATCACATACCCTGCGGCAAAGCCCCCTGCCAAAGCCCCAAAGAATCCACTGCCCCCGGCTGAAGCCATAGCACCTGCCACAAAGCCGACCAAAAGGCCAGGACGATCTGCAATACTCATGGCAATAAAACCGGCCAGAATCGGCATCATAAAGCTAAAGGCCACACCGCCCACATTTTTCAAAAAAGCAGCCGTTGGGGTACTGCTCCCAAATTGTGCGGTGCCGGCTGCGCCCATATCGCTCAAAAAAGCAAGGGCAATCAATATTCCGCCGCCAATCACAAAGGGAAGCATATGGGAAACCCCATTCATCAGGTGTTTATAAATTTTCCGGGCACTGCTTTCTTCTTTGCTCTCCGTTTCTGAGGGGATTGTTTCTTCCCCGGCATACAGGGGAGCATTTCCTGAAAGGGCTTCGTCCAGCAATTCATCTGCTTTATTAATGCCATCAGCGACTTTTCGAATAACGACAGGATGGCCTTTAAAACGGTTCATGGGAACGTATTTATCTGCGGCTACAATAATTCCCTTGGCACTGGCAATTTCCTCCGGTGTCAGGGCGTTTTTCACACCGCTCTGCCCATTGGTTTCCACTTTAATGGAGATGCCTCTTTTTTGCGCATGCTGCAACAGGCTTTCTGCTGCCATGTAGGTATGGGCAATCCCCGTAGGGCACGCTGTCACCGCAAGCACCTCATAGTGCTCTGGCGAGGTCTGCTGGATACCTTCCTGAGTAGCCTCTTCCGGATATTTTTCCTGCTCTTTCTGCGAAATAAGGGCAAAGAGGGCATCCACATCCTTTACAGCAAGTAATCCCTCCACAAAATCCGGCTCCATGAGCAGTGTGGACAAACGGCTAAGCACATCCAGGTGAATATTATCCTTAGTGTCAGGAGCTGCAATCAGAAAGAACAATTTGGCAGGAAGTCCATCCAAGCTATCAAACTCCACGCCCTCCGGGCAGCGCATAAAAGCCAAGCCTGGCCTGGTCACCGCAGCTGTTTTCGCATGGGGAATAGCAACGCCTTCCCCTACCCCGGTACTTCCTTCTTCTTCCCGTGCAAATACTTTTTGTTGGTATGCTGCTGGATCTGCCAGATTCCCCTGCTTTTCCATCAAAGCCACCAGTTTTTCCAGCACTTCTTTTTTGGAGCTGGCAGATCCATTCAGAGCGACACTCTCTCGTTTCAAAAGATCTGTAATGTGCATGATTTACCCCTTTGCCAGTTTCAAAATTGCATCTTTTTCTGCCAGATGCATGGTAAAAGCCGTTGCGCTGCCAGCACAGATTCCCAAATGGAGCGCTTCATCATAATCGTGGTGAGGCAGATAACCCGCCAAGAATCCTGCTACCATGCTATCCCCAGCACCTACAGAATTCACCATTTTTCCTTCGGGTGCCAGGTGTGCATGGCGTCCGCCCCGTTCATCCAGCAGCAAGGCTCCATTTTTTCCCAGGCTGACCAAAACATTGCGGGCGCCTTTTTCCTGCAATTGTTTTGCTCCTTCAAAGATACTTTCCCTGCCAATGAAAGTATGCCCCAACACTTCTTCCATTTCTTCCAGGTTGGGTTTGATCAAAAAAGGATGGAAAGGCAGTGCGTGAAGCAGCAGGCTTCCCGTAGCATCCACTACGCAGGATATTCCGCGGCTTTCCAAGCACTGCACCAGACTGCCATATAAATCAACGCTGCAGCCTCGGGGTGTCGTCCCGGAAATCACCAGCATGTCCCCTTCGTGCATCTTTTGGGTAAACTGATTCAGTTTATCCAGTGCCGCGGCAGTGATTACAGGCCCCTGCCCATTAATAGCAGTCTCTTTCCCGCTCCGGATTTTTATATTAATCCGGGTAAATCCTTCTTGCGCAGGCAACAAGGTATACGGACAATGTTCATTCTCCAGTAGCAGTGCCAGCAGTTTCCCCGTATTCCCAGCAGCAAAGGCCAAAATCTCTGTTTCTACACCCAGGCGATTTAAAACAAGGCCTACGTTAATCCCTTTGCCGCCGGGATAAATCACTTCTTTTTCACTACGGTTAATGGCACCTGGCTGAAACTTGTCCAGCGTCACCACATAGTCCAGGGATGGGTTACAGGTCAGCGTATAAATCATCATGCTTCTCCTTTAGCACAATTGTGCGAAATTGACAGGCTGGATAGCTCGTTCTTTCGCAATTTGCAGATTGCCGGGATCTACAATGCCTTCCAGTTCTGCTTCAAAGTTATGCTGCCATGCTGTGGCAGGAATAAGGACTTTATTGTCCGTGCCGGGATGCAGCATAATTTCCGTGACGCCTTCTTTGAGTGTTAGCAGAAGAAGGCGCAGCGTCTTTTTATCCACAGCTTCCCCTGCTACAATGCCGCCAAAATAATCCGTCGTCAATAGACCAGCGGCGTGCGCTTTTCTTCGTGCCAGCTGCGCCAAAACATGCAGACCGGTTCGTCCCACCTGTTCTCCTATATTATTTCTTCTCGTAGCCCACAAATCTACAGGAATAGCCGGTATTCGCAGGGCAGGGATTTTATACTGCCTGCACAAAGCGATCACGGTGTCAATGATACCCGGCAGCACGTGCATATGCTGATGGCTGTCTACATGGGTGGGCAAAAGCCCAGTACGCAGAAAGGTCTCGATCTGGGCCGTAAGTTCCTGTTTTACTTCCGCAAGTCGAACGCCCCCTTTCAGGAAATGTTTTACAAAAGCGGCATGATTTGGATAAAACATTCCTGTCTGCGGATCAATCAGGCTGGGAATTATTTTTTTAGGCAGCACAGGTCTCCCGTCGACCAATGTTAAATGAATCCCTACACCTAAAAGAGGTTCCCGTTTGGCCAATTCCACGGCATCCAAAAAAGCAGCCCCACCTACCATAACGGTAGCGGAACGGAGGATCCCTTTTTGCACGCCTTCCGCCACAGCTTGATTAATCAGCACATGTCTGCCAAAATCATCAGCATTCACAATGATTTTCCGGGTCATGGCTCCTCCTTTCTAAATCGTATGATCGGCTGCACTGATCTGCTGCAGGGTTGGTTCCAGATTCTTTTTCAATTTTTGTTCTAGTTCCTTCAAGGAAAGACTGTCAAAGTCCGTGGAGGCATGAAACACCTGATTAATTTTGACTTCTCCAAAGAACTGATTGCGTAGCCGGTTATACATAATTACCAGCTGATCTTTTCGTACAAAATCCGTATAGTCAATCAGGATAATAGAGCCATTAATATGCTCAATGGAACGTTCTGGCTTGATATACAGCGTAAAGGGACCAATTTTTTCTGGTAAATGATTCCCGTATTCCCAGGTCAAAATGTGATGGGAGTCCACCATTTCCCCCAGGTTAATGCCAACAGGATTTTCCATGCTTTTTAAAATTCTTGGAAGATATTCTTTCACCTTTTGGGCAAAAACATCTTTTTCCTTGTAGATAAACCGCACGTCACGATAGGAGTTCAGCCCCATCGTATGCACCAGGATATAGTCAAAGGTCTCGCTGGTGTAAATCATATCCAGACGTGCCCTGATAGCCGGATCCTCATAAGAACAGATGGTCAAAATCTGCCCATCCAGTTTATCCACAATTTTTTTCTTAAACCCGCCCATACTTTCCGGCAAATCATGAATAAACTCCCATTGCCGGGTTTCTTCCTGTATGGTTTCAATCGGTGCGTAGCCCATTATTGGGCCTCAGCCTTTTTTTTTGCGTCTTCTGCCAATAATTGCTGAAGCCGTCCACAGCTCATTTTCCCTTCGTGGCAAACCCGGTCACTGTCACAAGTAGGGCCTGCCTTTTCGAAGATGACCGGGGCCACTTCCCGGACCTGCCGCAGCATTTCCCACGCCAGCGCCCTGATCTCCCACTGTGCCCGCGTGCAGCAGCGCAGTTGGAAAAAGTGAAGGAGACTCCGCGCGTTCATAGTTACTACGATCTTAGTTTCCGCCGCATTAGGTAAAATATAACGGGCATCCTCTGCAGGAATACCGTCTGCGGTCCATTCATTATAAAGGTCTTGGATCTTGCCGCACAGCTCTTCAAACTGCTGCTTCTTTTTAGGATCCTTGGCCAGGCTGGGCGGCATAATGGTTTCAAAATCATGTTCTTTTACATACCGCTGCGACTGCTGGGAATACGAAGCGATCCGGTGGCGCACCAATTGATGTGTCAATACGCGGCTTACGCCTTCAATCGCAAAAGTGAAACTAATATGTTCAAACGTAGAGGTATGCCCCATTTTTCCCAGCTGCCGCACCAACCGGGCCACATCCTGGTCTGAAAGTTGTTCTTCCAATTCTGCTGCACCGATAGGTGAATAGCACAGCCGGGCGCTCATAGCCACGGTCCGGTCTGGATCCGGTGTATACCGCAGAAGTTTTACCGACATCATTTTGTGTTAGCTCCCCTTTCCACAAGCATCTTATCTGCAATCAGCACAAAAGAGCGGTCCATGATCTCTGCCAGCCGCTCTTCCTGCTTCGTTAAATACAAATAGCCCAACAAGGCTTCAAAAGCCGTACCTTGCCGATATTCCCGCACGGTGGCACTTTTAGGCACCGTACTTTTGGTGTTGCGTCCCCGCCGGGCAATCTGCTGTTCTTCCTCTGATAAATCGGGTTCCAAGGCATCCATAGCTTTAGCCTGCATCACGGCAGAGACCATTCTTGCTGCCAGATTATGGAGCACCTGTACATGATGGCTCACCGGCAAAAGCCGGTTGCGCACATACAAAGAAAATACAGCATCCCCAATATATGCCAGCTCTACTGGATGAATGAGACGAGGATCCTGCAAAGTAGAATCCTCGCTGCAATTTTCCAGTGCATGCTGCAGCATCTTTTGATAAGTATCAAATCTCACTTTCTTTTCCACCGCACGCCCTGGGGCGTATCTTCCAGGATAATTCCCTGCCCGGCCAATTCATCGCGGATTGCATCGGCTTTGGCAAAATCCTTGGATTTCCGGGCCGCCTGCCGCTGGGCGATTTTGGCCTCAATGGCTGCCTCTTCCCCTGTATCGCTCGTCTCGCTTTGGGACTTTTGAGGGGTTTCTTCCAAAATCCCAATGATACCCGTCATTTCTTTCCAGGTCTTGGTCAGCTGATCCACCAGTTTGCCATCCGGTTTCCGATTGCCGCTGATTACCTCTTGATGCAGTACATTGATCTCTTTGGTCAGGGCAAAAATATAGCTGATAGCAAGCGCCGTATTAAAGTCATCCCGCATGGCTTCTAAAAATCCTTCGCGGATTTCCGTGACCTTATCCCGGGCTGCAAGGCTTACCGCGTCCGGTCCCACGGTGATAACCTTTTGGAGTTCGCGCAGTGCCGTCTGGGCATTGCGCAGCCGTTCCAGACTGCGTTCTGCTTCCTGGAGCCGTTCTTCACTAAAATCTAATGGGCTACGATAATGGGTATTTAAAATAAAATACCGCAGCTGTTCGGGATCGTATTTTTCCAGCAGATCCTTACAGGTCAAGAAATTGCCCAAGGACTTGCTCATTTTTTCCTCATTGATGGTGATGAAGCCATTATGCACCCAGTACCGCACAAAAGGATGGACACCTGTAGCGCCCTCACTCTGCGCGATTTCATTTTCATGATGGGGGAAGATTAAGTCGCTGCCACCGCCATGAAAATCCAGGGTATTGCCCAAATATTTCAGGCTCATCGTGGAGCACTCTATATGCCAGCCTGGCCGTCCTTTTCCCCAAGGGCTGTCCCAAGACGGTTCCCCTGGTTTAGCAGACTTCCACAAAGCAAAATCCATAGGATTTTCTTTCCGTTCATCCACTTCCACCCGGGCACCGGCCATCATATCATCCAGTTTGCGTCCGGACAATTCCCCGTAATGGGCAAATTTTTCTACCCGGTAGTACACATCTCCGTCCACCACATAGCCATAGCCATTGTCAATCAATTTCTGTACCGTAGCGATAATATCAGGAATATGGTCGGATACACGTGGATAAATATGGGCCCGCCGTACGTGGAGGCGATCCATTACATCAAAATACGCCGCAATGAATTGGTTAGCGATTTTATCCCAGGTTACGCCCCGTTCATTGGCCCGCTTGATAATTTTATCATCCACATCCGTAAAATTCTGCACGTGGGTTACATCATAGCCTTCGTGCTCTAAAAAGCGGCGTATAACATCCCATACCACAAAGGGCCGCGCATTGCCCACATGGGTATTGTCATAGGGAGTAACCCCGCAGACATAAATCCCCACTTTTCCTGGATGCAAAGGGACAAATTCTTTCTTCTGCCGCGTCATATCGTTATAAACACGTAAAGTGCTCATGAAAATCCTCCTTTTTTCAGAGTGTAATACCGGCTTTTTGCAAGCTTTCCCGGATCCGGGCTGCCGTGCGTTCTTTGCCCAGCAACGGTATCATTTCCGCCAGTTCCGGTCCGTGCTGATTGCCGGTCAAAGCTACACGGATGGGCATATACACATGTTTGCCTCCAAGCTTCGTAGTTTTTTGTACTTGCTTAAAGAGAGCTTTGGTACTGTCATGGTCCAAGGTTTCCGCTTCCGCTAGTTTTTCAAGGAAAAGCTTAATCACAGTCGGGACAGTTTCTTCTTGCAGCGCCAAAATAGCTTTAGGCGACCCATCTTCATTGGTTTCAAAGTCAAAGGTATCACTGAAATACATGCTGACTTTTTCCGGTATTTCTTTCCCATATTCGGCCTGCTCTTTGGCAGTCAGAATCACTTTGTGCAGCCATTCCTTTTTTGCACCGGTTTCTTCTCCTGTCATATAACCAGCTTCTACCATAAATGGGATGGCAAACTGAACATAGGCATCGTCCGTTAACTGCCGCAGGTAATGGGCATTTAACCAATTTAGTTTTTTGATGTCAAAGACAGCCGGATTTTTCGCCACATGCTCCAGGTCAAATTGTTCGCAAAGTTCTTTCCGGGTAAAAATTTCCTGTTCAGAATTCGGTGCCCATCCGAGCAGCGCCAAAAAGTTTACAATAGCATCCGGCAGGTAGCCCATTTGCCGATATTGATCCACACTGGTTGCCCCATGGCGTTTTGACATCTTTTTGTGATCGGGTCCCAAAATAAGGGAAACATGTCCAAAATCCGGAACGGAAAATCCCAACGCTTCGTAAATCAAAATCTGCCGCGGGGTATTGGACAAATGCTCTTCCGCCCGGATAACGCAATTGACACCCATTAACGCATCGTCAATAACGACGGCATAGTTGTAGGTAGGAATCCCGTCACTCTTTACAATGACAAAATCCCCGATGCCGTCGCTTTCAAAATGCACGTCTCCCCGTACTTTGTCATGGACAACGATGTCTTGCCCTGCAGGGACGCGGAAACGCACCGTAGGTTTACGCCCTTGTGCTTCATAAGCAGCGATTTGTTCCGGCGTCAGATTTCTGCATTTGCCACTGTACCGGGGCATCTCCCCTTTTGCTTCCGCTTCTTTTCGTTCTGCTTCCAGTTCTTCCGGCGTACAGTAACAATAATAAGCCTTTCCTTCGGCTAAGAGCTTATCCGTATATTGTTTATACAGCGCCAGCCGCTCCATCTGGCGATAAGGACCATTAGGTCCACCTACGTCCACACCTTCGTCCCACTCAATTCCCAGCCAGTGCAAGGCGGCCTTAATATTTTCTTCCCATTCCGGTTTGCTCCGATCCTGATCCGTATCTTCTATACGCAGCAGAAAGGTTCCACCGTATCTACGGGCCAAAAGCCAGTTAAACAGGGCGCTCCGTGCGCCACCAATATGAAACGGCCCCGTAGGACTGGGGGCAAAACGAACTTTCAGCTTTTCATTTTTTTCCATAATTATCTCTTCCTTCCCAGTATCACAAGTGCCTTTTATTCAGCGGATTAGACTGGCTACGGCCTCGGCTGCAATTCCTTCTCCTCGCCCGGTAAAGCCCAAGTGTTCCGTAGTTGTCGCTTTAACATTAATGGCATCTGGAGCAATGCCCAGATCCTTTTCCAGTATAGCCGCCATATCTCTTTCATAGGGTGCCAGTTTGGGACGCTGGGCAATAATGGTCACATCCACATTATTTACCTGCCATCCTTTATCATGAAGTTTTTTCAATACCTGTCGCAAAAGACTCCTGCTGTCCGCATTCAAAAACCGTGCATCCCCGTCCGGGAACCATTTGCCGATATCCCCCATGCCAGCAGCTCCCAAGAGCGCATCCATCAGAGCATGAAGAGCTACGTCGGCATCGGAATGGCCCAAAAGCCCTAATTCATAGGGAATTGTTACTCCACACAAAATCAGCGGACGCCCCTCTACCAATTTATGTACGTCGTACCCGCCGCCAACACGGAATTCCATCTTGCTGTACTCCTCTTCTTTTAAGACCTGCCTGGCCCATGCTAAATCTTCCGGTGTTGTTATTTTTCGATTTCCGTAACTGCCCATGACAATCCGCACACGCTGTCCCATGGCCTCTGCAATACTGGCATCGTCGGTAACCGTCAATTGATGCTCTACTGCATAGGCACACCCTTGCCGCAGTTTTTCCGTTGCAAAAATCTGAGGGGTTTGTACGGCCCACAGACAAGTCCGTTCTAACGTTTTTTGGACAAGTTTATCCTCGTTTCCCACTTTAATGGTGTCTTTACAGGGAACTGCCGCAATCGCAGCACCTGTTTCTTGCGCAGTCGCCCACACGGCAGTAAAAAGTTCCGGTGTAGCAAAGGGACGCGCGCCATCTTGCACAGCGGTCCAACAGCTGTCCTTAGGCAACGCTGCCGCTGCTAACGCAACCGATTCTTGCCGCTCTTTTCCGCCTGTCACAACTTTCCACGATAGCCTGGGGTAATGCTGTGCCTGATAGGCCTTAAGCAATTTCTGTGCTTCTTTTTCTTCGCCTTGTCCAACGGCAATGATCACCTGGCCGATTCCAGGGACTTGTGCCATATTTTTTATCGTGTGGATTAAGATTGGCAGGCCATCCAGCTTTGCATAATTTTTATTGTATCCGAGTCCCAGCCGCTTTCCCATTCCGGCGGCTGCTACAATCCCATCCAATCGCTCCATTGGTAAACTTCCTTATTTTATTTTTGCAAAAATCATCCTGCCTGCAGATGTCTGCAGTACACTGGTCACAACAACATCCACCGTAAAGTTAACGCTGCGTTTGCCGCTCTCCACCACTACCATGGTACCATCATCCAGATAGCCGATAGCCTGCCCTGGTTCCTTGCCTTCTTTAGCAAGGAAAATGTGCAGTTCCTCTCCCGGCAGTACCGATTGCTTCAGCGCATTGGCCAAGTCGTTAATATTCAGGACCTGGACTCCTTGGATTTCTGCCACTTTGCTCAAGTTAAAATCGTTAGTAGCCACGATCCCATCATTTTCTTTGGCCAGGCGCACCAGCTTTGCATCAACTTCTGTAATATCATCATAATCACGGTCAGAGATTTCTACCTTTGCTTTTTTCTCAGCCTGGATTTCCCGGACAATGTCCAGTCCTCTCCGTCCCCGGTTGCGCTTCAGGCTGTCCCCGGAGTCTGCAATTTTTTGCAGTTCCTCTAAAACAAATTGTGGAATCACAATCGTGCCTTCTAAAAAGCCCAGCCGTATTACCTCTAAAATGCGGCCATCAATCAAAACACTGGTATCCAAGAGTTTATAAGTGCGGAAATCACGACGGGCAACACTTTTTTTCACGCTGTCTTTGCCCCGGGTAACCCATACCCGATTGAAAAATGTAAGAATATCCTTCCGTTTATTGAGTGCCACCCGTGCCCCAATCAAAGCGCCCAGAATGCTGAAGATTAAAGAAATATAAGGGCCTAAGATAGGCAGCCGGGAGAAGGCTGTCCCCAAAAGTGTCGCTACCACAAGGCCAATAATAACCCCGATGGAGAGTACAAAAATATCTCCTGTAGGAAGATTGGCCAGATAGGCTGCCATGGACTCAGTAATCCGCATGGTATAGCGCATAATCGGGCCGGCGGCCACGCGCCCCACATAGCCAAAAACAAGGATTCCCACCACGGCCATCAACAAATTCAAGAGACTGATGCCAAGAAAAGTGACTTTCAGATACTCCCAGCCGATATATTCAGACAGCAAAGGAGTTGCCAGTTCCATTAAAAAAATACCAGTAACCGCAAAAATCAAGATAATAACATACCGCATAACTTTTTCCAGCATACGTTTCACCTCCTTTGCGTAAACATTCTATTTGTTTATTGTACAATATTCAGCTAGTAAAAAAAAGGGATTGCTCTTAACAAACCTTGAATTTTATTGAAAAAAAGATACAAAAAGTGGGAGAATACCCTGAAAGATACTCTCCCGCCTGTAATGCGTTCTTATTTTCCCATGAAAACCGGTTTCCGCTTTTCCAAGAAAGCTTTCATGCCTTCTTCCTGGTCCAGCGTAGCAAAGCAGTTGCCAAACACCTGGGCTTCGTAAGAAAGCCCGGAATCCAGATCCATAGAAAGGCCCTTATTGATGGCATCCTTCGCACTGGCAATGGCAAGGGGCGCTTTCTTCATGATTTTCCGGCACACTTCTTCGCATTTTTCGTACAGTTCTTCCGGCATCATCACCCGGTTGACCAACCCTACCCGATAGGCTTCCTGGGCATCAATCATGGCACCGGAGTAAATCATCTCTTTGGCACGGCCTTGCCCGATAAGACGAGCCAAGCGCTGGGATCCGCCAAAACCGGGGATAATCCCATAATTTACTTCTGGCTGGCCAAACTTAGCCGTGGTAGAAGCATACCGGAAATCGCAGGCCAATGCCAGTTCGCAGCCGCCGCCTAAAGCATATCCATTAACTGCGGCAATTGCTACCACCGGCAGTTTTTCAATAGCATCAAATACTTCATGTCCCAAATTGGAAAAGTCCCGTCCTTCAATGGCTGTCATGGTACTCATCGCTTTTAAATCGGCACCTGCCACAAACGCTTTTTCACCAGCCCCACGAATAATGACGGCCTTAACAACTGGATCTACTGCCAGTTGTTCAAAGCAGTTTTTCATTTCTTCCAGCGTCAATGAATCCAAGGCATTCAAGAACTTAGGACGATTGATCGTAACAGTGGTAACCCCATCTTCAGCAATAGTCACTAACAAATTCTTATATTCATAGGTCGACATTCTGATCACGGCTCCCTGAAATAAAAGTATTAACAGATACCATTATACCAGAAAAAGAAATTTCATCAAGTTCTGAATGCAATCTACGCAAGGGAGCAATTTTGATTTTCCAGGATAAAGTGTTTTTTGCGCATGGAAAAGCCCCGCATCCAGTACGGAATACGGGGCTGGAATATTATTTGTTGTAGTCGTAGAAACCTTTACCGGTTTTGCGTCCCAGATAGCCTGCTTCCACCATTTTTCTCAAAAGAGGAGCCGGACGATACTTAGGATCGCCATAGCCTTTATACAGCACTTCCATAATGGCCAGTACCGTATCCAGTCCAATCAGGTCGCCCAGAGCCAGAGGACCCATGGGGTGATTGAATCCAAGTTTGGCCACGGTATCAATATCTTCTTTGCTGGCAACACCTTCACCTAGGGCAAAAATAGCTTCGTTAATCATCGGGATCATGACGCGATTCCCTACGAATCCTGGAGCATCATGCACTTCTACAGGGCTCTTATCCAGTTCCACAGCCAATTCTTTGACTTTATCAAAAGTTTCCTGGGAAGTCCCCAGCCCCCGAATCAATTCTACCAGTTTCATCACAACCGGCGGGTTGAAAAAGTGCATGCCGATAAATTTATCCGGCCGTTTGGTCAGTGCACCCAGGGCAGTGATGGACATAGAAGACGTATTGCTGGCGATAATGGAATCTGCCGGCATCAGTTCATCCAAAGTTTGCAGAATATCTTTTTTGATATCCAGTCTTTCCGGTCCTACTTCAATCGCAAAATGCACATTGCAGGCCTCTTTAGTCAGGTCTACAACGCCATGAATCCGGGACAGGGTAGCTTTCTTATCTTCTTCCGTAATCCGGCCTTTTGCTACAGAATGAGCCAGGTTCTTTTCAATATTACCAAGACCCCGATCCACAAATTCTTGCTTAATATCCCGCAGCGTCACGTCAACGCCATGGGCCGCCATAACTTGGGCAATACCACTTCCCATTTGGCCGGCACCAATAACCAAAGCTTTCTTCAGTTCCATTTCACAGTTCTCCTTTTCCTTAAATTTTTTAAGCGGCTATGCACTTTCGGCGAAAAGGAAGGGCTGGTATCACCCAGCCCTTTTCCTTTTCTTGCGGAATGCATTATTTTTTCTTGTCAGCCAGAAGGGCTCTGGAAACAACCAGACGCATAACTTGGTTGGTTCCTTCGTAGATTTGCGTGATTTTCGCATTACGCATAAACCGTTCTGCCGGATAATCTACGGTGTATCCATAACCACCGAAGATCTGCAACGCATCCGTGGTAACGCTCATGGCCACATCGGAAGCAACGCATTTTGCCGTAGCGGCTTCTGCAGAGTAGGGTTTGCCAGCTTGTTTCAGCGTAGCTGCATTGTACACCAGCAGACGGGCAGCATCCACTTTCATTTTCATATCAGCCAGCATAAAGTCAATGGCCTGGAATTTAGAAATAGGACGACCGAACTGCTCTCTTTCCTTGGAGTATTTCACGGCAGCATCCAGAGCGCCTTCTGCAATACCCAAAGCCTGGGCAGCAACACCGATACGACCGCCATCCAAGGTCATCATGGCAATCTTAAAGCCTTCGCCTTCTTTACCCAGCAGGTTTTCTTTAGGCACTTCGCAATCCTGGAAAACCAATTCGGCAGTCAGGGAAGTATGGCCGCCCATCTTGTCTTCAATCTTACCAAAGCTGAAGCCAGGCATGCCTTTTTCCACAATGAAAGCAGAAATACCATGGTTGCCCAAGCTCTTATCCGTCATAGCAAATACCACATAAGTATCCGCCTGGCTGCCGTTGGTGATAAAGATCTTAGAGCCGTTCAGGATGTATTTATCCCCTTGCAGCACTGCCGTGGTCTGTTGTGCAGAAGCATCCGTACCAGCAGACGGTTCGGTCAGACCGAAAGCCCCTACATGAGTTCCTTCGCAAATCGGAGTCAAATATTTTTGTTTTTGTTCTTCCGTGCCGAACAGATAAATAGGATAAGCGCACAGAGAAACAGTAGCGGACAGGGTAATACCCGTACCATCATCTACTTTGGAGAGTTCTTCCACTGCCAGGATATAGCTGAGATAATCCATGCCGGCGCCGCCGTATTCTTCGGGGAAGCAGATGCCGGCGAAGCCATTGGCATCCATTTCGTCGATGAGTTTGCGGTCCCAAATGTGGTTTTTATCTCTTTCTTCCACAGTAGGTGCCAGATATCTTTCCGCAAAGTCTTTCGCAGATTCCCTAATCGCTTCTTGGTCTTCCGTCAGATCAAAATTCATAACTCAATACCTCTTTCTTCAATATTATGAATGAATATTTTAGAGAGAGCCCTACATCGGTAGCAGTGCCCCCTGACCAACCTGCATTAAAGCATTTCTACCACAGTAGCTGTTCCCATGCCGCCACCGATACACAGCGTAGCCAGACCATACTTGCCGCCACGGTGTTTCAGGGCATACAGCAAAGTAACCAGAATCCGTGCGCCGGATGCGCCAATGGGGTGACCCAGAGCAATGGCGCCGCCGTTTACATTGGTTTTATCCCAATCCAGTTTCAGTTCCCGGCCAACTTCCACAGTCTGTGCTGCAAACGCTTCGTTAGCTTCTACCAGATCCAGATCTTTTACTTCCAGTCCTGCTTTGGCCAAAGCTTTACGGCTGGCAGGAATGGGTCCAATACCCATGATGGCAGGATCCACACCGGCAGAAGCGTAAGAAACGATTTTTGCCAGCGGGGTAATTCCCAGTTCTTTTGCTTTGTCAGCGCTCATTACAACTAACGCAGCAGCACCATCGTTTAGTCCGGAGGAATTCCCGGCAGTAACGGTCCCGTCTTTTTTGAAAACGGGTTTCAGTTTGGCAAGGCTCTCCAGGCTGCTTTCTCTTGGGCCTTCATCCGTGTCAAACACCACTTCCCCTTTACGGGTCTTGACGGTTACAGGAACAATTTCTTCTTTGAAAGCACCGGCTTTAATGGCAGCAATAGCTCTTGCCTGGCTGCGTGCAGCCACTTCATCCTGATCCTGGCGCGTTACATTGAACTTTGCTGCCACGTTTTCAGAAGTGATTCCCATGTGGTAGTCATTGAAAGCATCCCACAGCCCGTCATTGACCATTACGTCGGTTAATTTGTTGCTGCCTTCCGCATGGGGCATCACCATTTTCATTCCCCAACGTACTTTCCCAGGGATCGTATACGGAGCATTGGACATGCTTTCCATGCCGCCAGCTACCACAATATCATTATCCCCGGACAAAATGGACTGGGCTGCCAGTTCCACGCACTTTAGGCCGGACCCACAAACTTTATTTACGGTAAATGCAGGTACTTCTAATGGCACACCGGCTTTTACTTCTGCCTGTCTTGCAGGGTTTTGGCCCAAGCCTGCCTGCAGCACATTGCCCATGATTACTTCGTCCACCAGTTCCGGTTTCACGTTAGCTCTTTTTAAGGCTTCTTTGATAACCAGAGCTCCAAGTTCCACAGCAGGAACATCTTTCAGGCTGTTGCCGAACTTGCCAATGGGCGTTCTCACAGCACTTGCAATTACAACTTCACGCATAACATACCATCCCTTCTGAATTTGTTTGGACAATAGGTCTAGTGCCAGAACATCAAGGGTTTCCTGCTCTGTCACTGATTGACCTGCCAAATCCCGTGCAATAGTTTTTACTTATGCACTCGATTATACCCACATTATACCATGCCATCCAGTACCTTTCAATGTTTCTTTTGCAACATGACGGCGTTGCTTTTTGTTAGTTGGATATGGTTAGAAGTTCCCCTTGGAAATAATAGCCACGTTTTTACAATTTATGACCCAATTTATTTTTCCGCCTGGGTTTTGAAGTAGTGGAACAAAAGCTTGCACAGGTCTTTGGCTTCCTGCTCATTTAACGTGACACCCCGTCCCATTTTTTCCCGTCCTGGCGCCCATTCCCGGATATCAAATTTGGGAGGTTTTCCGTTGTAGCTGACCAGATTGAGTTCTTTGGTCCAGCCACTCTTGCTGGTAGACAGGACGCCCATCTCTTTTGCGATTCCGTAGTGAAATTCTGCCATTATTTTTTCTCCTTTTATTTCGCCGATTACGGTACCGGCTTTTTTTCCATTATAGCGAAAAGCCCTGCATTTAGGAAGGCCATTTGGGAAATCAGCCTTTTCGTGCGGCGATAATGACAAAATTTCACAAAAAATACTCTCTCCCTGCTAGAGGAAGAGAGTCATAAAGATTATTGTACGCCCAGGCTGCCTACCCAGTCGGTTACGGCTTTATCGTCGATAGAACCGGTAAAGCATTTACCCTGTACCCAGGTGCCTTTGCCGCCGGCTTTTTCTTTAACAAGGTCAGCGCTCTTGCCCAAGCCGGAGCTGTAAGCAGTGGCGAAAGGAATCACGGTTTTACCGGTAAAGTCATTACCGGTAAAGAACTGGTTCACCGGCCAGGCTGCGATGCCCCACCAAATGGGGTAGCCCACAAACACGGTATCGTATTCTGCCCAATTGGCCGGCTTGCCATTGGTCAATTTCACTTCGTCCTGCAATTTAGCCGTATCATGTTCCTTTGTTACGCGGCTACTTTTATTGTTGTAGTCCAGGTCAGCTGCTGTGTAAGGCTGCTCCGGTACAAGTTTCAGGAGATCCCCTTTGGTTACAGAGGCAACTGCCTTAGCCACTTGTTCCGTCCGTCCCGTATCAGAATAATAGACAACCAGTACCTTCTTTGCCTTGGCCGGTGCCTTTTCACTCACCGGCGCCGTGCTTTTACCGCTATCGGAAGCAGGGGCAGAATTGCCGCAGGCTGCTGCCGCAAATAATGCAACCACCATGGTTGCCAGTGCCGCTACTTTTTTTAGTTTCATGATTTTCTCCTTATTTTCTAAACGGCTTTACGTCTTTCACCGCATCCTGCAGGGATATTTCCTTATCTCCCTGGTCAATATCCAGCAGTACATACCGGTCGTTGCCCATGCCCAGCTCTTTCATATACGTAAGCTGCCGCAGGCCATGTCTGGATTCCATTCTTTCTACCAGGTCATGACGGAAATGTTCCGGCATGGCATAAATGAGATCCACGGAAGCCTGGTCAATGGCCAGAATATCCGTAGAAGCCAGGATCCCTACATTAGGAGTAACTACCGGCTGGGCCGCCGTACCTTCGCAGTCACAGGATACACTCATGTTCCGCATCACATTGATATACACAATATGGGGCGCAAAGTGATCCACGGTGGCTTTGGTGGATTCGGTCATCCGTTCCATAAATTCTTCTTCATTCACGCCCCACTGCTTTCCCGTGTTGCCGGCGTGAATCATACGTTTGCCTTCCTTGCCGTCGGCGCAGCCAATCCCCAGATTTTTGTCGCTACCGCCGAAGCCGCCCATGGTATGGCCCTTGAAGTGGGTCAATGCCAGCAGGGAATCATATTGCAGCATATGCTTGCCCACGGCCATTTCGGTAAACCATTTTCCTCCTTTGACGGGAAGAATGGTGTAGCCATCTTCATCCATAATATCCACCGGGGCAAAGGTCCACCCGTTGGTTTTCAAGGTTTCCCTATGCTTTTCTGTCGTATCCCTGCCGCCACCGTAATAGGTATTGGTTTCTACAATCGTTGCTCCTGGCAGATCCTTTTCGATCAGATTTTTTACCCAGGGGCGGGGAATAATATTGGGGCCATGGGGCTCCCCCGTATGCAGCTTAATGGCAACTTTCCCGCTTAGATTTTGTTTGACCTTGGCAAAGATCTTCTCCAAGCCCGCAGCAGATAAATCCTTGGTAAAAAAGACCACGGACTGGCCTCCTACCCGCTCCGCTGGGGGAATGTAATGATCACCGCCTGTACCGGGCTTGGCATTCTTCTCCGCAGCTTTGGCTGTACTTTGCCCTTTGTTCCCAAGGGTAACGCCTGCTCCGGCAGCAGCTACCGCCGCCGCACCAGCGCCCATCACTTTTAAAAAGTCCCTTCTGGACATTGTCGTCATAAGGATCCACCTCCTATGTGTAATTTCATTGTAACAGAATGATTTTCCTCTGTACAATACCTATTGAGAAACGGCTGCTATACGTTTTCTGCATTGTTTTTCTTGTAATCCTTTGCCTGTAAGCGTAAAATATTGTAAATGGAATTGCAAGGAGGACGCCATGGAGATTCGCACCCTAACCTATTTTCTGGCAGTGGCCCGGGAAGGCAATATGACCGAAGCCGCCAACAGTTTATACGTGACCCAGCCCACCTTAAGCCGCCAGATGGCCGACCTGGAAAAAGAACTGGGCAAAAAATTATTCATCCGGGGCAACCGCAGTACTACCCTGACAGAAGAAGGAATGTACCTGCGCCAGCGGGCGGAGGAAATTTTGGATCTGGTGCATCAGACCAAGGAAGAAATCCAGGAGGATACGCTGGAACTGACCGGGACCATCCGCATTGGCGGCGGGGAAACGGTACTCATGCATTTTTTAACGGATACCTTTGTGGAATTAAAGGGTGAATATCCTAGGCTTACCATTCAGCTTTCCACCGGCAATGTGGATACTATCGAAGAAAAATTAAGCCACGGCCTGTTGGATTTTGGCCTGATGATTGAACCCTTCCAGGTAGAAGACTATGAATATATCCGCTTACCGGAAAAAGACCAAGTGGGAATTGTAACGTCCATCCATAGTCCCTGGGCGCAGTACCAAGCGATCACGCCGGAACTGCTGCCCCAGATTCCCCTTATTCTTCCGGCCCGCATTCATAATAAAAGCTTTGATCTGGAAACCTGGTCACAGGGAAAAGTCACGACCGACCGGCTTACCGTTGTGGGCTGGATGGATCTGATTGGCAATGCCTCTCACTTGATCCGCAGCGGTACCGCCAGCAGTCTCAGTGTTACAGTGCTGGACCAATTTCCCCGGATGGATCTGAAATTTATTCCGCTAGAACCGGCGCTTTCCACCACTTCTGTCGTCATATGGAAGAAATACCGGCTGATGAACCGTGCCTGTGAAGCCTTCCTGCAGCGGCTGAAAAAGCACGTGGAAAATTGGCAGCCCACGACCTAAAAAAAATTACGCACTCCTATCAAATCAATAGGGGTGCGTTTGCTTTTATTTCGTTTCCGGTGCGTAAACTTCTTTGGCATAGCCGAAGGCAGCCCAGGCTTTAGGCCAGCCGGCATAAAATCCCAGCTGGGTAATCATGGCAACCATTTCTTCCTGGGTAACCCCATTTTTCTTGGCGTTCATAATGTGGAATTTCAAACTGCTGTCCGTGACACCGGATGCCACGAGCGCCGATACCGTAACCAGGCTCCGATCGTGAAGACTCAGCACATCGTTTTTGCTCCACACTTCGCCAAACAGGATATCATCGTTGTACCGGGCAAAATCCGGTGCAAAACTTCCCAAATGGTCCCGTCCTGCTGTTTGTACCACTTTCACTGCTTTTCTGGTTTCTTTTTCACTCACTGCTGCTTCCCCCCATTGCATACTGCCAGCCAATAAACACAATATGGATAATGCGATCGTCGTGAACCGTTTGCTTCCTCGTGCGTTCATGGGTATTTCTCCGTAATCGGCCCTCTACTTCAGTTTATTGTATTCGTCTGCGTCCACCGCTTCACACCATTCATTGCTGGTGTTTTCTCCGGGAACCTCAATGGCCAGGTGCTGGAAGGCACTGTCTTTGGCGGCGCCACGCCAATGCTTCACTTCGGGAGGGATATTCACCACATCGCCCGGGTGCAATTCCTGGGCCGGTTTTCCCCATTCCTGATACCAGCCTCTCCCACAGGTGCAGATCAAAATCTGTCCGCCGCCTTTGCTGGCATGGTGAATATGCCAATGGTTACGGCACCCGGCAGCAAACGTCACATTACCCACGTAGACTTGTTTGCCGGACACAGTATTCAAATAGCTGTCCCCGTCAAAATACTGGGCATAGTCTTTGTTAAAAGGCCCCACACCAAAAGGACTCGTTTTCTTGATATCTTCCAGATCCATACCACAACACTCCTTTTCAGTCTTTGATTTGTTTTTCCAGTTTGAAAATCAGATAATCCAAACACCCCAGCTTATCCTGCTGCTGATGCAGTCGTGTCAAAAGATCTTTGCGATAGCGCCGAAGGCAGCAGACTTTTTCCCGGGGTGTGTGGAGCGCAGAAAAATCTTTCACAAAATGTTCCGTACACCCGGCATCCACCAGATTCTGCCTTTCTCTTTGGTCCAGCATCTCACTTCCTCCTATCGGCTTCTCCCTGCTTTTGTCTTTAGCTTAGCAGTTCTCATGGTGAATGTAAAATGCTTATAGGGAACGGTAGCATATACATTTTTTGCATGCAGGGAGTTGCTGCCTTTCAGTAGATTGTTTTCCCTGTGTCAGTTTTGTTATAATAAAGAATCATGAGAACTGCCAACCTTTGTACTATCACGGAGAAATGCGTATGAATATTAAGATTGCATGTGCACAAATTGAAGTCACGCCGGCAAACCCGGAGAAAAATACGAAAAAAGCATTGGAAGCCATAGCCCGGGCAAAAAAAGAGCAGGTCGATATCCTGCTTTTGCCAGAGCTCGTGGTACCGGGCTACCTTTTGGGAGATTTGTGGGAGCAGAAAGCCTTTATCACGGACTGTGAAGCCTGGGGGCAGGAAATCATTGCCGCCACAGAAGGAATCTGCGTAATCTTCGGCAATATTGCCACAGACCCTGCCAAAGTCAACGAGGACGGACGCATCCGAAAATATAATGCCGCCTTCGTTGCCCAGGACGGAGTATTGTGCCGGGGCGGACTGCCCTATCCTTTCATCAGCAAAACGGCACTGCCGGATTATCGGGAATTTGATGACAGCCGGTATTTTCACAGCATTGCCAAGCTGCTGCCGGAATTAGGAAGTACGGTTACCCTCAAAGATCTGGTACAGCCTGTGCCAGTGAAAATCCGTGGACAGGAAGTCAAATTAGGTGTTTTATTGTGTGAAGACGGCTGGACAGAAAACTATTGCTACAACGTGCCAAAGCTCCTGGCAGAAAACGGGGCGGATATTTTGTGCAACATTTCCTGCTCCCCCTATACCCTGCACAAAAACGAGAAACGGAACCGTCTTTTTACTAAGCAGGCACGGGACTGCGGGCTTCCTCTGGTGTACTGCAACAATGTAGGCGTACAGAATAACGGAAAAGATATTTTTACCTACGATGGCTGCAGCTGTTTCTATAGCAAAACAGGCCAAATTGCGGCAGCCGCTCCTTCCTTTGCGGAAACACTGCTTACGGCCACATTGGATATAGCAACTGGTTCCCTCACGTCGGAAACTAAAGTAGCCACCCCTTGCGGCGATACTAGCGAGATCGCAGAAATCTACACGGCCCTGCGCTATGGCGCTGCGAAGTTTTTAGGACAGCTAGGGATTCGTAAAATGACCATTGGCGTGTCCGGCGGCATTGATTCGGCAGTGACAGCAGCCTTTTACGTAGATATTTTAGGAGCAGATAATGTTCTCTTGGTAAATATGCCCAGCCGGTACAACTCGGATCTGACAAAAGATCTGGCCTGTCGCATGGCTAAGGCACTGGGCACGCAGTACGGAATTTTCCCCATCCAGGAAAGCGTGGAAAACACCACGGCACAGATTAACCAGACGCCGATCCACCATTATGGCACGGGAGAAACCACCCATCTGACGGTTACACCCCTATCCAGTGAAAATATCCAGGCACGGGATCGGGGTTCCCGCATTCTGGCAGGACTGGCGTCTGTATTTGGAGGCGGGTTCTCCTGCAATTCCAACAAAGCGGAGATGACCGTGGGCTATGCTACGTTCTATGGGGATATCGCAGGCGTGCTGGCGCTCATCGGCGACTTGTGGAAACATCAGGTCTATGCCCTGGGGCATTACCTGAATAAGCAGGTTTTTCACAAGGAAGTCATCCCCCACGAAATCTTTGTGATTAAGCCCAGTGCGGAATTATCCGATGCCCAAGCCGTGGGAAAAGGCGGCGACCCGCTGGTGTATCCCTACCACGATTATCTGCTGCAGCAGTTTGTAGAAAGCTGGTACAAGACCAGTCCGGAAGAAGTATTGGAATGGTACATAAGCGGCACCGTAGAAGAACATATTGGCTGTGAAAAAGGATTGGTGAAGAAACTATTTCCCGATGCCGCTTCGTTTATTGCAGATTTGGAACGGTGGTGGAAACAGTTTGCCGGGATTGCCGTCGCCAAACGAATCCAGGCGCCCCCTATCCTTGCCATTTCCAAACGGGCCTACGGCTATGATCACCGGGAGTCCCAGCTGCCGCCATTTTATTCCCGGAAGTATAACGCATTAAAAGCAAAACTTTTAGGAGCCGCTCAATGATGATAGAAAATGAACACTGGCTGCTGCGCAATGCCATTTTGGCAGCCATCTATGCCGCTTTAACCATCGGACTTTCTCCCCTCAGCTACGGTCCTGTGCAGATACGCTTTTCCGAATGTCTGACCCTTCTGGCATTTTTCAACCCTCGCTGGATCCCGGGCCTCACCATAGGCTGTTTTTTAGCCAATATGGGAAGTCCTTTTGGCTTGCCGGATATGCTTATTGGGACACTGGCCACGTTTCTGGGCATTTTCCCCATGCGCTACATGAAGACAGTTTTTTTGGCTTCTTTGCTGCCTGTACTTAGCAACGGGGTGCTCATCGGGGCAGAACTGGCCGCTTTTTCCCAGCTTCCCCCGGATCTTTCTGTGGGGGCCGCTATGGTATACATCGGCGCGGGAGAACTGCTCAGTGTTACCGTATTAGGGACGCTTGTCATGCGGCTCTTGCTGAAAAATGCTTTTTGCAAAGCGTTGCTCTGCGGCTGACGCAACATCGCTGCAAGCTATTATTTTAAGAATCATCCTGTAAGGGGATGGTTCTTTTTATGTTAACCTGTTATTTTACTTCGTTGACTTTTTTATCCATCCCGATATAATAATACCTATGCAGCACCAAAAAGCAGTACGGGGAGAAAAGGAGACCATCCATGGAGTATACGAAACTACAAGCGTTGACAGATAGAATTATTAAGGGATACCGTTTGAAATCCACTGATCCGGAAGTGCAGGAACTGCTGACCCAGCCCATACAGGAACTGGAAACAGAAGCCGGCCGGATCCAAAAACATTTCTGTGGAAATCATATCGATTTTTGCACCATTATCAATGCCCGCAGCGGGCACTGCCAGGAAAATTGTGCCTATTGTGCCCAGGCAGCCTGCCATCACACGGGGTGTGAAGAATACGGCTTTCTGGATGAGGACGAAATTATAAAAACTGCCAAAGCAGATCAGGATGCCGGTGCCAATCGCTTTGCCATGGTGACCAGCGGGCGGGCCTTGGTCGGCAGGGATTTTGACAAAGCCATTCACGCCTATGAAGCCATGCGGGACAAGCTGTCCATTGACCTATGCGCTTCCCACGGTCTCCTTTCCCGGGCGCAGCTCCATCGTCTCCACGAGGCAGGTGTCACCAGCTATCACCACAATATCGAAACCAGCAAGCGGTATTTCCCCCATATCTGCACCACCCACACCTTTGAAGATCGGATTCGTACGATTAAAGACGCACAGGCGGAAGGCATGTGCGTATGCTCCGGCGGCATCATCGGGATGGGAGAAACCTGGCAGGACAGGCTGGATATGGCCTTTACCCTGCAGGCATTAGGCATTGAATCCATTCCCATTAATTCCCTGATGGCCATTCCCGGTACAAAAATGGCGGGGCAGAAAGCGTTGCCGGCAGAGGATATTCTTCGCACCATTGCCATTTTCCGCTTTATCAATCCCTCCGCCAATATCCGTTTGGCTGCTGGGCGGAAGCTATTGCCGCAAAACGGCGAAACCGCCTTTCTCTCCGGCGCCAGCGCTTCCATTACCGGCAACATGCTCACCACCAGCGGCACGACCATTAAAGATGATATGGAAATGCTGCACCGGCTGGGGCTCACCAACCAATAAACATGTTCTCATGAGACTCCCTTCCCTCAGGGACGACTTAAAAATTCACCAAAAATAAGACTGTTGTAGGAAAATCCCGCAACAGTCTTATTTTTTGTTTCTCAGTTTTAAATCTGTCCCAAGCTTTTTAAAATTCCCTGGGCAATAACGGCACTGCCAATATACGTGCCCACAAAGATAACACAGGACAGTACCACGATACGCCAGCCCGTATGCTTGAAAGCATCCATATCTTTCTCGATGCTGACACCGGCATAGGCCAAAATCGGAGTACACAAGGATACGAACCCAACCGGTTTCATGTACGCATTAATCACACTAGAGCCAGGAAATCCCGGATAGGTTAAAATGCAGCCCAAGGTGACCACATAGGCCACGGCAGGAATCCGGCCGGGAAGCACCTTGACCATAATAATGCCCGCCATAGCAATAAGAATCAGGATCACAATCCCGGGCAGGGCCTGCAGAAATCCATAGCTGCTGCTTAAGGTATTACTCACCAGGGACAACAGCCCCATAATCAAAAGAATCACCAATGTTTCAGCTAAGTTATATATTCTCATTCCGCATCTTCCTCTTCCTTGGTCAGCACATGCCCGTATTTGATTTGGCAGCATCTCTTATAAAGAAATTCTGTAAGAGGCAGCGCCAGCCAAATGGCCATGTAGAGGCCGTCCAACCCGGACAGCATATTGCTGGCAGCGCCGAAGGCCGCAATTTGGTTGGCCATATCCGGATACATCACCGTAAGGGAAGCGACAGAGGCCGTCATCATACTGGCACTGCCCACACCACTGGCCATGGCAAGAGCATAGGGATGGAAAATGCCAAGGGCTGCACAAACGCTGGCCATTAGGCCAAAGAAGATGGTGCCAAAGACGGTGCCGGAAATGTACACGCCCATAACGCCCCGGCCTTCCGCACTGTCAAGGCCAAAGCGCTCGCCAATCAGCGCCACATTGGGTTCCCGGGCGATGGAATGGGCCGCTCCAATGGTTTCCCGTTTCAGGCCAAAGAAAACGGCCAGAGGAACGCCCAATAAAACGGTTCCCAGATTCCCAAATTCCTGCAAAATCAGCGCCGGGCTGGCACTGATGATTTTAGGCAGCGTCGGGCCTACCGTCGTGCCATAGCGCGCCATAAGCAGCATCAGGGTAATCCCTAAAAGGCCTCCGGCATCCTCCATATCCTTTTGCTTCATGATTTTCAAAAAGCGGGGCGTGGTAAAAATCCCCATAATCAAAGCTTACAGCATGGGCAGCAAAACAATTTTGCCGACGCCCAGGGCGATACTTTTGGTCCCAATCAGTTCGGACACCACGATCAGGGCCAAAACCGTCAGGTGCAGCTTTAGGTTGGTCATGCTTCTTCCTCCCCTTCTTCTTTTAGATAGCTGTCCATTTGTGCAATATATTGTTCTTTCGTGAGCACAGGTTTATAGTCTTTGAGAATGGCTCTGCTCTTTTCGGCTTCGTCGCTTAAAAGATCCACAATCATCCCTGCAAAGGCTTTTCCAGGAAGCATGGCGGCAGATTTAAAATCTACGACTTTAAAATTGGAACCATGGAGCAGCCCGTCCACTCCACCGACAAAAGGATGGATAGCCGGCATCAGATGGGATACATCCCCCATGTCCGTAGAAGCGCTGAAATGCCCTGCATCCACCACTTCCACACTGGGGAAAGCGTCCTTGGCGTTAGCTACAAACAAATCATTCAGGGCTGCATTGCAGACAAGGGGCAGTTCCCCAGGCAGCGTATTGATGTGCACTTTGGCACCTATGGCAAGGCCGCCTGCCCGCAAGGCATTATCCACCTTGACGTTGGTTTTGTTAATGGCTTCCATGGTTTTGCCGCGGACATAAGTTTCAATGCGTACATCATCCGGCACATTGTTAACCAGATCCCCGCCTTTGGTGATAATGGGGTGGACCCGCACCGTATCGGCTTCTTTAAAGGTCTCCCGCAGACAATTGATCCCCAAAAGCCCCAGCATGGCAGCATTCAGTGCATTGACGCCTTGATCCGGCGCATCCGCCGCATGAGCGCTTTTTCCCACATACTGAATGGTTTTGGCGATAAACCCATTACTGGAAGTGCCTACGGCCACAAGCGGCGTCGGCGAATTTTTCTGGGAGTGCATCATCATGGCCATGTCAATGTCATCAAATTCACCCTCGTAAATTAATTCCCCTTTACCGCAAAGATAATGGATTTTCCCTTCTTTCCGCAGTTTTTGCCGGTAGGCCAGCTGAATGTATTCTTCTGCCGGTACCCCGAAGAATACGACATTGCCCCATAATTCTTTCATTACACCGCTGCGGGCAAGTCCATAGGCCGCAGAGAGCATGGCGGACTGCTGCATATGATGCCCGCAGGCATGGACAGCCCCCGTATCCGGATTGGCGTCAGGATGTTCCGGGCAACCGATCGCATCCAGTTCTCCCAAAATGGCAATGGTAGGACCGGGATGTCCGCCTTTTAACATTCCCTTTACAGCGGTGATTGCCATGCCCCGTTTATAGGGAATCCCTAGTTTGTCAAACTGGGCTGCCAGTTTATCCGAGGTTTTAAATTCACGGAATCCGTATTCGGGTTCGGCCGCCACACTGGCAGCATACTCCCGCAGCTCACTTTCCGCTGCATCAATACAGGAAAAAACTTTTTGCTTGCATGCATTCTTGTCCGTAATAAGCAACTTCCCTTCATAAATTTTTGTATGCAATCATCATACACTGTTTTCTCTAATTTAGCAAATATTTGATAATAAATATTTTACTTAATCGTTTATGTAACAGCTGTTTAGTCAATCAATAAAACACTCAGATCGTTTACATTGGTTCCTGTTGCGCCCGTCACCAAAAGGCCCTTTGTTTTTTCCAGGGCATGGTAGGCATCATTTTCTTCCAAAACAGAACTGGTGGAAATCCCCATTGCTGCCAATTGCTTTTGGGTCGTCCCGTCAGCGTATCCCCCTGCTGCATCGGTAGGACCATCCGTCCCGTCGCTGCCAAAGGAGAATACGGCAACATTAGAAAGCCCTGCAATCCCTTCTGCCGCAGCAAGGGCAATTTCCTGGTTGCGTCCGCCTTTGCCGTGTCCCACAAGGCGCACCACGGTTTCTCCCCCTGCCAAAAAGGCCAGTTTTTTCCCCGCGTGTGCATATTCCCGCCCGATAGCTGCCAGAAAGCTCCCGGCTTCCCTAGCTTGGCAGGTGAGACTGGTGGTAAGCAGCATAGTGGTATAGCCCAAGGCTTCTGCTGCTTTTTTCCCGGCCGCCGCCAGCTCGGTAACGCTCCCTGTAATCACCGTTTCCACATTGTCCAGCTTTTTAGGCGTCTCTACCTTCAAGGCTTCCCGACTATCTTCTGGCAGCATGATTTTATATTTCTTGATAATTTTTTCCACATCCCCGCAGGTGGAACTATCGGGATAGGCAGGACCGGAAGCAATCATATCCAAGGGATCTCCAATAATATCGCTGAGGATAATGGCATAGACGCTGGCCGGAGCACAGAGCTTAGCAAATTTACCGCCTTTTACGGCTGATAGGCGCTTGCGTACCATATTCATAGAGACAATATCCGCCCCACTGCCCAAAAGGTCGCTGGTGATATCCTGCAATTCTTTCAGAGGAATCAGAGGCTTTTCAAAAAGCGCACTTCCGCCTCCGCTGACGAGAAAGAGGACCGTATCTTCTTTCGTCAGATTGCTGACCAGGTCAATGGCCCGTTGGGTAGCGTCCAGCGAATTTTGGTCCGGTACCGGATGCCCCGCTTCCCAGATTTCTAACGGCGGCAATTCCCCTTTTTTATGGCCATATTTGGTGATGACGATGCCTGCGTCAATTTTTCCTTTTAAAATGTCATTGGCCGTTTTGGCCATCTGCCAGGCAGCTTTGCCTATGGCCACCAGAATGATTTTCCCCTTGCCAAATGTTTTATCTTTCAAGGCTTTCGCCACGGCCGCATCCGGCTGCGTAGCCTGAATCGCAGCCTGCATAATGGTTTCCGCGTCTTTCCGTAAATCCATCATTGTTCCCCCCTCATCGGCAGCATGTGCTGCATCATTTGAAATATTATACCATATTTATCGGTCCTGCTCTTTCTTCCTGTCTCTCCTCATGGTACAATCTAAGTAAACTTTCTGCTCAGGGAGGCTTTTATGACTTTATACCAGTATTTTTTGAACTGGCTGCCGGCGCTGATCGTGCTTGCCATTACCATATTTTTCTATTACGGGTTTCGGGTCGTGAGCGTAAAACTCATTCGCTTTCTCCTGGACAAACTGCCCTTTGACGTGGATGAAAGCATAGCGGCGGCAGTATACCGGCCCGGCCGGCTGCTGATCGCCACCAGCGGCCTGTATGGGGTTCTCTATTCTTCCCCCTACGGCGCCTATGCCGGCCTTGCTCTCGTCCAGAATGTATGTACTTCCCTCTATATCATTGCCGTGTACTGGATTTTGTACAACTGTTTTTCCAGTACCAATTATTTGTTCCACTATTTTTTCAGCCGCAGGAAAAAGGCCATTGATCCAGCGATCAGCAGCCTGTTATCCACATTTTTCCGTGGCCTAATCATTTTTTTAACCATTGCTTCAGTGCTCAGCACCTGGGGGATCAATATCGCCGGGTTCATTGCCGGACTTTCTATTGGCGGCTTGGCCGTATCCCTGGCTGCCAAAGATTCCCTCTCCAACTTTTTTGCCTGCTTGGTTATTTTGGCAGACCAACCATTCCGGATCGGGGACTGGATTATCTGTAACGATGTGGAAGGCGTGGTAGAATCCATTTCTTTCCGCTCTACCAATGTGCGGACGTTCACCCAAAGCCTGGTGTATATCCCTAATTCCATTATCGTGAATACCCCCATTCAAAACTTTACCAACCGGGATCGGCGGCGGCTGGAAATCACGCTGGGCGTCACCTACAGCACGACCAGACAGCAAATGCAGGAACTGGTAAAGAAAATTACCAACTTTCTCCGGCAAAATCCCGACATCATTGCCAAAGATATTAGTGTGGCCTTCTCCGAAATGGCAGACAGCAGTTTGAATATCACCATCATTTGTTACTGCCGGCACACCTCCTATAATGAATATATGAAAGCCAAAGAAGCCATCAATCTGGAATTGATGCGCATTCTGGAAGAAGTGGGAACAAGCGCTGCGTTCCCCAGCACCAGCGTTTATGTGGAAAAAACGCCCGCTGGAAAAGAGTCATAACCCGAAGAAACAGCAAGAGCCAGGCGGGTTGCCTGGCTCTTGCTGTTTCTCACATTATTCGTTTTTCAAAAGTTCCTGTACGGTATCCCGGTCCGCCACCAGCTGGGTAATAAGTTCCTTGGAAGACGCAAATTTTTTTTCACCGCGCACATAGTCCCATAGTCCCACCTGAATGGTTTTTCCATAGAGATCCCCTGTGAAGTCCAGGAGATGGGCTTCTAGCCGGGTTTCCTGTTGGAGGAACGTCGGGTTATCGCCGATATTGATCATTGCGTCATAAACATTTTGCTCCACACGGACTTTTCCCGCATACACACCAAAAGGAGGCAGTGCAATATTACGTCCCAGGATACGAAGATTGGCGGTAGGAAATCCCAAAAGCCGTCCTCTCTGGTCGCCTTTGACCACAGTACCCCGGATGGTATAAGGCCGTCCCAGCATTTTCCTCGCCAGGGCCATCTTTCCCTCTTTAATCAGTTGGCGGATATTGCTGCTGGAAACCACCCTGCCCTCCACCTTTAGGAGAGGACGGGCCAGAACAGTCAAGCCGAACCGGCTGTGCTCTTTTTTCAGCAGATGGAGGTTCCCTTTGCCCCCGGCGCCAAAGCTGTAATTATCCCCAATCCCTACGGCTTTGACACCGCTTTGTACCAAAAGCTGCAGGAAGTCTTCCGCAGGGATCTGCGAAAATTCCTGGGTAAAGGGAAGATTCACCAGGATATCCACACCCAGGTCCACCATCATCTTAATCTTTTCTTCATTGTCCATGAGGCGTACCGGTGCTTTTTCCGGCTTTAAGAAGGCTAAGGGATGGTTGCTGAACGTAAATACCATGAGCTGCAGATGATGCTGCTTTGCATACTTTCGCGTGGTACCGATCACGTCCTGATGCCCCAGGTGAACGCCGTCAAAGGTCCCCAGAGCCGCCGCTGAAGGTTGTAATCGTGCATTTTTTAGTTCTTCAAGCGTTTTGATCAGTTTCATTCCATTCCTCATCTTGCTTTTCCGGTATCCGGATAATTTTATGGGCGCGGAGCCGCCCTTCTTTGCCGATGGCTAACCCCAAAAGCGCCCCGTCCCAGGTGCGGATCTGGTATAACGTTCCATCGCCGACCGCTGCCCCGGGAACCGTAGTAGCCACGCCCTGGGCAATCCGCCGTCCCTGCAGCGTATTGACTTTGATCACCGGAAACTGTTCCAATACCAGATCCAGGGGAAGACAGTAGCCGGCAGGATCTGCTGCAATTTCTTCCAGCAGATGGGCATTTTCCAGCGTGAAAGCCCCCGCTCTCCGGCGCAGCAAAAAGCTCATGGTTCCTTCCATGCCAAGCTTCCGTGCGATATCTTCACACAGCGTGCGGATGAACGTCCCCTTGGAACAGGTTACATCAAACACCAGCTGCGCTCCTGTATAGTCCACGATGGTCAGCTCGGGGATGAAAATAGGCCGGGCCGGACGGGCAATTTCAATGCCCTGACGGGCTAATTTATATAGTTTTTTCCCATTTACGCTGATAGCAGAATACATGGGCGGGATCTGCGTAGTATGCCCTACAAACGTATCCAGTGCCGCCTGCACCTGAGAAAGCGGCAGAGTATGCACCGGACTTTTAGCGATGACTTTCCCCTCCGTATCCCCGGTATCGGTTCGGCAGCCAAAGGTCAGTTCAGCCCGATAGGATTTTTCATGATGGGTAGCATATTCCAAAAAACGGGTGGCATTTCCTGTAAAAACAGGCAATACCCCAGCCGCCATAGGATCCAGCGTCCCTGCATGGCCGATTTTTTTCATCTGGAGGATTTTACGCAGTGCCCCCACCACGTCATGGCTTGTCATGCCCGGTGGTTTTAATACATTAAAGATGCCATCCATCAGATCGTCTCCATGGCCGCGATGACAGCCTGGAGCAGCTGCTGTTTTGCTTCCGTAAGAGGAGCCGCAATCGTGCAGCCCGCCGCCTTGGCATGGCCGCCGCCATGAAATTGCAGCGCCACTTGGCTTACATCCACCGTCTTGCTGCGCATGCTCACCCGGGTTGCTTTCGGTTCCACTTCCTTAAACAAAATGGCGACATCCACCCCTTCTATATACCGGGGCTGATAGATAAAGCTTTCTGTGGAAATGTTCTTATCATACAGCGCATGCGGCACTTCCAGCGTGGCGATTTTGCCCTCGGCATAAAAGGTCAGGCTGGGCAGCACTTTCGCTAGTAGCTCCACAGAATTTCTGGCTTTCATCTCCAACAGATCGGAAATACTGTCCGGCTGGATCCCGCAGGCCAGCAAGGCAGCAGCAGCCCGCATACAGTCAGGCGTTGTATTGGCATACTTGAAATACCCGCAGTCGGTCACGATGGCCGTATATAGACAGGTGGCAATCTCCTCATCAAGGGGCACATGATTTTTCTGCAAAAGCCGCACCATGATTTCCCCTACTGCGGCCGCTTTGGCATCCAGCAGGAGATACTCCGCAAAATGCGTATTGGAGATATGGTGATCAATGTTCAGCACCGGAGCGTTTTCCACCACCTCCCGGCACTTTCCCATACGGTCTTCACTGCTGGCATCCACCACCACAAGCAGATCGCAGGGGAGTTTCTCTCCCTCGACGGGATGTTTATAGGCGGAAATGCCCGGCAAGAAATGGTACGCCGCCGGCAGCGTGTCATCCACCAGACAGGTAACCTCCTTGCCGGTGTGCTGCAAGGCATGATACAGGCCCAAGGTACTGCCGAGGGTGTCCCCGTCAGGGCCGATATGGCTTACCAGCACAATGTGATGGGCCCGCTGCATCAATTCCCAGGCTTCCTTTTCGTCCACCTGTTTACTCATGTTGTGCTTCCTTCTGTTCTTTTTTCTGCGCTTCATCCTTTTTTAGTTCGTCAAGGATGGATTCAATATGGGCACTGTACTCCATAGAAGTGTCTTTATGGAAGCTGAGGATGGGCGCAACCCGCAAATTAATGCGTTTTGCGATTTCCGTCCGAAAGAATCCTATGCCACGCTGCAGGCCCTGCCATGCCAGATCCTGTTGTTCTTTGCTGCCAAAGAGGCTCACATAGACCTTGGCATAGCTTAAATCGTTACTCACTTCCACACTGGTAATGGTGACAAATTTTACCCGCGGATCTTTTACATCCCGGAGTAGCATGGTGCTTAGCTCCTGTTTGATCAGTGCCTGCAATTTTTCAGCACGCAGTTTCGACATCGTACGTCCTCCTTATTCCGGGGCAATCTCCTGCATTTCGTAGACTTCCAGTTGGTCTCCTTCCTTGATGTCCCGGTAATCTTTCAGGGTCAGGCCGCACTCATAGTTTGCTGCTACTTCTTTCACATCGTCTTTAAAGCGGCGCAGGGAATCCAGTTCTCCTTCATGCACCACAATGCCGTCCCGCACGAGGCGGATCTTGGCAGAGCGGTTAATCTTGCCATCTTTTACATAAGCGCCGGCGATGAGCATCTTGTTAATCGGAATCACCTTGCGGATTTCCACATGGCCGATAATATTTTCTTTGAATTTCGGTGCCAGCATGCCTTTAATGGCTGCTTCCACGTCGTTTAAGGCATCGTAGATAACGCGGTAGGTGCGGATATCCACTTTTTCCTGCTCCGCCACTTTCCGGGCGTTGCCATCCGGACGCACGTTAAACCCGATAATCAGCGCATTGGAAGCAGAAGCCAGCATGACGTCGCTTTCGTTGATGGCGCCCACACCGGAGTGTACAATCACGACTTTTACTTCGTCATTCTTAATCCGGGTTAAGCTCTGTTCCAGGGCCTGAATGGTGCCCTGCACGTCCGCTTTTACCACGATATTCAGGTCTTTTAATTCCCCTTCTTTGATCCGGCTGTAAATATCGTCCAGGGAGACCTTGGCACTCTTTTGTTCTTCCAGTTTTTGTTTTCCCTGCCGCTTTTCTGCTACGCTGCGGGCAATATGTTCTTCGCAGGCGTCCATAATGTCGCCGGCTTCCGGTACGTCATTAAAGCCCAGTACTTCCACAGGGGTAGAAGGAAGCGCTTTTTTCACTTTTTCGCCCCGGTCATTGACCATGGCCCGGACTTTGCCATAGGTCGTCCCGGCCAGGATGGAGTCGCCAATATGCAGCGTTCCTCTGTCAATCAAAATTGTGGCCACCGGGCCTCTGCCTTTATCCAGCTTGGCTTCAATGATCGTGCCATGGGCAGGCAAATTGGGATTGGCTTTTAGTTCCAGCATATCCGCTACCAAAAGGATCATTTCCAGCAAATCGGAAATCCCGTTCTTTTGCCGGGCAGAAACCGGCACCATAATGGTATCGCCGCCCCAGGCTTCAGGAATCAGCCCCTGTTCGGACAGCTGCTGCATTACGAAATCCGGGTTAGCCCCTTCTTTATCGATTTTATTAATGGCAACGATAATGGGAACTTTGGCGGCTTTGGCATGGTTAATGGCTTCAATGGTCTGGGGCATAACCCCGTCATCGGCGGCCACAACCAATACCGCAATATCCGTCACCTGTGCGCCCCGAGCCCGCATGGCCGTAAAGGCTTCGTGTCCCGGCGTATCCAGGAAAACGATGGGCTTGCCCTGGCAAATGACACGATAAGCACCAATATGCTGGGTAATACCGCCCGCTTCCCGTGCGGTCACGTTGGTTTTCCGGATGGCATCCAGCAAAGAGGTTTTACCATGGTCTACGTGTCCCATAACGGTCACCACAGGCGGCCGCGGAACCCGCAGTTTGGGATCATCTTCCACTTCCGGCACTTCTGTGGGGTCTACTTCAGGAGGTGGTTCTTTAACTTCGCAGTTAAATTCCATCCCCACCAAAGTGGCGGTATCATGATCAATCTCCTGGTTGATGGTTACCATCTTGCCCAGCATGAAGAGCTTTTTAATCAGTTCCGTAGC
Organism: uncultured Acidaminococcus sp.; assembly: GCA_900554515.1. Taxonomy (GTDB): domain Bacteria; phylum Bacillota; class Negativicutes; order Acidaminococcales; family Acidaminococcaceae; genus Acidaminococcus. The sequence continues at coordinate 34,285 of USHN01000002.1, read as the reverse complement.
TTCCCGGCCCAAAAGTTTGGCAAAATCTTTTACACTGATGCTTTCGCCCACTTCTACGCTGGCGGGATGCACGGCTTCCACTTTCTTCGGTGCCGGGTTCGTATTTTTGGCACCGGTATTGTGCCGACGCTTCATATCATGGCCGGCACTGTGCATCGGGCGGCTGTCCCGGGAAGCATAGGATCCCTTGATCTTTTCTTTTTTCTCGTTCCGGTTGTTCCGCCGTCCCTGGTCTTTTCCGGCATGGGTGCTGTTCATTCCCACCGGAGCAGACGAACCATTACGGCTGTTGGAAGATTTCCGTCCTCCGTTATTGCGGTTTTGTCCGCCGCTGCTATTTCTGTCGTTGTGGCTAAAACGGTTCCCGGAGGCATTCCGGTTTCTGTCTCCGTTTTGCGGGCGGTTCCCCCGATCGTTTCTGCCGTCCCGGTTCTGGCTGCCGCGGTTGTCACTGCGCACGCCGCTGGTATTAGGACGCCCGCCGCTGCGGTCACTGCGCTGCTCACTATGAAAATGGCTGCCCCGTCCATCCCGGTTATCACTGCGCTGCGCGCGGTCGTTTTGAGTCCGCTGTGCCGCCTGCGGCGCACTGTTTTGCCGGGCATGGTTTGCTTTAATGGCAGCTTTCCCTGCGGCTACGTCGCTTTTCACCTGGGCGACTTTGTCCACCACTGGTTTCACCATTTGGGCCGCTTTATTCTGCAGACGCTGCGCCGCCTCTTTCACCGGCGCCACTTTGTCCTGGTGGGTTTTCATACCGGTAACCACCATATCCCGGACGCTTTTTTCTACCGTACTGAAATTTCCTTTCACGGCAATCTTATGATCCGCCAGGAAGTTCAAAACCTTTTTCGTATCCAGGTTGAGTTCTTTGGCGATTTCGTAAATCCTGTATTTATCTTTTGCCATCCGCACACCTCCATATCAAGCTCCCAGCAATTTCATAAACTGACTGTCCAAAAGCAGCACGGCCGCCCGTGGAGATTTTCCGATTGCGTCACCGATCTGTACACAACTAAGGGCTCTCCCAAGGGGAACGTTCGTGGTTCTGCATACCTCTTCCAGTCGTTTACTGGTACGGGGAGAGGCATCTGCGGCGAGCAAAAGGTATTTCCCTTTTCCTTTTTTCAAGTAGGTTTCTACCGTCTGTTCTCCCGATGCCAGTTTTCCTGCCCGCTGGGCAAGCCCCAGCGCAAAGCAGAGTTCTTTATCCGTTTTCATGGGTCAGCTCCGTCAGCAGCTTGTTTTTCACTTCCGCCGGGATTTTCACCTGCAGTGCCTTTTCCAAGGCCTTGCTTTGAAACGCTTTTTCTATACAGGCCGCCTCGTCACACACATAAGCGCCCCGTCCCGGTTTCTTGCCGCTGCGATCCAGACTGATTTCTCCCTGCGGCGACCGGACAATCCGGACCATCTGTTTTTTATCTTTCACCAGACCGCATCCGATGCAGGTTCTTTGGGGAATTTTCCGTACCTTCATACGGGTTCCTCATTTACAGGTGCTGTTTCCCCAGTTCCTTCCAAGGCCTGCTCCGCTGCCTGGCTTTCACTTTTAATATCAATCTTCCAGCCCGTGAGTTTGGCAGCCAGTCTGGCATTCTGTCCTTCCTTGCCAATGGCTAAGGACAGCTGGTAATCCGGTACGATGATCCGGCAAAGTTTTTCTTCCGGATACGCCGTAGCCGAAACCACTTTAGAAGGCGATAATGCGTTGGCGACATACTCTTCCGGATCTTCGCTGTATTTTACGATATCGATTTTTTCCCCGCGCAGTTCGTCCACCACGTTTCTCACCCGGATGCCTTTCGGCCCTACGCAGGCCCCCACCGGATCCACGCTGGGATTATTGCTGTGTACCGCAATTTTGCTCCGCATCCCCGGTTCCCGTGCCACGGAATCAATCACCACGGTTCCATCCTGAATTTCCCCGACTTCCAGTTCAAATAACCGTTTCAAAAGGCCGGGATGGGTACGGGACAAAATCACCTGCGGGCCTTTGGCCGTCTTTTTTACTTCCAGTACATAGCATTTCAGGCGCTGATGGTACTCGTACTTTTCCCTTGGAATTTGCTCGCTGGCCAGCAGCACGCCTTCGGTACTGCCCAGATCCACAAATACGTTGTGCCCTTCAATGCGCTCTATGGTGCCGGTAACGATATCATTTTCCCGGTCAGAATACCGTTCATAGACCCGATTCCGCTCTGCTTCCCGGATCCGCTGCACAATCACCTGCTTGGCGTTCTGGGCGGCGATACGGCCAAAATTCTTTGGCGTAATTTCTTCTTCCAGGATATCCCCTTCCTGATAGTGGGGGTCCAGCTTCTGCGCATCGGCCAGGCTCATTTCCGTAGCCGGATTGGTGCTTTCCTGCACCACCTTTTTCTGGGAATATACATGAATCTCCCCGTTTTCCCGGTTCAGGGAAACCCGCACATTTTGCGCAGAACCAAAATTTTTCTTATAAGCTGTAATCAGGGCTTCTTCCACTGCATTATACAGGACTTCCGGAGAAATACCTTTTTCCTTTGCCACTAGCGCAATGGCATTTACGAAATCCGCATTCACTTCTTTATCTCCTCCTTGCGCCATTTAAAAATCAATATGGGGTTTAACAGATGCAATCTGTTTCCGTTCTATAGTCATGTCCCTGCCCTTACTGTCAGTGAGAACAAGTACGGTGTCATCGTGGGATGTAAGCACGGCGGAAAGCTGTTTCTTCCCTTCGTAAGGCGTAAAAAACGACAAATCCACCATCTGCCCGTAATGGCTTAAAAAGTCCTTATCCTTTTTTAAGGGCCGGTCAATACCGGGGGAAGAAACTTCCAGATAATACTTCTCCGGAATAAAATCCAGCTCGTCCAATTTCTTGGCCAGCATACTGCTTACATTGGAGCAGTCATCAATATCAATGCCGCCTTCTTTGTTGATGTAAACCCGGAGATACCATTCCCGTTCCCGGACATATTCTACATCCACCAGTTCCAAGCCCATTTCCGCCGCAATCGGCGTGACGAGCGTCTCCACCTTTGCCGCAATTTGTTTTTTATCCATCCAGACACCTACCTGCTTTTTTCCTAGTAAACGAAAGAGCGGGTATTAAATACCCACTCTCTAAGGTCTGCCTCAGTTTTCTAATCTATTATAGCACTGTCCACCCGATTGCGCAACTACGACCTAGGTGTATTGTACATTTTTGTACAAACATATGCTTATCTTACCGCTCGGTAATCCGTTCCGGATGCCAGCGGTCTTTTTGTGTACGCTCCTGTGCCGGGTAGCCCAAGGGCAGGATAGAAAATACGTACTTGCCGCCGGTTAATCCCAGAATCTCGCCGGCTTTGTCAATGCGGTCCTGGAACGGGCTGACGCCAATCCACACGGCCCCCAGTCCCAGGTCGGCTGCTTCCAGCCACTCATGTTCCGTGCAGATAGCCATATCCACGGGGGTTACCTGGGCAAAGGGTTTATTATTGGGGTTGCACACATTCACAATGGCTACCGGCGCATTGGCCACCGGGCCGGAATATTCGCTGATAGTAGCAAGTTTTGCCAGGAGGACTTTATCCCGGACAACGATAAATTCCCAGGGCTGCTGGTTTCCGGCAGAGGGGCTTTGCATAGCCGCCCGCAGAATCTGTTCAATTTTTTCTTTTTCCACGTCCCGGTCTTCGTACTTACGAATACTTACCCTCGAAAATATGGCATTCATGGCTTATTCCTCCTATAGTTCCTATTGATTTTACCTGCTGAGATATTGTTCTCTCCCCCCATTATATAGTTTATTTTCCCATTTTAAAAGCTCCCCTGCTGCCAGAGGAGCTTCGTTTTATTTTTTCTTCAGAAAATCTTTGATTTTGTTGAGAAAGCCTTTTTCTTCCGGATTGATGTTGTTGCCGCTGGCTTCCCCAAATTTTCGCAGGGCATCTTTTTGGGCATCGGACAATCCAGTAGGAATCACGACTTTCAGCCGGATCATCTCATCGCCTTTTTGCCCTGTCCGCAGGGACGGAATTCCTTTATCCCGTAGCCGCAGCACTCTGTCCGGCTGGGTACCTTCCGGAACTTTTACACTGACCTTGCCGTACAAGGTGGGCACTTCAATTTCAGCCCCCAGCGTAGCCTGCACGATGCTGATGGGAACTTCGCAGCTGACGGTGGTGCCGTCCCGCTCAAAGAACTTGTGGGGTTTCACGTACAGATATACGTACAAATCCCCGGCACGTCCGCCCCGGATACCTGCCTCGCCTTCACCGGATACCCGCAGCCGGGATCCGTTGTCCACGCCGACAGGGATTTTCACCGTCAGGGTTCTCTTTTTCTTGACACGGCCAGTACCGTGGCAGTCCTTGCAGGGATGTGTCACGATCTTGCCTGTACCATGGCATCTGGGACAAGTCCGCACATTCACGACCTGCCCAAAGAGGGAATTCTGCGTCACCCGGATTTCTCCTGTGCCGTGACAATCCGGACAGGTTTCCGGGGAATAGCCCGCAGCCGACCCGGAGCCATGACAGGTTTCGCATTCTTCTTCCCGGTTTAGCCGTACTTTCTTCTCCGTTCCAAAGGCTGCTTCCTCAAAGGTGATCTGCATATCCATCCGCAGGTCAGACCCCTGCCGGGGTCCATTGTCCGCCTGACGACGGGCTCCGCTGCGGCCGGCACCCCCAAAGAACATATTGAAGATGTCGTCCATGCCTTCCCCGCCAAAAGAACCGCTGAAGCCTTGGAAGCCACCGAAAGGATTACCGCCAGCACCCCCGGCACCCTGTTGGAAAGCGGCGTGGCCATATTGGTCATAGGCCGCTCTCTTTTGGGCATCGGAAAGGACGCTGTACGCCTCATTCACTTCTTTGAATTTATCTGCTGCCTGGGGATCATCCTTATTCAGGTCGGGATGGTACTTCCGTGCCAGTTTGCGGTAAGCCTTTTTCAGCTCATCTTCTGTGGCTGTTTTAGAAACGCCCAGCACTTCATAATAATCTCTCTTGTCTGCCATCCGTATCTCCCTCTAGGAAAAGTTTATTTCTTATCGTCGTCCACAACTTCTGCATCCACTACGTCATCGTCGGCTTTCTTTTCGCTTGTGGTATTTTGTTGTGCACCCGCATTCTGGGCAGCGCCCTGGGCTGCATTCTGCTGGTTTTGCTTATAGAGCTCTGCGCTCAGTTCATATAGCGGTTTCTGCAGGTCTTCGGTGCCTTTCTTAATGGCTTCGGTGTCGCCGCCTTGCAGCGTATCCTTTAAGGCCTTAACGGCATCTTCTACCTTCTTGATCTTGTCGTCATAGCCTTTGCCAGCTACATCCTTACAGGTCTTTTCAGCCTGGTAAATCAGGGTATCTGCCTGGTTCTTGGCGTCGGCTGCTTCCTTGCGTTTCTTATCTTCCGCTTCGCTGGCCTGGGCCTCTTTCACCATCTTATCCACTTCCTCCTTGCTGAGGGAGCCGGAATTGCTGATGGTGATCTTCTGTTCCTTGCCGGTGCCTTTATCCTTGGCGCTTACGTTCACAATGCCGTTGGCATCAATATCAAAAGTCACTTCGATCTGCGGCACGCCCCGGGGAGCCGGAGCAATTCCGCCCAGTTCGAAACGGCCCAGGGTCTTGTTGTCCGCAGCCATGCCCCGTTCGCCCTGGAGCACGTGGATATCCACAGAAGGCTGGTTATCCGTAGCCGTAGAGAACACCTGGCTCTTGCTGGTAGGAATCGTGGTATTGCGGTCAATGATCTTGGTCATCACGCCGCCCATGGTTTCAATCCCCAGAGACAGCGGCGTAACATCCAGCAGCAGTACGTCTTTCACGTCTCCGGCCAATACGCCAGCCTGAATGGCAGCGCCCATGGCCACACATTCATCCGGGTTCACGCCGTGGGCAGGTTCCTGTCCCAGCGTCCGTTTAATGGCTTCCTGCACCGCAGGGATACGGGAAGAACCACCTACCAGCAGGACCTTATTAATATCTTTCGGAGCCAGTCCTGCGTCGCTCAACGCCTTATTCACACAGGTGAAGGTCCGGTCAACCAAATCGCTGGTCATTTCATCAAATTTTGCACGGGTCAGGTCCAGATCCAGGTGGAGCGGGCCATTGGCACCGGCAGAAATGAACGGCAGGTTGATATTGGTGGTCATCATGCTGGACAATTCAATCTTGGCTTTTTCAGCCGCTTCACGAATCCGCTGCATGGCCATTTTATCTGCAGACAGATCTACGCCGTTTTGCTTTTTGAATTCATCAACCATCCAGTCCATGACGCGCTGGTCAAAGTCATCGCCGCCCAGATGAGTATCCCCATTGGTGGATTTTACTTCAAAGACCCCATCGCCCAATTCCAGGATGGACACATCAAAGGTGCCGCCGCCCAGGTCGTAGACCAGGATGGTGTGGTTGTCGGATTTATCAATGCCGTAGGCCAACGCAGCGGCCGTCGGTTCGTTGATGATCCGTTTTACTTCCAGCCCGGCAATCTTACCGGCGTCTTTCGTAGCCTGACGCTGGCTGTCGTTAAAGTAGGCCGGAACCGTAATAACGGCTTCAGATACCTTTTCGCCCAGATACCGTTCTGCGTCCCCTTTCAGCTTTTCCAGGATCATAGCAGAAATCTGTTCCGGGGTATAATCCTTGCCATCAATGGTCACGGTGTAGCGGGTACCCATATGCCGCTTGATGGAGCTGATGGTCCGTTCCGGATTGGAGATGGCCTGCCGTTTAGCCAGCTGTCCTACCAGTCTTTCCCCATTTTTCGTAAAACCAATCACAGAAGGAGTCAGACGGCTGCCTTCCTGGTTGGTGATAACCGTAGGTTCACCGCCTTCCATAACAGAAACGACGGAGTTTGTGGTTCCCAAGTCAATACCAATAATTTTAGACATAATATATTCCTCCTCAAATCTGGAAGTATTGCAACACGTGCAATGCGTTACTTTTAAGAATTACGTACAACCCGTACTTTGGAATGACGGATCACGTCATCCCCGATGCGATAGCCTTTCTCCAGCACCAGATCAATGCTTTCGTCGGGCAGATCCGGGTTCGTGCCCTGCATCACTGCCTCGTGGACCTGCGGGTCAAAAGGCTTGCCTTCTGCCGGTATTTCCTCGATATGCAGTGTTTCCAGGGCTTTTGCAAACTGCTTGTGGATTTTTTCCATCCCCACTTGCAGGGCGTTGCTGTCGCTGGCTGTCTTCATGCTTTCTTCCGCCCGCTGGAAATTATCCAGGACTTTCAAAAACTCCCGGGCAACCTGGCTGGTAACATAGCGCCCTAATTTTTCCCGTTCTTCCGTGTTACGCTTACGGAAGTTGGTAAAGTCAGCCTGCAGCCGCAGCAGTCTGTTTTGAAGATCGGCGATCTGGGCTTCCTGTTCTTTGATTTTTTCATCCCGCACATCCGGAGCGGCCGTTTTGGTTTCTTCCTGTGCCGTCCCTGTGTTTTCAGCAGTCTCCCCCATGGTTTGGGAAGTATCCGGCTGCGTATTGTCCGTAACGTCCGTTTTCATGGTTTCTGCTGTTTCCTGTTTCATCCCTTCCATAGTGCCTCCTACTTCAACTCATCCATTTTACTCATCACCACACGCAGATAATCGTGCAGGTATTCCATTACAGAAATGACCTTACGGTATTCCATTCGTGTTGGCCCCAGCACAGCCAGCGTCCCCACCACCTGTCCATTGAGTTGGTAGGTCGCCTGCACCATGCTGCAGTCCTGAATGCCGGAAAACTTGTTTTCGCTGCCGATGGTCACTTTCAGTCCGGAATTCTTTCCGGCCATCAGCATATCCCGCAGCATTTGGCCTTCTTCCAGCACCCCCAGCAGTTCCTTCACCCGTTCCGGGTCTTTAAACTCCGGCTGTGACAGCAGCTGCTTGGTGCCGCCCAGGAACATTTTGTTTTCGGACTGCCCTTTTTGCATCTGCTTGATCACCTGGATCAGGGACGCATACAGGCGCTTATCGCCGGCAATGGCTTCTTTCACTTCCTGCAGCACCGCATCGGTGATATCCGTCAGCTCCATGCCCTGCAGTTTGTTGGTTACCCGCTGGGCCAATGTTTCCAGTTCCAGCGCACTCATGCCCGCCGGAATTTGGATCACGCTGTTATCCATCTGCCCGTCACTGGCTACGATACATAAGATGGCCTGGTGGGCATTAAGGGGTAAAAAGCGTAAATAAAAAAACGCACGCTTGCTGTCTTTATTGGCAAGCACCACGGACACGTTTTTACTCATTCGGGAAAGGATCTTGGCGGTAGATTGAAAAATATCATCAATGCTGTGCACCCGTTCCCGGAACCAGCTGTGAATCAGTGCCATATCATTGGGCGTCAATTGCTGCGGCTCCGCCAGAGTATCCACATAGTACCGGTACGCCGCAGCCGATGGAATCCGTCCCGACGAGGTATACGGCTGTTCCAAATAGCCCAAAAGTTCCAAGTCGCTCATTTCATTGCGGATGGTGGCAGGGCTGATTCCCAGATTGTACTTCCGGGCAATGGTCCGAGATCCTACAGGCTCGGCCGTTTCAATATAATCTTCAATAATGATTTGAAGAATCTTTTTTTGACGGTTGCTTAGCACTGTAATCATCTCTTTTCTTGGATTGTTAGCACTCTAATCTTTGGAGTGCTAACATCTAATGGTAAAGATACACCTCTTTAGTCAAATTGTCAATAGTTTTTTCAGGAATTGTCAACTTCCTTGCAAAAATGACTCAAATAGCAGGTTGCCATAGCGCATGCCCTGCGCCGTAGGACAAATCCTTCCCTCTTTTTCCGTAACCCATCCCTGTGCCAGGCAGTGGGCCAAGGCGGATCCGTATTCGTCCCTGAAGTTTTTGCCCACCCGCTTTTGAAATTCTATCAGGGAAAGCCCTTTGGCCGTGCGCAGGTTCATAAAGACCAGCTCTTCTTCCCGCTCCGCATCCGTCAGCACTTCTTCCTCGGGCGCTTTTCTATTTATATATTCTTGTATAGTAGAAGGATTGGTAACCCGTTTTTTCCCGTTAAAGCCTGTGGCTGCTGCCCCAAAGGCCAGATAGGGATTGTAATGCCAATAGACCTGATTATGCCGGGACGCGTGCCCTGGGCGGGCAAAGTTAGAAATTTCATAGCGCACATACCCTGCCGCTTGCAGCGTCTGCATAATGCAGTCATACATATCCCCCGCAGCCTCTTCATCGGGAAGCTGCAGCACCTGCGCAGCCAGCTGTTTTTCCAGCAGCGTACCTTTTTCTACCGTAAGCCCATACACAGAGATGTGATCCACGCCGGTTTCTATGAGCTGTGCCAAAGAATCCCGTACCCGCTCCACAGTCTGTCCCGGGTAGCCGTAGATCAAGTCCCCGTTACAATGCAAAAAGCCGGCCTCCCGGGCCATCGCAATGGTTTCTTTCGCTTTTTCCGCCGTATGGATGCGCCCCATGGTGCGGAGCTCATCATCCTGAAAGGATTGTATCCCTAAAGAAAGCCTATCAATCCCCATTGCCCGATATGCCTGTAATTTCGTGCTGTTTACGGTTCCCGGATTGGCTTCCAGTGTCACTTCTTTAGGATTGTTCCATAGTTTCCGGGCCTTGAGTGCGTTGACTATTTTTTCCAATAACGAAATCGGTAAAATACTGGGCGTACCGCCTCCAAAATAGACGATCGCCCGCTCTGCCACAGGTAAGGAGACTTTTTTTTGCTCAATTTCTTCCACCAGCCGGTTGATATACTGCTCCATCACGCTGCGGCTTGAGACCTTATAGGAAGCAAAATCACAGTAATTACATTTTTGTACACAAAAGGGAATATGAATATAGATGCCTTGATAGGATTCCCAGGGTTTGGTCATGCGCATGCCTCACTGAAACTATTTTACGTTGCTAGGTCACAATATATGTATTTTCTTCGCTGCCCAGCAAAATCACATCTTCCAAATCTACGTAGACCGTTTCCCCGTCGGCCCATTGGTGATAGGAATTGCCATGGGTAATGATCCGCAGCTCGTGCTCTCCCACCTGGATGCGGTAATCCACTGCGTTGCCCATATAGAAGCGGTGTTTCACCGTTCCCTGGAGCATGCCGCCTTCTTTCGATAAGGAAAGATTTTCCGGCCGTACCCCGATGGTCGCCTCGCCCTGGGAGAGATTTTCGGTATTGGGGAAAGAAATCTGGGTATTTTTAATAAAGACCCGGTCTCCCTGAACCACGGCCGGCAGAAAATTAACAAGACCGATAAAATCCGCCACCATTTTATTGGCGGGGCGGGTATACACATCGTAGGGGCGCCCGATCTGCTGCACCACCCCTGCATTCATCACCACAATCCGGTCGCTCATGGTCATGGCTTCCGATTGGTCGTGGGTGACATAAATTACCGTGATTCCCAGCCGCTTCTGCAAGGAAGAAATTTCAAACCGCATACTCTCCCGCAGCTTTGCGTCCAGGTTGGACAGCGGTTCATCCAACAGCAAAAGTCCCGGATGGGCAATCAGCGCCCGGGCCAGTGCCACCCGCTGCTGCTGTCCGCCGGACAGTTGACTGGGGAACCGCTCTCCATAGCGTTCCAGGTGCACCATTTCCAGAGCGTCCTGTACTCTCTTGGCCCGTTCTTCTTTCGAAACGCCTTGAATCTTTAACGGATAGGCCACATTATCAGCCACGGTCATATGAGGCCAGACGGCGTAGGACTGGAACACCATCCCGATATTCCGTTTTTCCGGCGGCAGGAAGACCCCTGTTTCCGCACTGCTTACCACCGTATCCCCCAAGAGAATATTGCCTTCGGTAGGGCGTTCAAAGCCGGCAATCATACGCAGCGTAGTGGATTTGCCGCAGCCGGAGGGGCCCAGGAAGGAAACAAATTCTCCGTCCCCTACTTCCAGATTAAAATCTCCTACAGCGGTCACGTTTCCAAAGCGTTTATATAAATGTGCTAATTTTACTTGCGACACAGTTTTCCTCCTCGTTAAATGGCGATATTCCCTTTGGATACTTTATTCAGAATCAAATTTCCAACCATAACAATCAGCAAAATAACCACGGACAATACAGAAGCATTCTGGGTATCCGCATAGGTCTGCAGTTCATAGAGCAGTACCCCGATGGTCTGGGTTTCGCTGCCATACAGCAGGTTGGACATGGTCAGTTCATAAAAGCTGGGCATAAAGATCAAGAACCAGCCGGCCACAATGGACGGCGCAATCAGCGGCATAATAATGTCCTTGCAGATCCGCAGCCAATCGGCCCCTGCATTAAGGCCCGCTTCTTCCAGGCTGGTGGAAACCTGGCTGAGCGACGCAGCAATGGTGCGCACGCTCATGGTCATATATTTGACCAGGTAGCTGGCAATGAGGATCCACATGCTGGAATACAGATTTAAGCCATAATTGCCGGAGAAGAAAATAATCAGCGCCAGGGCAATAACCACGCTGGGGGTACTGCCGCCCACTATCACTAGGATATCCGGGATGGAGCGGCCACGCACCTTCGTTTTTACCGACAAATAGGCAACAAACAGGGCCAGTAGCGTACCGATGCAGGCAGAAATAAAAGCATACCCCAGCGACCGCCAAATGCAGGCCAGATACTGGCTGTTTTCCAGTACCGGGATCCAGGCATCAATGCCAAAATTATCCAGTTGAATGCCTTTGGACATACTCACCATAAAGGAGGTCATCACAATAGAGCCCAGGGGCAAAATCACGGCGATAAACGCATAGGCCGCTACGAAAAAGGTGGCAAGGCCCTTCCATTTGCCCAGTTCCACCAGCACAGGCCGGGTACTTTTCCCGCTGATGGTGGTATAGTCCTTGCGGCCCATGATCCAGGTCATAAAAAACAGCAGCCCGTTAGCCAAAAACATCAGCGATACCGCCAGCGTAGTGGCATTGCGGATGCCCTGGTCGTCCCCCATATACACAAAAGAAACAATTCTTGTGGTGAGCACCTCAATATTGCCGGGCATCCCCACAATAGCAGGAATCCCGAAACAGGAACCTGCACTGATAAAGACCAGCAGCCCGCCGGCCAAAATACTGGGAGCCATTAAAGGCAGCGTTACATCCCACAACGCTTTTAAGGGAGAAGCGCCAGCGATCCGGGAGGCTTCTTCCAGCGTGGGATCCATTTTTTCCATGGCCCGGGAGATGGTAATAAAGGCAAAAGGAGAATAAAAGAGCGTTAATACCCAGATTAAACCGCCTTTGGTATAAATGTTAAACGGGGCCTGGGACAGGGAAAAAAGTGTCTGCAGCAGCTGATTTAAATACCCTACATCCGGATTTAACAGCTGCGTCCAGGCGATAGCCCCTACGTAAGGAGGAATCATGTAGCTGGCCACCAGGATGGTACGAAAGCGTTTCCGTCCCGGCAGGTCCGTCCGGCCAATGAGCCAGGCAAGAGGAAAGGTGATCAGGACACTAAGCAGCATCACCAAAAGGGAAATTTCTACCGTATTGCGCAGGGCTGTCAAATTCACTTTTTGGCTGTAGACCACAGCGTACTGGCTAAGATCCAGGCTCCCGTCAATCACCACGCTGTCATAAATCAAAACGGTTAAGGGCAGTACAATAAAATAGAGCAGGATTAAGACGGATAAGGTGATAACCACGAATTTACTGTCAATCCGGGGCAGATTCCATTTTTTCACTATAAGCTCCTTTGGATTTCATAGAGAAGAAAGAGGAGCCGGGGCTGGGTTTCCAGTCCCTGACTCCTCTAGTTCCCAGTCGATCATGCAATTACACTCATACAACGACCCAATCAGGCGTCCATGACTCTGGAACGGAATTCTTCTTTGATTTTGGATTCGTCCCGGGTCAATTTTTCCCAATCTACTTTCAGGGCATTCTTCAGCAGTTCTTTCAAGCTGTATTTTGCCCCTTTCGGTTTTTCCACATCATCCCGTACCGAGTGCATCCACCCGGCGGTCACGGCAGCCTGGCCTTCCTTGCTCAGCCACCAGTCGGTGAGGGCTTTTGCCCCGTCCGGATTCTTGGTCGCTTTAAAGATTCCAATGGGGGAGGAAATCAGGATGCAGCCTTCTTTGGGATACACCACTTCCAGCGGCTCTTTCTTGGTTTGCTGCAGTTTCAGAATATTTTCTTCCAGAATGATGGCTGCCATGTATTCCCCGGTGAGCAGCTTGTTCTGAATGGCGCTGTTGCCTTCTTCTACCCTGAGGCCATTGGCTTTTAAGGCATCAAAGTAGCCCCAGCCAAATTTGTCCGCCAAAGCGCCCACAGCTACGTACGCCGTCCCAGAAAGCAGCGGGTTCGGCATGGCGATCCGCCCTTTGTATTTGGGATTTTTCAAATCTTCCCAGCTGGTGGGTACATCTTTGGGATCCAGTTTGTCCTTGTTATAGGCAATGATCATATTGCAGACACGCACGGCAGCCCAGGCCCCGTCCTTATCCACTTCCATAATGTGGTGCTGGATTTCTGGGGACTTATACTCCAATAGCTGCCCTTTTTCCTTGAGGTAAATATAGTAGGAAGGATCGGCCACCATCAGTACATCATCGCTGATTTTGTTGGCTTTCAGCTCGCCGGCAATTTTCGTCTTGATTTTTTCCGTTCCGCCCTGGAACCAGCTGACTTTCAAATCCGGGAAGGCTTTTTGTACATTAGGTTTGCACATGGAATTTACAATATCCGGATACATGGACGTATACACCATCACGTCCCCCGATACCCCTTTTTTCCCATCTGCCGTTTTCTGTTCACTGCCGCATCCTGCCAGCAGCAAAGATCCACAGGCCAATACAGCCGCTGCTGCCGCTAACCATTTCTTTTTGCTCATACCATCGCATCCTTTCCGAAAAGATTTAAAAGTCAGAACTTTAACACGTTTATTATAATTCATAGTGGCGATCCATGGCAAGAAAAAAATAACACAGATAGTTCACCGTTCCCACAAAAAAAGAGACAGCGCACAAGGCACTGCCTCCGTATTAAAAAGTTACTGCCGGTGGGCTTTGATCATGTCCATGACTTCTTTAAAGTCTGGGTCATTATCAAAATCAAAGGTGCTCTTTTCTCCCACTTTCCAGCGAATCCACACGGCCCCGTCCGCCATAATTTTTACGGACAGGGGCTTAAATTTAATGGGCTGGTCCGTGGTCACGCCGGGCTTTGTCATAAAGAGAGTCTGGGTTTCCGTGCTGCCGTCTGCCGCGGGGGTAATCACCTGGCTCAGTTCATCCACAAGGCCCGCCTGCATAAAGCTCCAGTTGAGCACAGCCCCGCCGCCCAGCATCATGGTTTTTACATGGAGCAGGGTTTTGATTTTCTCGCAGGCAAGGGCCAGGTCCACATGCTCTTTGCCGCAAAGCAGGTAGCTGATGCCCTTACGCCGTAAGAAATCCTTATAGCCATTGGACGTTGCTTCCGTAAGAATGGCAACCACATGGGCTTTTTTATCCCCGTCATCCATCACGTTATCCTGCCAGGCCAGTTTCCCGTGGCTGTCCACCGCAATCAGGTACTGGCCCAGGGAGGCACCGTCGGCCAGATAATCCCCACTAGGTACGATAGCCGCCTTTTCATCCACTTCCGGCGTGGCGTAATAGGTGTAGTTGTCGTCAATGGTGGTACGGCCTAAAATTAACGCCTCGTACTGATACTGGGCGGTCTTCCCGTGAATGATGGCGTCAAAGGAATCCCCCTCGTCCACCGCTTCCGGGAGCCACAAATATTTTCCCATGATTTTCCCGTCCGGGCTGGTTTCCATATGGCAAAAAATATACGGCCTTTCCATTTCCCATCCTCCTGTCATGTTCTGTTATTCTCCCTTTATTATACAAGACAGCGCTTTTTCTGGCTAATACTTCCAGAGAAAGCGCTGCTATACGTTCTGTCTATAGAATTAACTTTGCTGCCGTTCCGTGAATAAGGCTTCCACAAATTGGTCCGGGTCAAACGGCCGAAAATCCATCATGCCTTCCCCGATGCCGATCCATTTTACATCCAGCCCCAATTCTTCTTTGATGGCAATTACCACGCCGCCCTTGGCGGTGCCATCCAGCTTGGTGAGCACCACACCGGTTACGTGGGCCGTTTCCAAAAAGATTTTTGCCTGGTTGATGGCATTCTGCCCGGTGGTTGCATCCAGCACCAGCAGCGTGTCCTGTGGCCCGTCCGGCACTTCTTTACGGATGACCCGGTACATTTTATCCAGTTCGTTCATCAAATTGGTTTTATTGTGGAGCCTGCCCGCCGTATCTACAAACAGCACGTCGGCTTTCCGGGCAATGGCCGCTTTCACGCCGTCATAAACCACCGCTGCCGGATCGGCCCCTTCTTCGTGGGCAATCACGTCCAATTGGGCACGCTCGCCCCAGATTTTAAGCTGCTCGGTGGCTCCGGCCCGGAAGGTATCGGCGGCACACAAAATCACTTTGTATCCCATGAGCCGGTAATAATTTCCCAATTTGCCAATGGTGGTGGTTTTCCCCACGCCATTGACCCCCACCACCAGTACCACGGACGGGCGGCTGATAAAGTGCATCCGGGGGCCTTTGGTCCGCAGCATATCGGCAATGTATTTTTTCAAAAAGGGCAGAGCCTCTGCTGGGGACTTGATTTCCCGGGTATCGGCGGCACGGCGCAGGGCTGTCATGATTTTTTCCGTGGTTTTTATCCCCACATCCCCTGCTACCAGGATCATTTCCAGCTCATCCATGAAGTCATCGTCCAGTTCCACACTGACGCCGATTAAATCCTCCATCCGTTCCGTAAAGTTTTTCCGGGTTTTGGTCAGTCCATTTTTTAATTGTTCCACAAACGTACTCACTGCTTGATCGCCTCCGATAACTTGACGGACAGGATCCGGGACACGCCGGCCTCTTCCATGGTAATGCCATGGAGCACATCCGCTGCTTCCATGGTTCCCTTGCGGTGGGTAATCACAATAAACTGGGTTTTGCGTCCATATTCTTTTAAGAACTGGGCAAAACGGTCAATGTTGCTTTCATCCAGCGGCGCATCGATTTCATCCAGGATGACAAAAGGCGCCGGCTGATAGCTCAAAAGGGCAAACAGCAAAGCAATCACAGTCAAGGCCCGTTCGCCCCCGGAAAACAGCTGCAAATTCCGCATTTTCTTTCCCGGCGGCTGCACTTCGATTTCAACGCCTGCTTCCAGGATGGACGCCTCTTCGGTAAGGCGCAGGCGGGCCTTTCCGCCTCCGAACAGCTTCACGTAGCACTGGTTAAAATACGTATTGATTTCACTGAAAGCTGCCTGGAACCGCCGCCCCATATCCGTATTGATCCCATGGATCACGGTTTCCAGCTGCTGTTTCGCCTGTGTTAAATCCTCCACCTGGCGGTGCAGAAAATCATACCGTTCTTTGGCAGCCTGGTATTCTTCCGGTGCATTGGGGTTCACCGGCCCCATGGCTTCCACTTCGCCCGCTGCCGCTTTTTCTGTTTTCCGCAGCTGTTCTTCGCTCACATCCGTCAGCGCTTCTTTTCTGGCGCCCTCCAGTTCTAAATCGTAATTTTCCCGCAGCTTGTTTTCTTCCTGCTCCACCTGCCCGCTTTTTTTCACCTGCTCCAATTCCATCCGGTGCAGTGCCTGCTCGGCAGCAGCGACGCTTTCTTTTGCCTGGGTTTCCTGCCGGCGCAATGCGTCTTTCTGGGCAAGATACGCCTGCCGGTCTTTCCGGTAGGTTTCCTGGTACTGGCCCGTTTGCTTTAGGGTTTCTTCCAGCGTCACAAGTTGCTGGGAAATGGTTTCCTGCTGCTTTTGGTTATCTTCCAGAATCTGCTGCTGGGCCGCATAACTTTTTTCCCCATCCCGGATTTCCCCGGAGATTTTCTCGCCCATCTGGTCAATGGATTGGATTCTGCCATTTAAGGTTTCCACCTGGCTCTGCACGCTGCTAAGGGCTACCAGGGCATCCTGATGGTTTCGGGCAGCCTGTTCCAAAGCAAGGCGAAGTTTTTCCGCAGCTTCTGCCCGCTCCCGGGAGGCTTCCTCTCCAGCGGTATTCTGGGCTTCCATGACTTTCACCTGGGGGAGCAGTCGGGCAGCTGTCTCCTGTGCCTGCGTTAATGCTTCCACCGCTTCGTTTTTTTCCTGCCGCAGCAGTTCATTCTTTTTCTGCTGCAAAGTCTGTTGCTGCCGGATTTGCTGGAGATTGGCCGCAATCCCCGCCTGCTGTACATCCAGTTGCTGGCGCTGCTGCTGGATTGTTTCCAATAGGGCCCGCTGCTGTTTTCCCGTTTCTGTCAGCTGCTCCAGCGTTTCGGTCAATTGCTTCTGTTCCCGCTGCAGCGTGGTTCCGCTTGCTGTAAGGTCCTGAATTTCCTGCTTCCGGGACAAAAAGCTGCGGCTTTGCTGCTTTTCCCCGCCGCTTAAGGAGCCGCCGGGTGAAATGACATCCCCCTCCAGCGTCACAATCCGCACCCGCATATCTGCTTTTTTGGCGGCAGCCATGGCGTGGTCCAGCGTATCGGCAATGAGTACCTGCCCCAGTAAAAATTCTACCGCCGGGCGGAGTCTGTCTTCTGTCTGCACAAATTCAGCAGCGATGCCGAGGATCCCGGCTTCTTTCTGCACGGCTTTGCCCCATTGGCTTAGGGGCCTTGGCCGCAGTGTATTTAACGGCAAAAAGGTAGCACGGCCGCCTTTCACCTGTTTCAAATAGCCAATCGCCTGCCGGGCACTGCCGTCATCTTCTGTAATAATATTTTGCAGTGCGCCGCCCAGTGCCATTTCCAATGCCGGAACATAGCGTTTTTCCATGCCAAAAAGATCCGCCACGGCACCACAGATGCCGCTTTGGAATGGCGCATGGGCAGATAATACCGTTTTAACGCCCCGGCTGAAGCCCTCGTGTTCTGCTTCCATCCGGGTGAGGACTTGCAAGCGGGCTTTTTGCTGGTTCCATTGGTTTTGCACCGTCTGCAGGCGTGCGTTTGTTTCCTGATAGGTTTTTACAGACCCTGCCAGCTCTGTTTTTGCCGCCTGCTCTTTGGACAAAAGCTGCTCTTTTCTGGCTTCTCCAGCGTGCTGCCCTTCTTCCAGATTCTTTGCCTGCGCCTTGAGTTCTTCTGCTTCCTGTTCCGCTGCTTCCAGCGTGTGGGTCATCTGCTCCAGCTGCCGGTGGATACAGTCTGTTTCGTGCCGGGCCGTGGTTAAGGCATTGCGGGTCATGACCAGCGTCCGCATGGCTTCAAAGGCTTGCTCCTGATAGGCTTTTTCCGCCTGTTCCACGTCCTGGACCTGCTTTGTCAGGCTGTTTTTTTCTGTCTCCCATTTTGTGAGTATGGCTTTGGCATGTTGCTGTGCCTTTTCCTGGGCATCATAGGCTTCTGTTACCGCATCCAGTGCTTCCTGATTTTTTGCCAGTTCCGCTTCCAGACTTTTATGCCGGTCCAAAAGCTGCTGCTGTCTGGTCTTAGCCCCCCGGGAACGCTCCGCCAGCACCGCCTGCTGCTGGTACAGTGCGGCGGCACGCTGCTGCTGCTTTGCCGTTTCTTCCTGGGCCTTGGTATAGACCTGCTCTTTTTCCTGAAACGCAGCTTCCAGGTCCGTGGTTTCCTGCTGAATATGCGCTAGGCGTGCGCTGAGCGCCTGCCCTTCCTGCTCTTTTTCTGCCAGTGCTTGTGCTAGCTGCTGCTGTTCCTGTTCCAGCTGGTCTAATTGGTTTACAGACCGGGTAATCCGCACCTGCCGCAATTTGGACTGGAGCAGTGCATACTGCCGGGCTTTTTCCGCCGCTTTTTCCAAAGGATCCAGCTGGGACGCAATTTCCCCTTCAATATCCCGGATCCGGAGCAGATTGGAGCCCGTTTCGTCTAATTTCCGCAGGGCTTCTTTTTTGCGGATCCGGTATTTGGCGATGCCCGCCGCTTCTTCAAAAATAGAACGGCGTTCTTCCGGGCGGCTGTTTAGAATCTCATCGATTTTATTCTGCCCGATGACGGACATGGAGCCCCGCCCCAATCCGGTATCGGCCAGCAGCGCCACCACGTCTTTTAAGCGGCAGCTTTTCTGGTTGATAAAATATTCGCTTTCCCCGCTACGATAGACCCGCCGGCAAAAGCTGACAGCGTCGAAATCCAGCGGCAGGGTGCGGTCCGTATTGTCAAAGGTCAGCGTGACTTCCGCCATGCCCATAGCCCGGCGGCCGGGGCTTCCGGTAAAAATCACGTCTTCCATTTTGGTGCCCCGCAGGCTGCGGATACTTTGCTCCCCCATCACCCAGCAGATGGCATCAGAAATATTGCTTTTGCCGCTGCCGTTGGGGCCCACGATGGTCGTAATGCCCGGTTCAAAATCAATGGTGACCTTATCCGCAAAGGATTTAAACCCATGGGCAGAAAAATTTTTAAGAAGCATGCTTAATCCCGAAGATCCGACAAGGACACTTCATCCCGTCCATCAATTTCCACAAACGCCACGTCCACGGATTCGCTGGTGCTGGTGGGTACATTTTTGCCTACAAAATCTGCCCGGATGGGGAGCTCCTTGTGGCCCCGGTCCACCATCACCGCCAGCTGGATGGCCTTGGGCCGGCCCATATCAATCAGGGCATCCAGGGCGCTGCGAATAGTGCGCCCGGTAAAGAGCACATCATCCACCAAAATCACCGTCTTGCCGTTCAGGTCAAAGTCAATATCCGTTTCTTTGATTACCGGATTGTATGCCAGTGTGGACAAATCATCCCGGTACAGGGTGATATCCAGCGAACCGACCGGCAGCGTCACTCCTTCAATTTGCGCAATCTGCTTGCACAGACGCTGCGCCAGGGGAACGCCCCGGGTTCGGATGCCCACCAGCACCACATTGTTTACGCCCTTATTTTTTTCCACGATTTCATGGCTGATCCGCACCAGTGCACGGCGCATAGCATCGCTGTCCATAATAATCTTTTTCTTCACAGAAGTCGTCATAGCTGGTCTCCTTTTCAATGAAACTGTCCGCTCCGCAGGCGGGTCAATATGGTCTGCATGTCCTCCGGCAGGGGTGCGGTAAAGTGCATCACTTCTCCCGAGCGGGGATGGCGAAAGGTCAGGGTCTCCGAGTGAAGCGCCTGTCCGTTAATAGAAAAACAGGTTTTTTCCGGGGCATATTTAGGATCCCCCACCAGGGGATGCCCGATATAGGTCATATGCACCCGGATCTGGTGGGTGCGCCCGGTTAAAAGATGACAGCGCACCACCGTAAACCGGCCGTAACGCTCCAATACTTCAAAATCCGTAGCGGCAAAGCGTCCGCCCTGCTGTACCACGGCCATTTTCTTCCGGTCCCGTGGATTCCGGGCGATCTGGGTTTCAATATGCCCGGAGTCTTCTTTGATATTGCCCCTTACGATGGCGATATACGTGCGTTTGGCTTCTTTGCTCTGGATCTGGCTGGCAAGGGATAAATGGGCTGCGTCATTTTTGGCGCAGATCATGACGCCGCTGGTGTCTTTGTCCAGCCGGTGGACAATGCCCGGCCGGATCACGCCGTTAATCCCGGACAAATCGTGACAATGAAAGAGCAGCGCATTTACCAGCGTCCCATTTGGATTGCCCGGTGCAGGGTGCACCACCATGCCCCTTGGCTTATTGACCACGATTACATCTTCGTCTTCGTACAAAATGGCAAGAGGAATATCTTCCGGCGTTGCCAATAGATCCACCGGCGGCAGTTCTATCACCTGAAACTGGTCCCCCAGTTTTACTTTATAGTTGGCTTTGGCGGGTTTGCCCTGGCAGGTAATCAGCCCTTGCTGCAGGCTGTGCTGCACATTGGAGCGGGTTTGTCCCAGGCGCGCTGCCAGAAACACATCCAGCCGTTCCCCAGCTTCAAGAGGCTCCACAGGCGCTGTGAGCACGGTTTGCGCTCCTTCTATGTTTCTTCCTTCAGGATTTGCTTTTCGTTTTTCACAATGCTCCATAAAATCAGTCCCACCCCTGCACAAATGCAGATATCTGCCACATTAAATACCGGCCAAACCTTAAAATCCACAAAATCCACTACATAGCCGGTGGCGATCCGGTCAATCAGATTGCCGGCAGCGCCCCCTAGAAAAAGCGCCGTTCCTTTATAGGCAAGCACCCCTTCTGCCCGGATCTGCCTACGGAATATAAAGGCCAGAACGCCCACAAGCAGCGTAATCACCACGAAAAATAAGCGCTGGTATTCCAAAAGCCCAAAGGCAGCGCCCGGATTCAGGATAAACGTACAATCCAGCACGCCAGGAATCACGGGGATACTCTCCCCCACTTCCATGGTATGGGTAATAAACAATTTGGTCAGGCGATCGATCACAATCACACTTAGCAGTATGGGCAGCATTGGGGTCCGGTTCTCCTTTATGACAAACTACAAACTTTTTTTGAATAAAAAAAGAGCCCTACAATGCCGTACGATTCCGCGTTTTGAACCTGCCTGAGCAGGTGGGTGCCCTCCCTGTCACTTCTGATGTCCCCTCGCAAGGGCATATCATCAATGGCTGGAGTTCACGGGCTCCCTTATAGAGAGTGTTGGCTCAAAACATATAGAATTCGCCTCGCACATCGGAGGGTTGCTCTTTATGATTTTATTATACAGCCTGCAGCCCGTCTTGTCCAGTTTTTCAGCCCAATCCCTGGAAACATTCTTTTTCTCCAGGGCGTCAGCCCGCCATTTTTCGTGCAAAAGCGTACATAGCGGCTTCTAAGAAAACGGCAATGAAAAAGACCTGCAGTGCATAACCACAGGTCTTTTTACCAGGAAAAGGATTAGAAGGAATAGCGGAAGCCAATGCCCCATTGCCACGGGGTCACTACGTCGCCGCCATAGGTCTTTTCCACATCAATATACATATGGGTGGCCTTGCTCAGGTTGAGGTTGGCTCCTACGCCCACTTCCCACCAGCCGCCGCCGATATCGTCCTTGAAACGGGTCTTGCTGCCATTGTAGTCCATGGTCACGCTGGTATCGCCGTCAAAGTCGTAGAGATAAGAAGCCCGTGCATACAGATGTCCGGCCTTAATATCCTTGCCCACGGCAAAGCCCAGACGGCCCACCAGGCTGTCCATGCTGTCATGGTGTACTTTTACGCCCCGTTTGGTGGTATAATCCGCCGCATCCACGGTGCCATAGGTCAATTCCACCTGGGGTTCAATCCAGAGCCCGTTATGGCCATGGAAGCGCTTGCCGTATTCTGCGCTGAGGGCAAAGGCATTGTTGTCATAGTCCCCGTCACCGGCGCCGCCCACTACATGGTAATCCGTATCCAGGTGGGAATACTTGGCGATCAGGTCCACAAAGCTGCCGTTATCCGCCAGGTAGGAACCGTAGATTGCTACGCCATCATGGTTGTTGTCACTGGTGCCCCGGCTGAAGGAGGTAGTGCCGTCCGTCTTGCTGTAGGCCGCCCCTACGGTCCAGTTATTGCCCACTTTGGTATCATAGCCTACCTGATAGTAGTTGTACTGGTTTTTCATGTTCCGCAGGCCGTATTTCGCCTCGCCGCGCACCATACGGGCCCAGACGCCTTCTTTGCCTTCGCTGTCACGAAGTTCGCCCAGGCGTTTGTTCAGGTCATTATTTTCCTGGCGCCAGGAGATAAGATTCATGGTTGCCAGTGCATCAATGCCCAGGTTGCTTTCATTGGGTGTATAGGTGCTCTTTGCCATGTTGACCTTGCCATTTTCTACGGCCAGGTTGTAGGCACCGGCCACCCGGCCTTCGTCGGTGGTAATCCGGGTAGCGACAGAGCGGTCACTGTCAGACACTACATCCGCCAGTTTTTGGGCATTGTCTTCATTGCTCTTAATGGCGTCTGCAATATTGCTGGTGCCATGGACGGTGAGATCCGGAATAGAGCTGCTCCCTACCGTCAGCTTATTCTCCAGGCTACTGGTATTCACCACGGCCTTGGAACCTGCGAGGCTGTCCACGGTCATTTTTGTGCCATTGCCATTCAGGTTGACGGTAGCGTCATTCAGTGTCAAGGCACCAGCGGAAGCGTCTTTATTGACATTGACCGTTCCGCCATCCAGGGTCGCCTTACCCAGCAGTGCTGCATTTTTCCCGTTGAAGTTAAAAGTGGTGTCGGAAGCGGTGAGCGCATCAGATTTAATGCTGCTGTCATCCCCATTCAGGTTGACCGTGCCGCCTTTGAGAGTGGCTTTGTCAGCCAGCAGCTGGGCGTTGGCAGCTTCCAGGTTCACCGTGCTGGTATCCGCATCCAGTGTGCTCATGAGGGAATTTCCATTGACGTTCCAGGCAGCACCCTCTTTCATGGTAAGATGCATCCCAGTGACGGGGCCGCGGAAATCGTCCCCCGTCAGGTGTTCTTTATTGTCATAGTCGGCATAGGCACGGCCATTCCACACAGAGTCCTTGCCGGTGAGGTTCAGGTTCACATAGGCATTGATCAGCTCTCCGCTGGCATGCTTGTTGCCGGGCGTAGCCGGTGTTTCAAAAACAATATTGCCGTTCACCACAGTTTTATGGGCACCGTCGGTATTGATATTGGTCGTGGAATACCCACGCACATCAAGCGCCGTCGGGGCGTTAATCGTTGTATCCCCGGTAATGTTGATCTGCCCGTTGGAGTAATTAACGATAGCAGCATCCGGAGAAGTCAAATTGACGGTCTCCCCTTTTACGGTGATGGAAGCCGCATCTTTTGGTGCGGTAACTTTCTGGGTCCCGTTCTGTGCCCACAGAGCTGCACCGATTTTTGATTCCGTACTGATGTTGATGGTTTTCCCTTCCACCATTACATGGGACGCCTGGGGCCACTCTTTACCAGTGCTATGGAGAGAAAGGATCCCATATCTGCCCTCACTATCCCCGCTGCCGGTGATGCTTATGGCATCCGTGGCGCTGTTTCCCACGGTGACAAAGGATCCATTGGCAGCCAGTACGCCGTTACTGGTAATGGTTTTTCCCCGTACCTCAAGTCCAAGGAATTGTCCTTGGAAGAGTGCACTATACGTATCGTTAACTTTATCTTTTCCATTCGTAACGAATTTTTCAATGATAACCGTACTGCCATCCTGGCCTGCGATCAGAGGGCCGTCGTCCTCGGTAATCGCCATTTTTTCATTTCCGTCTACCATAACTTTGCCCAACCAGGTATTATCAGCACTGGCCAATGACGGCATGGTCAATAAGCTGCTGAGAATCAACGCTTCTAAAACTTTGGTTTTCTTTTTCATGCTTCCTCATCTCCTATTTTTAGTAAATAATTTTGTTGTAATTGTGTTGTGTTCTTTCGGCAATTCTGAGTATCGTGAAACATTTTTGCTCCTCTACCCCTGTTTCGCGCTGAATCGTCGAAAATACCATGCAAATCTTATCCTTCGTTTGTTTTGAGGAGGTTTTACCCTTTTGTCACCTCTTTCCTTCTCTTTTCTTCAGATATTTTTTGCGGTTTTTAGTATACAATACTTACACAGAAAGTGCAATGCAAATTGAATGAAAACTTAATTAAAAATAATTTTAAATTACATTTTTCTAATCATGATTACTTTTTTTGAAAATGTTTTGTAACAAAATAAAGAAGGCCATATAGAAATGATAAAAATCACTTCTACACAGCCTTCTTGTTTAGTGCGTCTTAATTTTCTTTCGGCACTGCTTCTTTTTCTTTGTCTTTTTTCACCACGGTACTGCGGATATGCAGTTCCCGCATCTGCTTTTCTTCCACCACGTTAGGCGCATCGCACATCATGTCGATGGCATTCTGGGTCTTGGGGAAGGCAATTACGTCACGGATACTGGGCCGTTTGGCCATCAGCATTACCAGCCGATCCAGTCCGAATGCCAGGCCCCCATGGGGAGGTGCTCCGTATTCAAAGGCTTTCAGCAGGAAGCCAAATTTTTCATGGGCTTGTTCTTTAGTCAAACCAATGGCCTTAAAGACTTTGTCCTGCACTTCTTCATTATGGATACGGATGGAGCCGCCGCCCACTTCTACGCCGTTCAGTACCATATCATAGGCCTTGGCATAGCAGTGACCAGGATCTTCGATCAGTTTGTCTTCATGCCCGTCGCAGGGAGAGGTAAACGGATGGTGTTCCGCCACATAGCGGTGTTCTTCCTCGCTGTATTCGAACATGGGGAATTTTACCACCCAGGTGAACGCCAGCTTGTCCGGATCGATCAGGCCCCGGCGTTTGCCCATTTCCAGCCGCAGAGCGCCCAGTGCCTGTGCCACCACTTTGGGTTTGCGGTCCGCTACAAAGAGCATCACGTCGCCTTTTTCCGCTTTGCCGGCAGCAAGGATGCGCTGCATTTCTTCATCCGAGAAGAATTTGGCAATGGGGCTCTTGATGGAGCCGTCTTCATTGACGATAATCCAGGCCAGCCCCTTGGCACCGTAGGTCCCTACAAAGTCCACCAGACCATCCAGTTCCCGCCGGGGAATGGCGCTGTAGCCTTTTACGGTGATGGCTTTCACCAGACCGTTGTGATCCAGAATGTCTTTAAAGACTTTGAACTGGGTGCCGGCCAGGGCTTCATTCATATTCACCAGCGGCATGCCAAAGCGCAGATCCGGTTTGTCGCTGCCATACTGATCCATGGCATCATCCCAGGTCATGCGGGGCAGCGGCAACGGCACATCCACATTCATGGTTTGTTTAAAGACATAGGCAATGAGCTGCTCGGTGAGGCTCATCACATCGTCTTCATCCACAAAGGACATTTCAATATCCAGCTGGGTAAATTCCGGCTGCCGGTCCGCACGCAGATCCTCATCCCGGAAGCAGCGGGCAATCTGGAAATACCGTTCCATCCCGGCAATCATCAAAAGCTGCTTAAACAACTGGGGAGACTGGGGCAGGGCATAGAATTTCCCCGGGTTCACACGGCTGGGCACCAGGTAGTCCCGGGCCCCTTCCGGCGTGCTCTTGCACAGCATAGGAGTTTCGATTTCCAGGAAGTCCTTGGTATCCAAAAAGTCCCGAATGGCTTTGGTGACCTTGTGGCGCAGGATAAAGTTCTTCTGCATTTCCGGACGCCGCAGATCCAGATAGCGGTAGCGGAGACGGACACTTTCGTCCACATCCACCCCGTCCTGGATATAAAAGGGAGGCGTTTTGGACGCATTCAGCACCTGCAGTTCCTTGACGACCACTTCCACTTCCCCTGTGGGTAAATTGGGGTTCACGGTTTCCGGGGTACGTTCCCGTACAAGGCCTTTTACCTGCAGCACATATTCACTGCGAACAGCTTCGGCCTTATGAAAATCTTTTGCATCATGGGCCGGATCAATGACTACCTGCATTAATCCGTGCCGATCCCGCAGGTCGATAAAAATAATCCCGCCGTGATCCCGTCGTTTGCTGACCCAGCCGCACAGTGTTACTGTTTTGCCGGCGTCCGCTTTTCTCAAGTCACCACAATGATGACTGCGCTCCATACTCATGAACTTTTACACCTCTGATTTCTTATTTAGTCAGATACTTTTCCAGCTCTTCGAATTTTACAGTTTCCTGGCTGCTGTCCGCCATATTCCGCACGGTGACAGCGCCGTTTTTGCGTTCTTCTTCCCCAAAAATCAGGGCGTATTTGGCACCATCCCGGTTGGCTTGCTTCATCTGGGCTTTCATGCTGCGTTCCATGAAGTCAATATCACAGGAAAGGCCCTTTTCCCGCAGCGCCGTAATGGTACGGAAGGCATCCTGAGCGCCTTCTTTGTCCGTCACGATGGCATAGACATCAATGGCTTCCTTGCCCTCCGGCAATAGGCCCTGTTTTTGCAAGGCGAGGAGAATCCGTTCCAGGCCCATGGCAAAGCCCACGCCCGGGGTACTGGGTCCGCCCAGTTCTTCCACCAGGCCGTCGTAACGGCCGCCGCCGCCCACGGCACTTTGCCCGCCCAAAGGCGCATACTGCACTTCAAAAGCGGTCTTGGTGTAATAATCCAGGCCACGCACCAGATTGCTGTCTACTTCGTAGTCCACGCCCGCTTCCGTGAGGAATTTTTTCACCAGTTCGAAGTAGTCATGGCACTCGGCACACAGATTGTCCGTAATCTTCGGTGCCCCGGCCATAAAGGGTTTATCCGCATCTACCTTGCAGTCCAGAATGCGCAGCGGGCTCCGTTCAAACCGGTGCTGGCAGTCCTCGCACAGTTCACCCAGATGCGGACGGAAATAGTCCTGCAAGAGTTTCCGGTGCTGGGGGCGGCAATTGGGGTCGCCTACAGAATTGATTTTGAGTTTTAAATCTTTCAGCCCCAACCGTTTTAAAACGGTCAGAAACAGCAGTATGGTTTCTGCATCCACTGCCGGGGACTCACTGCCCAGTGCCTCCACACCAAACTGGTGGAACTGCCGCATCCGCCCGGCCTGCGGCCGGTCATAGCGGAACATCGGCCCGATATAAAAGACCTTCAGCGGCAGCGGTTCTGCATACAGTTTGTTTTCCACAAAAGAACGTACCACACTGGCCGTATTTTCCGGACGCAGGGTAATACTCCGGCCGCTGCGGTCGTTAAAGGTGTACATTTCCTTATCTACAACATCTGTGCCGTCTCCAATGCCTCTTTGGAACAGTTCCGTATGTTCAAAAATCGGAGTTCTGATCTCTTGATAGTTGAATTCACGGCATACATCCCGAATAATTTGCTCTACATAGCGCCAACCGCCAACGGTGCCAGGCAGAATGTCTTTGGTACCACGAGGTGCCCCAGTTAACATAAGTATCCCCTCCGTTCACAGGATGTGTTTGAACTTATTAATTTTACCACAACAAGGAGTGCCATTTCAACACACTCCTCACGTTTCAGTGGATTGGTTTTTCTCCCACGTGCCAGAAGTACCCATACAGCACTTTCACAATAATTAAAACAGGGACCGCAAATACCAGCCCCGGCACGCCGCCGATCTGCCCGCCGATTAAAACCGCAAGGATAATCAGCACCGGGTGCAGGGTAATGCTGTGCCCCATGAGATTGGGCATGATAAACTGGGAATCCAGCTGATAATACACCAGATACAGCAGCAGCACTTTAAGTGCCAATGACGGATTCTGCAGCAGCGCAATAAAGACGGCAGCAAACGTCCCCACCACGCTCCCCACAAGCGGTATGATTTCCGTAATGAGCGCCAAAAAGCCCAATACCAGGGTATACTGCACGCCCAAAATCCAGTTGCCCAAGGTCAGGCAGAAGGCCGCAATAAAGCACAGCTTAAACATATTGTCCATATAGGTGCAAAGCATTCTCCCGATGTCCCCCAGTACCTGATTGGCCAGGGGCTGCTTTTCATAGGAAAATAAATCCACCACCATATCTTTCAGCGTGCGCCAGTCTTTTAGAAAATAAAAACTTAAGAAAGGAACCAGCACCAACCCTGCCAGGCTCCGTGCCACCTGGACCGTACCGGTAAGCATGTCCTTTAAGAAGCCTAACAGCGTACTGCTGATACTGCTGGCTCCCTGCTGCAGCATAGCACGGAAACTGGGGGGCAGTTTTTGGGCTTCCGTCCCCAAGAAGAGATTGAAGCTCTCATTGGCCCGTGCTGCCAGTCCCGGCATCGCCCGCAGCAGATTGGATACCTGCGTGGCCAGGGGGACAATCAGAATATTAGCCGCCACAAATAAGAACAGCCCGAAAACGAGAAAAGAAGCCAGTACAGCCAGCGTATTAGGGACGGCGTGACCGAACACTTTCCTATTTTCCAAAAAATTGACCACCGGATACAGCAGAAAGCTCATGGCAATGGCCAAAAATACCGGCAGAAAACTTTTGGTCACGATGTAAAAGGCGAGAAACACCAACAGAGAAAAAATCAGTTTGGCCACAAGAGTTTTGGGCCTGGCCTGCATATCCATGCTGGAAGCCTCCTACTGGAGAAACGGATTGCGCCGCCGTTCCCACCCTACGGTGGTGGCAGGGCCATGCCCTGGCAATAGTTTGGTTTCATCCGGCAAGGGAAGAATCTTGGTTTTAATGCCCGCAAGCAGTGCATCATAGCTGCCGCCGGGAAGATCCGTCCGCCCTACGCTCTCCAGGAAAATGGTATCCCCGCAGAAAACCATGTCGTCCAGCTTAATGCACACGCCGCCCGGGGTATGTCCGGGGGTAGCGGCAATGGAAAATTCCAGCCCCGCCACCGTGAGGGTTTCCCCATCGGTCAGAAAAGCATCCGGGGGATCAAATTTTTTGTCCCGCCGGGTGGAATAGGACAGGCTGCTGTTCCACACCTTCAGCATCGGGGCATCTTCCTTGCTCATGTAGACCTTGGCCCCGGTAGCGGCTTTCACTTCGTCCAGGGCGGAAATATGGTCCCCGTGGCCGTGGGTAATTAAAATCGCCGGGACTTTTTCAATGCCGGCCTGCTTCACCGTAGCCATGATACGGTCAGCTTCATCACCCGGGTCAATAATCACCCCTTCATTATTTTCCTCGTTTTTTATAATGTAGCAGTTTTCCTGAATGGGCCCCACTACAACCCGATAAATTTTCATTCCGTCCTCCTGTTAAAATAGTTTTCGGCTGTCCAGCAAAATCGTAACCGGTCCATCGTTGATGAGTGCCACCTGCATATGAGCCCGGAATTTGCCCAGGGCTACCGGAATCTTTTTATCCTGCAGCAGCGCTGCGACTTTGGCATAGAGGGCATCGGCCGCTTCCGGCGGGGCCGCTTTGGTAAAAGAAGGCCGCCTTCCGTGGCGCACGTCCCCCAAGAGGGTAAACTGGCTCACCAGCAACACCGCGCCCCCTGTATCCATGAGAGACAGGTTCATTTTGTCGTCTGCATCTTCAAACACCCGGAGTCCGGCAATTTTTTCTGCCAGATAGGCCGCATCTTTTTCCGTGTCCCCTGCTTCCACCCCCAGGAGAACTAAAAAGCCCTGCCCAATCCGGCTGATTTCCTGCTGCTCCACTGTCACGGAGGCTTCCGTGACTTTCTGCACCACTGCCCGCATACACCGCCTCCTACATCCCGGATGTTTTCCGTTCTACTTTGTACACGCCTTTGATCCGGCGCAAACGTCCCATAATATACGTCAATTGCTCATTGCTGGTAATATCCAGTCCCATGATAATATTGGCGCTTTTATTTTCATCCACATGGGCGTTAATGGCATTGATATTCACCTTGGTTTCACTGGCCACCGTCATAATATTGGCCATGACGCCGGGCTGGTCAAAGGCTGTGAGCTGCAGCACCACCTTGTAGGTGCTGTCGGTCGCCACATCCCAGGACACTTCAATGAGCCGCTCCGCATCTTCCTTATTGGCCAGCACATTGGGGCAGTCCGCCCGGTGCACACTGACGCCGTGCCCACGGGTGATATAACCCACAATGGCATCGCCGGGAATGGGGTTGCAGCACTTGGCCAGTTTCACCATAATGTCATTTTCCCCTTTGACCAGAATCCCGTGGCTTCCCTTATGGGCTTTGGTGGTACGGGGGCGCAGTTCGCTAAGGAGCTGGGAAAGATTTTTCGGGGTATCCTTCCGCTGGGCCTTTTTGTACATGTCCACCAGCTTCATCATGACCGTGTTCAGCATAATGCCGCCATAGCCCAATGCCGCCAGCAGATTTTCCACGCTGCCATCCATATGGCTGCGGGAGGCCACTTCCTTCAGGTTTTCCGTAGACAGCAGGGAATTGACATCATAGCCCAGACGCCGGCATTCCCGTTCCAGCATTTCCCGGCCATTTAAGATATTTTCTTCCCGCCGCTCTTTTTTAAAGAACTGCTTGATTTTATTTTTGGTCTGGCTGGAACCAGCGATATTAATCCAGTCCCGACTGGGCCCCGGGGATTGCTTGCTGGTGATGATTTCAACAATATCCCCGTTTTTCAGCTTGTAGTCCAGAGGAACAATTTTTCCGTTGACCTTGGCCCCTACACAGCTATTGCCCACACCGGTATGGACCCGGTAGGCAAAGTCAATAGGAACGCTCCCAAAGGGCAGATCCAGCACGTCGCCCTGGGGGGTAAAGACAAAGACTTCATCGGAAAAAACATCCACCCGCACCGAATCCACAAATTCATGAGGATCCCGCATATCCTGGTGCCAGTCCAGCAGCTGCCGCAGCCACGCCATTTTGGCATCCACGTTTTTATCCGCTGCACTGGGCATTTTGGAGCCGCCGGACTCCTTATACCGCCAGTGGGCCGCCACACCATATTCGGACACCTTATGCATTTCAAAGGTACGGATCTGAATTTCCAGCGGCTGCCCGCTGGTAGCGACCACCGTAGTATGAAGGCTCTGGTAGCCGTTAGATTTGGGGACGGCAATATAGTCCTTAAACCGCCCCGGGATGGGTTTCCACTTGCCGTGGACAATCCCCAGCACCCCATAGCAGTCTTTCACCGTGTCCACCAGGACCCGGACTGCCAGCAAATCATAGATTTCATTGATGCTTTTGTGGTCCCGCTGCATTTTTTTATAAATGCTGTAAAAACTTTTCGGGCGCCCCTGGATCTCGCAATGGATGCCGGACTCGTCACACAGCTTGCGCAGTTCGTCCATGGCTTCCTGCACCCAGGCTTCCCGTTCGTGCCGTTTGGCCTTTACCTGCTCCACCAGCTGGTAATAGTGCTGGGGATCCATATACCGGAAGGACAGATCTTCCAATTCCCACTTAATGGCATAAATCCCCAGCCGGTGTGCCAAGGGGGCGTAAATTTCCAGTGTTTCATTGGAGATCCGCTTTTGCTTGTTGTCCGGCATGTATTTCATGGTCCGCATGTTGTGCAGGCGATCCGCCAATTTAATCAGCACCACCCGGATATCTTTGGCCATAGCCAGGAACATCTTCCGGTAGTTTTCTACCTGCTGTTCTTCCCTGGAAATATATTCAATCCGGCCCAGCTTGGTGACCCCATCCACCAGCATGGCCACTTCCGGACCAAAAATATCCGTCAGCTGCTCCAGCGTGACTTCCGTATCTTCCACCGTATCGTGGAGAAAGGCCGCCGAAAGCGTGGCAGCATCCATCTGGAGCTGGGCCAAAATTGCCGCCACCCCCAGAGGATGGATGATATAGGGCTCGCCGGAAACACGTTTTTGTTTGGCATGGGCCTCGGCGGCAAAGTTATAGGCTTCCCGTACAGATTCTACTTCCCGGGGCGTTAAATAAGCAGTAATTCGTGCGTAAAATTCTTCCGCACTCACCGGTTTATCGTCTAGTTGTTCCAATGTATCTCACCTCTTTTGCCGCCACAAGTCCGCAATGTCTCCTGGAGCTATCTGCCAAGTGCGATTGAGCAAGTTTAAGGCCTGTATATAGTCCGCCTGGAGTTTTTGAAAGTCGGCGGATCCCTGAATATCTTTTTTCGTCATTTCCCCCAGCGTAACCAGTCCCTCCTGGCAGAAAAACATCTGCAGCCCGTAAAAGATCTGCAGTACCTGCTCACTGAGGATATAGCCCTCCCGGGTACGCATGTCCACCAGGTCTTTTTCCGGGCAGGTGCCCATCAGGCGCAGCTTTTCCCGGATAGCGGCATAGCAGCACCGCAGCCCGGCAATATCAGGGTAGCGATTACGCAGTGCCTGGCGCTGTGCCACCAGTTCATCCCGGTTATACAAAAGCACCAGCTTGCCGGTCTGCTCCGGAAGTAATGGGAACTGCCCTTCCTGCAGGAGTTTTTCGGCACCGGCATCATAAAATACCAGCGTCCTGCTGCCCGCCGGCAGGGTTTCCCCATACGAGCGGACAGTTGCCTCCGGGAACTCCTGCTGTACTGCTGCAGGTGCGTGACTATATACTACTGTTTTTTCCTCCGTTTGTAAAATACTTTGCAGCAAACTTTTCTTATCCGGGTTTTCATGCCGGTAATCTATGATAGTATAGGGCGCTTCCACCCCGCAAAGCTCAAGATTTACGCTGGTCGTACCCCGAAAGGTATTTAACGACGGAGAAAATGCCACACAGGCTTCTTCCCCGGGATAAAAGGCATGGTAACGGTCCCCCGCCTGCCACATAAGCCCTTTATAATGGGTCCCGCCGTGGACCAGATCAAATTTTAAATGATTGCGTTCTTTTCCCAGGCGGTCCACCTGGGCAATCTCTGCCTGGGAAAATCCCAAAACAGGGGCCGGATTCCCTACGCCAAAAGGCGCCAGTCTTTCCAGCTCCTCTACCTGGGGAATCCCCACTTCCGCCTCCGGGGGAACAAAATAGTCCGGCGTGCAGGTGGGCTCATAGGGCTGCTGGTGCAGCATTTCCGCCACCGTTTGGGAAAACTTTTCCCGAAAGGCAGGGATATTTTCTGTTTTGATCGTAAGGCCCGCCGCCTGGGCATGTCCCCCAAACTGGATTAACAGGTCTTTGCACTGCTCCAGGGCACGGTACAAATGCACAGGGGGAATGCTGCGGCAGGAGCCTTTTGCGGTATCCCCGTGAATGGAAAGCAGCACCGAAGGCTGCTGAAATTTCTCCGTAATGCGGCTGGCTACAATGCCGATAACGCCGGGATGCCAGTCCTCTTTGCCTGCCACAACGCCCCACTTGGGAGCAGGGCCGCCAGCAAGTTCTGCCAGCGCTTCCTCAAAAATTTTCTGGCTGAGGGCCTGCCGTTCCTGGTTGGCGCTGTTTAATTCTGCCGCCAGGGTAGCCGCTTTTTCCGGATCCTCCGTGGTCATCAAGGCCACGGCCATCTTCGCATCGTCCAATCTACCTGCTGCATTAATCCGCGGCCCCAGGCCAAACCCGATGGTGCTGGCAGTCACAGGCGCACCGGGCGCAATCGTCACATGCAGCAGGGCTTTTAGCCCCGGCAGGGTGCTTTCCGGTATTTTTTTAAGCCCTTTTTTTACAATCTCCCGGTTTTCATCCAAAAGCGGCACCATATCCGCCACGGTGCCCAATGCCACAAGGGTAATCCCCTCTTCCCAGAAGTCTTCTGTATGGTGCAGCTTTTGCCACAATGCCTGGCATAATTTAAAGGCCACGCCCACACCGGCAAGGCCTTTAAAAGGATATGCATCTCCCGGCTGATTGGGATTTACCACCGCCAGTACCTGCGGCAGCTGCGCCGGTGCCAGATGGTGATCCGTAATGATAATATCCATGGAAGCAGGGGCCGTCGCCACCACCTCGGCGCCGCTGATACCCGTATCCACCGTGAGCAAAAGAGTGGTATGGTTCTCTGCGATTTTTTGCAGCGCCGCTGCATTGAGTCCATAGCCTTCTGTATCCCGGCGGGGAATGTAGGTATGGACATCGGCCCCCTCCTGCCGCAAAAATAAATACAAGAGGGAACTGGCCGTTGTGCCGTCCACATCGTAATCCCCATAAATCGTAATTTTTTCTTTCTGCTGCAGCGCCAAAAGGATTCTGTCCACTGCCGCTGCCATCCCCTTCAGCAGAAAAGGGTCATAGTACGGCTGCGCT
>USHN01000001.1 GCA_900554515.1 uncultured Acidaminococcus sp. | reverse complement strand
CGGCGCCGTGCGGAGCAAATGGATCTGGAATATCGGCGTAAGGTATTCGTTCTAAATCTAGTGGACATGAAGTGATTTTGCTTCATGTCCATTTTTTTATTTCTCTCACTGTGGAAGAGCAGTAAAAGCCCTTGTGATTTTTTTGCACATGCTATATTATATAGTCGTAACTAACATAGTCATGACTATACAAAATAGAAAGGAACACTATGTTTATCGGGAGACACCAAGAACTTGCGGCCATGGAAAAACGGTACGCCGGCACCCGGTTTGAATTCCTGGTGATTTATGGAAGACGGCGGGTAGGAAAAACCCGCCTGATCCGGGAATTTATCCGGGATAAGAACGCCGTATATTTTATGGCAACGGAACAAAGTGAGAAAGAGCAACTGATTAATCTTACGGCGGCGTTGCGGGAACAGCTGCCTGACCCTCGTACGCAATTTTTACCGCAATTTGCCAGCTTTGAAGACCTGTTTTCCTATTTGGCAGAAGCAGCCCGCAGCCAGCGGCTGGTCTTTGTCATTGATGAATATCCCTATTTGGCAAGGGCGGTACCGGGCATTTCTTCTGTTTTGCAAAAATATATAGATAACGCCTGGGCGCCAACAGGACTCTACTTGATTTTGTGCGGGTCTTCCATGAGTTTTATGGAGCGGCAGGTCCTCAGTTACCAAAGTCCGCTGTACGGACGGAGAACGGCACAGATCAAATTGCACCCGCTGCCCTTTTATGAAAGTATGCGTTTTTTCCCGGAATGGAAGGACGAAGAGAAGCTGCTGGCCTACGGTGTGTGCGGCGGGATTCCCCAATATCTGCTGTATTTATCCCAATATGCCACGCTGGAAGAAGCCGTGCAGGAAGAATTTTTGTCGGTCAGCGGGCATCTGCAGGAAGAACCTTCCAATTTGATGCTGCAGGAGCTGCGGGAGCCGGCTGTATATAATTCGATTTTGACGGCCATTGCTCACGGGGCAACCCGGCTGAACGAAATTGCCCAGGCAGTAGGAAAAGAATCCGGGCAGGTGAATTTCTACCTGAGCAACTTGAAAGACCTGGAAATTATTGAAAAGAAGAAGCCGGTAGAAGAAACGGCAGCCCGCAGAACGATTTATCAGATTAAGGATAATTTGTACCGCTTCTGGTATCGGTTTATCCCGGAATGTACGTCTTTGATTGCCATGGGGTTGGGGAAAAGGGCCTGGAAGGAAAAGATAGCGCCGGATTTCCCGGAATATTTCGGGCATATTTTTGAAGATATTTGTCTGCAATATGTCCAGTATCTGGTTGCCACAGAAAAAATTCCTGAGCTGTATACCCAGTACGGCAGCTGGTGGGGAACGGATCCCCAAAAACATCGGGAAGAAGAAATTGATTTGGTGTGTACCAGTGACACGGATGTATTGTGTGGGGAATGTAAATGGCGCAAGGAACCAGTGGGCTATCCTGTCTTTGCTACGTTAAAAGAACGCGGCGCATTGATCCAAAAGGGCCGCCAGATGCACTATATTCTATTTTCTAAATCCGGCTTTACGGCAGGGCTGCAGGAACAGCTGGATGCGGATGAAGCAACCTTGATTTCCCTGAAAGATATCCTGGAAACGGAAAAGGTATAACGATAGCAGCGATGTGAAAGGAGCGCATGATGAGCGAACGGTACTATATGGGCTTTGATGCGGGGACCCAGAGCGTAAAAGTGGCGGTATACAGCGACAGCGGTGAATGCGCAGCCATGGCGACGGCTATGACTCATTTGCGTACGCCGCAGCCCGGCTGGGTGGAAATGGATGTGGATGAATACTACCAGCTGATTAAGCAGTGCATGAAAGCCTGCCGGGAGCAAATGGCGCAGAAGGGACTTGCCATTAGCAGCGTGCGGGCCATCATGGGGGACGGGATTATTTGCGGCATTGCCGGGATTGATAAGGACGGAAAACCTGTGACGCCCTATATCAATTATCTGGACAGCCGCACGGCGGAGAATGTGGCCGCCTTAAAGGAGTGCCATCTGGATATTTGGGGCAAGGAAACCGGCAATGCGGAGCCCAATATTATGTTTCCCGCGCTGTTTGCCCGGTGGTTCTTGCGGAATTGCCCTGGTGCCCGGGAAAAGGTAGTGAAGTTTGTCCACAACAGTCCTTATATTTTGCTGCATCTGGCAGGGCTGCCTGCAGAAAAGGCCTTTATTGACTGGGGGACCATGAGCGGCTGGGGGCTGGGCTATAACGTCATAGAAAAAAAGTGGTCCCAAACCCAGCTGGATATACTGGGCATTGACTTGAAGTATATGCCCAAAATCGTAAAGCCCTGGGATATCATCGGCACGCTGTGTGAAAAAGATGCAGCAGAGACCGGGTTTCCTGCGGGCATACCCATTTGCGCCGGGGCGGGGGACACCATGGAATCCATGATGGGCAGTGGTATTTTGGAAGCGGGGCGGGCAGTGGATGTGGCCGGGACCTGCGCCATGTTCTGTGCTGCCACGGATGGGATTGTACCGGCCCTTTCCGTGCCGGGGAGCAATTTAATTTTTAACTCCGGAACATTGCCCGGCACGTATTTTTACTGGGGCATGGTACGGACCGGCGGTCTTGCTTTGCGCTGGTTTAAAGACGAAATCGCCAAAAAAGAAACGGACGGAGACTATTACCAGACCATGGATGAGCTGGCCAAACGGCACAAACCAGGATGTGACGGCGCACTGTTTATTCCCTATTTAACCGGAGGCAACGGCGCTTATCCCAAGGTGCGGGGCACGTTTACCGGGCTCACACTGGACAGCGATCAGGGGGCTTTGTGGCGGTGCGTGCTGGAAGGCATCGGCTACGACTATATGGAAATCACGGACCGCTATCGGAACGCAGGCATTGACTTAACCCAGCTTACTATTACAGAAGGGGGCAGCAAGGACGCCTTATGGAATCAGATTAAAGCGGATATGCTGGATACCCGGGTGGTGACCTTGCAGGTGGCCGGCGGTGCAGTGCCTACCAACTGTTTGGTAGCGGCGTATGCGGTGGGGGATATACAGGACCTGAAAGCAGCGTTACAAAAGCAGCAGGGGGTAAAAGAAACCTTCTTTCCGCAAAAAGAAAATACGGCATTGTATCGGAACAATGCCGTAAAGAGAGAACGCCTGTTAAAGGCGCTGAATGAAGCCTTGTAAAACATGTAAAAAAATATAATTAGCCCCGACAGGGGCAGCTGACGGCCTAAGTTTGCCTCGCTAAAATTTTCCGCCTTGCCGTTCCCGGGTGCCTCCCGCAAACGCAGCCGCTTTGCGGCTTTGAACGGTTGCTCCCGGCACCCAGCAAAACGGAAAATTTCTTTACGCTCGGCAAAATGTCCGCCATCTGCCCCTGTCGGGGCTTTTTGTGGTGCCTTTTTATTTTGATAGTTTCAACATCTATTTACCGTTGACAATTCCTGCAATCCATTCACCGATAGTCTGGCTCAATGCCAAACGGGCGTTGTCCAACCCGTGATTGGAAGGAAACAGAACTTTTTTGTGGTGGGCTGTAGTGGGCAGCTGCGAAAGCGCCTGCCACAAGGGATCTACCATAAATTTTGGCGGAGCAACGGGATCTTTCTCTCCCCCAATCAGCAGTAGGTTCCTATTCTGGAACCAAGAAGCCGCTTTGGCAAAATCCCAGGCAGCAACATGTTCCCGGCTGTCTTGGCACAACGCTTCTAAGGACTCCAGGCGCAGCACGGGGCTGCATTCTTTAAACATGGCTTCCAATTCTGCTTGTCCAAAGGCTTGGGCATAGGCCAGATGATCAAAGGGACAAAAGGCAATGCTACCCCGGAGAAACGGTAGTTGCTTAGACGCCTGGATGACCGTATTGCCCCCGTTGGAATGGCCGGCGAGAAAAAGATTATCCGGGTCTAATTGAAATACGTTCTGCCGCACCGGATCCCGCACCCAGCGCGCCAGAAAAAGAGCATCTTCTATGCAGTGGGTAAAGGAATAGGTACCGCCGCTGCCCCATGCACCCCGGTGATAGGGCCGCAGAACCGCACAACCCATGCGGCGTAAATCCTGGGCCAGATCATCATTATTAGTGGTGCCAGGGATACCGTGACAGAGGATAACGGTAGGATGGGGCCCGGGGAAATAACCACCAGGCAGGTAGAGTTCCATAAGGACCCGCTCACCGTCAATCAGCACGTCTTTTTCTATCGACTGGGGCAGAGCCGTTTTTCCGTCCGGGTCCGCTTCCTGAAATAAGAAGCGGGGATCAATGGTCTTGTGCATAGAGGCTTCCTTCCGTTAACTGTTTTTTGTACCAATCCTTGCCATAGAAAATCCGGGTAATGAGCATGGAGACCACGGTGTCACCGCAGGAATTCAGCAACGTGCAGCCCGGGTCAAACAGTTCAATCACCATGAGCAGGATGGGAAAGGCTGCTTCCGGCAAATGGAAAACAGAAATGATCATGGTTTCACCAGCGGCACCGCCGCCGGGTACGGAAGAGGTGGCTACGGAAGACGTTACGCCCACAAAGAGCGCCAGCAGAAAATCTCCGCCTGCCAGCGGTTGGCCGAACAAGGTGGTGGACAGCACCACGGCGTATACCATGGCAATACAGGCCCCGTCCATGTGGCAGGTTGCCCCCATGGAAACCACCACGGAAGAAATTTCCCGGGGCACGCCCAATTTGTCACAGGCTTCCATCTGCAGGGGAATGGTCGCCGCTGAGGAACGGGTACCCAGTGCCGTCAGAGCAGGACCTAAAATCACCTTGAAGAAATTTTTGACACCCCAGAATCCCGCACCCAGATAGGCGTAGAATCCCAGGAAAACAAAGAAGTACACAAACACCACAGTATAAAAGACCAGCATGGCACTGCCGTAGGTTTTTAACAAATCGGCTCCGTAGGTCCCGGTCAGGTCTGCAAAATAGCAGCCCAAGCCTATGGGCGCCGCCTTCATCAGCAGGGCCACCATTTTGTAGCAGATTTGGCTCATGCTGTTCATCCAGTCCACTACTGGTTTCGCGTCTTCGCCCACCAGGGAGCAGCAGATGCCAAAGAAAATCGTGAGCAGGATGAGGGGCAGCACGTGGAACCGGGAGAGCAGCAGCGGCAGATCCCCTACGGTGAGGGTATCCACAATTTGCTGCCCGATGGACAGCGGTTTGGCCGCTTCCATGGCTTTTACCGGGGCGGTGAAGGTGGTGGGCACACCGGTAAACTGGGTGACCAGAAGAATCAATCCGCCGGAGATGGTGGCTGTCAGAATAAAAATAATCAGGGTATAGCCGATCATTCTTCCGACTTTTCCCGTGTCTTTGGTGCTGGCGATGGAGCCGGCAATAGAGAAAAAGATCAGGGGGACAATGAGACAAAACAACAGATTCAGGAAAATCTGCCCGATAGGCTTTAGAAACGCGGCCTTATCCCCCATGGTCAGGCCGATGATGGCGCCGATAACGCAGAAAATAATCAGGATAATAGGATCCCGGTAATTTTGCCACGTGGAGCGGCGCATAGGACGTGCGTCCGTCATTCACAATCTCCCCTTCCGGAATAAAAATAAAATAATATTTTAATTATAGCCATTTCGAGGCGGGACAACAAGGAAAACAGATAAAAAGTAGAAAATTTTCCTGCGTGCAGGGGAAAGAGTAAAGAAAGCAACAAGAATACGTTAACCATGTAATAAAAAAGTTGAACAATACACAAAAATCGTGTACACTGAATCCATTATGAACGAAAATACACAAGGGTATATCCGGAGTTTATCGGCGTTTTCCGGGCCGCGGTATGCGGGCAGCCTGATTGTGCGACTGCAGTACGAAAGGCGGGAAAAGGCCATGCCAAAGGCTCATTTTACGGTTAGCTGCGTGAAAGAAACTAAGCGGCGGCAGATCCTTGTTGCTGAGGGATGGAACGGCGGGAAACTGGCCGGGCAGCTGCGGATGGAGCTGTGGTTTCCTAAAGGCAGCAGAATAACCGACAGTAAAAAGGACCCGGAACGTCTGGGTGCTGCGAAACCGCTTGCAGAAAGTGTTTTGTGGCGAAAGTTCAGCACGGAAGAAATCAAGGACTTTTCCAAGCGCACCGGGGATACCAATCCTATCCATTTACAGGAGCATCCTGTGGTGCAGGGAGTTTTACTGTGGCAGGTGCTGTTTGCACATCTGGCAGAACCTGCGGCCCTATTGATGACGTTTCATAGGCCCGTCCATGGCGGGGAGAAGATTTATTTGAGGGAGGAAGTAAGAAATGAACAAAATGAACGGGAATTTGCACTCTGTGGCTGCCCCTGCGGCACCCAGCTCTCAGGTGCGGGAACTGACGCTCAGTGGCGTCTTTGTCGCGCTATTGACCGTGTCGGCGTACCTTTCTTTTCCGCTGCCTTTTACCCCGGCCAAGGTGACGGCGCTGACCATCATGGTTAATCTGGTAGGCTTCATGATGCGGCCCCGGCAGGCAGCCATCACTATGACGGTGTATTTGCTGTTAGGAGCGGTAGGGGTTCCCGTTTTTGGAGCGGGCGCCGGCGGTATGGATAAACTGCTGGGACCTACGGGCGGATTTTATTTCGGCTTTTGGCTGGCGGCAGTAGGTATCAGTATGCTGCGGGGACAGTCTACGAACTTTAAAACCTGTATGCTTCTGGGTGTCTGCCTGGGCATGCCTGTGATTTATGTGGGCGGCTGTATCAGCATGTACATGGTAGCCAAAGTGGGCCTCTGGAAGACCCTTATCATGGCGGTATTTCCCTTTATTTTTGGAGACGTATTGAAGACCTTTGCAGCGGCCTTTATTGCCAAGCAGCTGCGCAAGGCGGGGCTGTAAGGATGCAAGACCAGGATGTATACATTCTGGGCGGGATGCGCAGCCACCTGGGACTGAAAAACGGTATATTCAAAACCATTCCACCGGAGACGTTGGGCGCTGCCCTGCTCCGGCGTCTTTTTGTCCTTTTCCCGGAAAGCAGGGAAGCAGAACTTGTGATTGGGGGCAATGCCGTGGGCCCGGGAGGCAACCTGACCCGGTTAACGGCACTGCTTGCGGGACTGCCGGAAACGGTTCCGGCCCTTACAGTGGATATGCAATGTGCCTCTGCCCTGGAAAGTATTTTACTGGGCTATGCCAAAATTCGTGCCGGAATGCATGACGTAATTTTGTGCGGCGGGGTGGAAAGCACATCGTTGCAGCCGAAAAAGACGTACCAGCCCTGGGATATACGGTATACGCCAGACGGCTTTTATACGGCGCAGTTTTCCCCGGATACCACCAGCCAACGGGTGATGCTGGAAGGCGCAGAACGGACGGCCCAGGTCTATGAAGTCAGCAGGGAAATGCTGGATTTTTGGGCGGTGCGCAGCCATGAGAGAGCCCGTGCAACGCTGGAAAAGGGCTGTTTAGAAGAGGTAGTAGAGCCTCTTTTTGGCAGTACCCGGGATGAAAGTCTGCGACGCAGTATGAATGAAAAATTGGCAGGGAGAATGCCGCCTTTATTTACAACTGCGGAAGTGGGGCAGCTCCTGACAGAGCAGGAAAAGAAAGATAAACGAGATTTTCGTCCCACCCTTACTGCAGCCAATGCCTGTCTGCTCCAGGACGGAGCGGCCTATGTCATTCTGTGCAGCGGGGCAAAACTTTTAGAATGGAAAAAAGCGGGAAAGGCAGTCCATCCTTGGGGAAAAATTATTAGCGGCGAAGAAATCGGTGTAAATCCCCGTTTCAGTCCCTTGGGGGCTTTGGCAGCAGGGGAAAAAGTGCTGCAAAAAGCACAGCTCACTATGGACGACATGGATACCATCGAATACAATGAAGCCTTTGCCGTAATATCTGCCTTATTTGCCCGGAAATATCCCCATTGTTTGGACAGATATCTGCTGTTTGGCGGCGCATTGGCCTATGGGCATCCCTATGGCTGCAGTGGAGCGGTGCTGGTACTTCACGCCTTATGTGCTCTTAAAGAAATGAACGGGAAACGAGCCCTGTGTGCCATTGCCGGTGCCGGAGGAACAGGCTGCGGCTTATTGCTGGGAAGGGTGGAAGTA
The DNA here is from genome assembly GCA_900554515.1 of uncultured Acidaminococcus sp. Taxonomy (GTDB): domain Bacteria; phylum Bacillota; class Negativicutes; order Acidaminococcales; family Acidaminococcaceae; genus Acidaminococcus. Next base: position 165,825 of record USHN01000001.1, on the reverse strand, counting down.
TGAAAACGGAAACCGTTGCACCAAAAGACTATGCGGAGTGGTTGGCATACTGGGCAAAATGCCAGCCGCAAAAGCCTTTTTTACTTTTCGGGGAACATTGCCTTACCTATGGGGATGTGGAACAGGAAGCAGAGCGCTATGGAGAGAAATTTCGGGCCCAGTCTCCCCGTCAGACAGTTTTGATTGTAAAACCGTCTCCGCTGGCACAGGCTATTGCGTTTCTGGCCGCAGAACGGGCTGGCTGGGTACCGGTGCTGGGACATCCGGATCTATCCACGGAAGCGGCGGTACTTCTGGCAAAAAAACGCCATATCGGCTGGCTGGATAGGGACTGTTTGCAGGAAATTACTCCGGACGCACCTGTACCTGCTGATTCTATTTGCATGGGCGTTTTGAGTTCCGGTTCTACCGGCTTGCCCAAGCTGTTATTTCGTACATATGCCAGCTGGGCGGACTTTTTCCCGGAGCAGAATGCCATGTTTCAGGTCAATCAGGACACCATGGCCTTTGGGGAGGGAAGCCTTAGCTTTACCGGTAATGCCAATTTGTGGGCGTCGGTACTTTTTGCGGGAGCCACTATGGTCTTTGGACGGGGGCTGCATCCCCGTTCCTGGCTGATGGATATGAAGCGGTTCCATGTGACCGTGCTGTATCTGGTGCCTGTGAAATTAAAATTGTTATTGCAGGCAGCAAAGGAAATCCTTCCGGATGTGCGTACCATTTTGGTAGGATCCCAGCTTTTGGAAGCGGGGACTGCCAGGGCTCTGCATACGTATTTCCCGCAAAGCCAAATTATTTTGTATTATGGGGCCAGCGAAGTGGATTATGTCACCTGGCTGACCTATGAGGAACTATTGCAGCATCCTATGAGCGTAGGGCGTCCCTGCCCCGGTGTGGGCGTAACCATCCAGGATGGGCTCATCATGATTGATACGCCCTATCATGTGGAGGGATTGACACAGCCCTGTACTTTGCAGGACAGGGGATATTTTGATGCGGATGGCTACCTGATTTTTCAAGGGCGGCAGGGACAGGTGGTGAATAAAGGCGGGTTGACTATCAGCTGTCTCCGGGTGGAACAGGCTGTGCAGCAAGTTCATGGTGTGCTGGATGCAGCAGTGGTCCCTTTAGAGGACAAAGCGCGGGGCGAAACCCTGGGGGCTGTGGTGGTGCTGGAAAAAGGTGTGACACTCCAAACAGTCCGAAAAGCCCTGCGAAATACTCTTCTGCCCGGGGAACTGCCCGGACTCTGGGCAGCGGTTGCCGCCTTGCCCCTTAGCGGCGTGGGAAAAGTGGACTTTAATCAAGTGCAGAATATTTTACGTTCCTTCTAAAATAGTATATACTATACACAAAGAACCCAGTGAAGGAGGGACTATTCCCATGAAAATTTCTAAAAGACTAACTACCGCTGTACTGGCAGGTATCCTGGCCTGCGGCTGCGGATGGGGCAGCTGGGGTAATCAGCAATATAACTGTTGGGGTCCGGGACGGGCCCAGGCAGCGGAACAGAATGCGGAAAAGGCAGAAGCCGCTCCTGCTGAAACGGTGCATGAAGATTTGCCAGCGGACCAATATACGGCTGGCAGGGTCATCAACGGAGAAAAAACGGTGCTGGCAGACAGCTACGCCGGTTTGCGTACCGATGAAAGTGCGCTTTTGGTGAAAAACGGGGCGGACGTGACCTTGTCCCACAGTGCTCTAAGTAAAACCGGGGACACCACGGATGTGATGGCCAGCAAATACAACGGACTGAATGCTGCCGTCCTGGCTGCAGGTGGGAGCCTCACCATGGACAGCTGTACGGTGACCACCAAAGGAATCGGCTCCAATGCGTTGTACGCCACGGGAAAAACCGGCTTTTTGAAGGTGCACAACACCAATATCCGTACGTCTGCGGATTCTTCCCGGGGGCTTGATGCCACCGCCGGCGGCAAAGTAGAAGCGGATAACGTGAACATTGGAACGACCGGCATCCGTTCTGCGGCCGTTGCCACGGAACCGGAAAATGCCAGCGTGCAGCTTTCTAAAAGCACCATCAATACTGCAGGAGAAGGCTCTCCTTTGATCTATTCCAAAGGGGATATTACCATCAGCGAAGTCAAAGGCAAAGCAGATAAAAGCGAAATCGCCGTGGTGGAAGGAACCAACATCATTCGGATGGACTATGTGGACCTGAGCGGTAACGGAAGCCATGGGGTTATGCTGTATCAGAATAAACCCAAAGTTGCCAGCGACCAGGTATCCCGCCTGTCTGTGAAAAATTCTGCACTGCGCAGCTTAAAAGAAGGCCCGCTGTTTTTTGTGACCAATACGCCGGGGCGTATCTATACAGAACTGACCACGCTCCAGTATCTGGGCGGGGAATTGATTCAGGTGTCCGCCGTTACCTACGGGGAATCCGGGAAAAATGGCGGCGATCTCACCTTTATGGCCAACCAGCAGAATCTGTATGGCGATGTGACCGTGGATAGTCTGAGCTCTGTGGTGATGGATCTGCAAAATGGAAGCACCTGGTCCGGTGCCATCAACACCAAACATACGGCGAAAAAGGCAGACGTCAAACTGGACTCCACATCCAGCTGGTCCCTCACCGCCGATTCCTATATTAATGGTCTGACGGATGCCGTAACAGGCCTTACGAATATTAAAGGAAACGGCCATACCATTTACTATGATGCCGAAGATGCGGCTAATGCCTGGCTGGGCGGAAAAACTTTCGACCTGCAAGGCGGCGGACAATTGAAACCTCTGGCCTAAGGAAGGTGCAACTATGAAATCTGGAAAACGGATGCTGCGCATAGCTATTGCAGGGTTATTCCTATTGGCACCAGTGATGCCGGTCATGCAGCAGCCAGTGGCGCTGGCGGCAGAAAAAACGGAAACCACTACAGTGACCCGGCAGGACCGGGAGCGGGCCCAATTGCGGGGAAAAACGTACCGGGCCCTGCTGGATCTGTATCAAAGAAAACCAAAATCCAGAAAGGCCATTCAAAATGCCTATGGGTATGCGGTCTTTGTGGATACCAGCTACTCCCTGGGCCTTTTAGGCGGCGGACACGGACGGGGCCGTGCCGTGAACCAGCACAGCGGCCAGGAAGTTTTTATGAAAATGGAAGAAGTAAAAGCCGGCCTGGGGCTGGGCGTACGGCAGAGCAATATTATTTTCGTCTTTGCGAATGAAGACGCCTTTCAATCCTTTATCACCAAAGGCTGGAAATTTGGCGGGCAGGCGGTAGCTGCTGCCGAAGATGGCGTGAACGGAGATTCTCTGGAAGGTTCTTTCCAGGTGGCCCCTGGCATGTGGATGTACCAGGTCACCACCAAAGGATTGGCCGCTGAACTTTCCGTGAAGGGTACAAAATTCTTTGTAGATAAGGAACTGAACCTGACACCGGTCAAAAGTGCCAAATAAATGGAACCTGAGCAGAATGAAGCAACCCTTGTGCTCCATCCTATCGCGTTTTACCGGGGAGAATTGAAAGAAAAGTTTGGGCTTCCCCGGCAAAGCGGCCTGGTGCCGGAGCTTGTTGGACAGGTGGAAATGGCCGGAGACTACCGGCGGCCGGAAATGTTTAGAGGACTTTCCGGTTTCAGTCACGTGTGGCTGTTGTGGGGCTTTTCGGAAAATCACAGCTGGTCTCCTACAGTACGCCCGCCACGGCTGGGCGGGAATGCCCGCTTGGGCGTATTTGCCACCCGTTCTCCCTTTCGCCCCAATCCTTTGGGGTTATCCCTCGTAGCAGTGAAAAAAATAGAGCTGGAAGGAAATAAAGGACCTGTGCTCTGGGTATCCGGTGCAGATTTAATGGACGGCACACCCATTTATGACATTAAGCCCTATGTACCCTATGCAGATTGCCATCCAGAGGCAACGGGCGGATTTGCAACGGGGAAGGATACTTCTCTAGCCGTCAGCTGTCCGGAATCCCTTCTTGCAAAGATTCCAGAGGGAAAGCGTAAGGCTCTCTTGGGCGTTCTGGCACAGGACCCTCGTCCCCATTACCAGCAGGATCCGGAGCGGATTTATGGGATGCAGTTTGCGCAGTACAACGTGCGTTTCCGGGTGGAAGAGGACACGGTGGTTGTGGTCAGTATAGACAATTTAGTTTGAAAGCGGAGGCGGTAGCATGCAGAAAAAAATAGCGGCCCTTGCCCTGGCTGTGTCCTTGGGGCTGGGCGTTTGTGCGCCGGCCTGGGCGGATGTAGAAACCGGGCAGGCCGAGATTGGCAATTTGGAAATGAAGTGGCCCATTGTCCACGTAAAAAATAAAAAAGCGACGAATTTAATCAACCGGGATATCCAGTTTGTCCTCAGCGATTTCCGCAATGACTATATTGGCCGGAAATTTACGGCGGGGCGGACCTGGTATGAAACCAAATATGAAGACAAGCAGCTGGTCAGCCTGACGCTCAGTGATCTTCGGGCTGTGAACGGCGTGAATAAAACCATCACCCATGGGCTGGTGTATGATGCGAGCACGGGGCAGCGGCTGCCGCTTTCTGCCTTTGTCCGGGTGACACTGGCGGATTTGCAGAAACTGCAGGATTCTCACGTGTACCGGGATGGGGATGTGCGACATAAACCCAGCAAACCCATTTCCCGGGTGCCGGAGGACTTTTTCCTAAGCCCGGATGGCTGTATCAATATTTTGTTCCAGACAGAAGAATTGGGAAATCTTTTGGATGGGCCGTGTTATCTGAAATTGGGACCACAGGAGGTACGGGAGCTGAATGAGAAAAATCCCAAACCGTAATGGGGTAAAACGGTTTTTGCAGCGATGGGGGCACGAATGGGGCCGGAGCTTACTGCTTCTGGCCCTGTGCGTGCCTTCTTGCATCGGCTGGGCAGCGGCACCGGGCAGCGACGCCTTGCTGAAAAAAACACTCACGGCGACAGCGGCGACCGTCTGTGCTGCCACCTATAAAGTGGGAGATGGCTTAGAAGCCTCTTATTTAACCGATGGCGGCTGGGACGTAAAACAGTTCACGCTCCCTAAAAACAGCGTTACGGCCCACATCACGGTGGCACGGCATGCAGGATTGCTGCAAGGCCAGCACTGGACGGTGGTAGCTTTTCGGGGCAGCGCCTCCAAAGCGGACTGGAAACTGAACCTGAAAACAGGGCAGGTGCCTTTTGTGCCTGCAGATGATAAAAAGACAACCGAAGAAACTAAAAAAGTCCCTGATACGGTTCCCCAGGTTCACAAAGGTTTTTGGCAATATACCCAAGCGGTTCTTGGCAGTGCCTTTGATGTGGACGGGGACAATCATCCTGACCGAATGATTGCCTGGCTGCGGCAGCACCCGGAAGAAAAAATCCTGCTGACAGGGCACAGTCTGGGCGGCGCCTGTGCCACGTTGTATGGGGAAGCTCTGGTGCAAGCGGGGATTCCCAAATCCCAGGTGCAGGTGATTACTTTCGGGGCACCGGCAGTGGGCAATAAAGCCTTTGCCCAAACGTACGGAGACCAAATCAACCTGCTCCGGGTCTATACCACCCTGGACCCTGTACCAGGAGCCTTGCAGACGTTATTTTCCGATTACCAACAGTTCGGGGAAAAAGAAGAATTTCCTATCAGCGGGAAGCAGGCCGATTACCAGCACCCCGTATCCTATTATCTGGATTTGGCGGTAAAAGGCTATGATGATGCCCTGGATGTAGCGGCTGCGGCCAAACAGGTGGAACCATCGCCAGCGCAAAAAATAACAGGCGATGCTCCGCTGGCAGCGCTTGCCGTATATACCCGGGATAATGGGGCGGATCAGCGCATTTCCCCTGATGTAGGACGCTTTATTCTGGAAGCCTACAAGAGTCTGATGCCATGCTATGTTGTCCTGGAAGCAAAACAGCTTTCTGCAGGGAGTGCGGAGTTTCCCTCTGGCTTGCGGGAAAAAGCACGGGCTGCCGGGGCAGATGTTTTGGTGGTGGCGACGGTAGAAAAACGGCGTATCGGGCAGACGGACCAGTGGTCCCTTCAAGTAGCTCAGGAACTCACCGGTCTTACGGTACATGTGCCGCGGCCTGTAACGGCAGGCAGCACCTGGGTGCGCTGGGAGCAGGGATTTTTACAAAGTGCATTCAATTTATGGCAGGAACCTAAAAAGAATCTGGGACAGGTGGTTCCCCTGCAGAAAGGAACGGATCCCCTGTGGAATTATACGATAAAAGAGGCGGGAGCCTATGAAAATCATTGATGCCCACATGCATTTTTTTCGCACCGAGGGCTTTGACCAGCTGGCAAAAGCAGCTGGCGGCGAAAATACGGCAGATTATTATTTGCAAACCTGCCGGGACAATCATATTGTGATGAGCGTGGCTATGGGAAATGCCCCGCTTGAACCTTCTCTCTATGGCGGTGTGGTGCCGCGGGTGCCAAATCTGGCCAGGCCATTTACCCTTACACCCTATAACCAGCCGAAAGCCATTGCCTATTGCGCCGGCGTGGACAGCAACGCCCTGACAGAAGCCAACTGTGAGGCTACCGCCAAAGAATTTGAGCGGGTACTGCGTACGCCCCAGTGCGTTGGCATTAAAATTTATTTGGGCTACAGCCAGGTATATGCCTATGACAAGCGGCATTTCCCCCTGTATGAACTGGCGGAGCGGTACGGTGTGCCCGTAGCCTTTCACACGGGAGAAACGGCCGGGGGCAAAGGCCTTTTGAGATATGCCCATCCCGGCACCATTGAAGAGGTGGCAAAAACTTTTCCGAACGTCAATTTTGTGATTTGCCACTGCGGCAGTCCCTGGGTGCTGGATGCCATGGAAGTGGCGGCCGTGTGCCCCAATGTGTATGTGGATTTGTCCGGCCTTGTGGCAGGAAAATTGCCTGGAAAAGAAATGTATCACAAGTTCCGCGCCTTTTTCCAGTATCTTCGCATGTGGCTGGACTATACGGAGCGCTATGACCGGCTGCTCTATGGCACGGATTGGCCGCTGGTCAACAGCAAAAGCTATATTGAACTGATGCAGGAAGTGATTCCGGAAGAACCCTGGCAGGCATTCTTTTACGACAATGCGCTGCGCGTGTACAGCAAGCTGCAGACCCTTTTGCCTAAGGAGGAACTACGATGATTACGGGAACACAAAAAGAAATTGGGAGAGTATTGCCTTTTGTGACGGGACGGCTGAAACATGCCCTGGAGCTTGTAGCAAAGCTGGACCTTGCAAAACTTCCCGTGGGGAAAACACCGCTGGACGGAGAAACGATTTTTGCCAGTACCAATGTGTACCAGACGGAACCCAGGGAAAACCGGCGCCCGGAAAAGCATTTTACCCATATAGATATCCAGCTGGTGGCAGAAGGCAGGGAGACCATCGGCGTGACGGATGTGGAAAACGTTTCGGAGCTGACCGAGGACCGGCGGGAAAAAGACGACATTGTTTTTTATGGTCACACGGAAAAAGAAAATTTTATTCAGCTGCAAAAAGGGGACTTTGCGATTTTCTTCCCCTGGGAAGTCCATCGGCCCAACTGCTGTTTTGCCCAGCAGCCGGAAACAGTGAAAAAAGTGGTTGTGAAAGTCCTTGTAGAAATGTAAAAGCATATGGTTAACGGGGCCCTTTCGGGGGCTCCTTTTTTATTGACGGAGCTTTGAAAATATGGTATTCTTAAGAAGATTTAATTAGTTTTGGCTAACTTACGACAAATAAGAGAGCAAGAAACGTTGTATTTAATAATGATTAAATTAGAAAGGACTAATAAATCATGAAAAAATATTTTGCCCTCCTGTTATCACTTTGCTGCCTTTTTGCCTTCTCCGGCTGCGGAAGTAAGACGGAAGTCACTGAGAAAAAGGATGACGCAATTACTATTCCGTTTAGCAAGTCTTTGGAAAAATACGGCATTACCGGAGGTATTACCCTGCCCAAACAGCCGGAACGGGTGGTCAGCCTGACCAATACGCCGGTATTGGTGCTGGATGCGCTGGGGGTTCACCAGGTGGCGGTGCCGGATACAAAAATTTTGCAGTGGCCGGATTCTTTGAAGGATGCCAAACGAATTCAGACGGGCATGCGGAGCAATATTGACCTGGAAAGTATTTTGGCGCTGCAGCCGGATCTTGTGATTGTGGGATATCACGCCAAAGATACCTATGGAAAACTGCTGGAGCAGCAAAAAGTACCGGTGTACTACGTGGATGCCGGGCCTACCGTAGGCTATGATTCCGTGAAAGATATGACCTTACTTCTGGTAGATGCCTTCGGCAAAGATACCGAGGCGGGAAAGGCCATTAAACAGCGCTTTGCTGCCCTGGAAGAAAGCATGAACGAGGTAAAGAAAGAAAACAGCGGGAAAAAAGTCATGGTGCTCCAGGCCATGCCGCCCCGTTTTTATTTGCAGAACGAAAATGGGACCGTGGGCTCCATGCTGAAACTGCTGGGCTTTACCAACGTGGCGCCCGTCCAAGGGGGCAGCATGGTGATGATGGACCAGGAAAAATCCCTGTCCTATGATCCAGATCTTATTGTCAGCGTCAGCGCCATGGCAGGGGATCAGGAACAGCGCGCCGTGATGGAAAAAGAATTTGCGGACCATGCATCCTATTGGAATCATTACAAGGCCATCCGTGAGCACCGCATCCTTTATCTGTCTAAAACCTTTGCCGTTTCCGGCGGTCTGGAGGAACTGGATCAATTGCAGGATTTGATGAAGCGGCTGGCCGCATTGAAAGAAGGAAAAGCATGAGGGAGTGGCCGAGCAAAAAACGGACCGCCGGGTTGTGTTTCTTTCTTTTACTCCTCTTAGTGGGAATCGCCTTTGTAGCGTCCGGTGTAGGCAGCGCCTGGTTCTCCCCTTTGGAAATTCTCAAAGGCTTTTGGAAACAGGATGGCGTAGCCTATGTGGTGGTACGCAACCTGCGTCTGCCCCGGATTTTGATGGCGATTTTAATCGGTGCGGCACTGTCCGTTTCCGGGGCCCTGCTGCAAGCGGTTATGCGCAATCCCTTGGCTGACCCTGGCATTATCGGGGTTTCCGCGGGAGCGGCGACAGCGGCCACTACGGTGATGCTTTTGGCACCGTCGCTGTTTTTGTCCGTGCCGCTTTTTGCCTTCGGCGGCGCCGTGCTGGCCTGCGTGATTATTTACGTGATGGCCTGGAAAAACGGCGTGGACCCGGTACGGATTGTGCTAAGCGGTGTGGCGGTAAATACCGTCCTGGGCGCTTATACGTCCTTTCTCCAACTGCTCAATGCGGATAATTTGTCCGGCGTGCTGGGCTTTTTAAACGGAAGTCTCAGCGGCCGGGGCTGGGAGCACGTGACAACGGTAACTGGGTATGCGGTGATCGGATTTGTGCTGGCCGCAGCCTGCACGAAAAGCTGCAATATTCTTCAATTGGGGGATGAAATGGCGTCGTCCCTCGGCGTTAACGTCAATCTGCTGCGCATTGTGATTTCTGCCGTTGGTGCCTTTTTAGCAGCGGCCACTGTGGCAGTAGCCGGCATGATTGGATTTGTAGGCCTTGTGGTTCCCCACATGGCCCGTATTTTAGGCGGAGCGGACTACAGAAGTCTCTTGCCATTGGCAGCGCTTCTTGGTAGTATTGTTTTGCTGGTGGCAGATACGGTAGGACGCATTCTGATACCGGGGATGGAAATCCCCGTGGGGGTAATTATGGCCATGACCGGTGGCCCGTTCTTCTTGTATATGCTGCGGAAGGGAGGTAAACTCCGTGAAAATTAAAGGCGCCCGGCTGGGGATTGGCTATGAACAGCGGATCGTCTTGCAGGACTTTGATATCACCATTCGCAAAGGAGAAATTACCACCTTTGTGGGCCCTAATGGCTCCGGGAAATCTACTGTGCTGAAAACCCTGACACGCCTTTTGCGCTGCCGGAAAGGCACTGTGTTTTGCGATAATGTACCTTTGCCCGAAATTCCCTCCCGGGAATTTGCCAAACGGGTAGCGGTGCTGCCTCAACAGCATTTGGTACCACCGGATTTTACGGTGCACGATTTGGTAAGCTACGGGCGTGTTCCTTACCAAAGCTGGCACGGCAGTAACAGCGCCGAGGATGAAAAAGTGGTGGAATGGGCCATGCGTGCCACCGGGGTGTGGCCGCTGCGGGAAAAAACACTCCAGGCTTGCAGCGGCGGAGAATCCCAGCGGGTTTGGATTGCGGCGGTGCTGGCCCAGCAGCCGGAAATATTGTTTCTGGATGAACCCACCACATTCCTGGATATTTCCTATCAGTACGAGATTATGCAGCTGGTGAAAACCCTGAACCGGGAACAGGGCATCGGCATTGTGATGGTTCTCCACGATCTGGGGCAGGCCATGGAAGTCAGCGACCGGATTGTGGTCATCAAAAATGGTCGCAAATACAGCGAAGGCCCACCGGAAGAAGTGATTACCGCCCAAATGATGCAGGATGTCTATCAGGTGGATTGTGATATCGTTCACCTGCCGGGACGCAAACGACCGATTTTGGCCTACCGGGAGATTTCCTGATGCTGCGGGCATTTCTTTCCTACTACCGGCCGTACCGTGGCATGGTTTGCTGGATTGCCGTGGGATCATTTCTGGCGTCGCTGCTGGAACTGATTTTTCCTTTAGGCGTGCGGCAGATCCTGCAGCAGGAACTGCCCCGTGGGGCGTGGATGCAGATTGTGTGGATTTGCTTGGGCCTGGGATTGGCCTACATAGCCAACTTTCTCCTTTATTATGCGGTTTCCTACCAAAGCGGCGTATTAAGCGCCCGGGTGGAAAACGACATGCGGGAAAAGCTGTTCATCCATCTGGAACATCTGCCCTTTGCCTTTTTTGACAGCTCCCGTACCGGCCAGCTTTTGGCAACCCTTACGGGGGATACGGCCGAGGCCGGGGAACTGGCCGCCAGGGTAGCCAGCGACCTGTTGGTTTGCGTCATCAGCATGCTGGGGATTGTTTTTATCCTGCTGCGGCTGGATCCCGTACTGGGCACCTTGGTGACGCTGCTTATGGCGATGAAGGGCCTGCATACGGTGTGGATTAACCTGAAACTGCGGGATACATTCCAGGCCACCCGGAAAGAATTTGGCCGGCTTTCTGCTCTGGGCGAAGAAAATTTAAACGGGGTGCGGATGGTCAAAGCGTTTACCGCAGAAAACCACAGCATTCACTCGTTTATCCGGGCAGCAAGGCATTATTTGCAGGCCCGGAGGGAATCCTTTCAGGTGCGCGCGTATTTTGGCGCCAGTATCGGCCTTTTTACCAACGTCGTGAATCTGGCCATACTCCTTGGTGGTACGTGGCGGATACGGCAGGGGGCCATGAGCCTCAGCGATCTGGTTGCATTTTTCCTGTATGTGGGCGTTTTCATCAAACCGGTGATGCGGCTGGTGCTTTTTGTAGAGGCCTACCAAAAAAGCATGGCAGGGTTTCGCCGCTTTTATGCCCTGTTGCAGGAAAAAGAAGAAACCGGACAGGCGCTTCCGGCACTGCCCCCTACAAAGGGAACTATCGTGTTTCAGAATGTTTCCTTTGCCTACGATAGAGGGCAGCCGGTATTGCAGCACATCAACCTAAAAATTTCCGCCGGGGAAAAGGTAGCCTTAGTAGGAGCTACTGGTGCCGGGAAAACCACGCTGGTAAATCTCCTGCTGCGGTTTTATGACCCCACAGCCGGGAAGATTTTGATTGATGGGCACGACGTGACACAGTTTTCCCGTACCAGCGTGCGAAAACAAATGGGGCTCGTCCAGCAGGATGTATTCCTATTCTCGGACTCTATTGCACAAAATATTGCCTATGGCAATCTCACTGGTAACCAGCAGGAAATCCGGGAAGCCGCCCAATCGGCACGGGCTCTGGAATTTATTCAGGAAATGCCGGAAACCTTTGCTACTGAGATCGGGGAGCGGGGCGTGAAGCTGTCCGGCGGACAGCGGCAGCGCCTGGCACTGGCCCGGACGTTTTTGAAAAATGCACCCATTGTGGTCCTGGATGAGGCGACCTCTGCCTTGGACAATATCACAGAAGCCCGGGTGCAAAAAGAATTGGATACTCTCACCCAAGGAAAAACCACCATCCTTGTGGCACATCGGCTCAGCACGGTGCGCCATGTGGATACCCTGGTGGTTCTTGACAAAGGGCGCATCCTGGAACAGGGAAGCCCGGAAACTTTATTGCGTAAGAAAGGCGCATATTACCAACTGTGGCAACAAGAAGCAGAATTGTCCCAGCAGGTACAAAAGAAAGAAGGAATACAAGATGAATGTCTTTGCTGCGGGAATTGATTATTTTGTACGAGGCGGCTGGGTGATGTGGCCACTTCTGGCGTGTTCTATCGCTGCGGTGGCGATTTGCGTGGAGCGGTTTTTATTTTTCCGCAAAGCCTACGGCGACCCGGCCTTTACGGATAAATTTTGCGAGCTCATTGAGCAAAATGACTGGAATGCAGCCAAACGGCTGGCAGACAGCACCCAGGGAGAAATTGCCAAGCTGGCGACCATTGTTATGGACCGTCACGACAACTACGAATACCTGGAAAATTTCATCAGCTACCGGGCAGAACGGGCGCTGGATAAATTTGAAAAAAATCTGCCCTACTTGACGAGTATTATCACCCTGGCTCCGGTACTGGGTCTTTTGGGGACGGTCACCGGGATGATGGGTGCCTTTACCCATCTGACAGAGCGGATGGAAAATCCGCTGGCGGTGACGGGAGGTCTGGCAGAAGCCATGATCACCACAGTTTTTGGGCTGTGCATTTCCATCGTGGCCGTATGCTTCCACGGGTATTTTGAACGCAGGATGAAAACCATTACCCTGAATATTGAACGCATGGGCAATACGCTTTTGGAAGCGGTCAGGAAAAAGGGCGAAGCCTGCCACCACGCAGCCCTGCACCCAGAAAGGATGCGGGCATGATCCGGCTGCGTAACCGTCAGAAACACGAGATCGGAATTATGATCAGCCCCATGATCGATATGAGCTTTTTGCTCCTGACCTTTTTCATTGTGGCGGTTATGGATATGAGTGAAGTGAAAACGGTTCCGGTGCAGCTGCCTACGGCTACTCAGGTGCGCAGCCAGCAGACCACCCGCTTTAATGTAGCCATGAAGCAGGACGGCAGCCTGTTTTTGGGGACGGAACCTATTACCCGGGAAGCGTTGATTCATCGGGCCCAGGTAGCCAGTGCCCATGATCCGCAGTTTGCTCTCGTGATCTATGGGGACGGGCGGATTCCGTACCAAAAAATTATCGGGCTGCTGGATGCCTGCAAGCAGGCCGGCGTTGTCCGGGTGGGCCTGGCGGCAGAAAGAGGCAGCCATGGTGCTCAGTGATGGCCGCAAAAGTCTTCTGGCCAGCTGTTCTGTTCATATTCTCCTGTGTGCCATGATAGGCGTGGTCGGCTTGCGCAGCTATGCCGCGCAGCAAAAAGCTGACCGGATCTATACCGTGGATATCGTAAGCGGTGAACAGGCAAGCGCCGGAGGCGGTGCTTCCGGTGCCCAATCCGGCAGCAATGCATCGCCGGATTCCCTGCCGGGATTTCAGGCTCCGGTAGCGGATACCATTGCAGAAGACGAACAAATTAGCGAGAACAGGACGCAGGATGTGCCGCGCTCCAATACGACGACCAATACAAATTTCCGGCAGGGACAGCAGCCGGGCCCCGGCCGGAACGGACCGGGCAAAGGCGGAGACGGCGAAAATGGGGACGGCCCTAAAAATCAGGGACCGGGATTTGACACCAATGCCATTCAGCCCGATGTTTCTCCCTCGTTTTTGGGAGGCAATGCCCCCGTTTATCCCGAATCCATGCGCAATCACGGCATTTCCGGAAGCGTCCGGGTACAAATGGTGGTGAGCAAAGGCGGAGGCGTGGAAAGCGCACAAGTGATTTCTTCTTCCGGCTATGGACCACTGGATCAGGCGGCACTGGATGCGGCCTATTCCTATCGTTTTCAACCAGCACAAAAAGCCGGGTATACGGTGCGGTGCTATGCCACCAAAACGTTTACTTTCGGCCTGCGATAAATCAGCACGCTAGCAAAGGGGGCTTTGATCGTTCTAAAAACTATAACTTTCAGCTGCCATACCGCTCCGGGACAGGGGAAGCCGGATGCTTTGGCAGCAGGTTCATCCTTCGCGGTTAGATCTTTGTCAATAAACAACAAAGGAGAAAAACAGGATGCTTCAAAGAAAGGTTAACCAAAAAGTACAACGGAAGTTGGCATTTGTTATCGGGCTGACACTGCTTTTGGGCACTGCCAGCGTCTGCGGAGCCGCAGCCAGCGATGACAGCATGGAAAGCTATGATTTGGGGGAAACCGTCGTTACAGCGACCCGGTCCAAACTCCAGCAAAAAGAAGTGCCTATGGCTGTGCAGGTGGTTACGTCCGAAGAAATGCAAAAGAAAGGGATCTATAATGTACGGGATGCCCTGAAAAACGTCACCAGCCTGGATGTATCTACAAACAGCGCCATGGTGGGAAACGAAGTCAGCATTCGGGGTATGGGGTCCACACAAACACTGATTCTGGTAGATGGGCGGCGTATGGCTGGGGAAGATTCCAGCTCTACCACGAACGTGTACGAATTAAACCGTCTGAATGTGAATAACATTGACCGGATTGAAATTCTCCGGGGGTCCGGCTCTGCCGTTTGGGGCAGCGATGCCACCGGCGGTGTCATCAATATCATTACCAAGAAAAATAAGGTCGCTGGCGGCTATGTGGGAACCCGTACAGGTACCGAGGAATCTTCCATCTATGGAGGCTTTTCCACCGGCAATATCGGAAAACTGAACGTAAACTTTGATGTCAACCTCACCGATGTCCGGGAACGTTCCGAAGATGGCGGCTCCAATCAACATGGACCCAGACGGAATTTGTCCTTTGATGCCAACTATCGTTTCGACGATCATCAGGGACTGGATTTTGGGGCCAGCTTCCTGAAAGAACAATTTTCTTCCAAGTCTGCGGGCACCACAGTAGGAACTTCCTGGTCCTATTACGACAATAACCGGGAAGATTTTCACGTGAAGTATTATGGCTTTGATAACAGAAATGACTGGGAAGTGCAGTCCTACTATAACCGGCTGGGGAAAGAAGCGCGCACCCGTCAAGTCAGAGAATGGCATGATTTCAACCATGCTAAGTATTCCGTCTGGGTCAACGAAGCCAAAAATACCTACAAGATGGATAAACACAATACGCTGACCTATGGCCTGGAATTTAAAAACCAAAAGGCCGGCGGTACCCGTATTGGCAATGGAAAGCAGACGCAGCACTACCTGGGCATGACCAGCCAGTATGGCACGGCCAGTGTCAATACTTACGCCTTCTATCTGGAAGATGAAATGCGTCTCTTGAATGATAGACTGCTGTTTGTGCCTTCTATCCGCTTTGACCATCACGACAGCTTCGGCAGCGAATGGTCACCCCGGGCAGGCGTAACCTATAAAATGAGCAACAGTAGCCGCGTGAAAGTCAACTATGGAAAAGCCTACCGGGCGCCTTCCATTTTTGAGCTCTATGCCAACTTTGATCATGCACCCATTCCCAGAATGTCCGTACACGTGGACGGCAATCCGGATCTGAAACCGGAGAAATCCACCAACTTTGATATCAGCCTGGAAGGGGAATTGGGAAAAGCAACTGGAAAACTAACCTATTTCCACAACAAGATTGAAAACCTGATTGATACGAAGAACGATTACTTTGGTCCTGGCTTCCGCGTGGGCTATAGCTCTCCGCTGGCCTCCATTTCCCATTATGTCAATGTGGACCAGGCTACGTTCCAGGGCGTGGAAGCAGAAACCAGTTATACCTTTGATAAGCATTGGTCCGCAAGAGCCAACTACACCTACCTGGATGCACGGAACGATGTCACGAAAGAACGGCTGTCCGGCAGAGCCTATAACACGGGGACTGTAGAACTGACCTGGACGGATGCGAAAAAGAATCCTTGGTCTGCTACCCTGTATAACCAATGGTTCCAGAACTACAGAACCAGCCAGGATGAAAACTACAGCTACAGCCTGACCAACTTTGTAGTGACCAAAAATATTGGCAACCTGTCCATGTATGTGGGCGTGGACAACCTGTTTAACAAGACCTTTGATGATGACACCAGCCTGGCTATTGATGGCCGCTTCTGGAGAGCTGGTATGGAATGGAAATTCTAAGAGGAGAATGAACGAATGAAATATTTGGTACTCTATTCGACCCGTACGGGCAATACCCAAATGGTGGCGCAGGCAATCCAGTCTGCGCTGCCCGGGGGAACTCCCTGCTGCAATATCAAAGAAGGCCTGCCGGACGACCTGGCTTCCTATGACTGCGTATTCATGGGATTCTGGGTGGATAAGGGAACGGCGGACGATGCTTCCAAAGCGGTACTGGCGCAGCTCCACAATAAAACCGTGGCGATTTTTGCCACGCTGGGCGCCGATCCTCAAAGCGACCATGCCAAAAAATCCCTGGAAAACGGAGCCGCCCTGCTGCCCGATGGGAAAAAGCCACTGGCTATGTTCATCTGCCAGGGCAAGGTGGATCCCAAACTCATTGAAGCCATGTACAAACGCTTCCCGGCTGACAATATCCACGGCAGAAATGCAGCCAGTGAAGCCCGGCATAAAGCGGCCGCATCCCATCCGGATGCCAAGGATCTGCAAAATGCGGTGGCCTTTGCCCAGGAAGTACGGACGGAGGTGGAACTGGACGGTAAGCCATGAAATTAGAGACTTATTTTAACGGACTGAGCCCGGAAGACCAGCTGACACAGTTTGGCCGCAAAGTGGATAATCCACTAGCGGCAGCCTTTGTGACCAAACGGGTAGTGCATGCAGGCATCGGGGGGAAGATGATTCCTCCCCCCATGGCCCAGGCCCGCTGGGAAAAAATCATGAGCAGTAAGCCTGAAGGCAATCCTTTGCAGATGGCCTACTTCCATATCCCTTTTTGTAAAACCAAATGCCTGTACTGCGGATTTTTCCAAAACGGGACGGACCAACAGGCAGAGGACAATTACGTACGGATTCTGGTGCAGGAACTGGAACAGGAAGCCAAGCAGCCCCGGCTCCAGGCAGCGCCTATCCAGGCCGTTTTTATCGGCGGAGGAACCCCTACGTCCCTGTCCCCGGAAAACGCCCGGAAACTTTTGTCGGCTATCCGTCGCTGCCTGCCCCTTGCCAACGATTACGAATTAACGTTGGAAGGCCGGATTCACGACCTGGTGCCGGAAAAAATGGACGTGTGGTTTGCCGAAGGCGTCAACCGGATGTCTTTGGGCGTGCAGTCTTTCAACACAAAAGTGCGGAAACAGGTAGGACGCATTGACGACCGGGATACCGTGTTTCAAAAATTGCGGGAGCTGTCTGCCTACAACCAGTGTGCCGTGGTTATTGATCTGATGTACGGCCTGCCGGACCAGACGCTGGACGTATGGAAGCAGGACGTATTGGATCTCATCGCCAGCGGCGTGGATGGCGCAGACCTGTATCAATTGGACGTTTTTTCCGGCAGCGATCTGGCAAAAGCCATTGATAAAGGAACCCTGTCTCCGGCAGCGGTTACCCAAAAGCAGACAGAAATGTTCCAAGTGGGCAAGCAGCTGATGGATGTGTACGGCTGGAAACGCCTGAGTTTTTGTCACTGGGCCCGGAATAACCGGGAACGGAGCCTGTACAATACTATGGCCCGGGCGGGAACACAATTATTCCCCTTTGGCTGCGGCGCGGGAGGTCACGTGGATGGCACCAGCACCATGCTGCACCGGGTATTGCCCGTCTATGAAAAAATGGTACAGGCCGGGCAGAAGCCATTCATGGCACTGATGGAACAATCTCCGCTGGCATCCTATGAAAGTGTGGTGCAGGCCCAGATGAACCAGTGCCGTTTGGATCTTTCTGTGCTAAAGCAGATGGATGCCAGATTAGGCGAATTGGAATTTTTAGGAAACCTGTGGGAAACCTATGGCCTGTGGAAATATAACGGCACGGCTTACCAACTGACCGAAGCCGGCCAATTCTGGCAGGTCAATATGACACAGACCATTTTGGAATGTATCCAGCTGCTGCTGGCCGAAGCCCCGGAAATCGCCCGGGCCAACGTAGCAGTACAGGGATAAGGAATTTGCAAGACATTTGAAAAGATTTTCTATATACGTGCTGATGGCCCCGGAATTTCCGGGGCTTTTTTCATAAAAGACCATAATATAGACATAATTATGGTATAATTAAGCCGGTAAAGGAGGCGAGCCTTATGCGGATTATTCCAATGCGGGATTTACGAGATACCGTTAAAATTGAAGAACTCTGCGTTAAAGAACAAGGTCCTGTCTATGTCACAAAAAATGGCTATGGGCGCCTTGTTGTCATGGATATCGACTATTATGAAAAGCGGCAGCACCAATTAGAAGAAGCAAAACTCCTATTCAAAGGATTGCAGGATTTAAAAGAAGGAAAGGTTGTGGATGGCACCGATGCGATGCAACAGCTCAAAGACAAATACCATCTCTAAGTATCGGCTGCTGCTGACGGAAACTGCAGAAGCAGACTTGGATGAGATACTGTCCTATATTTCCTTGAAATTGTGTAATCCATTGGCAGCAGCTACATTTTTTGCCCATTTGCAGGATAAATTCAAGGAAGTTTGTCTTTATCCGTATAGTAGCCCGGAGATTGAAAATGAGTTCTTAAACGGTGCCTCTATTCGGAGAAAAGTCGTTGATGCGTATCTGTTTTATTATGTCGTACAAGATACCGTAAAAACGGTGACAATTTTAAGAGTCGTTTATGGCTCGCAAAATCAGAAAAGAGTCCAGAAAGATTTGCCGCGTTGATGGATACACCGATAAAATCCGCCGGGTGCCAGGATAAAAAACTGCTTGACATTCCTATCCTTGTTTAGTACAATAATACCTGCGGCGTCAAGCGTCGCAGTATTCCCCGATAGCTCAATGGTAGAGCACTCGACTGTTAATCGAGTTGTTGTAAGTTCGAGTCTTACTCGGGGAGCCAATGGCCGGGTGGTCAAGAGGTTAAGACACCGCCCTTTCACGGCGGTATCGCGGGTTCGATTCCCGCCCCGGTCACCACATATGGGCGCTTAGCTCAGCTGGGAGAGCGTCTGCCTTACAAGCAGAATGTCAGCAGTTCGATCCTGTTAGCGCCCACCATTTTTTTCATGCCGATTGCGGCGGGGCGTAGCTCAGTTTGGTAGAGCACCTGCCTTGGGAGCAGGGGGTCGTAGGTTCAAATCCTGTCGCTCCGACCAATATTTTTTCATGCGGGTGTAGCTCAGTGGTAGAGCCCCAGCCTTCCAAGCTGGTTATGTGGGTTCGATTCCCATCACCCGCTCCATTTCATTTTTGGCCCAGTAGCTCAGCTGGATAGAGCAACGGCCTTCTAAGCCGTGTGTCGAGCGTTCGAATCGCCCCTGGGTCACCAGTAATTATGACGGACTTCCGATGGAAGCCCGTTTTTTGCTTTTCTAACAAGAAAAATCCAAAAACTTTATCTTCTGTCCGCCCCCTTGGGGGTTGAAAAAGTATGGAGTCAAAAGACCCTACCCAATTTTTGTCCGCCCCCTTGGGGGCGGGGGACCGCATAAGCGGTGGTGGGGGAAATCTTGTGAAATAGTCAGAGTCGGTAACGCCCCAAAAGCCGCATCCCATATGAGATTTCGTACATATGTAGGGGTAATGTTTTACGTGAAATATTTAAAAAAATGGCAAGAAGTCGCAACTTGGAAAAGCAAACACTATTAGATTTTTACTAAGCCACATCTGCTTTTTCATTTAACAGGTTCGTTTAACCTGTCAATGAAGAGTGGTGTAAATAAGAGAAAAATGATAAAATAAAAACTGGATATGCTGCTTTTGTATATTCCACCTGTGAAACAATCGAAAGGGGTAGTGGTTATGATGGGATTTAAAAGGAAAACATTTGGCCTAATTCTTTCGGTGGGAATTCTGTTTGGGGTATGTTTTGAGGTAACCCCAGCGCATGCATATGTGGAGGATGCAGGAGTTTTGGATAATTTCCATACTGATCCCTTACAACCCATGTGGGATTATCTTAATTCGCATAACTATCGGTTCTACAATAAAAAATTAGGGTTTGACTATTACATTACAAAAGATAATACTATGTTTATGGCTATTTCCAATGGAAACTCTGTTTTGGGGGCGGACCCGGGTGTGTTGTATTATCTGATCTTTATAAATCCAGGCCCTAAAACAGATTTAGGAATTCAAGTAGGGGATTCTGTGAAAAAGCTAATTGAAACCTATGGTGAAGCACGCCCTACCAGTGACGAAAATTTTATAAATAATCAGCCACGCATGGGATATTATATGACTTGTGTTAGCCATAAAGTACAGACTAGAAGAGGATGGGAAAGGTATTATCAAATAACCTATTTTGATCGGAAACATCACCATATTGATTTTATGATTGGACAAAATAGTAATCGCATAATGGCCATTCAGTATCGTACAAGTTATCTTCCTAAAGTCATGGGTGATACCTATGAAGCTGATCAGTTTGTCTATCATGTGAATAACAATGGTTTAGGATACTATTTTTGAGATATTCAAAAATTCTTAAGAATGTCATTCAATGATGGCAAGAGTTCAGTGCTGTTGTAAAATCTTTAATTATACCAAGATGACAGTTGCTTTAAGAAATTGAATTCGCAGTACTGTATAGAAATAGTACATCTTGCAGAGCCTTATATACTATAAGGGTTCTTTGTTAAATGTTGTGGACTACCTTAAATTCATTCATTTCTAGTGGACATGAGGCAATTTTGCTTCATGTCCATTTTACTTTATCCCATGCACCTTGAACACCTGATATATTCAATGGTAAAATAAGCGTGTTACTTTTTATGAAGGCTGTGGGAGCTGCGATATAAGCTCGTAAAAACGAACGGAATATTCCCCCTATGGAGGAAATAGTGGAAAAGTGAAGCCGGAAATTGGGGCATAGCTGAAGAAACTGGAAACGATGCTGGAAGGCAGTAGGCATTAGACTATATAAGGATTAAGTATGAAGATAAAAATAGGGGATATTACTAGAATTAGAACAGGAAAGTTGGATGCAAATGCTGCATCTCAGAATGGAAAATATCCGTTTTTTACTTGTTCAAGAGAAACTTTAAAAATATCATCATATTCATATGATTGTGAAGCTGTACTTGTGGCTGGCAATGGCGACCTAAATGTAAAATATTATAAAGGAAAATTTGATGCCTATCAGCGTACTTACATAATTGAGGATTCCAGCAATGGTAAACTTTTTATGCCTTACCTTTACTCCTTTATGGAAGAGTATGTAGAACAATTAAGAAGAGAATCAATTGGTGGAGTTATAAAATACATAAAGTTGGGAAATCTCACAAATGCTATTATAGATTTACCAGATATTGAACAACAGAAGGCAATAGTGTTTCTATTAAATAAAGTAAAAGATATTTTGTCATTTCGTCGCCATCAGCTCCAGCAGCTGGATACCCTCATCAAAGCCCGGTTTGTGGAGATGTTCGGGGACGTGTTGACAAAGGCAAAGATGAAAGATGTTTGCTCAATTATCACTGATGGTACACACCAACCACCTAAATTTGCAGAAGAAGGAATTCCTTTTATTTTTGTCTCAAATATAACGAATAACGAGATTGACTATAATGCAGAAAAACATATTAGTCAGGATACTTATGACGATTTAATAAAAAGGACTCCAATAGAAATGGGAGATATTGTCTTGTCAACCGTTGGTTCCTACGGACATCCTGCTGTTGTAAAAAGCCATCAAAAATTTTTATTTCAAAGACATATAGCATATTTAAAGCCGAGACAGGATATAGTTAATAGTGAATTCTTGCATAGCGCAATTCTTTCCAATGATGTACAGAATAGAATCAATGAGAATGTGAAAGGAATAGCTCAAAAAACACTAAATTTATCGGCTATCAAAAACTTAGAGATTCCATTGCCGAATCTTAGACAGCAGGAAAAGTTCGTGGAGTTTAAGAATTGTGTCACCCAAACCAAAGCCACCATCCAACAATCCTTGGACACCACCCAGCTGTTATTGGACAGCCTGATGCAGCGCTACTTCTGAAAAACTCCCGTACCGGTGAAATTTACCAGAAAGCGTGTTTCACAAACTATTGGTAGCAGATTTATGAAATAAAGAGAGTCGGCAACACACCAAAAACCGCATTCTCTATAAGATTTCATACCCATATGGGGTAATGTTTCACGTGAAACATTTTAAAATGTGAAAGAAGCCACAACCTTAAAAAGCACGAAAGGAGACGTTATGGAAAACTTTGGCTTTGGCGAGCCTTCCATTTACCAGATTTTATACGAGCATTTGGACGAGCGGGGGTATCTGCCCCGGGATTTTTCTCTGCGGGCAGTCTTGGCGGAAAATGACGACGCAGATGGTACCACCGTCCTTTTTAGCGACGGCTTTATGGAGGGGAACCTCACCGGGAGCGATAAAGGCGAGGAACGCTCTGCGGCCTTGCAGACAATTACTAGGCAGGTGATGGAGGGCCAGTACCAAAAGGCCGCAGATGGGTTAAAGGCATTTTTTGCCCCTGAAGAATCCCATCTGATGAACCAGTATGTACTGCCGCTGCAGGAATGGATTTATGAAAAGCGCAATGATTTTGACCCGGAGCGGCTGGTGTGGTTTGCCGTGCATCTGCTGCAGGAAGCGGATAACGTAGAAATCATAAAATATGCCCTGACCCTTTTGGAATTTTACGATTTTCATGAGGATGGGGAGATTGCTCCCATGCTCCGCCTTTTGGCCCAGTGCAATGAATTTACCCTGTTCTGCCTGCGGGATTTTTCCGTGTGGGATACGGCACTGGAAGAAATCTTTGGGACGGCACAATTGGTGTACGGCTGGGGCAGGATTTTTGCCCTGGAAGTGCTGGAGCCCAAAACCGCAGAGATTCGCCACTGGATGCTGCTCCACGGCTGGGACAACGACATCAATCCGGAATATACCGCCCTTCTCATTGCCGAGGCGGTGGATCTTGCGGGGGTGCTGCGGCAGCCGCAAGTAAACGCTGCGGCGTTTCACAGCGCCGCCCATATTGTAGATGCCCTTTTGCACGATGAACCGGTGCAGGGCATTTCCGGTTTGGCAGATCCGGCAGGCTTGCTGTGCGAATTTCTCCGGCACGCCAAGGAGCAGGCCCATACGCTGGAAGACTATGAGATCGTGTGGCGTATTCTTCAGTACGCCCATACCAAATTGCAGGGCAGTGCCCAGGACAGTGTGGAAAAAGCCTGCGGCGCCGTGCTGCAAACCTTTGCCTGTGCCAAGACGGTGCAGGACGCCATGGAAAAAGGAAAAGGCTTTGCCCTTGCCCGGGCGCTGGAACTGCCCTATACCGACAAAGCCGTGCAGCACGTCATCCAAAATCCCCTGCAGTATGTGGAGCTCCTGCCCTATGTGCTAAATGGTGACGCCCATCATGACCACCATGTGATGGAGCTGTATGAAGAATTGCTGCCCGGGATGGCGCTTGATGAGACCAAACCACTCACATTGCGTGACCAGCTGGAAGGGTCCTATATGGATCTCAACCGCATCCTCAGCCAGCTGTACGGCTTTCCCGGTACGGGGGAAAAACTCTTGCAGGCGGCGCTGCTGTCGCCTGCGCTGATGAACCGCCATGCGGCATTAGACATTGTCAGCCAGTGGCAGGACCTGGGGTATACGCTTTCCGCTGCGCTGCGGGAAGCAGTGGAAAAACTACTGCTGCAGGAAAGCAATACGGATAACCAGGCAAAGGCAAAAACCATTTTGTTCCGAAAAAAATAAAGGGTTTTTCGGGGAAAAAACGAATACAATCTATAAGAATCCAGTGGGGGAGGGGATTATATGTTTGAAAAAATCTTAGCGCCTGTGGATGGATCGCAAACTTCGTTTAAAGCCCTAAGCGTTGCCCGCAGCCTGGCAGAAAAATACGGCGGCGAGCTGATTGTGCTCACGGTGATGGTGCCCTATGGCTCTTTGAACCTGCTGCAGTTGTCCCTGGACCAGACACTCATTGACCAAAATAACCAGGCCATGAGAAAAGCCGGATTTGCTACCTTGGATAAGGCCCGGGAAGAAATGAAAGGATATACCGGCGCCGTAGAGTACGCGGAAGAAACTGGCAACCCGGCGGAAGTGATTCTCCACGTAGCCAAGGAACGGAAATGCGACACTATTGTCATTGGCAGCCGGGGCCTGTCCGGTGTGGAAGAATTCCTCCTGGGCAGCGTCAGCTCCAAGGTGTCCCAGTATGCAGAAGTTCCGGTGGTCGTAGTAAAATAAATCATGCAAAGAAAGACTCCTCCCATGCGGGGGAGCCTTTTTCTATGGAAAAAAATTAAAATTTTTGCAGGAATTTACCCCTCTATGGTGAATAAGAACTATGAAAAAGAATTGCGTAGTGGAGGTGGTAGTATGTTCGAGAAAATTTTGGTGCCGGTGGACGGTTCTGAAACCAGCTGGCGTGCCATGAGTGAAGCCCAGGAATTGGCCAATGCCTTCCATGGGGAACTGGTGGTGGTGAATGTGATCCAGCCGTATAATAATTCCGCAATGCTTGTGGTTCCTCTGGATCAGGCCACCATCAGCCAGGGCAATGCCGAGCTGACGAAAATCGGCAACAGTGTATTGGAGACGGCGAAAGAAAAACTGGAAAGCTTCAAAGGCAAAAAATCCTTTGACCTGGAAGTGGGGCATCCGTCCGAGCGGATTCTGGCCATCTGCAAGGAAAAACAGTGCACGGCTATCGTCATTGGAAGCCGGGGCCTGTCCGGGATTGCGGAATTTTTCCTGGGCAGTGTCAGCTCCAAGGTTTCCCAGTATGCGGATGTGCCGGTTCTGATTGTGAAATAGCTCTCGCAGTGACAAGGAGGTGCCACTATGATCAATAAAATCCTGGTTCCGGTGGACGGGTCCAAAATCGCCCTGCGGGCTTTGGGATTTGCCGTAGAAATTGCAGAGAAATTTGAGTCCCAGCTCATCGTTTTGAACATCGATATTCCTTATGATCTCTCCCGGATCAAACCGCCCAAGAAAGACAAGGACGGCCATGTTATCGTGGAAGAGGGCGCACCTACACCGCTGGATGACGCCAAAAAAGAAGTAGAGAAGACCAAATATGAGAATGTGACCTATAAGAAAGTGGTGGATATTGATCCTGCCGAACGGATCTGTCTGGAAGCAGAAAAAAGCGATGTGGATATGATTGTCATGGGCAATCGCGGTATGGGGGTATTGGCCGGGTTCTTCCTGGGGAGTGTAAGCACCAAAGTTTCTCAAAGTGCGCCCTGCCCGGTAACCATCGTGAAATAATCACATAAACCATAATACCGCTCCCAAACGCTTGTATAGGTAAAAGACCAGGAACACAGCAACGATTTTGCTGTGTTCCTGGTCTTTTCTATAGTCGTATACTTTTCGATTCCTGTTATTTTGCCAGTCTGGCACGGGCTTTTTTGTGGAGTACGGCCAGGATAAGGCAGAGCAGGATAATTCCGGTGGCAAGGGTCAGCGGCGCATTGCCGCCGGAATAGCCGGCTACCAGATAGCTGACGAAGCAGCAGAACGCAACGGTGCAGGCGTAGGGAATCTGCGTCCCTACATGCTGCATGTGATTACAGCCCGCACCGGAAGAAGACAAAATGGTGGTATCGGAAATGGGGGAGCAGTGATCCCCGAAAACGGAACCGGCCAGCGTAGCCGCCAGGGTCACGGTCATGATTTCACTGGGCGCTGCCTGGCAGATAAAGACCACAATGGGGATAAAAATCCCAAAGGTGCCCCAGGCCGTGCCGATGGAAAAGGACAGCCCCGCCGCCACCAGAAACACAATGGCGGGGATTAATTGAATGGGCAGGTGGCTGGTTTCCACCAGCATACCGATGTATTTGCCCGTGCCCAGATAGTTTTGGCACAGGGAGCCGATGGTCCAGGCCAGGGTCAAAATGATATAGGCCGGCACCATGGTGTTGATGCCTGTGGGGATGTTGCTCATAAAATCTTTGAAGCTTAAGAGTTTCCGGGGCACGAACTGGATGAAGGCAATCACCAGTGCCCCGAAACCGCCCAATACCAGCGCCGCCGAAAAATTGCAGTTGCCGATGGCCGCCTGGAAAGAAAGCCCCTCGGACCAGAAACCGCCGTTGTACAGCATGGCCAAAATGGTGAATACAATCAGGGAACCGATAGGGATAATCAGATCCCACACCGTGCCCCGGGTGGAACTGGGGCCCTGCGCTTCCATGAGTTTTTCATCGATCGCGCCCAATTCTCCTTTGTTTTCCGCTTTCCACTCCGCTGTAGCCATGGGGCCAAATTCCAAATCCGTGAAGGACAGCAAAATCACCATCAATATGGTCAAAATGGCGTACATATTATAGGGAATGGTGGCAAAAAAGGCGGAGAGTTCATTAGGAAATGCCCCTGTTTCGTACAACGTGGAGCCTACCGCTGCCGCCCAGCTGGATACCGGGGCGATGATGCACACCGGCGCTGCGGTGGAGTCAATAATATAGGCCAGCTTGGCACGGGAGACTTTGTACCGGTCCGTCACCGGTTTCATTACGGTGCCCACCGTCAGGCAGTTAAAATAGTCGTCGATAAAAATCAATACGCCTAAAATACTGGTGGCCAGTTCTGCTGCCCGTTTGTTTTTGATTTTCCGAGTAGCCCATTTCCCATAGGCCTGAGAGCCGCCCGCTTTGGTGACCACGCACACCAGGGCGCCTAACAGCGCCAGGAAAATGATGATATTAAATTTATCGGGCGTTCCCACCGTTTTGGCCATGATTTCAAAGCTCATGGCGCTGCCGGCAATGATCCCGCCGCCGGTACTGAAGGCATAAATCAGGCCGCCGGACAAAATCCCCAGCAACAGGGACGAAACCACCTCTTTGGTGGCAAGGGCCAAACCAATGGCTATTATGGGAGGGAGGAGGGATAATATCCCTACGTCAATGGGTTCCATATATCATGCTCCTTTGTCATATCTTGAGGTAAAAAATGAAAATATGTATTATTTTATCATATTTTGTTGGTGTGTCCACAATTTTTACAAATTTTGTCCCTAAACCGCGGAACTGTGTTATAGTTTAAAGCAGAACGCAATGCGGGAGGGAAGAGTTGTATGGAAAATGTGTTTGCATGGATTAATTCGGTGCTCCGGTTTGTGGGCCCGCTTTCGGACTTCTTCTGGGATGTGCCTACCATGGTGTCCTGGTACCACAGTATCCCCCTTTTGGGAAGTTTTTCTTTGGCAATTGTGGTACTGGTGGGATCGGGGATTTATTTTACCCTGCGGCTGGGCTTTGTGCAGCTCACCCATTTTCCCCAGGCCATCCGGCTTTTAACAGCCAAACGGCAGGTGGAAACGGGGATTTCTCCGGTGGCTGCATTTTTGCTCAGCTCCGCCATGCGGGTAGGGCCGGGCAATATATTAGGCGTTACCGGTGCCATTTCCGTTGGCGGGCCGGGGGCGTTATTCTGGATGTGGGTGTCCGGCTTTTTTGGCATGGCGACAGCTTTTGTGGAAGGCACGCTGGCCCAGCTGTTTAAAGAAAAGCGGCAGGGGGAATTTGTAGGCGGCCTGCCCTTTTACGGCAGGGCATTGTTCCATGGCAGTGCCAGTGTTGGGATTTTCCTCTCTCTGCTGTATATCTTTTATGCCTTGGGCTGTCTGCCCGCCCAGGGATTTAACGTGGTGTCTTCTGTAGGAGCCATTGCTTCCCTTGTGAGCGGTACGGAAATCCCTGTTTCTTCCGTATTTTATTATGTTGTAGCGGCACTGGTACTTATTGGGACGGCGGTGGTGGCCTTTGGCGGCATTCGCAAGGTAACCCAGGTAACCAACAAAATGGTGCCGGTGATGGCTGTGGTGTATGTGGTCACGACGGTGTTTCTCATTGTGACCAATATTGATTCTGTGTCGTATTTCTTCAAGGCGGTTTTTGAAGGCGCTTTTCATCCCGATGCGTTTTTTGGCGGCGTCTTTGGTACGGCGCTGGTGCAGGGCGTGAAACGGGGCCTTATGAGCAACGAAGCCGGACAGGGCACTATTACCATGAGTGCGGCCTCTGCCGATGATGAGCACCCCTGTGAGCAGGGATTATTGTCCGCTGCCGGTGTTTTTTTGGATACTCATATTGTGTGCACCATGACCGGGTTTATCGTGGTTATGGCCCATGTGTGGACGGCGGACCCTGCGGCCTGGAAAGCGGCGGGTAAATTGCCGGCGTATCTCTTATCCGTATCGGCGCTCACGGGGCGCACCGGGCTCAATACAGTGATTACCGTGCTGCTGACACTGTGCTTCTGTCTCTTCGCCTACACCTGCCTTATTGGTATGTTCTCGTTTTCTGAGATTGCGGCGGCAAGACTGGGCACCAGCCAGAAAATTATCACCATAGTGCGCTGCCTGTGCCTGGCCGTTGCCACTTTTGGCATTTTGGTCAATTTGGGCGGGTACGACCTGGGGAATTTGTGGGCCTTTTCCGATTTGGCTAATATCATTATGGTGTACTGTAACGTGCCCCTGTTGTACAAAGGCTTTTCCTATGTGCTGGCGGCCAAAGAGCATTTTACCAGCGACAGCACCGAGCCTTTCAGCGGCAGCATGATTGGGATGGAAACACCCTGCTGGCCGAAGCGGGGGGGAGGAAGGAGGATAATTCCTCGTAAACAATTTTAAATATATAACAAAAAATAAATGGTATCTCTACGAGAGCAGTTACGACTAAACGCAGTAGCACTTTATGTCTAACTTCTCTCGTTTTTTTGCGGAGAAAGGGAAATTAACAAAATAAATCAGAATTAACAATAATTATTAATAAATAACACATTACTGATAAAAATGATACCAGACAGTACAGTAAAAATATTATTGATGATGAAACTGGTAATTTATCTTGACGAACAGAAAAAAATCATTATATAGTAAATTAAAGAAAAACCGCGACTTTTATAAATCAGTTATAAGGAGTACACCCAATGAATCAAATTTTTAAAGTTATCTGGAGCCGGGTTAAGCACTGTTACGTGGTTGTATCGGAGATTGCACGGTCAACAAGCAAAACAAAAAGTATTCACCTAGGAGCAGGAAAAGCTAATGCTATTGCCGCAGTGATGATGCTTTTGAGTGGATCTGCATCAGCATATTACTATAATAGCTCATATCTTTGGGGAATTGGTAGTGATGGAAAGGAACTTTGGAGAATCACAAACCAGGATCATACAGGGGATCCCAACGGGTATATCTTTGTATGGAATGGCAGTGATTATTATCCGGGGCTGACATGGAATGGCAGCCGGTTTGTTCCTATCAAGGTAGGATTTGCAAATGGTGGAGTGCATTTTTACAGTGTCAATACGGCTACAGTTAATTCCACTGCTTCTGGTTCCAACTATAACAATGAAGGTGCTACTGGGAATATGGCTATTGCGGCTGGAGTGGGCGCAAGTGCCAAGGGAAACCATTCGGTGGACATAGGAACCAGTGCCAGTGTTGCTGCAAGGAGCGGCTATGCTGTTGCTATTGGATGGCATGCTTCTGCTACGGGCGGCGCACCTCAAGGAGCTTATGGGGATTACGCTTCCTATAGTGTAGCCATCGGAGAAGGGGCAACCGCAAATGGAGATAGTGCCAACGCACTCGGTGAATCTGCTACTGCTGCGGCTGATTATGCGATGGCATTGGGTAAAGAAAGTTATGCAGGGTCAAAGAGTTCTATAGCGTTAGGAGAATCTTCTGTAGTAACTGAAAATGGGGGACGGACACGCAAAGCAACTTGGAAGAATGTACAGGCGACTTCTTATACAGGTGACCCGGATATAGTACCTACATTTAATGGAACGGTGCAAGGAACGGCAGGCACTACGACAGCCGGCGCTACTGCTGCTGTCAGCGAGAAGGCCATTTCTTCCACCACGGATGGAGTGAATGGCGCCCAAAATACGGTAACGTATAGCTATAATACCAATGTGGCACAATCCGGTGGGGCACTATCCATTGGCAACGGCGATATGGGCGGCAATCGGCGTATCCAAAACGTAGCAGCGGGGCTGACGGCAGCGACCTCCACGGATGCAGTGAACGGAGCCCAGCTGTATGCCGTTATGACAAAGCCCATGACCGTAACGGGCAACGAAAATCAGGGAACCGGTACGGGTAACGGCTCGGATCAGATTTTAGGATCAAAACTAACCATTGCCGCCGCTGGTACCGAAAGAACCAGCGGGGACTATAGCGGACAAAATATTAAAACGACGGTGTCTGACGGCAGCGTCTCTCTTGCCATGGCTAAATCTCCGGAATTTACCAAGGTAACCACTGGGAATACCAGTATGAGCGGTACTGGATTACAAGTTGGAATTACTGGCCCTTCAGTGACAACCAGCGGAATTGCTGCGGGCAATAGACAGATCACTAGCGTTGCCAGTGGTGGAATCGTGAACAGCAATGCGGCTAATATTGGGGATGTAAAAAGCTATGCCAAGTGGACGGTAAAAGACAACCAAAGTGGAAATAAAGTCATTGATTCATCAACGCCACTGACGGTTACAGGGGATGATTATATTACCACGACTGTCAGTGATTCTGGACTTGCGTTGAGAGTGAACGAAAATAAGCTGAACACCACCATTACCAACAACAGTACAGTGCAACAGAATAAAACTGATATTACCACGATCAACAGCACCATTGCCAAAGGGACAAAGTACGTCGGGGACGACGGTACAGGGATTACTAAGCAATTGGGTGAAACACTGGATATTGTGGGTGGAGCTGATAGCGCTAAACTTACTGATGGGAATATTGGAGTAAATAATGTATCTGGCAAGCTGAAAATCCAATTAGCGCAGAATGTGAATTTGGGTAGTAATGGAACGTTGACAGCCGGTAGTGCGGTTATCGGAAAGTCCGAAGATGGCAAAAGTTATGTAACGGGCCTAGATAACAAAGAGTGGACCGTGGGACAAACCCAAGCTGTAAGTGGAAGGGCTGCTACAGAAGATCAGTTAAAGCAGGTTTCTGATGCTATCGGTACGACAGTTAATGAAAAAGCCAAATGGACGATTCAAGACAACCAAAGCGGGAGTAAAGTCATTGATTCTGCTACTCCGTTAGTTGTGGCTGGAGATGAGTATGTCAGTGCCAAGGTAGATGACACTGGTTTGAAAGTCGGGGTAGACTCCGACAAGTTGGGTAAAAATATTAACATTGCTGGTAACGGCAGCATTACCAATATCAACAACACCATTGCGAGGGAACAAAGTACGTCGGGGATGATGGGACAGCAATTACCAAACAACTTGGAGAAACGTTGGATGTTCTAGGAGGAGCAGACAGCTCTAAACTCACGGATGGCAATATTGGTGTCAATAATGTAGGGGGCAAGCTGAAAGTTCAATTGACCCAAAATGTAAACTTAGGCGGTGACGGAACACTCACTGCTGGCACTGCCGTGGTTGGAAAATCCGGCGATGGTAAAAGTTATGTTACAGGACTGGATAATAAAGAATGGACTGTAGGACAAAGCCAAGCGGTCAGTGGACGAGCCGCTACGGAAGATCAATTAAAGCAGGTTTCTGATGCTATTGGTACAACAGTTAATGAAAAAGCAAAATGGACGATTCAAGACGGGCATGGTGGAAGTAAGGAAATCAATGCTGCTACACCGTTAGTAGTGTCCGGAGACCAGTATGTCAGTGCAAAAGTTTCTGAGACTGGGATGAATGTATCTCTGGATGCAGACAAGTTGGGTAAAAACATCAATATAGCCGACAACAGCAGTATTACCACCATCAACAACACCATTGCGAAGGGGACAAAGTACGTCGGAGACGACGGTACAGGGATTACTAAGCAATTGGGCGAAACCCTAGATGTTGTAGGGGGAGCTGATAGTTCCAAACTCACTGATGGCAATATTGGCGTTAATAATGTAGGTGGAAAGCTGAAAGTTCAATTAGCGCAGAATATAAATCTAGGCAGTACTGGAACATTGACCGCCGGTAACGTTATTGTTGGAAAATCCGGCGATGGTAAAAGTTATGTCACAGGACTGGATAATAAAGAGTGGACTGTAGGGCAAAGTCAGGCGGTAAGTGGAAGAGCTGTAACAGAAGACCAGTTGAAACAAGTCTCTGATGCCATTGGGACAACAGTCAATGAAAAAGCAAAATGGACGATTCAAGATAGTAATAGTGGGAGCAAAGTCATTGATTCAACGACACCACTGACGGTTACAGGGGACGATTATATTACAACGACTGTCAGCGATTCTGGACTTGCGTTGAGAGTGAACGAAACCAAGCTGAATACCACCATTACCAACAACAGTACGGTGCAACGGAATAAGAATGATATTGTTGCCGTCAACAACACCATTGCCAAAGGTACGAAGTACGTCGGGGATGACGGAACAGAAATCACTAAACAATTGGGAGAAACGCTGGATGTTCTAGGCGGAGCTGATAGTTCCAAACTCACTGATGGCAATATTGGGGTAAATAATGTTGGTGGCAAGTTAAAAATCCAGTTGGCGCAGAATGTGAACTTGGGCAGTAATGGAAAATTGACCGCTGGAAGCGTTATTGTTGGGAAATCCGGTGATGGTAAAAATTACGTTACAGGACTGGATAATAAAGAGTGGACTGTAGGGCAAAGTCAGGCGGTAAGTGGAAGAGCTGCTACAGAAGATCAGTTAAAGCAGGTTTCTGATGCTATTGGTACGACGGTCAGTGAAAAAGCCAAATGGACAATTCAAGATGGACAAGGTGGAAGTAAGAAAATCAGTGCTACCACGCCGTTAGTAGTGTCCGGAGACCAGTATGTCAGTGCAAAAGTTTCTGAGACTGGGATGAATGTATCTCTGGATGCAGACAAGTTGGGTAAAAACATCAATATAGCCGACAACAGCAGTATTACCACGATCAACAACACCATTGCGAAGGGAAGCAAGTACGTCGGTGACGACGGAACAGAAATTACCAAACAGTTAGGTGAAACACTGGACGTTGTGGGTGGGGCAGAAAGCTCCAAACTCACGGATGGCAATATTGGGATAAATAATATATCTGGTAAGCTGAAAGTCCAATTGGCGCAGAATGTAAATCTAGGTAGCAATGGAACCTTGACTGCTGGCACTGCCGTGATTGGAAAATCCAGCGATGGCAAGAGTTACGTTACAGGACTAGATAATAAAGAATGGGCTGTGGGACAAACCCAAGCAGTAAGTGGAAGAGCTGCCACGGAAGACCAGTTAAAGCAGGTTTCTGATGCTATCGGCACGACGGTCAGTGAAAAATCCAAATGGACGATTCAAGACAACCAAAGCGGGAGTAAAGTTATTGATTCCGCAACGCCACTGACAGTTTCCGGGGACGACTATATTACCACGACTGTCCGTGATTCTGGGCTTGCGTTGGGAATGAACGAAACCAAGCTAAATAACACTATTTCCAACAACAGCACAGTACAACAGAATAAGACTGATATTACCACCATCAACAACACCATTGCGAAGGGAACAAAGTACGTCGGAGACGACGGTACAGCAATCACTAAACAATTGGGAGAAACGCTGGATGTTGTAGGCGGAGCTGATGGCTCCAAACTCACTGATGGTAACATTGGTGTAAATAACGTGAGTGGTAAGTTAAAAGTCCAGCTAGCACAAAATGTGAACTTGGGCAGTACTGGAACATTGACCGCCGGTAGTGCGGTTATCGGAAAGTCAGAAGATGGCAAAAGTTACGTTACAGGACTAGATAACAAAGAGTGGACTGTAGGACAAAGTCAGGCGGTAAGTGGAAGAGCTGCTACGGAAGACCAATTGAAACAGGTTTCTGATGCTATCGGTACGACGGTCAATGAAAAATCTAAATGGACGATTCAGGACAACCAAAGTGGGAGTAAAGTTATTGACTCTACTACGCCATTAGTAGTGTCTGGGGATCAGTATGTCACCACGAAAGTTTCTGATACAGGAATGAGTGTATCTTTGGATGCTGATAAGTTGGGTAAAAACATCAACATTGCTGACAACAGCAGTATTAGCAACATCAATAACACTGTTGCCAAAGGCACCAAATACGTCGGAGACGACGGTACAGAAATTACCAAACAGTTGGGAGAAACGCTGGATGTTGTGGGTGGTGCAGATAGCACTAAGCTTACCGATGGTAACATTGGCGTAAATAATATCGGTGGTAAACTGAAAGTCCAGCTAGCACAAAACGTAAACTTAGGCAATAACGGAACACTCACTGCCGGCACTGCCGTGGTTGGAAAAGCCAACGATGGCAAGAGTTACGTTACAGGACTAGATAACAAAGAATGGGCCGTAGGGCAAAGCCAAGCCGTAAGTGGACGCGCTGCTACAGAAGATCAATTAAAGCAGGTTTCTGATGCTATCGGTACGACAGTTAATGAAAAAGCAAAATGGACGATTCAAGATGGTCAAAATGGGAGCCAAGTCATTGATTCCGCAACGTCACTGACTGTTACTGGGGATGGTTATATTACTACCAACGTCGGTAACATTGGGCTTGCACTTGGAATTAACGAGACCAAGCTGAATGATACCATTACTAACCATGCAACGGTGCAACAGAATAAGAGTAATATCAGCGCCCTCAACACTACCATTGCTAAAGGAAGAAAATACGTAGGGGATGACGGTACAGAGATTACTAAACAGTTAGGTGAAACATTGGATATTGTAGGTGGAGCGACAGGCAGTCTTACTGATAATAATATTGGCGTCGCTAATATAAATCATCAGATGCGTATTCGTTTGGCACAAAATGTGAACCTGGGGAGCCATGGAACGGTTACAGCCGGTACTGCTGTAATCGGCAGAGCCGAAGATGGCAAGAGCTATGTGACTGGCCTGGGCAATAAAGAATGGGTCGTAGGTCAAACCCAGGCTGTCAGCGGAAGGGCTGCTACAGAGGACCAATTAAAACAAGTCTCCGATGCTATCAAAAATAGCATCAGCGAGAATGCCCAATGGACCATTAAAGATGCTAATAGTGAACCTGGTAGCAAAAATGTTAATGCTGCTGCACCACTTGTTGTGGCAGGGGATCTGTATGTCACTACGAAAGTGGATGATAATGGTCTAAAAGTGGGAATAGATGCGAATAAGCTGGGAAAAAATATCAACATCATAGATAATAGCAGTATTACAACTATCAATAATACGCTGGATAAGGGCCTGCAGTTTGCCACAAACGACAACAAAGATGGCGTTACCAACAAACTGGGCAGCAAGGTAACTATCGCTGGCGCCGGGTCCGGAGAAGATAAAGACCATGACGCTGGCAACCTGAAGACACATATTTCCCAGGACGGCGAGGGCAATACCACCATTAAACTGATGATGGCCAAGAATGCACAGTTCGAATCTGTGAAGACTGGCAACACAGTGATGGATACGCATGGCATCACCATCAACAATGATAATGGTAAGCCTACTGTGAGTCTCACCGAAAACGGCCTGGATAACGGCAACAACCGGATTGTAAACGTAGCAGCGGGTGTAAGCGACACCGACGCCGTAAACGTGAAACAGCTGAAGGACGTGGTGAACAAATCCGTTGAAGGCGCCAAGGCTAAATCCGGTAAGAACATCACGGTGGATAACGACGGTAAAGTCAACCTGAATGACTCCATTACTATGGGGACGGATGATCCCACCAAGCAAGTGAAGATTGATGGAGAAAAAGCCTCTATCACGGCGGGAAGCGGAGCTAATCAGGTAAGCCTGGACGGCTTACAGGGCAAAGTTACAGCTGGAAAAGTGACGGTGAACGGAAGCAGTGGAACGGTCAATGGCTTGACCAACCTGACCTGGAATCCAGAGCACATCACCAGCGGGCAGGCGGCTACCGAAGACCAGCTGAAACAGGCTGTAGGGAACATCCAAAACCTGAGCGAGGATGCTGGCAAGCACAGTTCTGTAACAGCGGGAGACAATATCACCGTTACAGAAGATGGTACCAATGAAAAAGGAGGGGTTGTATACAAAGTAGCCACCAGTAAAAACCTGTCCGTTAATTCGGTGACCGCTGGATCCACCCGCGTGGATAACCACGGCGTGACCATAGAAAATGGGCCGTCCATTACCAACAATGGCATTGATGCCGGCGGTAAGGTGGTGACCAATGTGGCAAATGGCCGTGTCGCACCGGATTCCAAGGATGCGGTAAACGGCAGCCAGTTGTATGATACCCAAAAGGCCATCAACAATGTGGGATCTGGCATCAATAAACTGAGCACCCGGATTAATCGGGTGGGTGCCAGCGCGGCTGCTCTGGCAGCACTCCATCCGCAGGACTTTGACCCGGATGACAAACTGGACTTTGCAGCAGGCTATGGTAACTACAAGAGCACCAGTGCTGTAGCTATCGGCGCTTTCTACCGGCCTACGGAAAATGTGATGTTCTCTGTGGGAGGTAGCTTCTCCGGCGGCGAAAACATGGTGAATGCCGGCGTAACCTGGAAACTGGGGCAGAAAAACCACGTGACCCGGTCCCGTGTGGCCCTGGCCAAGGATGTGCTGGCAATGAAACAGGAACTGGAAAGCCTGAAGAAGGAACTGGCCGCTTATAAAGCCGGCGGACAGCCTACTGTAGCCGCAACGGCTGCCCGCACCGTGAACTTCCCGGATGTACCGGAAAATCATTGGGCGTACAACTATGTGAAATCCCTGGCAGAACGCGGCTATCTGGAAGGCTATCCGGACGGCGAATTTAAGGGCGATCGCACTATGACGCGCTATGAGTATGCGGCGATCATTTACCGCGCATTGCAAAATGGTGCGCCGTCAGATGGAAACATGGCTCGCTCCATTGATGAATTCGGACCTGAACTGACGTCGGTGCAGAGCATTGACCGGTTCCGGGTAGACCGGATTTCCGGCAAGGACAACGACCGGAACAAGGTGGAACGGGTACGTGTAAACGACAAGGACAATGCGGCGAAAAATGACTACCGGGATGTGTACGGAAGTCAGATTAGCCGGTAACAGCAAGTAGTTTTAAAAACTAAAAGCGGGGACCCTGCACGCAGGGGCCCCGCTTTTACGTAGTAGGGAAAAAAGAATTATTTGCAATTATAGGCTGGTATCGTTTATAATACCTTTTGTAATCATGATTAGAAATTGGAAAATCTGAAAAATCCAATGTCAAAAGAACTTTTTTGTCAAAATGTTGTCGCGCTAACATACTTTTTAAAACGAGTATTATATAATAATTAAAAATAAGTATTAAAAACCTAACGTAGTAAGAAGAACCGATACAGAAGGAGCACAGCCATGAATCAACAGCAGAAAGACGTCATCTCACGGGTAATCGGAGCACGGATTGCCTATTACCGCAATATTTTGGGAATGACACAGAAAGAACTGGCCAATCGGCTGACCATCAGCCCCAGCACCATTGCGAAAATTGAACAGGGAAAATACGGTAGCAGCATGTCGATTTATTATATCTTGGATTTAAGTGAAATTTTTGGCGTGGCTCCCAGCGCTTTGATGCATGTGAATGAACAGGACAAGGAACTGGTTTATGGGATGGTGTATCGTCATTCTAAGCTGCAGGGAAAAAACAAGCCGCTTGCAATTGCTGCAGAGGTGGCTTCCTAAATCATATCGAAATCGTATGAGGCATAAATAAAAAGGAGGAGCTTCTATCTGGAGGCCCCTCCTTTTGTTTAATACGTCTTATTTATTTTCCTGCCTTAACTTCTTTCAAGGCTTCGGCCATACGGCTGATGCCTTCGATGATCCGTTCATCGGGCATATTGGAGTAGTTGACACGCATATGATGGTCGTTGTTGCCGTTGGGATAGAACGGTTCGCCCAATACGGCGGCTACTTTCTTTTCGATGCACTTGTCAAAGACTTTCCGGGCGCTGACGCCTTCCGGGAAGGTCAGCCACAGGAACAGCCCGCCATGGGGATGGGTCCAGGTGGTGCCGTCTGTGAATTTTTCTTCCATGCATTTGATAATCAGGTCACGACGATGACGGTACAGGTTATTGATCTCTTTCACATGGTCGTCCAGGCTGAATTCGTCCATGTATTTGTCGATAATGGCCTGGTCAAAGGCAGAGGTGTGCAGGTCGGCGCTTTGTTTGCATTTCACAAATTCGGTGAGAATTTCCACCGGAGCCGCCAGCCAGCCAATTCTAAGACCAGGGCAGAAGGTCTTGGAGAAGGTCCCCATGCCCATTACCAATCCTTTGGTGTCCATGCTCAGCAGGGAGGGCAGAGTTTCCCCTTCATAGCGCAACTCGCCATAGGGGTTATCTTCCAGTACGGGAACTTCGTATTTGTTTACCAGGGCCATGAACTTTTCACGGCGTTCCCGGGTCCAGCAGATACCGGTAGGATTCTGGAAATCCGGAATGACGTAAATCAGCTGCACGTTGGGCGTGGAAGCCAGAATTTTTTCCAATTCTTCCGGAACCATGCCTTCGCCGTCACAGGGTACTTCCTTAAAGGAACAGCCGGTGGGTTTGAAAGCGTTGATGGCAGCCAGATACGTGGGGGATTCCATCAATACTACAGAATCTTCCTGCAGGAATACCTTGGCGGCCAAATCCAGGTTTTGCTGGCTGCCGGTGGTAATCAGGATATTTTCTGCCTTCAGATTGGATTTGTAAATCCGGTTCTGCCGGTCTGCAATCTTGCCCCGCAGGCTGGGATTGCCTTCTGTGGTGGCATATTGCAGGACCTTGCGGCCTTCTTCCTTGCAGACGTCCGCGCAGACTTTAGCAATTTCGTCAACAGGGAACAATTCCGGGGCAGGCAGGCCCCCTGCAAAAGAAATGATATCCGGACGCTGGGTCACCTTTAAAATTTCTCTGACGGCGGATGCCTTCATCAGATCCATGCGCTTGGCAAACTTATACTTCATGAAAAAGCCCTCCTCTAACACTCCTTGTACATTCTTCTTGTACAAAAGATGAAAACGTAAAAAGATAGTATCACTTCTAGGGGAATGAGTCAAGAAATTGCATATGAAATCCAGTATACAAAAACAAAAAAAATAGAACTGTAAAAAACAGAACAGTTCCGTTCGGTGTACAGCGATCCAGGGGAATATGCTATAATAGCAGGGAATACAAAAGGACGGTGCATCATGGATAAGAAATTCCTTTTAATTGACGGCAGCAGCCTGCTTCATCGGGCGTTTTTTGCCATGCCGCCATTTACAAACTCCCAGGGAGTGAATACAGGCGCTGTGTACGGACTGTGCAACATGCTCTTGAAATTATTGGGAGAACTCCATCCGGAGTATATGCTGGTGGCATTTGATAAATCCCGTAAAACTTTCCGCACAGAAAAATTCCCGGATTACAAAGCCCAGCGGGCAGCTACACCGCCGGAACTGAAAGAACAGTTTCCCCTTTCGATGGAATTGCTCCGCAGCCTGGGGATTCCCACATTGGAAGTGGATAACTACGAAGCGGATGATATTATCGGGACCCTTTCTGCAGCAGCGCCGGAAGACGTTGCTGTAAAGATCGTAACCGGGGACCGGGACGAACTGCAGCTCATTAAAAGCAACGTGGAAGTGCTTTTTACGAAAAAAGGCATTACTACGCTGGATATTTATGATGAAAAGAAATTTGGCGAGGAGTACCAGGGCCTCCAGCCAAAACAAATCATCGATTTAAAGGGCCTTATGGGGGACGCCAGTGATAATATACCTGGCGTGCCGGGAGTGGGCCCCAAAACGGCGTTAAAGCTGATCTGCGCCTATGACAGCGTGGAGAATGTACTCTCCCATATTGACGAAGTGAGCGGCAAATCCCTGAAAGAAAAGCTGCGGGCGAACCAGGATAAGGCCCTTTTGTCCAAAGAGCTAGCTACCATCTGCCTGGAGGCGCCAGTATCCCGGGAACTGGCGGATTATGCTGTGAAAGGGCTGCCGAAGGAGAGCCGAGAATTTCTCCGCATGCTGGAATTTAAAAACATGTGGGAAAAGTTTGCCGCCGTGTTAGGGGCGGAGGGAGAGCAGGGAACGACTGCGGGGGATCCCATGTCCCTTTTTGGGGAGCCTTCGGCAGAAACAGCGTGGGAAAAAGTCGCAGTTACGGACGAAAAACAGGCCGAAGCGCTGCTGGAGCAGATCAAGCAGGAAAATGTAATCGTGCCCCTTTCCTATCAAGTGACGGGCACGCTGCCGCATTTGGACCTCAAGGCATTGGATCTGGCATTTCATGAAACCATTTATCATTTTGCAGCGCCGCTTTCGGCCAAAGCTTCCCTGCTGGACTTTTTGGCCTCTGAAAGCCAATTAAAAGCAGTGGCAGACCCTAAAGAACTCTATAAATATATGATGGGGGAAGGGCAACTTCTCCAGGGCATTACGGAAGATCCGTCCCTGGCTGCCTATCTGTATGAACCGGGCGGCACCCAATATGGCATAAAAAGCCTGGCAGAAGAATTTCTGCCTGCTGCCAGCGGGGAAGCGGCCCAGGATACGGCGGCCCTTATTCCCGTGCTGACAGAAAAACTGCAGGAGAGAAACCTGACGTCGCTGTACCGGGAGATGGAGCTGCCGCTGACGGAAAATCTGGCACGGATGGAATTTACCGGGGTGGCGCTGGATGAAGCCATGCTGGAAGAAGTCACGGAAGAAATGCAGAAAAAAGTGACGGCCCTGGAACAAAAAGCCTGGGACCAGGCGGGAGAATCTTTCAACTTGAATTCTCCCAAGCAGCTGGGGGTGCTGTTATTTGAAAAGCTGGGTCTTCCCATTATTAAAAAGACAAAAACCGGGTATTCCACGGATGTAAACGTGCTGCAAGCCCTCACCGGGGAACATCCTCTCATCGAAACGTTGCTGGAATACCGGCAGCTGAGCAAACTGCTCTCTACGTATTTATTGGGACTGAAACCACTGCTTAACCCGGAAACGGGACGTATCCATACCCATTTTAACCAAATGGCTACGGTGACGGGACGGCTTTCCAGTGCGGAACCCAATCTCCAGAATATCCCCACCCGGACGGAAGTGGGGAAACGGATGCGGGAAATGTTTGTGCCGGGCAAAGGGTACGATCTCTTGCTGAGCTGTGATTATTCCCAGGTGGAGCTGCGGGTGATGGCCAGCATTGCCCAGGACGAATTGCTGCTGGATTCTTTTCGCCACGGCCAGGATGTCCATGCCCGTACTGCCTCGGAAATCTTTGGTGTGCCGCTGGAAGAAGTGACGCACTATATGCGGAGCAAGGCCAAAACGGTGAATTTTGGCATTATTTATGGCATCAGCGATTTTGGTCTGGCCCGGCAGCTGGGAGTGCCCCGAAGCGAGGCGGCGGAATATATCAATAACTATTTTGCCCGCTATACCGGCGTAAAGAAGTATACGGAACAGGAAAAACAAAAGGCCCGTGAACTGGGGTACGTGGAAACCTTGTTTGGCAGGCGCCGCTATTTGCCGGACATTAAAAGCAGCAATTTTAACCGGCGCAGTTTTGCAGAACGCACGGCGATCAATACGCCCATCCAGGGAACGGCAGCGGATATTATCAAGGTAGCCATGCTGAAAGTGGAAGAAGCCCTGCGGCAGGCGGGACTAAAAAGCCGGGTGCTGCTCCAGGTGCATGACGAATTGGTGCTGGAAGTCACGAATGGGGAAAAAGAACAGGCGGCCAAACTGGTAAAAGATGCTATGGAGCACGCTGTGCAATTGGCGGTGCCGCTGGTGGCCGATGTAGCCTGGGGAGAAAACTGGGCGAAGGCAAAGTAAGGAGCGCTTTATGCCGGAACTGCCAGAAGTGGAGCAGGTGCGGATTTCCCTCCTGCCTCATATAAAAGGAAAGAAAATTGAATCGGTGCGGGTGGACGTGCCTAAAATGATCCATCATCCGGATGTAGAAACCTTTTGTCGGGAAATTTCTGGCCGGCAGATTGTAGATGTAGGCCGCAAAGGAAAATACCTGCGGCTGGAACTGGAAAAGGGCGTGCATCTATTGGTGCATTTGCGGATGACGGGGGCGCTTTTGGCACTGCCTAAAGGAGAAGCAGAGCCGCCTTTTACCCGCATGGCCTTTATGCTGTCAGGGAATGAGAATCTATATTTTTCCGATATCCGGAAATTTGGCACAGTGGAACTTATCGGGCTGGATGACTACCGGGATGCCGGCTATGAAATGCTGGGACCGGAACCACTGGAAGACGCCATGAATGCGGCTTATTTACGAGCAAAGGCGAAGGGAAAAACCACCCGTGTGAAATCGTTTATTTTGGATCAGAGTGTTATCGCAGGGCTGGGCAATATTTATGCCGACGAAAGCCTTTTTGCGGGCCACATCCGCCCTACCAGGCGGGTGGACCGGCTGACCAAAAAAGAATGGGAAGCTCTCGCTTTGACCATCAAGCAGGTTATCGCCCAAGGGCTGCGGCACCATGGCACCACGTTCCGCAATTATCAGGATGCGGATGGCAAGATGGGGGATAACGCTGCGTATTTAAATGTGTACCACCATAAGGGAGAGCCCTGTCCCCAATGCGGAACGCTTTTAAAACAAATCAAAGTGGCAGGGCGGGGCAGTGTCTATTGCCCCCATTGCCAAAGGTAGGCGGACTATGACGGTGATTGGTCTTACAGGAGGCATCGCCTCGGGGAAAAGTACGGTGAGTGCGTATCTGCGACAAAAAAAGCTGCCTGTTTTTGATGCGGATGCATGTGTACATCGCTTGCAGCAAAAAGGGTCGCCTTGCCTGGAAGAAATGATAAATGCTTTCGGAAAAGAAATTCTGCGTAAGGACGGAGAGCTGGACCGGGGTAAAATGGCAGAGCTGGCCTTTCACGACCCCAAGATTCTGCACCAAATGAATGCTATCGTCCAGGGAGCGGCGGCACGTGAACGGGATATTTTTCTGCAAGAGCATAAAAATGACCCGGTTGTGATTTTGGACGTGCCCCTTTTATTAGAAAGTGGCTGGGACGAAAAAACAGACCAGGTGTGGCTGGTTTTTATTCCGGAGGAAGAACAGATTCGTCGGGCTATGGTGCGTTCCGGCATGCGCCGGGAAGAAGTGGCAGCACGGATGCAGCGGCAGTGGCCCCTTGCTAAAAAGAAAGAATATGCTGATGTGGTGCTGGATAACAGCGGCTCGTTAGCGGCGTTATATGCCCAGGTGGATCAGGCGCTGGAGGCACTTTTTAAAAATTCCTGATATTGTAACAAAGTGGCCTTGCATGTCTCCCCTTGCTTTTGATACAATGAAAAGAAAAGAATTCCGCTGCCAGGTTCCTGTTGTCCGCTGTGAGCGGGTGGCAGGATTTGACAGCGTTTTGTTTATGGTTTGTGAGGGATGGGCATGCAAGTGCGGCGGCGAAAAAAGAAAAAACAAAAGGGATGTCTCCCCTATATCCTGGCACTGCTATTGGTGATACTGATAGCGTTTTTGGCCTGGCGGTCAGATATGGGGCAGCGCCGCTTTGTGTACAACTGGCCCTATGCCCGGGAAATTCACTTGTACAGTGCCCAGTACAGGGTGGATCCCTTCTTAGCCGTAGCGGTCATTAAAAACGAAAGCGGTTTTAATCCGGACGCAAAATCCAAAACCGGTGCCCTGGGCCTTATGCAGATTATGCCGGAAACGGGCGCATGGATTGCCCAATGTACGGATTTTCCTAATTTCCAAGACCGGATGCTGCTGAAACCGGAGCTGAATATAAAATTTGGCTG
This sequence comes from uncultured Acidaminococcus sp., assembly GCA_900554515.1. Lineage (GTDB taxonomy): Bacteria > Bacillota > Negativicutes > Acidaminococcales > Acidaminococcaceae > Acidaminococcus. Next base: position 122,105 of record USHN01000001.1, on the reverse strand, counting down.
CTGGTATCTCAGCGAGCTGGAAGAAGAATTTCATGGCAACGAAGTGCTGATTCTGGCGGCCTACAATGCGGGGCGGGGAACGGTAAAAGAATGGATGCAGGAAGATCACTGGAGCTATGATTTCAAAGAGCTGAGCGCCATCCCTTTCAGTGACACCAGAGTGTATGTCCAGAAGGTCATGCAGGACCGGGATCGGTACCAACAGCTTTATAAAAAAACATTGAAAAACTATTGACGCGGGGCGCCGTACTATGCTAAAATAACGACGTTGTCAGTTGATAACAGACGCGGACGTGGCGGAACTGGCAGACGCGCTAGCTTCAGGAGCTAGTGGTAGCAATACCGTGGAGGTTCAATTCCTCTCGTCCGCACCAAATTGTATCTCTTCACAACTTTGCGGTTGTGGCGGAAAGGCAGACGCGTCAGCTTGAGGGGCTGGTGAAGGCAACTTCATGCGGGTTCAAGTCCCGCCAACCGCACCAACTCATTAGAGACGCACTGACAGCAATAATTTCACAGCTTGCATGCGGTAGTGGCGGAACTGGCAGACGCGCTAGCTTCAGGAGCTAGTGGTAGCAATACCGTGGAGGTTCAATTCCTCTCTACCGCACCAATTAAAACCTACAAGGATGTCTATTTGGGCATCCTTTTTTGTTGTTCCTTTCTTTTTCCCATGCTAAAATATAAGGAGAATGGGGTATAGACCATGGCAATGTCCTGAAAAATAAAGAGGGGAGCGATTTGTTATGATGGAAACCAAAATAACCATGCCTTCTGGCTTTGTTTTTGATGCGGCCAATATGCTGGGAGAAGGCCTGATTACTGCTGCTATGCTGGATGAACTAGCTCCCAGGATTCAGGCGGCGGCAGAAGCAGTAGAAAAAATCCGGAAAACCGGGGAAGCGAAGAACCATCTGTCCAAGGATGGAACCCCGGAACCGGTTTATTTTCCCCGCCTGCCATTTCCCGGGAAAGAATCACCCAATACGCCGGAACTCCTCCAGAAACTGACGGCTTTTGGGGAAAAAGCCCGGCAAGAAGCGGATGCGGTAATCTTCTGCGGCATTGGGGGCTCCTATTTAGGCGGCAAGGTGCTGTACGATTGCTGTACCAGTGCCTATTGGCCCGCAGAACATAAAAAGGACCTTCCCCGGATCTATTTCAGCGGGAATAATGTGGATCCGGAAGACTTGGAAGGGATTAAAGCAGCCCTTTTGGCGGAAGCTCATAAAATGCAGCAGGAACAGCACCGGACGTATCGGGTACTTTTGGTGCCGATTTCTAAATCCGGGACCACGCTGGAAACCACCACGGCGTTTTTGTATTTTTATCAGGAGCTTAGCAGCCTGAACACGCTGTTTTCCGTCAGCGGAGCCATGGTCACGGACAAAAATAATGCGGAAGCGCCGCTCAATCAGCTGGCCCGTCAATTCGCCTGGCCGATTTTTGACGTGCCGGTAGGTGTGGGCGGTCGCTTCAGCGTACTATCCGAACCGGGCCTTGTTGTAGGGGCTGTCGTAGGTATGGATTTGGAGGCACTGCTTAAGGGCGCACGGGATATGGACCAATGCTGCCGCAGCAACGCTTTGGTAGAAAATCCGGCTCTTTTTAACGCCACGCTGAAATATGCCGGGGCCAAATATTTGGGGGCCACGATTGAAATTATCATGCCCTATGCCATGCGGCTGAAAGCCCTGGGCGAATGGTATGTGCAGCTTTTGGCCGAATCCCTGGGAAAACGCAAAGACAGGGATGGGAATACGGTATTTTATGGCCGTACGCCGGTGGTTGCCATCGGGACGACGGATATGCACGCCCAGACCCAGATGCATCAGGATGGACGGCGGGATAAAATTGTTCAGTTTTTGTTTGTGGAAAGCCGGAAAAATCGTATAAAGACCCATAATCCATTCCCTGCATTATCTGTGTACAAACGGTATGAAGGTATGGATGTGGGGCGTGCCCTGGAAGTGGCTATGGAAGCCAACCAAGCGGCGTTATCCGGAGATAAACGGCTGAATGCCCTGTACCGGGTGCCGCGCATTGATGAATATTTTCTGGGGCAGATCTTCTACTTCCTGATGTTGTCCATTGCCTACGAAGGAGAATTGGCTAACGTGGATGCCTACGACCAGCCCGGGGTGGAAGTGTACAAGAAAATTATGAACCGCACGCTGGCCGAGGGAAAATAATATCATTGATTGTATAAGGGAATATGTAATGGCAGAAAAAACAAAAGCAACCATTGGCTTTGAAAAACAGATTTGGGATGCAGCTTGCGTATTATGGGGGCATATACCTGCGTCAGAATATAGAAACGTAATTATCGGACTGATTTTCTTAAAATATATCTCTACCGCTTTCGACAAGAAATATCAACAGCTAGTAGAAGACGGAGAAGGGTTTGAAAATGATCGGGACGCCTATATGGAAGACAACATATTCTTTGTTCCCGAAGATGCCCGCTGGGGAAAGATTGCCGCAGCGGCGCATAAGCCAGAGATTGGGACAGTCATTGATAATGCGATGCGTTCCATTGAAGCAGATAACACAAAATTAAAGAACGTACTGCCGAAGAATTATGCGAGTCCGGATTTAGATAAGAAAGTTCTTGGCGATGTAGTTGACCTTTTCACCAATATGGACATGACAGAAACGGAAGGAAATCGGGACCTGCTTGGGCGTACGTATGAATACTGTATTGCCAAATTTGCAGAGAAAGAAGGCAAAGGGGGCGGTGAATTCTATACGCCGTCAAGTATTGTCAACACATTGGTCTCTATTTTAAAACCCTATTCAAACTGCCGGGTATATGATTGCTGCTGCGGAAGTGGCGGTATGTTTGTACAGAGCGCCAAATTCATTCAGGCGCATTCCGGAAATAGGGGAAACGTTTCTATCTTCGGACAGGAAGCCAATCCGGATACATGGAAAATGGCAGTTATGAATTTGACCATACGGGGATTGGATGCCGACCTGGGGAAATATCATGCGGATACATTTACAAATGATCTGCATCCCCGCTTAAAGGCAGACTTTATTTTAGCGAACCCGCCATTTAACTATAATCCCTGGGGAAGAGAAAAATTACTGGACGATGTCCGCTGGAAATATGGTATCCCTCCGGCGGGCAATGCCAACTTTGCATGGATTCAGCATATGATCAGTCACTTGGCACCCAATGGCAAGATTGGGCTGGTACTTGCTAATGGTGCGTTATCTTCTCAGACTGGCGGAGAAGGTGAAATCCGGAAAAAAATCATTGAAGATGATCTGATCGACGGCATCATCGCTATGCCGTCCCAGCTTTTCTATAGCGTAACCATCCCTGCCACGCTTTGGTTTATCACAAAAAATAAGAAGCAGAAAGGGAAGACCGTTTTCATTGATGCCCGCAAGATGGGGCATATGGTCGATCGCAAGCATCGGGACTTTACGGAAGAGGATATCCAGAAACTAGCAGACACTTTTTCCGCCTTCCAGAATGGAACCCTTGAGGACGTAAAAGGCTTTTGCGCCGTGGCCGCTACAGAGGACATTGCAAAGCAGGACTACATCCTGACTCCGGGGCGCTATGTAGGTATTGAAGAGCAGGAAGACGACGGTGAACCATTCGAAGAAAAGATGAACCGGCTGACGTCTGAGCTGTCGGATATGTTCAAGAAATCCCATGCGCTGGAAAATGAGATTCGTAAGAAGCTGGGAGAGATTGGATATGAAATTTGATGAAAGCTCACTCTACAACATAAAATCAGATCTCGATGGCACCAGACGGTCCTTATTCGATCTTGCTATTTGGAAAAATGGCCTTGCATTTAAGAAAATAGATTTCACAGAAACAGGTCGACCGGTGATAAAAATTGCAGAATTGAATAACGGTATCAATTCCAATACGTCTTTTACCCAGAGAGAGTACGGAGAAGAGGTTTTTATCCGATGGGATGACCTTTTGTTTTCTTGGTCTGGGAATCCGCAAACATCAATAGATGTATTCCGCTATCGTCTACAGGACGGATGGCTAAATCAACATATCTTTAAGGTAACCGCAAATGAGGAGCTTGTAACAAAAGATTTTCTCTATTATATTTTGAAATTCTTAAAGCCTCACTTCACGCAGATTGCGACGAATAAACAGACTACAGGATTAGGTCATGTTACGATTGCGGACCTGAAACGTATGAGTTTGGTAATCCCACCAAAGAAAGTGCAGAGTCAGATCGTTTCGATTTTGAAGGCTATTGATGACAAAATCGAGGTGAATAATAAGATATTACAAAATTTTAGCCTAGAACAGCATGAAATAAGGGAATTAAGGACATGACGACAAAAATACGACAAAAATTAAAAGAGCCGCTGGATAGTTTTGGCCGCTCGGTTCCGTACATCTTGAGTGTAGTCCAGATAGGTAGCAGATACTGTTTGAATCGTATCACCCAAAACACCAGCAACCAAATTTACATCACCTGTTTCAGATAGCAGCAGCGTAGCAAAGGTATGGCGCAAACTATGGAAAGTACGACCTGGAAAATGCTTTCTAATGTATTCACCAGCCAGGGTAGCAATGTAGAGAGAGGAGAGCCCGCCAAAAACTCTACCGTCAAGCGGCAGAGGCCGAAAGTCATGCCATACTTTTAACTCGTGGAGCAGACTTGCTGAGACCGGGAGCGTTCGATAGCTGTTTCTAGTCTTACAGGGCTTAAAACCTTGCAACCCATGAGCTACGGAACCCCATTGCTTATTAATGGTAATGGTCTGCTTGTTGAAGTCGATGTTGTCCCAAGTAAGCCCTAGGGCTTCGCCACATCGCATTCCTGTAGTAGCTGCTATCAGAATTAGCAGGTATACGTCCGCACGATAGTCTTTGACTCTTTCAATCAGCTGGTGCAATTCTTTACGGCTTAGCGCCCGGAGAGGCTTTTTCTCTTTAAACCGAATTCTGGATACAGGCCGGGCCGGATTTGATGGGATGATTTTATAAATCTTCACAGCATGTTCTAGGATGGTTTTGAGAGCAGCCAGGGAAAGATTTTTAGTGGCTGTAGATAAGCCAATCTGTTGGAAGGCGTTGACAATAGCCGCTGTGGATAGTTTTACCAAGGGGATATCAAGTATAGAAGTAAAATTTTCTAGGCCTGCCTTGTAAGTCCAGAGCGTACTGAAGGTTAGCTCCTGGCTTTTATCCCTTTCGTAGATCGCCCAGAATTTTCTAAGAGTGATTCCCCTTAGAGTCGGATCCAGATCAAAGCCCACTTCTTTTCTGGCTAGCCTTAGTAATTCATCCTGGTGCTTTTTAGCCTCTCTTTGTGTCTTAAAGCCCTGCTTGGTTTTCTGTTTCCACCTGTTTCCAATTTTGTAGGACAGGACTAGGCAGATACTACCGTTTCTTTCACGGGAACTGAAGCTGTATTCCATATAAAAGTCCTCCTTCTTTTTGATGGATAAAAAAGAATTTTCGTGATATACTTGCTTTGTAAGTTTCCTTTGGACAGGTAGACTTACAATCTTTCTCCCCCCTGCCAGTTACCGCAGTGCTGGCAGGGTCCTTTGTTTTAAAAATCTTGCCCAGGTTGGGATAGGATGTATAAGTAATGAAAAAATTATTGAAGTGGTCTAATATGCTTCTATGCGGGCTTTCGACATTTACGATTTTTCCCTCTGTCAATAGTGGCCCTGTTTGTTCAACGGATTCAAAAGGAATCACTAATAGAGCTAGCAAAATAACAGGACGGGCGTGGAAAATGACAGGGAAAGTTCTTCGTGAGGCGTTGGAAAGAGATAGCAACGAACAAGGAAATCATTTTTTATAGCAGTAAAAGAAATTGTATGATAAAATAAAAACGTAATCTCTCTTACCGGCCTGAGATTACGTTTTCCCTGCTGGCGACCGCGAACCTTGCCAGCAGGAATTTTTATATTCTATTCCTTCTTTCCACTATGGCATTCTACACCTAGCATATCTTTATAAATATCTCCAACCAGACAAATCTTCAGGGGCATCTTCAATGCCCTTTAACTTGTCCCAACCATTATGGCCAGTGGTGTGCATGTAAACATCGATGGCTGCTTCTTCAGGAGATATATAAGCGCTGTACATACTTCTATCTATCTCTAGCCAAAAGTTGCCTCTAAATGGAAAAATCTTAAAAACACCCACACTAGATTTAAAGTAATAAGCATGCATTGGAATATCCTCCTCGTGAAATAATCTCCTTTTGTAGGGTGGTGCTTTCCCCTTGTCGGTATTGTGCAGTACCGGATGGCCTTTTTAATTTTTCTTACGAGATTGGATAGTAGAAATTTCGCTTTCCAGTTCCGCCAAATCATCTTGATCAGCCTGTTTGGCCTCTTCTTGTTTCCTTCTTGCATCAAAGGCAGCATAAGCCGTATCCATAAGCTTTAACATTTCACGGTGAGAATGACGACCACGATCGTGAAGGATAGGAATATCATGATCAGATAGCAATTTATTTACTGCTTGATGCCAATAATCAAGCGTTAGGTCCTTTCGCATCTTCACACGTAATTCCGCACTTTCCAAGAAAATGGTTACCAGTCGGTTTAATGAATCAATTTCATCTTTTGAAAGATAATTCTTGGCAACAACAATGTCTCTTTTGCGGACAATGGTCCCACTCCACGAAGTGAGAGCCATGTTAGTTTTTTGAGGACTGGCGCGGTCGATGATTAAATCAGCAGCCGTCTTGCCGGTGACTCCATAGATAAGTTTGTTTTGTGTTTCTGAAAAGAATTGTAGAGTGGACTTATCTGTTTTATCATAGTCAGAGGAAAGAGCAAAGAGGTCACGCAGCTTTTGATAGAACCTTTTTTCACTGGCTCGAATATCACGGATCCGTTCCAGCAGTTCATCGAAGTAATCTGGGCGACCATCTGGGTTCTTTAGTCGGTCATCGTCAATGACAAAGCCTTTTTGCATATATTCTTTCAGTGTTGTATTTGCCCAACGCCGGAACTGAGTCCCACGCGGAGAATGTACTCGAAAGCCAACAGCAAGAATGGCTGATAGGCTGTAAAAAGCAACTGGTTTGTCGGAATTTGCAATTTGCATAAAACGCAAATTGCTTTCCTGTTCTAGCTCATTTTCATCGAAAATGGCAGCAAGATGGCGAGAAATGGTAGATATGTTTTTTTGAAAAAGCTCGGCGATTTGAGCTTGGGTAAGCCACACTGTTCCGTCTTTTGCATACAAGCGGACGTTAGATTGCCCATCTTCTGTATTGTAAATAATGATGTTGTCCATGGCTTAATTACGTTTCCTTTCACCAACAGGTCTTAGACGATGAATTATGGCCGGCAAATCCCACAAGGAGTGTATCCTGCATCAATAGCTTCTTCACGGGTGTCGAAGTGAACACGATGATCTGCACGGATTCTTTGCTCTGCTCTGCATCCTTCGTAATGGAACTTGTGGCTGGCAGAGTTGCCTACATAGGCAAGAGCAGTAGAACAAAGAGTAACCAACAATGCGGTAAGTAAAGCAATCTTCTTCATAGTAAACGCCTCCATTTATTTTTTATCCCCAGAATTTCTTCTCTGGAGAGAGTAAACTTTATTGAACTTCAGGAACATCTATGATCGGGGATCATTAGCAATCCTTCTTTTCCCATGCAGTGTTAAGGCATTGTCACGAGTAATATTGTAGTCAGGACTGGTTAAGTCGCACTGCCGGCAGTAAAAGTTAGACGGGGCACGAAGGATGCCAGAAAGGGTATCGAAAAGCAGATCATTGGTGAAAATGGCATTTTCATGGGCCCGGAGTTGTTGGCTTACTTGTGGATAAGCCTGCTGATAAGAAGGAGAAAGATAAATCCACAGCGGAATCCGAACCATGTCATATTGGAAGGGAGAAGCTGTATGGGTCAGTTCCATATCTTCTCCATGATCGGATACGTAAATCATGGCCTGGAGAGGCAGGCTTTTGGTTTCTTCAAAAATGCCCTTCAGTACAAAATCGGTGTAATGGAGAGAACGACGATACCAAAGGGCCTTTTCCCGTTTATCCACGTCGGCCCAATGCTGCTTTTCTACATAGGCCTGGGGAACTCGGTAGTCATAGCGAAAATGGCTACCCATAAGGTGCAAGACGATAAAATTCTTTTTTCCCGCAGGAATCCGGGAAAGCGGCTCCAGAATATCTTCATCCGGCTCCTGCAACCATTCCTGGTGGTCAGCCTGCTGGGCAATGACGGTAATTCCCGCATCAGAAACGCTACTCTGCTCCTGAGTGGAAATCCAATAGGTTTCATAGCCGGCTTTTTTTGCCAGGGTCATAATATCCACTGAATATTTCAGGGGCTTCCGATTGTATTGATTAGCACTGGTAAGGGCCTGAGTTATAGCCATAACGGTGTTAGGGAAATTGGAATAGGCATGGGGATAAAAGAAGAAACACTGATCCTGCCGGCGGGATTTTTCCCAAGGGGTGGTATTTTCTGGTGTATCAGCAAAAGCAGACATATCGTCCCGGCAGGCACTTTCTCCCAGTACCAGGATAATAGAGCCAGGAAGCTGGGAGGCTGGGGCCTCCAATTTCAGGGCACGAGCATTCCGGGGCAGATTCTGGCGCAGATTTCTAAAGGCCTGGAGGGGACCATTCTCCCGGTATAGGTGTAGAAACCTGTCTGCAGGGAAAATGGAAGTCAGATAGTTACCGAAGAAGTACAAAAGCAGCAGGGATAAAATCGTCCATTTTTTGCCTTTCAGCTCTGAAATACAAGAAATGCGGCAGCTTGATTCAACCTCGTGGAACAGCAGCAGAAACCCGGCAGTGAGTCCCGAGAGGACACCAGCCAATAAGGGCAGACTGAAAATGGAACTGAGATAGTTGCAAGCTTCCCGGGGAGTGGTGGCCAGAATGGACAACAGAGCAATTTCATCCAGGGGTTTTCCGTAATGGAAAAAATAAAAACAATAGGCCAGGCCGGACAGTTCTAGCAGAAACAGCAAAAGGGTATAAAGGGAGCAAAGAGGCTTACGGGCTTTTTTACTGTGGGATGCCAATTCCAGAAAAACAACAGTGGAGGCAAACAAAACGGAAGGAAAAATAAAGTAGTTACCAATATCATTTTGGAAAAGAACTGGAAGTTGAGAAAAAACCAGACCATAGGGAAGTAACCAGAGGAGGGCGATGAAACCCGCTATCCTTTCTCTGCGTTGCTGTTCTCTACTCTCTGGAAACAAGAAATGGACAAGAATCAGAGACCCATATAGAAATACACCGCTGCGGATGAGACGGAGCAGGGTGATTCGGTGCATAGGATATAAAGGAGACTGAAAGCAAGACATAAAAATAGCAAAACTAAAAAGAAGTATCAGCAAAAACATTTTTGTAGCATACAATAGCTTTTGCTTATAAATTGGCGAAAAGTGCGTAAAATCACCTTCTTAGAGTTATCTTATCTTATCCTATTTTACTTAACTCTACCCAAAATATTACAACAGCTTTTATTTCTTGTGCCTTTCAACTTCCAACTGGGTTACAGTAAGTTCACGATTCAAATCATTATGCTTTTCATGTTCTTCTTCATGTTCAAAAGACTTTTTGTTCATCTCGTAACTGAGACGGGAGTTGAGGTAACAAGTTGGTTCACCATTTTCATCTTCGCGAACGAAGCTCCGGATATCATATGGCAATGGCAGAAGGACAGTTCTCATTGGTTTGCTCATTTTAATCAACGCCTTCTTTAGATTTCTGGTAATCGATAAACTTCATAACCTCCTTGATGGATTCCGGATTTAAATGCTTTGTGGCATCGAAAAGGACTTTATATTGGGGGTTGTCATGGATTTCTTGGGCCAAGCGGGCAGTATCAGGGTTTAGATAATATCCACCAGCATCGGAATTACCTAGCAAGTAATCTGTAGAAACATGGAAAATGCGAGCAATTGTTTTTATTTCATCATCACGAGCGGGCCGTTTCCCTGATTCAATTCTATTTAAAACAGCTGGATTCATATTTGCTTTTTGGGCAAGTTCGTATTGCTTGAGACCGGAACGTTCACGCAATTCGACAATTCTTTGACCAATGTTCATGTTACACCTCCTATTTCTATAGTGTTAATGAAATTATACCATTAACAAAACAGAAATATATAAAATTTAACAAAATAGAAATAAAAGACTTGTATTTCTAAAACATAAATATTATAATAAAGCAAAGGGGGGTAACAAAATGAAAATGAACCTTTCGTTTGTCGAAAAGAAACGCAAAGAAAAAGGACTAACGATGCAAAATATGGCTGAACTTTTGGGATTCCAATCGGCACCTGCCTACTGCAACTATGAAAAAGGGAAAAGAGAATTCAGAGCAGGTATGCTCCCAATTTTGGCACATGCTTTTAACTGTGAAATTAAGGATTTATATTGTTAATTTTTTTACCAACATTATTTCTAAAATAGAAATAATTAAGAGCCTGAAGGTGCAAGGAGAAAATCATGGAAGTGAAAATTAATGGAATGCCAAAAGAAATAGCCGATTTTCTAAAAGAAATAGAAAACCGGCCAATGTACTCAAAGCCTACGGCTCATACCCATAGCATGCCAAGCGTTAGTCCCGGTACCTATTGTCATAGCATGCCCAAGCGTTAGCCCCGGTACCTATTGTCATAGTGTGCCAAGCGTTAGTCCCGGTACCTATTGTCATAGCATGCCCAAGCGTTAGCCCCGATACCCATTGTCATATCGTGCTAGCGCCTAACTCAGATGAAGATGAAGGGAGAAATGGAATGAAGAAGCGGAAACAAAAAAAAGGTCTTCTGCTGGGAGCAAAAGACCCTAAGGGTTATTCAGTCAGGATTTCGATTAAAGTTTCCGATGGTAACGCCAACAATCTGATCGGTGAAGATTGCAAGGACTTCATAATTCAGAGTTTGTTGAGGGCTCGCAAACGGGACAACCTGAGCATTTTTTAGAAGCAATGTTTTGGAATTGCTAATGACGAGAGCATCTGGGGATAAAGTTTCATAAATTTTATCTGTAGATGCCATGGCTGCTTTGAAAATGACTTGTGCGTTTGAAAACTCTTTTACATCATCGTTCGGAGTAATCAGTTCGCAAGCGATGCTTGCAAAATTTGTAATGATGATTAACCTATTGCCGTCTAAAGAAAAAGGGGCCTTTGATTCAGGGGTGGCGCTTTTAAATGTTTTCAACGTGAGCGCTAAAGTTGTAATCACACCGGTTTTAGTATCAATTCGGTTTTTTAAAACATCCAGCAAAGTCTTTTCCATAATATCACCTCCTTTCTTGCTTTCAATTATATCAGAAATGGGGTCAAACTAAGGGGGGATTAACTTATGAATGAACTTGACCGACTGAAAACAGAAAACGCCGAACTCAAGCGGCAGCTTGAAGAACAGCGGCTTCTTTCCAGAAAGGAGTTCTATGCGAATCTGTTAATTTATGGCCTGCTGAATATCAACATTTTCGTAATAATGACTCAGAAGTGGGATTTTGCGCTGCTTTATTTTCTCTTGGCGGAAGCACTGGGGATGTTTGTTTGGACGGGCTGGGCATACTTCTGTGAGTCCAGGAAATCCTGATGAGCTTGAACGGCGTCTTGATGTGCACGGACAGCGTCTAAATGCTGTGGAAGGTTGCTGATTAGTCCAAATAGGAAGGCAACGATGATTTGTATTATTAAGCCTTTTTCTTTCGCTAATCGATTACTTAAAGAGGGAAACCACTGGTTTAGCTGAAGGCTTTGTTCTTCAGTAAAATCGGGAACATCTTCAACGGGAACCTGCTCTTCAAAAACTGGCTGTGCAATGAGTCTCAAGATGTTTTATAAGGATCTTCCTTGCAATCTCTTGTACTACCTCAATTGAAGCAGTACCTCCAACGGGCTTGAGCGATGCCTTGGTTTTTCTCCATACAAATCCATTCCGAATGGTATCCAGGTACTCACAGCCTGAGTTAGACAGACATTTGATTTGATACTGTGGGAACACATTATCATAGCGTCTTATATCAACGGCGTCTATCAATCCAGCCTGATACATCATATGGATATTGTAATAGAGATTATCCTCATTGCTGCATAAGTTTTTAAAATCGGCAGCAGTAAGGGAAGTACTATCAGAGGCTTCTGTTTGTAATAAGATTCTACGGATTAAATCTAAATCGCGTTTTATTTTGGGCACATCCTTTCTTCTGGCATTATATCAGATGAACAGGGCAATCAAGGAAGGAAAGACTATGGGAGAAAAATTAAAGCATTTTTGGCGAGTTTGCTTCAGAACACAATTTGCAAATGATGATGAACGATTGGAAACTGCTAAGGCTTATATACGGGTTTCAATTGGCATTATTATAACCGACTTAATACTTTTTCTAATAAAAATAAAACTACGCTGACAACGATCCCGATTTTTGTCCATTTCACAGCTGTCTCTGCGCTGTTTATTGATTGTTTGGTAAGTGAAAGCATTAAATCTTCTTGTTTGAGATCATACCAACGATTTTCTCCTGCAACTGAAAGAGAAAAAGAGTCTGTTGGCTTGAATTCATAAAGGTCGTAAAAATCTTCTGGTACTGGATTGACCTGAAAGTAATGGAGCTTTTGATTAGCGAATCTTAAAGAGGTCAGGGACATGGGGCTTGAAGGTCTTTTAGGATCATCTTTAAACGCAGTGGCTATGTAAGCACACATGGTTGGGGAATTGATATCTGGCACTTTCTGTTGAAGGTCTTGATAAGAATTATGCCCTGATGCAATTGATCGGATAAGCTGGTCAATACAAGGTTGAGAAAGGGTTCGTTCCTGATTGTGATAAGTTCGCTGCCTTTCTTGATAGTTATCAAGTTCTGCTATTTTGGCAGCTTGCAGATACAAAGGGTTACTTAAAATGGAAGCTGCCTTACGAAAGCCCTCAAAATCCTCTTCTACTGATGTCAAGTAAATCCTCTCCTTTCTGCTTCTTAAATTATAGCAGAAAGCGCAGATGAAAAAAGAGAAAGGAGCCAATTATGAAAGACAAGTTGGTACTGACAGCCACGGAAACGGCTGAAGTCTTGAATATCGGTCTTTCAAGCGTTTACTACCTGAGAGATCACAACATCCTTCCGCAGCTACATGATCTGCCAGGAGTGAGATTCAGAGCAAAAGATGTGTATGCCCTTGCAGGAGAAGGGAGCAATGCTCAGGAATACACGCCTTTCCGTTTCAAAGAGCTGGAAGCTGAGCTAAAGAATAAAGACGCAAGGATCCAGCAGCTTGAAACCATTCTGAAAGGAACGACGTCAAGAATGTTGGAAGCTTTGAAAGAAGGCGGTTTGTAATGGACGCAAAAATGATTGAGAATATTCGGGCTAACGTCAGGTACTACCGGATCGTGAAAGGGTTGTCCGGTCGGCAACTCAGCGCAGCTATTGGACTCAGCCCCACATGGATCTGCTGCTTTGAGTCAGGATTTATTCGGGAATCAACTCCCGAAAATCTGCAGCTGCTGGCTAAGGCCCTTGGCAAGAAACTGAGTGATTTGATCAAACCGCCCAAAGCTGTGATTCAGAAAATCAGTCCCGAAGAAACGGAGCGGGGATTGCAGAATCTGGAACGGATCCGCAAACAAAAAGGGCGGCCGGTGCGGCAGTTTGAAATGGATCTAGGCTTGTGTGAGGGGCACCTGGCTAAAGTGCTCAGAGGTTATAGAAGGTTCACTATTGAAACTTGGTGGAAGATTGCAGAAGCACTGGGCATGGATCTCAAAACACTGATTGGGAGGGAAGCATAATGGTTTACAAAGTGGACGATGAATTCTTTAATCAGGTAGATGTGCTGCTGGATAGTATTGCTGACATGTGCCAGGCTACAGATACCCTGGAAAACGCAGGAGTAGCGATTATCAATATCCAGAAATGGACAGATATGAGAGACAAAGCTGCCAAGGTATTGGGCAGCATGAATGATGGGTTCGATTTCGCGGAAGGAGAGAAAGAAAATGAAGAGGGATTACAGGATTGCTGAATTGCTGCTGGCTCCGGTGTTTTGGATTTACATTCTGGCCGGCATTGTGATTGACGATATTCGGGAATGGCCTCCCAGGTTCCAGGGTTTCATGGCTGGTATATCAGCAACGGTGATGGGGTTGGCTATTCTAGTAGGGTTGATGACCGTATGATTTTTCCAATAAAAAATGACCATCAGTGGAGAGCTGATGGCCACCATAAGGTGATCGGAGCACATGCTCCGTAATTATTATAACATGGGAGGCTCGAAATGAAAAGGAAAATTAATGTGATGGATTACGAAAAAGATTTCCTGGAAGAAACAGCTCCGACTTATGTGAATAAGGAGGTGTGGAAACCCAAAACTGCCAAAGAAGCAGACTGGTGCTTAGGAAAAATCCGGGAGAAAGAAGCAGAAATTGAGGATGTGCTGCGGTTTGTAGAAGCCAAGAAGAAAAGCTTAGACGAATACCTGGAAAAACGAACTCGTCCATTGATGGATGCCCAGGAACATCTTTCTGCGCTGCTACAAATGTATGCAGAGACTCAACTGGAGGGAAAGAAAAAACGCAGCATCTCTCTTCCTAACGGGAAATTTGGATTCCGAAAGTCACCGGCCAAGTTTCAGAGAGATGAAGCGACCTTATTAGAGTATGCAGAGAAAGAACTGCCTGATTGTGTAAAAATCAAGAAATCCGTAGACTGGGCAAACTTGAAGAAAGGCTGCACTGTTGATGGCGATCATTTGATTAGCCAAGACGGAGAAATCATTCCAGGGGTTACCGTTGAGCAGCAACCGGACAAATTCTACACGGAGGTGGACTAAGATGACAGAAGAAAAACAACAGGCAGAAGCGACTGTTCAGGAGCCTCAGCCAGAAGCCGAAAAACCACAGGTGGAAGCGACGAAACCGATGGACCTTTTCGTGAAGCTTACCTGTATCCAAAATGAGCTCAGTGTCCCGAAGAACCAGTACAACAACTACGGTAAATATCATTACCGCAGCGTAGAGGATATCCAGGCAGCACTGAAACCTCTTTTGAAGAAATACAAAGTTGCCATGAGGATAACTGATGAAGTTATTCGTATTAAAGAGCGATTTTATCTTCGAGCGACCGCCTGCCTTCGTGACTGTGAAAGCGATGCATGGGCAGAGAATATCGGATATGCCAGGGAAGAAGACGAAAGAAAGGGAATGGATTCTTCTCAGATCACTGGCGCTTGCAGCAGTTATGCCCGAAAATATGCGCTGGGAGGGTTGTTCCTCCTGGACGATATTCAGGATGCAGATGCTAGAGACAACCAGGAAGCAGAACGCAGCCGGGTGCAAAGAGCAGTCAATCAGGCTGTATCTCAATCTCAGATTGACCAGTTAAAACGCCTATTTGAAGAGACACAGCAGGGCAGCATGCTGAATCTAGAAACTAGAATTACCAATATGCTGAGATGGACAGGAGCACCGAGCATTCCGCAGCTGACCCAGCAGCAATGGCAAGCCTGTATGCATCAGCTGCAGCTGAAAAAGGAGAAGATGTACAACAGCAATGGGCAGCAGAGTCTCAATTATAACCAATGATCTGGACCGCTGCATCTTCTGTGGAAGGCCCAGAGAGGCCATCCATCATGTGTATTACGGAACTGCAAACAGACGGGTCAGTGAGGCAAATGGCTTCATTGTCCCGCTTTGCAGGGATCATCATACCGGCAATGACGGAGTGCATTTCAACAAACGCCTGGATCTGTTCCTAAAAAGAAAATGCCAGGAAGCGTTTGAGAAGACACACACCCGGGAAGAATTTTTGAAACTGATTGGGAGGAACTACTTATGAAGCTGGTAAACGTAGAACAGGTTGTAGCGGATCCTCTCAGTCGGAAGATGAAACTGGTGGTCAATGTAGAGCCAAAAGATAAACAGGCTGTCATTGACCTGGTAAAAAAGATCAACGAGGGAAAACGGGAATATACCCTTTCCATGGATCCAGTCAAACGGCAGCGCAGCCTTTCGGCAAATGCTTATGCCTGGGTTCTGATGCAAAAGATCGCAGAAGTACTTCGGACCAGCAAAGAGGAGGTGTATCGGCAGGAAATCCAAAAAGTAGGAAGTTTCAACATCGTGCGTGTTATGAGCTATGCTGCCGAAAGGTTTGTAGAACGGTGGCATGCAAATGGGCTGGGTTGGGTAGCTGAGCCCATGAGTACGGATGGAGAGACAACGGATATAGCTGCTTACTACGGGTCAAGCACCTATGACAGGTTTGAAATGGGCCGGCTCATAGATGATCTGGTAGAAGAAGCAAAAGGACTGGGAATCGAAACAATGACTCCCACAGAGTTAGAAGGGTTAAAAGAATCCTGGAAGTAAGGAGGTGAGCGTCTTGGAAATCAACTACCTGAGTGAAATCAATTCTTTCCACGATTGGCTGATTACGAATCCTGTCCCAACCACCGCACGTGTCCTTTGGTTTGCATTGATGCATTATTGCAACCGCACCGGCTGGCGGACGGAATTCAATCTGGCCATATCAGCGTTAGAATTGGACACAGGTCTGAGCAAGCAGGCCATCATTCGGGCAAGGAACGCTCTCCAACAAGCAGGAAGAATAAAGGTCACTGTACGCAAAGGAAATCAGGCTGCACTATATCAAATTATCCCATTTGCGTTCCTTAAAGAGACGCAAATTGATACGCAAAGTGATACTTGCGTGATACACAAGGAAGACGCAAAGTGTCGCTTGGATGATACGCAAAGTGATACCATACCTAAACTAGATAAAGACAAGACTAAGACGAGAAAAGAAAAAGATAAAAAAGAAAATGCGCCCCTTGATTTGATTCGCCTCTTCGCTGGTGACAATGCAGAACTCAAAGCATCCTTGATCGGTTGGATGGAAATGCGTACCAGGATCCGGAAGCCTCTGACTACCCGTGCCACTGAACTGGCACTCAAAAGGCTCAATACCCTGGCGCAGGGAGACCAGGACCTGATGGCAGCCATTGCGGACCAGAGCACCATGAACTCCTGGCAAGGCTTTTTCCCGCTCAAAGGGGGAAGTGTATCCCGACTCGGAGGAGTCGAGGGAGCACTGAACCAGGCCCGAAAGGCAACGGAGGATCTGGGAGAACGGAACTATGCGGATTGGATCGCAGAAGTGGAGGATGCCGATGGATGAAGTGCTGGCGCTGATCAAATGCGCTTACCCGAAATTCACTGATGAGCAGGCACGGGTGTATGGGATCTGCCTGAAAGAGATCCCTGACGAAGTGCTTAAAAAGGCTGTGGTGAATGTGATCAAGCAGTCGAGATTCCTGCCGACGATTGCCGAGATTATCGAGGAGTCAAAGTTGGTGTGGCAGTATGCTCGGGGAATTGAGCTGCCCAATGCAGAACAGGGCTGGGCAGAAGTCTACAAAGCCATCGGGGCCGTTGGGCCTTACCGGAAACCCGTGTTTAAAGATCCGATGGTCCAACAGACTGTAGAATGCATGGGATGGCAGAGTATCTGCAACATGCTGGAAAGTGATGTACCGCGGGTACGGGATACATTCCTGCGGATGTACCAGAACAACACAGAGCGTAAAGAAACGGCCCGGAGAATGAGAACTACCTTGGCAGATGGAAAAGTGCAGGCTCTTGTGTCCAGGACTGCACAACACCTTTTGACCCAAAAGGTGCAAGAGAAAGAATGGAGGAAAATCGAATGATCAAGATTTTGAGTGTGAAGAACGATCCCAAAGATTTGAGCACGTATGTGATCAAGTACCAGGAAACGAAAGGGGTGTTCATGAATGTGGTTACACTGTCCTGTGATGAACCGGGGCTGCCGGAATTTGATGCAGCATTCAAAACTCTAAGAAAAGATTTCTGCATCTTAGCAGCCATGCAGCCGGCAGAGACGGTTAAAGGGGCTGATCCGATGGAACGGGTCTATGTAAGCAGCGTTTCAGCTCATGAAGGGAAAGACAAAACGACCTTTTCACTGACAGGCAAGGTGTACGATCCGTATATCGGTGACTACCTGACAATCTCGCTGCCTTCCGTGGGCCAGGATTGTTTGGGCAAGACAATTCCGCTTGATATCCAGGAGCTTTTCACCCAGGCTGAGAAATACGTACAGGGAGAACGGGCACAGCAGAACTTGTTTGACCAGGAAGAAAATCCGGAGACAGAAGAACAAGACCTGAGGGTGGTTAGCTGATGAGCGAAAAAAAGTATGTGGTTTGCATGGCATTAGCTGTTATCTGTGGGATGATCCTGGTGGCCGCAGCCACTCTTTTGGGACAGCTAATCGCGGCGACGATCTTCTAGGGGGAATTAGAGATGTTGTCAAAACAGGAATTACTGGAACTGGAAAGACTTGATGGACCCAGGCTGAAAGAGATTGCCGAGGAAACAGAGAACGGCAAGCCCACGGAACGGGCGCAGGCAGCAAAACAGATCATGATCGGGAGATGGCCGGCAGAGCATGGGAAGTGCTGCTCTCCGGATATGGACCTGGATTACTACGAGAGAAGAGGAAGCAGCTGCTTCCAGAAAAAGTTTAGGTAAGGAGGCTGAAAAAATGAACCGAGTTGTATTGTTAGGGCGCCTTGTGAGGGATCCGGAAGTTATTGCCGAACGAGTGGAATTTATCGAGCGAAAAGAAAAAGCGCCTCAGATCCAAAGCCAGCCACCTCAGCAAGGCTTTGAAAGTATGGGGCAGGATGTAACAGGTGAACCAGGATTTGAATTTGACGAAGAAATCCCATTCTAGGAGATGGCAGCATGGTCAACGGAAAAAAGAAAGGAAAGAACGGTGAGCTGGAAGTGGTCCGGCTTTGCCGGGCCCAGGGCTATGAAGCCAGGCGCTCTGCCCAGTATTGTGGCAACAACAAAGAGGGCACGGCTGATGTGGTGGGGCTGCCTGGCATTCACATCGAAGTCAAACGGGTGGAACATCTGAACCTAGACGATGCCCTGGCCCAGGCTTCAAGAGATGCGAAAAAGACTACCGGAAGCATTCCGACCGTGTTCCACCGGAAAAACGGGACCGGCTGGAAGGTGACTATGGGTGCCGACGATTGGTTCCGGCTCTATCGAGAATGGGAAGCAGGAGGGAAGCCATGAATGCTGTAGACACTAAAAAGCAGGAAGCCAGAATCAAGAAGCGCTGCACCGGATGCCGATGGGCAAGCCCAAAGGAGTTCCAGCGTTATGAAAGACTTTGGCCGTTTGTAACCTGTGGTGCCAGCGACGGGCAGAAATGTCTTAACCTGGCTGTTTGCCCTTTGTAACTGAGATACAGAAGAGCCGGAAAAACAGGAAGGAAAAGGAGTGAGAGACGTGGACAATATTTTATATTTCCCCAGAGGAATCGAAGTAAAGATCACCCCGCGTTCTGAGGTGACTGACGAATTCAGGCAGCAGATCCGAAACTCGTTCCGCGATTATACCGCAGGGACGGCTGAGGACTACCTGGGCCAGGACAAACTGGCATTCATCGATCTGATCCGGGAGCAAAATTTCCAGGTGGATCCAGACGTTATTATTAACGAATACATCCGGGAAGAGCTGGAAAGCGAGGGTGTAGTAGAACTTGCGGAGCTGGCGAACCTTGAGGAGATCAGCAATCTTATGGACGAAGCAGTCCATAGGTATAAAAGGGGCTGGTACCACTGGAGCGGCGATAACCATCTTGACGAACCGGCCTGCAAATTTGTAGAAGCTGCCATCGAAGAAGTTATGGCCTATGGAAAGGAGAATGGAAAATGACGGAACAGGTAAAAATCAAACTGATGCCCGGCGGACGTATGCCGGAAAGAAAAACGGCGGGAGCTGCAGCCTATGATTGCTATGCCAGGGTTGATTACTGTCGCTGGATATTCCCAGGGGAAAAAGGGATAAAGGTTCCTCTGGGGTTTGCCATTGAGCTGCCAGAAGGATATCACGCCGAAATACTACTTCGTAGCTTTATGGGAATCAAAACGGGCCTGCGGGTTTCCAACGGTACCGGACTAATCGACTCTGACTATAGGGGAGAGGTCAACATCATCCTAGACAATGTGCGCAATGCCATGGAAGGAAGAACTGGCGTGGAGGGGATAGGTGACGGCGATCGGATCGCCCAGATGCTCATTGTGAAGGATCCGGACGTGGAACTGGTTCAGGCAGAAAAGCTCAGCGAAACCGAACGGGGAGCCGACGGATTTGGCAGCACAGGGCTGAATGATGTTGCGGAAGATTGAGAAGGCCAGTAAGAAACCACATGAATAATGACATAGTATTTCGATCCACGCATCCATGTGGGAGACGACTAAACTAGCGCATGAAAGGGAGGTGAATGCCAATGCACTACGATTCTTGT
This sequence comes from uncultured Acidaminococcus sp., assembly GCA_900554515.1. GTDB lineage: Bacteria > Bacillota > Negativicutes > Acidaminococcales > Acidaminococcaceae > Acidaminococcus. Next base: position 101,800 of record USHN01000001.1, on the reverse strand, counting down.
GAAAAAGTTTTATTGGGATGGTTGAGCAATTATATCAACTGGTCCATCTATGTTCAGAACCAGGAAGCAGTTATGCAGGATCTACAGGCCGAGATTGCATTGGAAGCCGCTCCCAAGACTACTCACTATAGCTTTGAACCTGGTGGAGGCGGATGGAATAAGCCAAGCCCGGAGGAAGCTGCTTTAGACCGGAAGGAAGCAAAGCAACGCCAGCTGAATTTAATGAAAGTCAAACATAAGAAGCTTTCTACCAGGATCGATAACATCAATCGCTCCTTGGCTGCTTTAAGCGGAACTGATGAAAAGATTGTAAGGCAGCGGGGCATTTACCAAAAGAAATGGGATGCGATTGCCGCAGATGTGCATTGTGATGAGAGCATATGCCGTAAGAGATACCATAGAGCGATCTCCCAAATGACCTGCATGATCTTTGGACCTAGCGTGGGGCCATCTCAAATCAATCTATTTTCGGGGAAAGAAAAGTGATACCCGGTTTTCACACTTTTTTCACCCGTTTTTAACCCGGAATTCACCCGTTTTTTTAAATAGAATTGTAGTATAATAATATCGTGGTAAGTGGAGAGCAAACCACGACAGTCTCCTTTTGTGAAGGCGCTCTGGATGAACAGAGCGTCTTTTTATAATTAAAGAAGTCCATAATAGGCGAAATGTGATACAATACATAAAATATATTTTTTTTGGTTTGTTATGTGAAGGGACTAAAAATTATGGGGAGATATGAAGACCATAGCAAATTTAAAATTTGTAGGGAATGTGGCAAACGTTTTTATTTATCATGCGGTGGACCGTGGGCGTGGCAAATTTATTATAAAGGTCACAGATATACCTTTTGTTCTTATAACTGCAAAAGGAAGTTTGAGAAACGGATCCTAGAGGAACTGAAGGAGTAAAGAAGTCTTGGAGCATTATATTTTGGTAATTCTTATGCTCACACCTGGCTTTATCGCAAAAGAAACAGCTAGAATGGTGGGCAACATAAAGGAAAGATCATCTGCCTTGGAGCAGGGAATCAATTATTTTGTATATAGCTTTTTTACGTTGGCGCTTATAGGAAGTCTTTTTCTTCTTATGGAATACATACAGGTTTCCGTAATGACGCAATTAGGAATACTCATATTGAGTGTTCCTATTGTTGGTGTTTTAGTAGGAATCATTTGGCAGCTATTTTTAAAACACAAGTTTATTAAAATGTGCCGATGGCCCTCTATAAGATTTACCGGTTACGAATACTTTCAAGAAGACAGTTTACTGAACGCCAATATGATGGATGGTGAACATCATTTAATTGAAGTAATTAAAGACGGTGAACGGGTAGCCGCAGGGGATTTTTTAGGAGCGTCGTTTGGGACAGATGAGGTGGAAGAAATGAAAGTAAACAGCCACCCTGTTTATGCAGAATGGCTAGATGATGAACGATATGCGTCATGGTTCCAGCATAAATGTGTATTTCTAGATTTCACACATGATATTAGAGTGATTGAGTACACATATCCAAAGGGCTTCTTTGACGCAAAGTTTGATCCAAATAAGATTACTTCTTAGAGGAATCTCTTTGAGGCTTTGGGGGAGCTGGTGGATTCTTCAGTGTAGGGCTACATGGTTTTTGGAAGCCATCTCTTTTTTCGAATCCGTCATTAACATGTTTAGGGGTTTGAGTAATCATTTATTTATCACCTCCTTTGGATGACAGTATATATAAAAACTAAACAAAAAGAAAGAGCAGCATCTATCCTTGAATAAGGGTAGGTGCTTATTTATTTGGAGGGAGAAAGATGCATCTAATAAGTTGTGCAAGGTGTGGGCGAATACACCCCTATGGGCAGTGCCCTATACCCGTTACTAAAAACTATAGGGGCAGGACTAAAAGCAAGAACAGGGTGCAGAAGTTTAGATCAACGGCAAGATGGCAGCATAAGAGAGAGCAGATCTTAGAGAGAGACAGACACTTATGCAGGATGTGTTTAGACGAAGGGCATATCAATGGGAAGGATTTACAAGTACATCACATCATACCTATAAGGAAGAACGAGGACTTGATACTGGAAGACGACAATCTGATAACACTTTGTCCAATGCACCATCAGCTGGTAGAAGGGAAAAAGAAGTATATAAGCTATCTATACCGGTTAGCAAAGACACCCCCGGGGATTTGAGGGGAAATAGGGGGTGGGGGTATCCAGACCGGACTGCTCCCCTCAAAAAACGAATTATTTTCAAAAAAAGGAGGTTCCAGCAATGCCAGGAAGACCTGCGTGCTCGGTAAAAGCGACAAGACACGCTATGACAAAAGAAGAAAAAGCAATACGAGCCAGCATTGAAGATGCAGGGAAGGGACTGGAGCTGCCAGCTACACCGCCTAAGGACATGAGCACAGCGGAAAAGAGAATTTATCGGTGGCTTTACAGGAATCTGCAAGAGAACAGGTTCCTTGGCCAGCTGGATATTGAGACTATGAAAGAAGCCTGCTTCATCATTGCTGGTCTGCATACCATCAACGTGGAGATACGAAACGATCCCACCAAATTGACGGATCGGGATATTTGCGCTGCCAGGAAAAACTATTTTGAGCAATACCTGAAAATCTGCCATGAACTGTGCTTATCTCCTGCAGCCAGGGCAAAGATGGGAACCTTGGCCGTGTCTGCCCATAAACAGGAAAAGGATCCTCTGCTTAAGATCCTGGGAGGCAAGACGTGATGAAAAATCCTGCATATCAATATGCGCAAGACGTAGTGAAGGGCAATATTAATGCTCCGAAGTACGTCAAGCTGCAATGCAAAGAATTTTTGATGATCGCGGACGATAAATTAAAGAAATATTGCCTGAACAAAGAACGGCTGGAAACCATCGAGAAGCTTCTGAGCTTAATGGTGATGCCCAAAGGGCTTCAAGCAGGACGAACTATCAAGGACAGCCTGGCCGGCTTCCAGTGGCTGCTGATCGTAGCGGTCTTGTGCACCGTCTATAGAGACAAGCCAGAAAAAAGGAGATACGAAAGAGCAGTATTCGAGATTTGCAGGAAAAACGGGAAGACCTTTCTGATCGGCGTGATTTTCTTGCTGCTGTTCTTTCTGGAACCCAAACTGAGCAAGTTTTATTCTGTGGCTCCGGATGGATCTTTGAGCCGAGAAGTCAAAAGTGCAATCCACGACATCATCATCTCTTCCCCAGCCCTGGCCGGGAAATACAACGGGAAAGACAAGTTCAAGATGTTGCGGGACCAGATTACCTGCAACCTGACAGAGAACGACTATTTCCCGCTCAATTATTCTACTAGCCGGCTGGATGGAAAATTACCCAATGTGTTTCTGGTGGATGAAGCCGGAGCACTGCCGAACCCCTATGCAATTGAGGCTATGGCTTCTGGGCAGCTGACCATTCTAAACAAGCTTGGGTTCATCATTTCTACGAAGTACCCAACGATACAGAACCCTTTTGAAGATGAATGCGATTATGCCAAAAGAGTCCTAGACGGCACGGTAGAAGATGATTCGGAGTTCTCCCTCTTGTATGAGCCTGACAACAAGAAAGATTGGGCTTCAGACGATGGAATTCTGGAGCAATCCAACCCTTTGGCTCTTGAAGTCCCTGAAATCATGGATGACTTGAAGAAAAAGAGACAGCAGGCTATTGAAGTACAAAGCAAGAGGGAAAACTTCATTACCAAACACTGCAATATTATTTATCAGGGAATGGGGACAGAATCCTATATTTCCGTTGCAGATCTACAGGCTTGCCGGGCATCTGAGCCGATTGACTGGACCGGCAGAGAGGTGTTCCTGGGTGTTGATCTGTCTATGAGCAATGATAACTGCTCTGTGGCAATGTGTTCCTACGATGAAGACCTGGGAAAAGTACTTTTTAAAACCATGGCCTTTATCCCTGAAGGACGAATCGAAGAAAAGAACCGCCTGGAGAAAATCAACTACTACGACTATTGCAAAGCTGGCTGGTGTATCGCTTGTGGTGATCGTACTATTGATTATTCGGTGATTGAAGATTACGTTCTTAACCTGGAAGGAAAAATGGGGGTTAAAATCAACAGCTTGGGTTATGACCGGTACAATGCAATTTCTTCTGCCCAGAAATGGGAGAGCGAAGGCATTGTGACTGTTGAAATTAAGCAGCACTCCAGTGTTCTGCATCCGCCTACCAAATGGTTAAGCGAGTTGGTAGAAGATGGAAAGGTGTTGTATGAACCTGACAAACTTGTTGAGCTGAACTTCGACAATGCACGCTGTACCTATGACACCAACCTCAACAGATACGTAAACAAGAAAAAATCTAACGGTAAAGTGGATGAAGTCGTTGCTCTTATTAATGCGATGTACTTACTTCAGCAGAATGTGTTGCTGCAAGGCACATTGGACTGGGTAGCTCAATATTAAGGAGGTGATAAAGTGTTTAGGTGGTTGAAAAAGAAAATTGAAAAAAGAGACCAGAGCGTAGAAACCCTGGATCTGCTGCTTCGATCCGGAAACACTACTCCGGGATACATAACTAAACGAAAAGCCCTAAATATACCGGCAGTAGCAGCTGGCATTAACTTTATTGCCTCTACGATTACTACCATTCCTATCCGGCTCTACCACCGGGTTGATAAGGATACTGTTGAAGAGGTGGCAACGGACGAAAGACTGAAGATCCTCAATGATGAACCTGAAAATCAAATGGATGCTACTCAGTTTTTAAAGGCGTTAGTCACTGATGTGATCCTTTTTGGAAATGGATATGCTGTAGTGGACCGAGCCGGCAACACGGTCCAGGCCCTTTATTATGTAGATCCCCAATATGTGAATATCGTTGTTGGAGTTGATCATGTAAAGAAGGATGCCTGGATTACCATTGACGCCAGGGCAATAGATCCCTATAAGGTCATGAGAGTTACTCTTGACAGTGTTGACGGCGTGACTGGGAGAGGAATCCTAAAGAGAAACCCTATTGTTTTCCAAGCAATGTACAATGCTTTGGAATATGAAAACAACAGCATTAGCACGGGAACTAAAAGAGGATTTTTATCTTCTAAAGCCAAGCTGGCAAAGGATGCACTAGAAGCAGTGAAGGCTGCATGGAAAAAACTTACTTCTAATGGATCCAGTAATGACATGGTTATCCTGAATGAAGGGATTTCCTTTGAACCCATTAATAGTACCGCAACCGAGAATCAGCTAAATGAAAACAAGAAAACCAATGCTGATCTTGTATATGGCATGATGGGTCTGAGCAGCGAGCTGTTTAGCAACCCAACCAATGAAACTTACAACAATGCCATTAAAACAGGGGTTTTGCCAATACTAAGGACATTAGAAAGCGCTTTTAACAAGGCTCTGCTTCTTGAAATAGAAAAAGGAAGCTATTTCTTTAAATTTGATACTTCCAATGTGCTCAGATCTACTCTACTTGAGCGGTATCAAGGCTATGAATTAGCTCTTAAAAATGGTTGGTTGCAGGTGGATGAAGTTCGTAAGATGGAGAACCTTCCGCCTTTAGGATTAGATTTTGTGAAATTAGGATTGGCCGATGTTCTATACTATCCTAAAACTCATGAAACCTATACCCCAAATACCAATGCTACTGCCAGCTTGACTGGTGATGGCCATTCTGGAGGGAAAGGAGGAGATGAAAACAATGAAAATCGAGATCCGAGCGAATGACACAGCCCTTATTTCCGGATATGTGAATGTGGTTGAAAGAGAAAGTAGAACGATGAGGGATATTTCCGGTCCCTTCATTGAGACTGTAAAAGCAGGGGTTTTCAAGAAATCTTTAGAAAGACACCCGGTTGAACTGCGATTTGATCACAGATTGCCTCTTGGAAGTACTAAAGATGGGGCCCTGGAGCTTAGAGAAGACAATATTGGCCTCTATGCGAAGGCTGTAGTAAGTGATCCTAAAGTCGTCCAAAAAGCCAGGGAAGACAAACTTTCCGGGTGGAGCTTTGGCTTTAGGAGCCTGAAAGACAGCTGGGTGCCCCAGGAAAATGGTATCAGAAAGCGTAACTTGGAAGATATTGACTTGGTTGAAGTCAGTATTTTGGATGTAACCCCTGCTTATCCGGCTACTTCTATTGAAACCAGAGATGGGAAAGAAGATTTGCTGGAATTCCGTAATGTCCAGGAAGAAATTGAATTAGACATTGAGAAAAGAGCAGAAAACCAAGAGAAAACTGAACCCCAAAGTGAAAAAGTTGATATGAATCAACTTAAACGTGAGTTCGAATTTGTAAATTTAGGAGGAAAACGATGAATATTAAAGCTTTGATTGAAAAAAGGAATGCGATTGTTGCTGATATGTCTAAGCTGTTTGACACGGCTGATACTGAAAAGCGGTCCTTCAATGAAGATGAAACGAAAAAATTTGATGAAATGAAGAAGGAAATTGCTGATATTGATGTCATGATCAACCGGTACAATGAAGCAAGAGCTCTTGAAAATGGGGCTCCGAAACAGGAAAAGAAAGAAGTTGACCAGGAAGCCCTGGAAATGAGAGCCTTTTCTAACTTTATCCGTACTAATAGTACCCATTATGTGGAAGAACGGGCCGATGTCAACTTTACTACTGGTGATAACGGTACTCTGATCCCTACCAGCATAGCTAACAAGATCATTGATACGGTTAAAAATGTATCTCCGATCTTTTCCATGGCCACGAAATATAATGTCAAAGGCAATCTGACTTTCCCGATTTACGATGAATCTACCCAGAAAATTACGGTTGCTTATGCTACTGAATTTAAGACACTGGATGCGTCTGCTGGTAAGTTCAAAGGGATTACTCTGGGCGGTTTTCTGGCTGGTTCTCTGATCAAGATTTCCCGCTCTTTGATCAACAACACTGAATTCGACGTAGCTGCCTATGTGATTAATGAAATGGCACTGCGAATCGCTGAATTCCTGGAACATGAACTGCTGGTCGGCACCGGCAATAATGCTATGACCGGCGTACTGAGTGCGGCAAACACCAATGTTTATACGACTCAGGCAGCCACTGCGATTTCTGCGGATGACCTGATTGCAGTCCAGGTAAAACTGCCCCAGGCTCTGCGGAAAAATACTGCCTGGATCATGAATACTTCTACTATGCTGGCCATTCGGCAGCTGAAAGACGGGGAAGGCCGCTATATGTTGCAGCCTGATTTGACTAGAGGATTTGGATATGTCCTGCTGGGGGCTCCTGTATATGAATCTGACACGGTAGACGGTATTGCAGCTGGCAAAGCGGTAATTGCTTATGGCGATTTCAGCGGCCTCTATGTAAACCTGCGTCCTGGCATTGAAACCCAGGTGCTGCAGGAAAAATATGCTGATGAACATGCTACCGGTTTTGTGGCCTGGTTTGAAGCAGACTCCAAGATTGTTGAAACTCAGAAACTGGTCGCTGTGAAGATGAAGGCTGCATAATCATGAGCACCTTTAAAGTTTTAAAAAGCTTTGGTGGAGTAATTTCCGCAACATGTGGTGAGAAAATTGAACTCGAAGAACCAGGGGCGATCAAGGATCTGACCGAAGCCGGGTTCATAAAGGAGGTGAAGGGAAAAGCTTCACCTAAACTTGCGGAAAATGTAAAGGACGGATGATATGAAGGTTAGCGAAATTACTCTTGACGTATTAAAACAGTATTTAAGAGTGGCAGGGACGGCAGATGATATTCTGCTTAAAGCGATTCTTGCTGGAGCCATTCAGTTTTCAGTGAATTATACTGGACTTTCTGAAACGGATCTGGATGATAAACCGGATATGCCACTTGCTATTCTTGCCCTTTGTTCCGATATGTATGAAGTTCGCCAGGCTACTGTTACCGGATTACAGATTAATCCAACCGTTGCTCAAATTCTTGGATCTTATTGCCAGAATTTCTTATAAGAGGTAATTCCTTATGGTTATGAGAAGAATTAATAACCGATTGGCCACGCAGCTTAATAAGAAAGTAGAAATCTGGCATACGGTAGCAAGCACAACGAGAAACGAGTTGGGCCAAAAACCGGTTGAAGATCAGTTGCTTGATACAGTTTATGCAGGGATTATTCCTCAAACGGGATCCCTGCTGACTGGGCGAACCGCTGATACAGATCTTTCCAGAACTACCCATAAGGTAATCATGAGATACCGGGATGATTTGACTCCAGATATGTGGATCATGGCTGAAGGAGTGCGTTACGATATCCTTTATATTATGGATCCATATTTGAATCATGAAAGACTGGAAATCTTTTGCGAGGTGAGAATATGACGGTTATTTTTGACATTCATGAACTAACAGGGTTTAATAACAGAGTCCTAAAAGAAGTAATAGAGGATTTCCCTAAAGAGTCTTTCAGTTTCGTCAGAAAGACAGCGGCTATCTTTAGGCGTCAGGCTATGGCCGAGTATAAGGCGAGGACTGGAAAGAAAACAGGGAATCTGCGGCGGGGCCTGATACGTGGCAGGGCTTATAAATGGCAGGAAAATCAATATCAGTGCCGGGTGAAAAATTCTGCACCCCATGCATGGTTGCTCGAACATGGTCATGAAACTATGGCTAAAAAGATAAATATTGAACGAGCAGAAAAAAGGGGGAAAACTATCAAGGAAAAAGTTGCTGGCCGGCATCCTATGGGTATTGCTGCCAACCGCTTTGCACCTGATTTTCAAAAAATGGCGGAAGAGTTCGTGGATGATCTGCTAAAGAAAGGGTTTTACTAATGCTTTCAGTTATTAATATTATCAAAGTCTTGACTGAAACAATCGAAGAAAATTTTCCGGATTATCCGGTAAACGACAGGGACGTGGAAGAGAATTTTCCACGTCCTAGTTCTTTTATCGATGTTGAAACTGTCACTGGCGACAATGTAACTCCTGAGTATGTAAGAGAAACGAGCCAATTGGTACTTTATTTCTTTGCTACAGATAATTACCGGGGGTTCCTTGACTTGCTCAAAATTAAGGACAAGCTGCTTAAAATTCTGAATTTACCTCTTGAAATCAAGGATGACAGCGGCAATGTATTGGCGCATGTGACTTTTGATGAAGTTAATGTGAATATTGAGAAAGCAGATAAAGCGCTTACCTGTGGAATGACGAGTGTGTTGATCCAACAGCGCAATGAAGATGATGATATTCCGATGATGGAAGATCTTGATGTAAATTTACACGAGGAGGAATAACTTATGAGTATTGGACTGCCGACGTTTGAAATTGATTTTATCCAAAAGGCAGTTACGGCAATTACCCGATCTGAAAGAGGAATTGCCTGCATTGTCGTATATGATGATACTGTAACAGATCCTGGATATGCAACCTATAAATATGCTGCGGATGTCCCTAAGACTAGTTTTAACGAGGCAAATTATAATGCTATCCAGAAATGCTGGCTTGTATCCGTAAATAAAGTAATCGTAGTTCACGTTCCGACTGCTGCAGAGTTTGCTACTGTCCAGGCTATTCTGGAAAAGCTGAGCTATAACTACGTTTGCGTTGTTAACAGTGAGGCTCAGGCTGCATTAGTTTCCTATATTATCAGCAAAAACAATCAGTCTAAAGGGAAAAAGTACGTTGCCGTTGTGGCGAATGTTACTACTGCTGATAGTAAATACGTAATCAACCTTAAAGGTGACTGGGTACATGAAGTTGGCGCAGGGGCAAACACTCCGATGGTTAACTATTTGCCTCGGATGACTTCTATTCTGGCTAATCTTCCGCTGAACAGATCTATCACCTATTATGAACTGGAAGACTTGGATAAAGTGGATGATAGCTATATCACCATTGAAAATGATGCTGATTCCTGGGTTAACAAGGGATGGCTGCTGCTGTTGAACGACGAAGATGGCGTGTTGGTAGGCCGTGGTGTTAATACTTTGACTACGTTCACTAGTACGGATACTGAAGATATGCGGAAAATCATTATCATGGAAGCTTTGAACTTGATTATTGAAGATATCTACAAGGTATTCAAGGCAAATTACGTAGGCAAGTATAAGAACTACCTGGATAACCAGTATCTGTTTATCTCTGCCATTAATACCTATTTCCGCAACCTGGGGACTGAAGAAGTTCTGGATCCCGAATTCAACAACTTGGCTCAGATTGATGTTGAATCGCAGAGAAATGCATGGTTAGGGATTGGGAAGACGGCAGCTGCTGACTGGGATGAAGATACTGTCAAAAAGATGACTTTTAAATCTTATGTCTTCTTAGCAGGAGATATTAAGGTCCTGGATGCAGTTGAAGATCTTAAATTCGCTATTACCTTGGAATAGGGGGTGGAATAAATGGCAAAGATTGTAAATAAGATTATTCGTGGCAGTTTTGGCCGGCTGTGGGTTAATGGCAGCAAAATGGCCAATGTCAAAAGTTTCGAACTGAAGGCAACGTTGAAATACGAAGCGGTAGAAATCAATGGTGAACTGTGTGAGCAGAACCGTTATGTCGGGTATTCTCTGGCAGGAACCATGACGTTGCATCAGATTGATGACTCTGTTGCTGCATTGGTCAATGATGGCATTAAGAGCGGGACGATGCCTAATATTAAACTGGTGTCTTCTCAGGCAGATCCTGATTCCAACGGCAGCACCAGAATTGAAATCTATGATGTGACCTTTGACAGCCTGCAGCTGATTAAATTCGAGAACGGCAAAGTTGGGGAACAGGAAGTACCCTTTAAGGCCGGCGGGTATCAGTATCTGGATATGATTGTATGAACGGGAGGAAAAAGCAAATGAGAAAAGCAACGTTGGAAGATCTGTTGACAAGAGCTGAACAGGCTAAAAAGGACCGGATGCGGACGGTGAATGTAGACGTAAAAAAAATGGGGTTGTCTCTTACGATTGTGAAACAGCCTTTGAATGCTGTTTCTAAAATTATGGACATGGCCAAGCAGGCTGATACCATTGAGGGAGCAGTTGATGTGTATAAAGAACTGATTTATACTTGCTGTCCGTTGCTCCATGACAAGAAGCTGCAGGAAGCCTATGACTGTCATGAGCCTTACGATGTTGTAAGTGCAGTACTGGATGACAACATTTATGAAATTCAAGCACTGGGCATGAAAATCCTTGGCTTGTATGGTCTGGACGAGATTGTGCAGTCTGTAAAAAACTGATTCGCTCAGATGCACAGCTCTATATGATGCATTATTACCTTGAAAAAGGTTACAGCTTGAAAGAGCTGGAGAATCTGAGCTGGATAGAAATAATGTTTATGATTGCGAGCATGGATTTGACACAGGAGGAGGTGGAAGAAGCGCATGGCCAGCATTAACGTCCTTATGAGTTTACAGGACTATGTTACTACTCCTATGAAAGGCATAGGGAAAGAAACGACAGAAGTCGAAAAAAAGATGAAGAAGGCACAGAATGCCTTGAAAAGTGTTGGGAACAGTGCCAATAAAGCCTTCCTTTCCGGTGTCAAATCTGCAGCTCAATTTGCTTTGGGCCTTACTGGAATTACAACCGCACTCTCTCTTGTTGGCATTAAAGAATTTGCTGACAAAACCATGGAGCTGGCTGATAAGCAGGAGCTTGCTGAAACCCAGCTGGAAGCAGTATTGAAAAATGTGACCAGCATCCAGGATCGCGGAGGGAATGCAGTAAAGGATGCTACCGATTCTTTGAAGTCCTATGCTTCTGAACTCCAGAATACTGGTATTATCGGGGATGAAGTAACCCTGGCCGGTATGGCGCAGCTGGCAACATTCCAGATGAACGATGACCAGATCAAAGAAGTTTCTGGGAGCATGCTGGACCTTTTGGCCAAAACTAAGGGCTACAATGCGACGCAGGAAGATGCCGTAAATATTGCAAATATGATCGGCAAAGCCTATACCGGAAATGCTGGGGCTCTGGCCCGCGTTGGAATCACGATGAGTGATGCAGAAAAGGAAGCAATCAAGAACGGGGATGCTAATGAAAGAGCCGCTATGATTGCCCAGGTTCTGAAAAACAATGTGGGCGGCGTCAACAAGGCCATGGCTGCAACTGCTACTGGTAAACAGACCCAGGCTATGAATGCTTATGGGGATATGCTGGAAGAGATCGGTAAGAAAATTATTCCTATCAAATCTGCACTGTGGCAAGCTTTCGGCAGTATCATCCCTGTCTTACAGGCAGGATTAATGCCTATTTTGGATGATATTGGTCAAGCTTTCCAAGCTGTGCTCCCAGATATTCAAGAGTTTGCTAAAGAGTTTGCGCAAAATCTTCCTAAGTATTTGGAAATGGGCAGACAAGGGCTTCACAAGGTTGTGGAAACTGCTAAGTCCCTGTGGAAAGCCCTTAAACTGCTGTCCCCAGTAATCGTGGGCGTAGTTGCTGGGTTTACGTCCTTTAATATTCTTAATTCTGTAGTGCAGGGATTTAAAACTTTTCGACAGGTTGTTACCGTCGCTGGCGGTGCAATGAAACTTTTTAATTTGATTATGGCTGCTAATCCTATTGTTTTGATTGCAATAGGTATTGCGTTATTAATTACGGCCTTAGTATTTTTGTATCAGCACTGGGACCAGATCAAGAAGATTGTAGGAGAAGTTTGGGAATCAGTTAAATCGGCATGTTCTAAAATGTATGATGCAGTAGTAGATTTTGTCGATTCGGGAATTAATGCATTCAACAACTTTATCCAGTGGCTTCATGATACGTTCGTCAATGGCTGGAACGATGCTATGCAAAAACTGAGTGACTTTGCTACGGGGATTTGGGATACCGTGAGTGGCGCAGCTCATAGAGCCCTGGACTGGATTGTTGACAAAGTAGATTCAATCCGCAATGCTTTTAGTTCTATCCATTTCCCATCTGTTGTAGATGATGGCTTGGCAGGGCATGCATTAGGGACTTCTTATTTCAGTGGAGGTTTCACCAGGGTAAACGAGCATGGCGGTGAAGTAATGAAGCTTCCTAATGGCACGCAGATCATTCCTCATGATGTATCTGTAAAAGCCGCAGGAAGACATTCCCCCGTTACAGTCAATCTTACGATTCTGGGAAATGTCCTTGGCAATCAAGAGTTCTGCAATGAAATCGGGAATATGATCTTTAGCCAGGTTCAGGCTGCTATAGAAAATATGTAAGGAGGGATGGAAATGAGTGTTAGCCTATTAAAAGCAATTGTTTTGGTTCTTCCTTTGTTTATCCCAGACAATAGGGCAAGTATTGTCTTAAGCAATGACTATGATTCTATTTCCCTTCCTGTTGTTCCAGGATCATTGCCTGCTATTGAGAACCCTCAGAACAATGAAACATTTTCCAGTGTTTTAGGGGATCTCAATATTATCGGGACAATGGGGCTGAGACAGATTTCATGGGATGGGTTATTACCAAACACGGCAGGTAAGTACAGCTGGTGTTTAAATTCTACTGTTGATGCAACAACGGCTATTAATTTTATCAGAAAAGCACAGCTTTCATATAAACCGATCAGAGTGGCTATTACCTATGCCAACGGATCGGAATATTTGAATATGCTGGCTTCAATTGATAAATTCACTTATTATGCGGACAATGTCCATGATTTTCATTACTCTATTGGGCTAAAGGAGTACCGGAAGATTACAACGGAAGGAAGCCTTACTTCATGATTACGTTAACGGCGTATCTGTCTGATGGGACAACAAAAGATCTTACTGCCAACACAGGCAATTATTCACTGAGTGATCATATTGACCAACTGAGCGCTGAGCTCAAATTTGACCTTACTGCAAACCCATTGGATGCTAACTTCAAAGATCTATGGGTTCCGGTAGGGACAAAGATTTCTTTTACGCATGATAAGATCAACCTGTTTCAAGGAATTATTACCAAATATGACCGGAACAGTTTGGCAAACTTTGCCTATACTGCTAACGACTATGCTTATTACTTGAACAAATCCGAAATCATTATTCAGTTTAACAACGTTACCACGACACAGGCTATTGAACAGCTTTGCAGTGAAAATGGCATTGCAATTGGATCAATTTGTGATATTCCAACGATCGTGAACAAAATCTATAATGGATCCAAAATTTCTGATGTGATTAAAGATTTACTGAAAATGGCTGAAGCGGATCAAAAAGTCCATTATTATATGGAGATGCGAGAAGGAAAGCTTTGGATCCTAAAATACAGCGATCTTTATATTCAACCAACAGATACCTTGGTGAAAAATATCATTAGTGAGTTTTCCAGTTCCTATAGCATGGAGGATATGACCAATAAAGTGGTGGTGATCTCCAGCAAGGAAAAGAATACTCAGATCCAAGCGACTGCTGAGGATACGGACAGCCAACAGATTTACGGCACGGTCCAAAAGGTAGAAAAGGTGGATGATAAGAAGGTATCCCAGGCACAGAGCATTGCAGATGGGATTTTGAGCGATAAGGGAAAAATAAAGAAAAGCTTCTCTGTTACGGAATTGGGAGATGATACGGTTAGGGCGGGGCGGCTTCTCAAGTTCAATTATCCTGAAATTAATTTAGAAGGAGTGTTCCTTGTTAAAGCTTCTACCCATAACTATTCAGGATTGAAACACACAATGCGCTTAGAATTGGAGGTGTAACATGGAAAGCTGGGCCGTCGGCTTTGCTAAGAATTTCAAAGAAAGAGACAACCCCAAGCCTATTGGGCCTTGTATTGGAAAAGTTGAATCGCTAAGCCCTGTATGCATTAGCATCCAGAGTGGCCAGCATATGCTGCGGGCAAACCAGATTTATGTATGTAACCAACTTCTGGAGCGCAAAAGCAGCTATAATGATTTTACTTCTAAAGGCTCAGGCCAATTCCCGTGCAATGAAGGAAAAATCGCCAACGGGAACTATGACTGCTCTGGATCTGGCAATATTCACTTAAATGCTGTTTGGAAAGTTGGGGACTTCGTAATGGTTGTCCCGGACGAATCCGGGCAGCATTTCTTCATTGTAGATATATTAAAGGGGGTGAGCTAATGTTCCCGGCAGATGTGGATTTTTCAACTACTGCTGAAGATGGGGCGGCAAAGCCAATGATTGATTTGACCAAACTTGGCAAATCGCTGGCTTTTGACTATAAAACGGATCGTTTTGTCCTGGCGGATGGGAAAAATAAGATCCCGACCAAAATTGAGAGTATCAAACAGTGGATTGAATTGTATTTGAGAACAGCAGTAAACAAATACCTAATCTACTCTAGCGATTTTGGAGTGGATTTTTCCGATTTGGTTGGATATAGGCTTCCTCGTTCTTACCAAGTTAGCGAAATCATCAGGCGGGTGAATTCAGGGATCCTGAACAAGTGCCCCTGTGTGAGTGAAGTGAAGAACTGGTCTTTCGATGGCGCCAAGGGTTTTAGCTTTACTGTAGTTACCAATACAGGAGAGGAGGTAAAGATTAGTGAGTGATGTTGATTCCATGCATCAGGAGCTGCTTAAACAGATCTCTGATGACTACCAAAAAACTGAAGGGTTTCCTACTTATGATATTCTGAGGGCCTTGGCTTTCGGTTTATTGAAGATCCAGGAATATGCGGAAGAAGTTGATAGGAAACAAGATGTAGATAATCTTACAGGAACAGACTTGGAAAGATTTATCTCTCAGAGAAAAGGCGTATCCAGGAAGAAAGCGACTTATGCGACTGCTGTACTTACGGTGAAAACTGGCAGCGGAACTATCACAAAGGGAGCTTTGTTCTCTACTTCTGGTGGAGTAAGGTTTGCAGCTGATTCAACTGTTGAAGTTGCAGAAGGAGATTCTTTCAATGTAACAGCGATTGCTCCGGGTGCTAATGGCAATGTTGCGGGCAATACAATTACGGAAATGCCAGTTACTATTGCTGGTATCAGTGCTGTCTATAATGCAGAAGGATCTAAAGACGGATATGACGCAGAGGATGATGATTCTCTAAGAGAGCGGTATTATACAGCTTTGAGAGAACCAGCAACTTCCGGGAATGTATATCATTATCGGCAGTGGGCGCTTGAAGTTTCAGGCGTAGGAGGAGCCCAGGTCTTTCCTTTGTGGAATGGAGACAATACGGTGCAAGTTGTCATCATTGATTCTGATGGCCTTGTTCCAAGCGCTGATTTAGTGAAAGAAGTTCAAACCTATATTGACCCGGATAGTTCTGGTAAAGGGACGGGGCAGGCTCCGGTTGGCGCATATTGTACAGTGACAGCAGCTACTGCTTTAAGCATTGCCGTGTCTGCGATTTTGACTATCAGAGCTAATAAAACCCTTGAAGTGGTGAAAGGCCTGGTTGAAAGTGGCTTGAAGGCATATCTGAAATCTATTGCTTTTAAATCCAAAACCATTTCCGTTGGCAAGATTGGCGATATTATTTTGAATACCGATGGGGTTGAGGATTATGATGCACTGACTATCAATGGAGCCACAACCAAAATCACAGTACCAGATAAGTATGTTGGAGTTCTTGGAGAGGTGACTCTCAGTGAAGAATAAAGAATATATCATTTCTGCATTGCACAAGCTGTATAGGCGTGATCCCTGGATAAATGAGCTCTTTAATGCAGCTGGCATTAATATGGATAAGCTCTCAGAGTACCTTGACGAAATCTTCGGGAACAATTACTTTGACACAGCTACAGAAAACAAACTGAGACGGTTTGAGGCAGAAGCAGATATTGTTTATCCGAAAGGCAGCACGATTCTCAACCGAAGAAGTGCATTGCGGGCAAAATGGGTAGGCTCTGGAAAAACAACTTTGGCGCTGCTGCAGTCTGTTGCTGATAGCTGGGAAAATGGCCTCGTAACACTCTCTTTTGAAAAAGGGAAAATCCATGTTACTTTCAATTCCCCAGTAGGAGTACCTGATGATTTAGATGGTCTGGAGAATGCATTGGGGACTGTCAAACCGGCTCATTTGGCAATCTACTATACTTTTTTGTACTATACATGGCAAAGGTATAAAGATGGCTTTACATGGCAGCAAGTCAATGAAATGACGTGGAACGGAGTAAGAAACAAGGAGGATTTATCTCATGGCTGATTTTACTGGAATTGCTCAGACGGACAACTTAAAACTTTATAAACCTGGATATTCCAATGTGGCTGATATTGAAGTACTTAACGCCAACGCGGATGCACTGGATGCGGCCTATAAAGCATACAAGGATACTGCAGTAGATTTTATTGGAGCAAGTAGCTCTAAGCCTGGGGTAAGAGGATATGTACCCGCTCCTGCTGCTGGTGATCAGAATAAGCTGCTGGCTGGTGATGGGACATGGAAGACCCCGTTTACAGAATCCGATATTGCAAAAATTGCACATCCGGTAGGCTCTGTACTGGCTTTTGCTGATGGCACGGATCCCAATACTAAATGGTCAGGGATGACCTGGGTCCAATTCGCACAAGGCCGTACTCTTGTAGGTGCAGGGACATATTCTGAAAATGGAACTAATTACACTTACACTAACGGTGATACTGGTGGTGAAGCAAAGCATAAAATCACTTTAGCAGAAAGCCCTGGGCATACGCATACTGGTACTACAAGTTCAGCAGGGGCACATAATCACACTGGTGTTACGGGCTCTGCCGGTGGGCATAACCATACAGCGTATGGGACGAAAATTGGACTTTCTGGGGATGGCTGGTCAAGACATTCAGGCAGCCAGTATTCTTACGGAAACAGCACGACTAGTTGGAGCGGGGACCATACTCATACTTTTACCACAAATTGGAATGGGGACCATACGCATACTATGACCACTAGCAGCGCTGGCGGAAATGGTTATCATGAAAACCGGCAGCCCTATGTTGTCGTGACCTACTGGAAACGGACAGCCTAAAGGAGGTGTAAAATGGATTTCCAATTTATTTTGGCAGGGCTTTCCCCCCTGTTATCTGGAATCTTGCTCTACGAATATAAAAAGCAGAGTGCAAAGAATAAGATTGAGGATCAAATGAGGGAACAGCAGCATGCTGCTTTAGTAGGTGGTGTGGAAGCCTTACTACGGGACCGGCTGTTACATGGAATGGAAGAAGGCCTTGCAAATGGGTATGCTCCTATCAGCAAAGCGGAATCTCTCAATAGTATGTATCTTGCGTACCATAATTTAGGAGGGAATGGGATTGTTACAGAAACATACAAGAGATTTATGGCGCTTCCGCATGTGCCTCCGGACCATCAGTAGGAGGTGAGTCCATTGTTTCAGTTTGAGAAGATTGACTTAGAAAATATCTTGGCCATTATCGCTCTTTCAGTGAGCCTGGTAATGGCTATTTTTTATGGCCTGGATAACCTGGCAATGAGCATCGTGACCGGGCTCCTGGGGTATATTGGCGGAACGGTTAAGAGCACCGCACCGAAAGGAGGTGATAAAGATGGCAAAAGTAATTGATGTAAGCTACTGGCAGAAAGATCTGGACTATGATGCAGTTGTTGACGCTGGTATTAAAGGTGTGATCATCAAGATTTCTGAAGGCGAAGAACCGGAAGATACCTGGTGGGGGCATGTATCTGCGGCCAAAAAACATGGCCTGAAATGGGGCGTGTATTGTTTCTCCCATGCATCTACTCCCGAAGAAGCTGCCGCTGAGGCAAATGAAGTCCTTTATCTGCTTGGCAGGGAGATTCCTCCTATGGGAGTGTGGTTTGACTTCGAAGCAAAGGGGTGCTTGCAGTGTGAAGATCCGACCGCAGTATGCAGCGCTTTCTTAAATGCGATTACCGCTAAAGGAATCCCATGCGGCATTTATGCAAGTCTTTCTACATTAGAGGATGTTATTGATGTAAGGACACTGGGTGATTATGTTCCCTATTGGGTAGCACAGTACAGCAAACGATGTGAGTTTAAGGATGACTACCCGGATAACGTGTTGGTCGGGTGGCAGTACAGCGACAGTGGCTGCATCGGTTCTACAAACGTTGATATGAATGAGTGGTATCTGGATTTGAATTAGGAGGAAAAGACTATGAGCAAATGGACTGAATTTAGAGATCAGATTGAAGATGCATTGAACCTGGATGATGTGACTGAGGACATGAAACAAAAGTTTGGTGACTGGTGTTTGACTATTGCTTTCCCTTTGGCTGAAAAAGTCGGGGAAAAGTTTGTAGCTAAAACTAAAGCTGATGCTGCTAATGAAAGCGGCTGGAATGCTATTAGAGATTCTGTTCTGTTTCCTGCCTTGGTATCTGGTGGCCTGTGGCTGATTAAGTACCTGCTGGTGAAAACGGGCGCTACTGAAACGCAGGAAACGGGTAATAATGTTTAATGAAAAGAACTAAGCACTGCATGAAAATGTAACTATCTACCCCATCAGGCGTAAAACGCTTGAAGGGGTATTTTTTTTGATTCAATTTTCTTGAATAATTCTTGTCACATTATGTAAAAAAGTGTAAAATATATTAAATAGTTTTGACAAAAGGAGGTTAAAAAACTATGAATAAAATTTATAAGGTCGTTTGGAGCAAGGTACGGAACTGCTATGTAGTCGTTTCAGAGCTGGCAAAGCGGAATATGCGGAATACCCGTAGCATTGTTACTTGTAGCAAAAACAAGGAGATTGTAGCTCTTTGCACGGCCATCTTGTGCAGTTTCGGTGGTATGGCTTGGGCTGCGGATACTACTACTGGCGCTGGCAATGGTGTCGCTATTGGCACTAGTAGTAATGCACCAAAAGTAGAAAACGTGGCTATTGGTAAAGGAGCTGGTATTTCTTACTCTAATGGGGCAAGCAATGCGACTGGTGATATCGTGGTTGGTAATGGAGCCAATATTAATAACTATGCCAGCCAGGGTGGCAGTGTTGCTATTGGTAAAAATGCAAAGGTAGAAAATATGGCTGGCGGCGGAGAAGCCAGCTTCGCTTTCGGACAGACTACTTTTAGTGGTAGCTGGTGGTCGTCAGCAAGAATACCTGCTGACCCGACAAAAGTGGTGGGCAGTGTTGCCATTGGTGATAATACCTTTGCTCGCACCGGCAGCACGATGATTGGCTCTCATAATTACAAAGGAGCTTTAGGCGATACCACTGTAGACAGCACTTCTACCAGGACAGATGCACTAAATGTTTATGCTACCACCATTGGTGCCAATAGCTTCAGTAATGGAGCGTTCACAACGAGTACTGGTGTATATAACATCATTTCCAGCGATTATAATGGCGGGCGTCTTGCAAATCCAGTGAAAAATTTAGGTGCTACAATTAATGGTTCATTGAACAGTATTGAAGGGATGAGCGGAAACTATTATTCTGGAATAGCTAATACGGTTAGTGGGGTAGCGAATCGCACTTTCAATTCGAATGGCTCACTGATTTATGGCGCTGGAAATGAAATTACAAATTCAGTTACTAGTTTATCGAGTGTACCTACTGATAGTGGCTCATCTGCAAAAGATTTTGCTGAAAAATTGAGAACGGCAATTACGAGCTCTGAAAGTGGTGGGGCTACGCTTGCAATTGGTGGTGGCAATAAGGCCGATTACACTCAAAAGACTTCTATTATTGGTGTTAATAATACAATTACGGGTACTTCTGAAAAAGTTTCTCAATTGAATTTTGTATCCGGATTTAAAAACACTATAACCAATGCGTCCAGTAACATCGTCATGGGCGATAAGCATACTGTGACTGCAGATAATACGGTTGCTATTGGCGGCCTTTCTTCAGCAGATACCCGTTCTGTAGCGAACACAACTTCTGTCGGGTATGATACAAAAGTTAATAAAGAAGGCGGTGTAGCCCTTGGCTACAAGTCTAATGCTACAGTAGACAAAGGTGCTACAGGTTATGATCTTTCCGTAAATGGAGCTTCTTCTGAAACTAATTCTACGTGGAAGTCTACGGCAGCCGCTGTTTCGGTAGGTGATGTTGCAAACAATATCACACGCCAAATTACCAGCGTAGCTGCCGGTACAAATGATACGGATGCGGTCAATGTAGCTCAGTTAAAAAAAGCAGTTGCTGGCGCTTCAGACGGGAATGATACACTGGTAGGTAGCACCGATGGACTTAGCCTTTCTGGCAATACTCTTTCCATGACGGTAAAAGATACTGCCGGGAATGAAGTAAAAGGATCCGTTGATTTGTCTTCCATTGCAGGGAGCACGGATACAAGAAATACTGTTACTGCTGGAGAAAACGTCAAAATCGATGAAACACCGAATGCTGATGGGAGTTCTACTTATAAAATTAACGTAAAAGCTGATGGAAAAGTAGAGAGAGGTAATACAAGTATTGTAACAGGCGGAACTGTTTACAATGAAACACACCCAACGACTAACGGGACGTATATCAGTAAAGACAAATCTGCGGGTGAAAATTTAACGGCACTGGATAATCAGGTTAAGACAAATGCTGATAGTATTTCTCGCATGGGAAATTCTATTGACAAACTGGGAAATCGTATTAACCGAGTAGGTGCTGGTGCAGCAGCTTTGGCAGCACTGCATCCTCAGGATTTTGATCCAGATGATAAATGGGACTTTGCTGCTGGCTATGGTAATTACAAGAGTGCTCATGCAGTTGCTGTTGGGGCATTCTATCGTCCGACCGAAGATACTATGCTGAGTGTTGGTGGCAGCTTTGGGGGCGGCGAAAATATGATCAATGCTGGAGTGACCTTCAAACTTGGCCAACATAACCATGTAAGCCGGTCCAGGGTAGCCATTGCCAAAGAGGTACTGGCTTTGCGGCAAGACAACCAGGAACTGCGCAATGAAGTTAATGAACTAAAGAATATGCTCAAACAAGGAAGAACAAGTGATATTAAGAATGTTTCGTTCCCTGATGTACCCAAAGATCATTGGGCTTATAACTATGTGAAATCGCTGGCAGACAGAGGCTACGTAACTGGATATCCTGATGGTGAATTTAAAGGGGATCGTTCTCTGACTCGTTATGAATATGCTGCGATTATCTATAGAGCCTTGCAAAATGGCGCACCTAGTGATGCAGATATGGCAAAAGCAGTCAATGAATTTGGACCGGAGCTTGAACAAGTCCAGAATATTGAGCGCTTCCGTGTTGACAGGATTTCTGGCAAAGACAATGACAGACATAAAGTTGAGCGTGTCCGTATAAACGACAAGGATAACAAAGCAAAGAATGATTTCCGTGACGTGTATGGCACGTCTATCCAAAATAAGGCTCATTAAAATTTAAGGAGTCCCCTATTTACTCTGCCAAAAAATAAATAGGGGACTTTTCTTTTGTAATTTGTGAGCATATGCTAGAAAAATGCAGCTGAAAAGAATATAATAACACTCGTAAAGAAGAACAGATTAATCGTCCTGTTCATCATGACTATAGGGAGGACAAAATATGATTAATCGCGAGAGAAGAGAAAAAATATTAGAAATTTTACAAAACTCTACGGAACCTATCACAGGGCTAAAGCTATCAAGGCTGCTCAATGTGACGCGGCAGATAATCGTAGGGGATATAGCTATCCTCCGGAGTGGTGGGCACCCTATTATTTCATCAGCTAGAGGATATCTGATTCCGGCTATTATGGGCCAAAAAGGTTGTGGCCATTGTATTGCTTGTAAGGGGAAGGAACTAGATAGTAAAGAACTTCTGGATGAAATGTACGCAGTAGTAGATAATGGTGGCACAATTTCTGGAATGAATTTAAAAAGCCCAATTTATGGAGACCTACGGATTAAAATAGATATCCATAGTCGAAGAGATGCTCAACAGTATTTGCAACGAGTCAGACAAGCAGGCTTTCCTTTTATAACGGTGGCAACTGGGGGGGCTGCACTCTTTGTATGTTCAGACCCATAACGAGGAAGAGTTGCGGGCTATTAAAAAATGTCTGGACGAGCTAGGCTTATTGGATGATAATTGCAAGCTAAAACAAGTCCCAACAGCAAGCAGATATCGGGGAATGTCAAAATAGTGGAATGATGAACCAAAGAAGGCTGTGAAAAGATGATCACTCATTTTTTCACAGCCTGATTTATTCCGGCTGATCGTTACCGTGAACCTTCTGATTATAGGGGCAGATACGACAAAAAACGACAAAAATTCTACGTAAATTACGATAATAATAGAAGAAAAGCACAAAACGCCTTTCATGGCCAACGTGATTCTGCCTATACTTTAGAAGTAGTGGACAAATACATCCGTTAGGGGCTAAAATAAGATAAACAAGAATTTAGAACAGCAACTACAAGCTTTTTTTCAGAAATGGTTTATTTCTAATCCTTCATCTTCTACATGGAATATCGGCACTTTCAGCAACATCATAGAATCCATGATCGCAGGTGACTGGGGAAAAGGATCTCCACAAGGGAATTTCACCCAGCAGGTCTACTGTATTCGCGGCACTGATATTCCGGAAGTCAAAGCTGGTAATAAAGGAAAAATACCGACCAGGTATATTATTTCTAAAAACTATGCAACTAAGCATCTTGTAGATGGCGACGTGGTCATAGAGATTTCAGGAGGTAGTCCTACTCAATCAACCGGAAGAATTGCCGCTATCTCACAATCTTTGCTTAATCGATACGATAAAGGTATAGTTTGCACGAATTTCTGTAAAGCTTTAAAACCAAAACAAGGATACAGTATGTTTCTTTATTACTACTGGCAGTACCTATATAACCGAAATATATTTTTCTCTTATGAAAACGGAACAACTGGTATCAAGAATCTTGATATTGCTGGATTTATTGAGACGGAGCCAATTGTGCTTCCTCCTCTCGAACTTGTGATCAAGTTTGATGATTATTGTCAGAGTGCTTTTAATATGATATTTGCCAATGGTCTGGAAAGTGAGCAATTATCTATTTTAAGAGAGTCATTACTTCCTAAGCTCATGTCTGGCGAAATCGACATCTCAGAAATCAACACCTAGGCCACTAAATTCTTGTTTATATTGATATTGAAAGGAAAAAGCTTGTATGAACGCTGTGATTCAATATATAAAAACAAACAACATGGCTGAAGATATATGCCGCATGATTGAAGAAGCACAGGATCTGGCGTTTAGGACGGTGGATGCGACCCTTGTTCTTCGAAATTGGTATATCGGAAAAAGAATCAATGTGGAAGTGTTAGAAGGAGAGGAACGGGCGGAATATGGCGCTCGGGTGATTCGGCAGCTGTCCAATGAATTGACAGCCAGGTATGGCAGGGGCTATTCCAAGCGAAATTTGTACCAATGTCTTCGGGTATATCGTATGTTTCCGGAGATTGTGCACGAGACTAGTGCACAATTGGACAGCGGAAAAGTGAACGAGCCTCGTGCACAATCTGGTCTGCTCCCTTGGACGCATTACCGGATACTGACGCAGGTTGAGGACGCAAACGCCCGGAATTGGTATGCCAAAGAGGCATATAAACAGATGTGGAGTTCCATCACATTGCAGAGAAACGTTTCCTCCCAATACTATTACCGCCTTCTCAAAACACAGGGGATATGCGGCGTGCAGCATGAAATGCAGCCGTTGAATCCAGGATATCAGAATAAGCTGGAATTTATCAAGAACCCTGTTATTGCAGAGTTCTTAGGAATGCAGAACGATCTGTCTTATTATGAGTCGGATCTGGAACAGAGCATTATCGACAATCTGCAGAAGTTCCTGATGGAACTGGGGAAAGGCTATGCCTTTGTGGCACGGCAGCAGCATATTCATACGGACAAAGAAGAGTATTATATTGATCTGGTGTTTTACAACTACATTCTGAAATGCTTTGTCTTAATTGATTTGAAAACAAAGAAAATCACCCATCAGGATGTGGGGCAGATGGATATGTATATACGAATGTATGATGAACTGAAGAAATCGCCGGATGATAAAATCCTACGCTGGGGATCGTCCTATGTTCCGATACTGATGAGGACATAGCCAGGTATTCTGTCCTTCATGGCAATGAACAGCTCTTTGCTTCTAAATACAAGCTGTATCTTCCCACTGAGGAAGAACTCCGGGCTGAAATCGAAACACAGAAGGAGTTTTACTACCTTCAGCAGGCAGAGTCAGAGCAGACCTGATCAAAACCTCTCATCAACGGCGGGAGGTATAGCCCAAAGAAACTGCCGTTGGTGTCGTTCTCTGGAAAATATATAGAAGGAGAAACGATACCATGAAAGACGCTATCAAACAGGATGTGCTGCAGAGAATGCTGCCGCTTCTGGACAATGGGCAGGCAAAAGCACTGGAGCAGGTGCTGGAATCCGTACTTGGGACGTATATGGAAGGACAGCCCGACAGGGATAAGGCCAGCAGTCAGGAGCTGCTTCAGAGATTTCTGGAAGCCAAGCGGATTGAAGGATGTTCTGTCAAAACACTGGTTTACTATGAGAACACGATCTGCCGTATGCTGAAGGAGACCGGCAAGGAAGCAAATCATATTACAACGGAGAACTTGAGATCATATCTGACCAGCTATCAGCAGAATCATCTCAGTCAGGTCACGATTGACAATGTGCGGCGGATCTTGTCAAGTTTCTTCTCCTGGCTGGAGGATGAGGAATATCTGATCAAAAGCCCAATCCGCCGGATTCACAAGGTGAAAACCATAAGCAGCATCAAAGACACCTATTCGGATGAAGAACTGGAAAAGATGAGAGACAGCTGCCATGAAAAACGGGATCTTGCACTGATCGACATACTTGCGTCCACTGGAATGCGTGTGGGCGGATTAGTACGGCTGAATCGGTCGGATATCAATTTCAACGAGCGGGAGTGCAAAGTGCTCGGTAAAGGGAATAAGGAACGGATCGTATACTTTGATGCCCGCACGAAAATTCATTTGGAAGAGTATCTTTCAGGCAGGGACGATGGCAATGAGGCATTATTTGTCACATTGAAAGCACCTCGTTCACGGCTTACAATCGGCGGCGTGGAGTCAAGAGTCCGGGAAATCGGAAAACGGATGAACCTTCATAAGGTACATCCCCATAAGTTCCGGAGAACCCTTGCTACAAAAGCTATTGATAAAGGAATGCCCATAGAACAGCTGCAGCAGCTGCTTGGCCATAAGCGGATAGATACGACGCTTCAGTATGCTATGGTAAAGCAGAGCAATGTGAAGTTGGCGCATAGAAAATATATTGGATAGGAAGTGGAATGATGGGAGTCTGGAAGAAGTGCCTATTAGGTGATTTAGTCACTTTTCAAAGAGGCCATGACTTGCCTAAAACTGCAATGAGCGGAGGAAAGTATCCTGTGGTTGGATCTAATGGGATTATTGGGTATCATAATGAATATACAACTGCATCACCATCCGTAACTATTGGAAGAAGTGGAAATGTAGGAAATCCATTTATTTATTATGGAAAATCATGGTCGCATAACACAACCCTCTACATAAAAGAGTATAAAAATACGGATCCAGTATTTGCTTATTACTTTTTAAAAACATTGGATTTAAAGCAATATGCAGGCGGAAGCGCAGTACCAACCCTTAATAGGAATCATATCCAAACGTTAGAAGTGTGTGTCCCCGAGGGTATTGATGAACAAAAGAAAATTGGAAAATATTTAAAACTTATTGATGATCAGATTCAACTCAATAATCAGATAAACAAGAATTTATATGTAGCTTAAAGATCGATGTCGGAGATATCCAGTTCACCGGACATGAACTTAGGGAGCAAAGCATCTCGCAAGCCAGCAAGTCTAATTGATTCGATTTCGTTTGCTGCAATTGCATCAAACATTGGAGTAACGATCTCGTTAAATCTTTGAAGATCGTCATAAGGTGGAATGCAAATTGGAAAACCAGCAATATCTGAGATAAAGAGACACTGTTGTACAGCTCCGTGAGCCGCATTTACTAGTTCTGCTTTCTGGTAAACAAGCGATTCATACAGATATGCTGAGCTTACAACCTCAGGATTAGGCTTAATAATAGCAACACTACGCTGAAATTCGTAATTAGATGGTTCTGTATTTAGTAGCAACAACTCACCGACAGTCCCTACTGATGAGATGAGGACGTCCCCTTTGGCGAGATTCGTCCGATTTCGAAGTTTCTTAAATGTTTCTGCATTTATCCTTCGTTCCGATGCGCCAATGCTCAACGAGCCACCCTTAATGTTCTTACAACTTAAGAGTAGGTACTCACCGTCCGGATCGTCATGAACAGTATTATGAACACCGTCTGTGACGTTCAGAGCAACATCAGCAATGGTTGCTGGCAATACTGATTTATTATAAGAAAAGGTATGCGAAAAAACAGCGTGTGCTTGTTGCTCTAAATTCTTGTTTATTGTAGTAGTGGATATTAAATTCGTAGGATAAAGCAAAGGAGGGAGTCTTTTGGCGGGATTTTACACAGAAGCAGATTATGAGAACTCAATCATAGAGTTGTTTCGCAACCTGGGGTACCGCTATGTGTATGCGCCGGATTTGGAGCGGGATTATTACAGCCCTTTGCATGAAAAAGAGCTGGTTTCTGCGCTCAAAAGGCTGAATCCTGATCTGCCGAAAGATGCTATCAAAGAGGCACTCTTTAAGCTAAAAAACTTCGAGAATGGAGAACTAGTTCAGAAGAATCAGCGGTTCATGGACTATCTCCAGCATGGCATTGAAGTCCGGTACTTCGTAAATGACGAGGAACGTTCCGGCCTTGTCTATATTGCGGATTATAAAAATCCCGAGAATAACTCCTTTGTCGTGGCGAACCAATGGACGTTTATTGAGAACAGCAACAAGCGTCCCGATGTGCTTTTGTTCTTAAATGGTCTTCCTGTCGTTCTCATTGAGCTGAAGTCGCCTTCACGGGAGGAGACAGATGCTTCTGAAGGGTATCTGCAGATTAGAAATTATATGCAGGAAATCCCGTCAATGTTTATCTATAACTGTATCTGCGTTATCAGCGACCATCTGACTAGCAAGGCGGGCACGATCACATCCGGAGAAGACCGCTTCATGGAATGGAAGACGAAAGAAGGTAGTTATGAAAATACGCAATATGCCCAGTTTGACACCTTCTTTGAAGGGATGTTTGCCAAAGAACGGCTGTTGGATCTGATCAAAAATTTTATCTGTTTTTCCAATGAAGGACTGCATACGTTTAAAATACTGGCCGGTTATCACCAGTATTTTGCTGTCCGAAAGGCTGCAGAGTCTACGAAACATGCCACACTCACCGATGGAAAGGCCGGTGTTTTTTGGCATACTCAGGGTAGCGGTAAATCACTATCCATGGTTTTCTACGCCCATCTTCTGCAGGATGTGCTGGAGAGCCCCACTATCGTTGTTATTACAGATCGAAATGATCTGGATGATCAGCTGTACAGCCAGTTTGTAAAATGTATGGATTTTTTGCGGCAAGAACCTGTGCATGCCACCTGCCGGAAACTCACAGAAACGTCCGGGAAAAATGATATAGGCCTGAAGGACTGGCTGGATGGCAGAAAAGCCAATGGGATTATTTTTACGACGATGCAGAAGTTTGAGGAGTCATCAGAGCCTCTTTCTGAACGCAGAAATATTATCGTGATGGCTGACGAAGCCCATCGGGGGCAATACGGGCTGAAAGAAAAAGTAGACGCTAAAACCGGGGAGATTAAAGTGGGGACAGCCCGCATTATAAGGGATGTTCTTCCTAATGCAACATATATCGGGTTTACCGGCACGCCGATTTCCACTAAAGACAGAAATACAAGGGAAGTCTTTGGCGATTATATTGATATTTACGATATGACGCAGGCTGTGGAGGATGGCGCTACGAGACCTGTTTACTACGAGAGCCGTGTTATCAAGCTGAAATTTGATGAAGAAACGCTTCGCCGGATTGACGAGGAAT
Organism: uncultured Acidaminococcus sp.; assembly: GCA_900554515.1. Lineage (GTDB taxonomy): Bacteria > Bacillota > Negativicutes > Acidaminococcales > Acidaminococcaceae > Acidaminococcus. The sequence continues at coordinate 73,129 of USHN01000001.1, read as the reverse complement.
ATGACACTATGGCGAATAATGCCGATCCGGATGTGATAGAAAGAAGCAAAAGAGAATTAGGTCAGATGGAAGCAGTGCTTGGCAATGACGCGACGATTGATTCGCTGGTCAGCGATATTATTGACCACTATGAAAATTACCGAGCCGATCTGTTAACGGGAAAAGCGATGATTGTGGCATATTCCCGCGCGATTGCCATGAAAATTTATCATCGTATTTTAGAATTGCGCCCCGGCTGGAAAGAAAAAGTAAAAGTTGTAATGACGGAGAGCAACAAGGACCCGGAAGAATGGCGGTCGGTTATTGGAAATAAACGGTATCGGGATGAATTAGCCAAGAAATTTAAAGATAACACCAGCGAAATGAAAATAGCCATTGTCGTGGATATGTGGCTGACCGGTTTTGACGTACCGTCTCTTGCGACAATGTATGTGTATAAACCCATGCAGGGGTATAACCTGATGCAGGCTATCGCCCGTGTAAACCGTGTGTTTAAGGACAAGGAAGGCGGCCTTGTCGTAGACTATGTGGGGATAGCATCAGCGTTGAAACAGGCGATGAACGACTATACCGTAAGGGATAAGAAAAACTACGGGGATACGGATGTCGCTAAAGTAGCCTATCCTAAGTTTCTGGAGAAACTGTCCATCTGCCAGGATTTATTCCATGGGTATGACTATTCCAAATTTATCAATGGAACTGATTTAGAGCGTTCTAAGGCTATTACCGGAGCGGTTAACTTTATAGTAGCTCCTGACGAAGAAACTAAACGAGAGGGTTTCATCCGGGAAGCTTTGCTGCTGAGACAGGCCTTATCTCTGTGTGCTTCTCTGGTGGAACGTAACTTGCGGATAGAGGCAGCCTTTTTTGAATCGGTTCGTGTACTTGTTATGCGGTTAATGAATAGGGGGGAAAATAACAAGATTTCTTTGACCGAAATGAATACGCGTATCAACGAACTTCTAAAATCCAGCATTAAGAGCACCGGTGTTATTAACCTGTTTTCTGACGTCAAAGAAGATTTTTCTTTGTTTGCTCCCAAGTTCCTTGAGGAAATCGCGAAGATGAAAGAGAAAAATCTGGCGGTGGAACTTTTGAGAAAATTAATAGCCGACCAGGTACAGGTTTATAGGCGGACAAACGTTGTTAAATCTGAAAAATTCAGTGCAATTATCCAAGGCGTCATGAACCGGTATTTGAACGGAATGCTTACCAATGAGGAAGTTATTCAGGAATTACTGAAGATGGCAAAGCAAATTCGTGATGCTCATGAAGCCGGGGATGAAATGGGGCTTTCCGAAGCTGAACTGGCTTTCTACGATGCACTCACTAAACCACAGGCCATAAAAGATTTTTATAAAAATGACGAACTTATCGCTATTACAAAAGAGCTTACCGATACTCTCCGAAAAAATCGAACCATTGATTGGCAAAAACGCGAATCGGCCAGAGCCAAGATGCGTATGATGATTAAGAGACTCCTGAGACGACACAGGTATCCGCCGGAAGGTATGGATGATGCAGTACAAACGGTTATGATGCAGTGTGAGATGTGGGCTGATAATAACGACATCCAAGAGGGAAATACTGCCGATATCAATAGACAAAGTCAGTATGTATATGGAGAATATGAACTGAAAATGGCAGCAGAGACAGGGGTAGCCTATCACGCCGGAAAGTAAAGGCCGAGGGAAAATAATATAAAAACAGGGGCGGCCAACAGACCGCCCTTTGCTATGCCAAAATATAAAAGAAAGAAGGAGTTTTTGTGAAAATTGGAATTATTGGCGCCATGGAAGTAGAAGTGGCCCTGTTAAAAGAACATATGACGATAACGGAAACCTACGATTGTGCCAAAATGCATTTTTGTGCCGGAACCATCGGTTCTACCCCTGTGGTCGTGGTGCAAAGCGGCATTGCTAAAGTGAATGCGGCGCTCTGCGTGCAAATCCTGGTAGATCATTTTCAGGTGACCCATGTGGTGAATACCGGTGTAGCAGGGTCTTTGGACAATGCTCTCAATATCGGGGATATTGTGGTCTCTACGGCAGCCCGCTATCATGATGTGGATGCCACTTATTTTGGCTATGCCAGGGGAGAAGTGCCCCAGATGGGGACGGTTTTATTTCCCGCGGATCCTGCGCTGCGGCAGGCTGCTGTGGCAGCAGTTAAACAAGTGGCACCAGAAATAGCTGTAAAAGAAGGGGAGATTATTTCCGGCGATCAGTTTATTTCCACGCCGGAGAAGAAAAAAGAATTGCAGACATTTTTCTCTGCAGAATGTACTGAAATGGAAGGCGCTGCCATCGCCCAGGCTGCTTACCTGAACGGTCTGCCCTTTGTAATTTTACGGGCCATTTCCGATAAAGCCGACGAAAGCGAAGAAGCCAACTATCCGCAGTTTGCTGCCGAAGCAGCCCGCCATTGTGCCGCCATCGTGGAATATATGGTGGAGCATCTGTAGAAACCGCTTTCTTTAATCCTGCTTTTTTATTTTATGTCTACACAGGAAAGACACTCCTATGGTATAATGGTTGCAGCAATATTATTTCATAAGGAGGCGCGGCAATGGAAAGCAAGGAAAAAAGCTTGCGTGACGGCAACAAACTCTTATCCTGGAAAGCCCTGGGACTGATGACGTTTACTTCGGTCTGGGGATTCGGAAACATTGTAAATGGATACGCCAACCAAGGACTCAAGGCAGTGGTTTCCTGGATCCTCATGTTCGCTCTGTATTTTATTCCCTATGTGCTTATGGTCGGGGAAATGGGCTCCACCTTTAAGGAAAGCAAAGGGGGCGTTTCGTCCTGGATCCGTTCTACCACGGGTGCGAAACTGGCATATTTTGCTTGCTGGACCTACTGGATTGTTCACATGCCCTATTTGGCACAAAAACCCCAGAATATTCTCATCGCTTTCGGGTGGGCGGTTTTGGGCAACGGCACCTTGGCCAAAATGATGAGCCCCATCGTACTGCAAAGTATTGCGGTTATTATTTTCTTCTTTTTCCTGTGGTACGCTTCTAAAGGCGTTACGGCGCTGAAACGGATTGGGGCCTTGGCAGGGAGCTTTATGTTTGTCATGTCCATCCTCTATATTCTTCTGGCGCTGGCAGCGCCGCATTTGACCACGGCCCAAACTTTTACCTACAATTTGGATTGGGATACGCTGATGCCCACGTTTGACTTTGACTATATGACGACGCTGGGAATCCTGGTCTTTGCCGTAGGCGGCTGCGAACGGCTGAGCCCCTACGTCAACAATTTGCGGAAACCGTCTTCTGAGTATCCTGCTTCTATGATTTTTATGGCTACCATGGTTGCTGTGACGGCGCTCTTGGGCACCTTTGCCATGGGCCTTATGTTTGACCACAACAATATTCCCAAAGATCTGATGATGAACGGCGCCTATTACAGCTTTGCCAAGCTGGGGCAGTATTACGGAATCGGCAATGCCTTTGTGGTGATTTATGCTATCTGTAATGCGCTGGGACAGGCTGCTACCCTGGCAATTTCCATCGATGCTCCGATCAAAATCCTGCTGGCGGACGTGGACGCCCGGTTCGTTCCCAAGACCTTTACCAAAATTAACGCCAATGGGATTCCTGTCACCGGCTACAAGCTGACGGCTGTCCTGGTCACCATCCTGCTCATTGTTCCGGCCCTTGGCATTGGAGATATGACCAGCTTGTACAACTGGCTGATCCGCCTGAACGCAGTTTGTATGCCTCTGCGGTATTTGTGGGTGTTCTTTGCCTACATGATGCTGAAAAAGCACGCGGAAAAATTTGTTTCGGAATATCACTTTATTAAGAACAAGACTTTGGGTATGCTGGCGGGTTTCTGGTGCTTTGCCTTTACTGCCTTTGCCTGTGCCATGGGCATGTTCCCCCGGGGTGTGCAGCCGGGAACCGATACCTGGACTTTCCAGTTTACGCTGAACATCCTGACACCCCTGGTCTTAATTGGCATTGGACTCATCCTGCCGGAACTGGCGAAAAAAGAGCAAGCCTAAAATGACGTAAAGAATTTGACATTGTATAGGAGAAAGCATATAATATATAAGTCAAAATCAAGGTAGAACGATACGGAGGATGCTTCTTTGACGAGCATCCTCTTGATTTATCTGTAATAAGAGGGGAACAGGCTTATATGATTAGAAATGATTTGCGTAATATTGCCATCATCGCCCACGTAGACCATGGTAAGACCACGCTGGTAGATGCCATGCTGAAGCAGAGCGGGATTTTCCGTGCCAATCAGGTGGTGCAGGAACGCGTTATGGACTCTAATGATCAGGAACGGGAACGCGGCATTACCATCTTGGCAAAAAATACTTCCGTAATTCACGATGGCTGCAAGATCAATATTCTGGACACACCGGGGCACGCTGACTTTGGCGGCGAAGTGGAACGGGTTCTGAACATGGTGGACGGCGTGCTGCTGCTGGTAGATGCCTATGAAGGGCCCATGCCCCAGACCAAGTATGTACTGCGGAAAGCACTGGAACACCAGCTGAAACCGGTGGTTGTGATCAATAAAATTGACCGTCCGGATCAGCGGGTGGATGAAGTGGTGGACGAAGTCCTGGATCTGTTCATTGAACTGAATGCCAGCGATGACCAGCTGGATTTCCCCGTGGTGTATGCTTCTGCCAAAAAGGGCATTGCCAAACTGTCCATGGATGAGGAAAGTACCAACCTGGAACCTCTCTTCCGTACGATTATCGACAGCATTCCGGCGCCGGATGTGGATGTGGATGCGCCGCTGCAGATGGTGGTCAATACCCTGGACCACGATAATTTCGTGGGTAAAATCGTGGTGGGCCGTGTGGTTCGCGGGACCATTCACAACGGGGAAACCATCTGCCTGATGCATGATGAGAAAACTACCAACGAAAAAATTGGCCGCTTGTACACCTACGAAGGCTTAAAACGGGCAGAAGTGCCGGAAGCCCAGGCGGGGGATATTATTGCCCTGATTGGTTTATCCGATGCGGAAATCGGGGATACCATTGCGGATGTGAACCAGCCGGAGAAACTGCCTGGCATCAAAGTAGATGAACCTACGCTGTCCATGACGTTCTCCGTTAACGACAGCCCCTTTGCCGGAAGAGAAGGCAACTTTATTACCAGCCGTCACCTGCGTGACCGTCTGTACAAAGAAGTGGAAACCAACGTTTCTATGAAGGTGGAAGATACGGACAGCGCCGATACCTTTAAAGTCAGCGGCCGTGGCGAACTGCATTTGTCCGTGCTGATTGAAGCCATGCGGCGGGAAGGGTTTGAACTGCAGGTAGGAAAACCTACCGTTATTATGAAACGGGACCAAAATGGCAAACTGCTGGAACCGATGGAAGCGCTGACCATTGAAGTGCCCCAGGATTTCATGGGCGCTGTGATGGAAGGGCTGGGTATCCGGAAAGCGGAGCTGCAGAATATGACGGAAATGGCCGGCTATCTCCGGATGGACTTTTTGATTCCGGCTCGTGGCCTGATCGGTTTCCGGAACCAGTTCCTCACGGATACCAAAGGCAATGGCATTATGAACCATGTATTTGCTGGCTGGGGCGAATTCAAAGGAGATATTCCGGGCCGTACCCGGGGCAGCCTGGTTGCTTTTGAAAACGGAACTACCACTGCCTATGGCATTGATAAATGCCAGGCCAGAGGGACTATGTTTGTCAATCCGGGCGAAGAAGTTTACGAAGGCATGATCGTAGGGGAAAACAGCCGGGAAGATGATATGGATGTCAACCCCTGCAAGAAAAAACATGTGTCCAACATGCGGGCTGCCGGCAGCGATGAAGCTGTCCGTCTGGTACCCCCGCAGACCTTCTCCCTGGAAGGCGCTCTGGAACATGTAAATGATGATGAAACTGTGGAAGTAACCCCCAAGAGCATCCGGATGCGGAAACGTGTCCTCTCCCGTCTGGACCGGGCTCGTACCAGAGCACGGAATGCCAGAGTATAAATTCGTCACCCTTGTGTTTTTCCCCGCCTGTGAGGTACAATAAAAACGTAAGTCCATGAAAGGGAGGAGCGTGTCATATGTTTGCCCATTTTCGTTCCGGAAAGAAGCCGCCCCAAGAAGAGCAGCGGAGCAATCTTATGGTGCTTGATACCCCCACCATGAATTTATGCCTGCGTACACCGGGCAGCTTGGAAGAAATTGTTTCCTACGGGCAATTGTTGCTAGAAGGCAGAGGCCTTCTGCTTTGCCTGAACGATCTGGAAACAGAAGATAAAACCCGGGCACAGGATTATCTGGCCGGCGTGGCCTATACGATTGGTGCGACGGAGACGGAAATTTCTCCAGAAGTGACCATGTATTTGCCAGAACATGTAGATGCTATTCATGCGTAATATAAAAGGCTCACCCGTATGGGTGGGTCTTTTTGCGAATTTTTGAGGAGATCCACTATGAACCGACAGTTTGTCCATCTGCACACCCATACCCAGTACAGCCTCCTGGACGGGGCCTGCCGGATTCCGGAGCTGGTGCGCTATGCCAAGGAACTCGGGATGCCGGCGCTTGCCATAACGGATCACGGCGTGATGTATGGCGCCATTGAATTTTATCAGGAGTGCCAAAAGCAAGGCATTAAACCCATTATCGGCTGCGAAGTCTATATTACGTCCGGTTCTCATTTGGAAAAGAACCTGGAAAATCGGAGCAAGTTGTACCACTTGATCCTGCTGGCAGAAAATTATACCGGCTACCAGAATTTAATGAAGCTGGTTTCCGTGGCGGAAGTGGAAGGATTTTATTTTAAACCCCGGATTGACAAGGACTTACTGCGCCAGTATCATGAGGGGCTGATTTGCCTGTCTGCCTGTGTGGCGGGGGAAGTACCCCGGCATATTCTCCGAGGGGAACTGGAAACGGCTGAAAAATGCATGCTGGAATACCTGGATATTTTTGGCCCGGAGCATTACTACCTGGAAATCCAAAATCATGGGCTGCCGGAAGAACGGACAGTGCGAGAAGCCCTGCATGCCCTGGCGGCAAAGCATCATGTTAAATTGGTGGCGACCAATGATTTACATTACGTGAAGCGGGATGATGCTCAGGGACAGGATATTTTGCTGTGCATTCAGACTAACGCCCGTTTTCTGGATCCCCAGCGGCTGAAATTTAACAACGACTCCTATTATTTAAAAAGCCGGGAGGAAATGGAAGCGGCTTTTCCAGAGGATGCGGAAGCCCTGGATACTACCCTGGAAATCGCAGAACGCTGCAATTTGCAATTGGAATTTGGACACCTGCTGCTACCGGAATTTCCTCTGCCGGAAGGGGAAACCATGGATGGCTATCTCCGCAAACTTTGCGAGGCGGGTTTTGCTTCTCACTACCCTCACGATGATGGAACCGCACGGAAACGGATGGAATACGAGCTGGGAATCATCAAGCAGATGGGGTATTCCGGATATTTTCTGATTGTCTGGGATTTTATTAATTACAGCCGCACCCATGATATCCCTGTAGGGCCGGGCAGAGGCAGTGCTGCGGGAAGTATTGTGGCCTTTTTAACGGGAATTACCAATATTGATCCTTTGAAATACAACCTGATTTTTGAACGGTTCCTTAACCCAGAGCGAGTCAGTATGCCGGATATTGATACGGATATTGATTATGTGAAGCGCCATCTGGTGGTGGACTACCTGGCCAGAAAATACGGAGAAACCCATGTAGCCCAGATCATTACCTTTGGAACGCTGGCTGCCAAGGCGGCAATTAAAGATGTAGGGCGGGCCATGGAAATTCCTCTGAACGTGGTCAATCAGGTCAACAAATTGATTCCCAATACACCCGGCACGACGCTTCAGGGGGCTTTGGACGGCAGCAAGGAACTGCGGGATATGCGGGACAGGGATCCCAATATTGCCCAGCTGCTGGACTACGCGCAAAAGGTGGAAGGGATGCCGCGGCATACGTCCACCCATGCAGCCGGTGTGATCATTACGCCGGGAGAGCTGACCCATTACGTGCCGCTGCAGATTACCAGCAGCAGCGATGATGAGCACGAATATATCTGCACCCAGTACGACAAGGACCGCTCCGAAAGCCTGGGGCTTTTGAAAATGGACTTGTTGGGGCTGCGCACCTTGACCGTGCTGGATGATGCGGTAAAAAATATAAAAAAAAGCAAACAAATTGATGTGGATCTGGAACATCTGGACCTGCATGATTTAAAAACCTGCCGGATGCTGCAGGAAGGGGACACGGCGGCGGTATTCCAGATGGAATCCGATGGGATGACGCGGCTGATGAAACAGCTCCATCCTGAGGGTATGGAAGATTTGATCCCGCTGGTGGCCTTATATCGTCCAGGCCCCTTGGGCAGCGGCATGGCAGAAGATTTTATTGCCGGCCGTCACGGCAAACGGACGGCCCAGGTGCTACATCCGCTGATGGAACCCGTTGTAGCAGATACCTATGGGGTAATTTTGTATCAGGAACAGGTGATGCAGATCGCTTCTGCCCTGGGTGGTTTTACCTTGGGGGAAGCCGATATCCTGCGCCGGGCCATGGGTAAAAAGAAGGCCAAAGTTCTGGACAGCATGAAAGAACGCTTCCTGGACGGGGCCGAAAAACTGCATAATATTAACCGGGAATTGGGCGAAAAAATCTTTGCCCTGCTGCAGCATTTTGCCGGCTATGGGTTTAACAAATCCCACTCGGCGGCATATGCCCTGGTTGCTTACCAGACAGCCTATTTAAAGGCCAATTATCCGCTGGAATACATGGCTGCATTTTTAAACAGCGTCATTACGGTAGCCGACAAGGTGAGCTGGTATATCGGTGTCTGCCGGGATATGGGGATTCACGTGCTTCCGCCGGACATTAATACCAGTGAGGCGGGGTTTGCTGTGGACGGGAAGGATATCCGCTTTGGCCTGGGCGCTATTAAAACAGTAGGAGAAACGGTAGTGACCGTAATTCTGCAGGAACGGGAAAAAGGCGGACGCTTTAAAGACTTCTTTGACTTTATCCGCCGTGTGGATGCCGCCAAAGTGAATAAGCGCGTGGTAGAAGCCTTGATTAAAAGCGGCAGTTTCTCCGGATTTGGGCTGCGCCGCAGTCAGATGCTGGCTATTATGGATGCGGCCATGGATGCGGCACAGGCCGAGCAGCGGGATCGGGCCACCGGACAAATCGGGCTTTTTGGGGAAGAAGAATTAGCCGCTACTGGGGCAATTTCCATTCCGGACCTGCCGGAAATTCCTCAGGAAGAGATCTTGCGGGAAGAAAAAGAGTTATTGGGATTTTATGTTACCGGCCATCCGCTGGAACGCTATCGGGAGAGCCTGCAGCAGGTGACGCCCATTGCAAAATGCGCACCGCCTGAGATGGTAGATGGGCGAAAAATTGTGACAGGGGGCATTATTTCCGAACTGCGTGTCCGGTCCACAAAAAACGGGGAACGGATGGCAAGTTTTCTGCTGGAAGATTTGAGCGGCAGCATTAGTGTACTTGTTTTTCCACGCTCCTATGTGGGCAGCGCCAGATATATTGATAACGACAAAGTGGTACTGGTGGAAGGGATACTCAAACTGGATGAAGAGCAGCCCCGGATTTTTGCCAATGCCGTGGAGCCGCTGCGCATGCCGGAAAAAGAAGTACATTTAACCATCGGCGCTGGGAAAAATACGTCTGCGGTTCAGCAGGAGCTCAGCGGGATTTTCGCTGCTTTTCACGGCCGCAGCCCGGTCTTTCTCCATGTAGAAGATACAGGAAAAGTCATCCGCACCGCCCCCCGGTTTTGGGTGGGGAGAGACACGCCAGGACTTAAAGAGGCGGTGGAACTGGTACTGGGGGCAGGGGCATTTCGTTAAAACGGAATCCTTACCGCATCATAATAAAAATATTATAGGCACTGAAATATAACACTGATAAATTTCCTTGCATACAGGTGAAATCCGTGTTACAATCGGAATGTATGGTTTTGAACAAAAGAATTATTAGGAGGTCGCTTTGCAATGAACATCATTGTATGTGTAAAACAGGTGCCGGATACCGCTGAAATGAAAATTGATCCGGTAAAAAACACCCTTATCAGAGATGGTGTGACCAACATCATGAACCCGTATGACCAGTACGCTCTGGAAACTGCTCTGGAACTGAAGGACGAACTGGGAGCTCATGTAACGGTTATTTCCATGGGGCCCAAGCAAGCAGAAAACGTTTTGAAAGACTGCCTGGCAGTTGGCGCAGATGAAGCCATCCTGATCAGTGACAGAGCTTTCGGCGGTGCCGATACGCTGGCTACTTCTGCTGCCCTGGCCAACGCCATCAAACATTTGGGCGTTCCTGATCTGATCCTGTGCGGCCGTCAGGCTATTGATGGTGATACCGCCCAAGTAGGGCCGGAAATCGCTGAGCACCTGGATCTGCCGCAAGTGACCGCTGCATTGAAAGTAAGAATGGACGGCGATACCGTTGTTGTAGACAGAGACAACGAAAAGATGTCCATGACCTTTACCATGAAGATGCCCTGCGTGGTAACTGTAATGCGGAGCAAGGATCTGCGTTTTGCCAGCATCAAAGGCAAACTGAAAGCCAGAAAGGCTGAGATCCCTTCCTATACGGCTGCCGATCTGCAGATTGATCCGGAAATCATCGGTAAAAAAGGTTCTCCGACCCAGGTTATGAAGAGCTTCACTCCGAAAGTAACCCAAGTGAGCGACAGATTTATTGTCACTGACGAAGATCCGGAAGTTGCCGTTGACAAACTGGTCAAGAAGCTGACCGAAGACAAAATTATTACGAAGTGAGGTAGGGTATAAATGGCAGAGGTAAAAGGTTTAAAGACCGGTAACGAAAAAAACTTATGGGTCTATGCTGAACATTTCAAAGGCCAGCCTGTTCATGTTGTGTATGAACTGTTGGGCGAATGCCGCAAGTTGGCCGATAAATGCAACCAGCAATTGGCCGCTGTGCTGATTACCAACGATAAAAAAGACGTGCCCCAGGATTTGATTGCCCATGGCGCTGACCTGGTTTACGTTTGTGAAGATCCTAAATTCGAATATTACTCCACAGATCTGTACACCAATGCATTTGTGGAAATGATTCATGAATACCAACCGTCCTCCGTATTCATCGGCGCCACCAACGATGGCCGTGACCTGGGCCCCCGCGTTGCTGCGAGAGTCAATACCGGTCTGTGTGCTGACTGCACGGTGCTGAATGCTGAAGAAGACGGCCTGATTGAATGGACTCGTCCTGCTGCCGGCGGTAACATTATGGCTACCATTCTGTGCAAAGAATTCCGTCCGCAAATGGGAACGGTTCGTCCTAAGACCTTCAAAGCTCCGGAAGCAGATGCCAGCCGGAAGGGCGAAGTGATTGAATACAAATTAAAGAACCAGGTGGAAGACCGGGTTACCTGCACCCGCAGAGATGAAGTGGTGTCTGAAGGCGAAATGGCCATTGATGATGCACCGTTTGTTTGCTCCGGCGGCCGTGGCATGAAAGCCAAAGATAACTTTAAGCTTCTGTATGATCTGGCTCATGCAGTGGGCGGTGCCGTTGGCGGCAGCCGTGCAGCTGTGGATGAAGGATTCGTGGAACACCCGCGGCAGGTTGGGCAGTCCGGTAAGACGGTAACCCCGAAAATCTACTTTGCCTGCGGTATTTCCGGTTCTGTACAGCACAAAGCTGGTATGAGCAAATCCGATACCATTGTCTGCATTAACAAGGATCCGGATGCTCCGATGTTCGAAATCTCCAAGTATGGTATTGTTGGGGATGCCCTGAAGATTCTGCCGCTGTTGACCAACAAGATCAAAGCGTTCAAGGAATCCTAAGGTATAATTTCATAGGAAAAAAGTCCGGGCTGTGAGAGTCCGGACTTTTTTTAGAGAAAAGTCTTAGAGGGGGACTTTTTATGAAGAAAACAAAAATTATCTGTACGTTGGGACCGGCTACCGATAAAAAAGAGCTGCTGGTCAATATGATTAATGCCGGAATGGATCTGGCCCGGTTTAATTTTTCCCATGGAACCCATGGGGAATGTGCTACCCGGTTGCAGCTTTTGAAAGAAGCAGAAAAAGAAACCGGGCGGATTATCGGCTATGTGGCAGATACCAAAGGACCGGAAATGCGGCTGGGCCTGTTTAAGGACGATGCTGTACTGCTGGAAGAAGGCAAACCCTTTACACTGACCACGGAAGATGTGGAAGGCACCGTGGAAAAAGCTCATGTCAATTATAAAGGGCTGCCTCAGGACGTGAAAAAAGGGGATACCATCTGGCTGAATGATGGGAAAGAGACCTTGGAAGTGGTTTCTACCACGGATACGGAGATTCGGACCGTTGTAACCAATGGCGGAGAAATCTCTTCCCGGAAACGGGTGGCCGTGCCAGGGGCCTTTTTGAAAATGCCCTTTTTGAGTGAAGCGGACGTATCGGATATTACTTTTGCTGCCCAGCAGGGGATGGACTATGTAGCAGCGTCCTTTGTCCGCAATGCTCATGATGCGTTGCAAATTCGCCGGCTTCTAGAAAGTCTGGGTTCCCATATGGGGATTCTGGCGAAAATCGAAAATCAGGAAGGCGTGGACAATATTGATGCCATCCTGGAAGTGTGCGATGGGATTATGGTGGCCCGGGGCGATTTGGGCGTAGAAATCCCCATGGAAGATGTGCCCATTGTCCAAAAAGAGATTATCGCTAAATGCAACGCACTGGGAAAACCAGTAGTCACGGCGACCCAAATGCTGGAAAGCATGATCAGCAATTATCATGCAACCCGTGCCGAGGCCAGTGACGTAGCTAACTCCATTTTTGACGGCACGGATGCCATTATGCTCAGCGGGGAAACCGCTTCTGGGAAATATCCGCTGGAAGCAGTGCAGACCATGGCCCGTATTGCTAAACGCACAGAAAGAGCCATTGATTATGTCAAGGTGTTTGAACATAAAGGTATGGGAGAACAGATTCAGACCACGGCTGCCATCAGCCATGCAACAGTGCAGATTGCCCAGGAACTGGAAGCCAATGCCATTATGCCCATCACAGAAAGCGGATACACTGCCCGGATGGTAGCAAAATATCGTCCTAAAGCGCCTGTGGTGGCTGTGTCTCCCCTGGACGAAAGTTTACGGCGCATGACGTTATATTGGGGCGTAACGCCGTTAAAAGGCGGCAAGGAATCGAATTCCGATGCCTTGATTGAAGATTCTTTGGATCGTGCTATGAAAGCAGAGCTACTCCACAAAGGGGATTCCGTAGTAGTTACAGCTGGCCGCGCAGTAGGCAAAGTGGGCAGTACGAATTTAATCCGGGTGATCAATGTGGGAAGAAAAATAACCCGTGGGCAGGGTATTGGTAAGAAACCCGCCAGCGGCATTGTGTGCAAAGTAGAAAAGAAATCCGATCTGGCTAAATTCAAGCCGGGAATGATTCTGTGTGTGGCGGCCCTGGAAAATGAAATGGGGACAACCGCGGCCCAGGCCGGCGGGATTATTGCGGAAGAAGGGGGCTTTACCTCTCCTGCAGCTATTATTGGCATTAATTACGGTATTCCTGTTATTGTGGGAGCCAAAGACGCCATGGACACAGTGGAGAATGGGGACATGGTCACGCTGGATGTATCCACAGGGACTATATTCGCAGGCCGGATTAACGTCAAATAAGTAGCAGCGAGACCGGGATGGATATAATGCATCATGAATACATTTGGCTTGGCAATGGGAGCATTCACCTTTGTGCTGATTGGAGCATTCCATGTGGTGGTCATTAAAGGAGAGTATTATTTCTCCAAAAACATCTGGCCGCTGTTCCTGGCGCTGGGAGTGATGGCGTTGGGCTATTCCCTTTTTTCCGCAAGCGACTTGGAAAGCGGTCTATGGGCCATTTTGGGAATGACCTTTTTGTGGAGCATCGTGGAACTGTTCCAGCAGGAAAAACGGGTGGAAAAAGGTTGGTTCCCTCGCAATCCCAATCGTAAGCATTGTAACAAAAATAAATAAAAAGCTAGTCAATTTCTTCCTGATGTGTATGAAAATGTTGCCAAAGCATAATTTTGGTGATATAGTCACCATTAATAGCATACAGCATACAAGGGAAGGTTGATGAGTATGAGCTTTAAAAAGAGAGTAGTTGGTGTTGTGGGTTTGGGCCACGTGGGCGCCCATGTGGCCTATACTTTGGGGCTTACCGGTGTGGCAGATGTGGTGAAGCTGTGCGATCTCAATGAGCAGAAGGCCAAAAGTGAACGGCAGGACTGTATGGATGCAGTCATTTACATGCCCCACAAAGTGGATTATGTGATTGCCTCCTATGAAGAACTGGCTGACTGCGATATCATTATCAACGCAGTGGGGAAGATTACTTTGCTGATCAACTCGCTGGATAGGGATGATGAGATGCATTTTACTGCGGCCCAGGTGAAGGACTATATTCCCAAAATCATGGCCGGCGGTTTTAAAGGGATCTTTATCAATATCACCAATCCCTGCGATGTGATTACGGATTTGATTCAAAAACTCAGCGGTCTGCCGTATAATCATGTGTTTGGCACCGGCACCGGGTTGGATACTTCACGGCTGGTGAGCGCCATTTCCCAACAGACCGGATTGGATCATCATGCTTTTACCGCTTATATGATGGGAGAGCACGGCAACCACCAGATGGTGCCCTGGTCCTTGGTGCGGTTTGGTGCGAAACCCCTTGTGGAAATGGAAAAAGATCCCCGCTTTGTTTTCGATAAAGAAGAAATCAAAGAGCGGACCATTAAAGGCGGCTGGGTTACCTTTGCCGGAAAGCAATGCACCGAATACGGAATTGCTGCTACCGCTGTAACCCTGGCCTCGTTGGTCTATCACGATGCCAAGAAGATCATGCCTGCCAGCGTCCATCTTTCCGGACAATACGGTGTCGACGATATTTACTGCGGCTGCCCGGCTGTAATCGGAGCAGACGGTGCGGAACAGGTGATGGAATACAATCTCCCTGATAACGAAAAAGAAGAATTCTTAGCCTGCTGCCAGTCCATCCGGGACAACATCAAAAAAGCAGAAGCCATTTGGAAAAAATAATACGAGCAAAAAAATACCAGCGTCGCTAAAACGCTGGTATTTTTTTGCCCTTTAAGCTAATTCTTTCCGGCAGAAAGCAATAAAGGCGCGGGCTGCTCTGGGCATATAGGCTGTATGGGGGCGCAGAATGTAAAATTCCCGGTCTGTATGAGGTGCGTCCAAGGCGTAAAACCGAAGAGAAGACGAGTCTTTTCCTACCACGCGGTCACAAATAAAGGTAGCGGCCAGTCCCGCTGCCGCCAGGTGATAGGCCGTAACGATTTGGGAAATTTCCAGCTTGATCTGGGGCATGATATGGGCTTCTTGGAAAAATTCTCCTACCCGGTCATGGAGATTGTTTCCTGGCTTTAACAAAATAAAGGCAAGCTGGGAAAGAGATGCAAGCGGCAGACGAGGACAATTTTTCTCCAGATGTTTTCCAACCAGAATCTGGGGTGCAGTCAAGGTATAGGTGGCATATTGCTGATTAAAAGCATCCTCTGCCGGGACTGCCAGGAGAATCTGGTCGTGGAATACGCTGTAGCGTTTAAATTGTTGGAGAAAAACCGGGTCACAGCTAAATGTTAAATCTACAGTTTGTTCTTTAAGCATAGCTGCAAGCTGTGCCGCACTGCTTTCCAAAAGATGCAAATGAATACCGGGATACTGCTTATTAAAAGCGGAAAGGACGGGCGGCAGAATCCTGGCGTTTAAGTAATGGGACCCTCCGATACTGAGCGAACCAGTAAGCAGTTGGTCCAAGTCTTGGATTTGGCGCTGCATGCCTTCTTCCACATGTTTAATTTGCGTGATTCCTGCTATATAGATTCTTCCTGCTACAGTTAGCTGTAATGGGCGCTTTTTCCGATCAAACAAGGGACGCCCGATACGAACTTCTGCTTTATGGATAGCCATACTCAGCGCAGGCTGGGTCATCTGCAATTTTTCTGCTGCTTTGGAAAAACTGCCGGTTTCGCATACTGTCAGGATATATTCATACTCTAGTTCCATTGTCCTCACTCCCTTCTTTTTTATATAGTATAAATAATATTTATACTACTGTAAACAACACAAAATTGAACTTATGAAGCATAATGGATATCATATTATCAGAAAATTAAGAAAGCGGGAGGGGAAGAAATGAAAATCAATGCGTTGCTTATGGATTCTAAGGACAATGTGGTGACTTGCGTGGAAGAAGTTTCTGCGGGAAATGAAGTTTGTTATCAAGAGCAAGGAGCGGCAAAGACTCTTACAGCAGAAGATAAAATTCCTTACTGCCATAAAATCGCCTTGAGAGATTTGGCAGCTGGGGAAGAGATTATCAAATATGGGGAAAGCTTAGGAAAATTAGTTCAGGCCGTGGCCAAAGGACATTGGGTCTCGGACCAGAATTTAAAAAGTGTACCCCGCCACTATGAAAATGAGATGGTGGATACTACTTGGAAAACGGAAGCTATCCAGTCGGCCGGCGATCCGTCCCTAAAGACTATGGAGTTTTGGGGTTACCGCAGGGCAGAAGGGCGGCCAGGGATCCGGAATCACGTGCTGATTCTGCCAACCTGTGCTTGTGGCAGTGAAAGTGCCCGGGTTGTAGCAAGTCAGGTGCGTGGTGCTGTTAATATTGTTTTTAATACAGGGTGCAGCGACGTGGCGGCCAATACTGCCATGAGTCAGAAAGTGTTGACGGGATTTGCCTGCAATCCCAATGTATATGGCGTTGTGATTATTGGGTTGGGATGCGAAACGGTAGGACATAAAGAACTAGGAGATAAAATCCGGGCAATGACCTCTAAACCGGTGGTGGATTTTGGTATCCAGGATGAAGGAGGGACGCTGAAAACGATTGAAAAAGCCACGCGGGCAGCACGGGATATGGCACAGGCTGCGGGTATGCAGCAAAAAGAGCTGTTCCCCATGTCGGAATTTTTCTTAGGGATTGAATGTGGGGGCTCTGATGCTACCAGCGGTATTGCCAGTAACCCAGCAGTGGGGGAAGCCAGTGATATTCTGGTAGACCTGGGGGCAACCAGTATGATGAGCGAATCCATAGAATGGATTGGAGGAGAACATATTCTGGCCAAACGAGCAGCTACTCCGGAAATTCATAACCAGATTATCCAAGTTTGCGAAGCATATGAAAAGCACTTGGCCGGGGCCGGTCAGGATTGCCGTGCTGGACAGCCCACACCGGGAAACAAGGCAGGCGGACTTTCTACGCTGGATGAAAAGAGCCTGGGCTGTATCCGCAAAGGAGGAACCCGCCCCATTCAGGAAGTCTTGGAGCAGGCTGTGAAACCTACCCAAAAAGGTGCATTGGTGATGGATACAGCCGGGTATGATATTTCTTCGGTGACCAGCATGGTGGCAGCCGGCTGTCAAGCCGTAGTTTTTACTACTGGCCGGGGCACTCCTACAGGAAATGCCATTGTTCCCGTGCTGAAAGTCACGGCAAATGGGCAGACGTACCGGAAAATGGAAGACAATATGGATGTAGATTTAAGCGCAATTATCCGGGGCGAAAAAACTTATCAGCAGATGGGGCGGGAACTGGTTGATGTACTGCAGCAGGTAGCCAATGGGAAATTAACGAAGGCAGAAGCCTTTGGTTTCTCTGATATTGCGGTGGACCATGTGTGCCGTTTTGTGTAAGCAGGTATTGACAAAAATTGGTTAGGAAGAAAGAGGGAGAAAAATGGGGTTGTTCTTAAAACGGTGGAATAAGTGGAGTTTGTTTACGCGGATTATGATAGGATTTGTACTTGGAATTGCAGTAGGGCTGATTTTTGGACCGAAGGCAGCAGTATTAAATCCATTAGGGACGATTCTAACCCGCCTGCTGACTATGGTGGTAGCGCCTATGGTACTGTGTCTTTTGGTGGTCGCCGCTGCTGATGTGGGAGACGGGAAAAAGTTAGGCCGTATGGGCGCTAAGACTGTTGCCAGTTTTCTCATTTCTACTGCTGCCGCCATTGTGGTGGGATTATTTTTCGCCAATCTGTTCCATGTGGGAACCGGGGTGGATTTATCCAATACAATCGCTCCGGTGAAAAAAGCGGGAAAGGATGTCTCTCTCATCGGCACGCTGGTGAATATCATCCCATCCAATCCGTTTAACTCTTTAGCAGAACAGAACCTGCTGCAGATTATTTTCTTTGCCCTGCTGCTGGGATTTTGCCTGATGAAAATGGGGAAGAAAGGGGAGCCGCTCCTGAATATTTTCCGTGTAGGGAAAGATGTGATGGGGTATCTGACCAATATGGTACTTGAATTTACTCCCTATGGCGTGTTTGGGCTGATGGCTACTGTCGTAGGCAAGAATGGCTCCGCCATTATGATCCCTTATCTGAAATGTATTGCAGCTCTGTATCTGGCTGGATTCCTGTATGTCATTGTGGCGCAAGCGGGTATTATGGCCGGCGTTATCGGACACATTTCTCCTCTCCGTTTTTTAAAGACTATGAAAGAAGCCATGGCATTTGTTTTCGCTACGTGTTCCTCAGTAGCAACTATTCCTATCAACTTGCAATGTACAAAGAATTTAGGTGTGGATGAGGACACCGCAAACTTTGTCATTCCTTTTGGCGCTGTCATGAATATGAACGGGACGGCTATCTATGAAGCGGTAGCGGTGGTTTTTACCGCAGAAATTTTTGGGGTGCATTTAACAGCCATGGATCAGGCTATGGTTATGGTGTCTGCTACTTTGGCGGCGGTGGGCACGGCAGGGATTCCTGGCTCCGGCCTTGTGATGCTGACCATTGTTTTGAGTTCTGCCCATCTGCCTATGGAGGCCATCGGCCTATTGGCAGGAATTGATCGGATTTTGAACATGGGCCGGGTTATTCCCAATATCGTGGGGGATGCTGCCAGTGCCGTTATCATTGCCAGAACCGAAGGAACCATGAAAAATCCCGTGGAAGAAAACATATAGCATAACATAAAACCAGCTTTCTGTTTTGGCAGAAAACTGGTTTTTACATTGTTCGCTATTTACTTATCCGCGGCCAGTACGTTGTCCACAATGGTATCCAGGGCTTTTTGGCTGGCTTCGCTTAAATGTTCCAGGGGGCTGCCGTCATCTTCGGCACTGACTACCTGGGGATCAATGGGGATTTTCCCCAAAAATGGCAGACCTTTTTCTTCGGCCAAGGCTTTACCGCCGCCGGATTTAAAAATATCCACTTCCTGTCCGCAGTGGGGGCAAATAAATCCGCTCATATTTTCGATGATGCCGCGGACTTTGATATTTCCCAGCTGGCAGAATTTCAGGGATTTGCGCACATCATCCAGCGCCACCTTCTGGGGGGTGGTGACGATAATCGCCTGGGCATCGGGAATGGTTTGAATAACCGTCAGCGGTTCATCTCCTGTGCCGGGAGGGCAGTCAATTACCAGGTAATCCAGGGGATCCCACTTGGTATCGCTCATGAACTGCCGAATGGCACCAATTTTAAGCGGACCTCTCCAGATGAGCGCATCGTCTTCCTGTGCTAAGAATCCTTGGGCGGAAATAAATTCCAGATTGTCGTTGTAATGAAACGGAATCAGTTTTTCCCCTTCGACTTGTACGCGCTTACCCATATAGCCCAGCATGCCGGCGACACTGGGACCATGGAGATCCACATCCATCAGGCCTACTTTATAGCCCCGCGCACTGAGCAAGAGTGCCAGATCTACTGCAACCGTGCTTTTCCCCACGCCGCCTTTACCGCTCATGACCACCAGCTTGTGTTTCACATGGCTGAGAAAATCTGCAATGGCAATATCCTGGGGATTGGGCTGTTGTTTGGGCGCATATTTTGCTTTATATGGCTGTTTTTGCTGCACCATAATGTGATGCCTCCTCGAAAATTTAAATGAATTGCAACCTTGCCCCCATTATAGAAGAAAAAACAACTGGATGCAAATAAGTTACAATTTCCAGCTGACCAACAAGTCAAAAAACGTGTATAATAACAGAGATATAGTAAAACGGGAAGGGATGAATTATATGCTAAAAACTATGAAAAAAACGACGGCCATGCTGCTGGTGCTGGCCGCTTGCACAGCACCTGCCTATGCTGCAGAAACACCAAAACTGGCAGACGGGGAGCTCTTTGTCAGTGACCGGGTGGTAAAAGATGGAAAAGTGTTGTACCAGGCTGCGGAGGCTCATGCGGATTGGGAACATGATGCGGAAGCCAAGGTACCGGGATTTGTCGGGACTGCTTTTGTGCCGACGGCAGAAAAACAACAGGGAACCGACGAAGTGCGGAGCATCAAAAAGATCAGCCGCGGGGAAGAAAAAGTGGCTGATGTGCAGCGGACCTATTCCGGCCCTGACTATAAAGGAAAGCTGGTCCTGTATGCGGCTATGAACACCGATGGCAAGGACGGAAACCTGGCCATAACAAAAGTAGAACGGTTTGGACGGCTGTTAAACGTTACTGTGGCCTTGCAGGATCCTAAAAACCTCCAAACGGACAGGGAAGATCTGTACCAGCAAAGCGTAGTTTTTCTGCCGTTAAACCGTCTGCCTAAATATGGCAGCCTGCGGGTCCGTTTCTGTGATACCACTGGGCATGCGCTGGAGGATCTGGATGTGCCTCTAGTCCTGTAATGTTGTTAGTTATGATACAGCTTCTTTAGAAAATTTTGCATTACGAAAAAATTATTGACAGTTTTTCAAAAAAACGGTATTCTTTACCCATTCCATTGTAAAAAAGGCGGTTGGAAAGATGCTAAGTTCTCATGAAATTGGGCAAACTGCATATGGGTATTTTTTTAGCCAGGGCTATTATGGTAGCGTTGGCTACTTTGCGTGCGATCAATTTCATGATGGTACTACCGATAAGAGAGCGGCATTCCGAATATAAGGGATAGGTCAAGATGTGACCATTGAGCAGACTCCTTGCGGGCCTGCTTTTTTTGTGCAGCAGAGTAGAAGGGAAGAACAGGAAACAAGGCAGCATGGAAGAAAAGAGGATGGTAGCGGCATGAAAACATTGCAAGACACGGTATTTGCCATTGTGGGATTGGGCCTCATTGGAGGTTCTTACGCAAAAGCCCTGAAGGCTCAGAAAGTTAAACGCATTATTGGCATGGACACCAATCATATTGTGACCATGATGGCGCGGGATGAAAAGTATATTGATGAAATGGCTGATGCTGATCCGACGCTTCTGGGAGAAGCGGACGTAATTATCTGCTGTATGTATCCTGGCGCATTTGTACCTTTTGTCCGGGATCATGTGAGAGACTGGAAAAAAGATGTATTGCTGACAGACGTGATGGGAATTAAAGGAACAACACCAGATCAGATTGATGCGCTGTTGGGGCCGGAGATGGATTTTGTCCCTACGCATCCGATGGCAGGCCGGGAAGGCAAAGGATACAGCCAAAGTACCCTGCAGATTTTCCAAAATGCCAATTTTATTGTGATTAAAAGAAAGAGCAACCGGCCCAAACATGAAGCTTTCTTGCGGGATATGGCGTATGCTATAGGCTGCGGTCGGGTGGTGGAACTCACGGTAAAAGAACACGACAGTATTATTGCCTATACCAGTGATTTGCCCCATGTGCTGGCTGTAAGTCTCGTTAACAGTGATTCCATGCATCCCGATACCAAATATTTTATCGCCGGATCTTTCCGGGATGCTACCCGGGTGGCCGATATCAATGGAAAACTCTGGAGTGATTTATTCCTCTTAAATAAAGGGCCTGTGCTACAGGAAATCGATAAGCTGCAGCTACAGTTGGAAAAATGGAAAGAGGCTTTGCAGCAAGATAATCGGGAGCTTTTGGAAACGATGATGGAGCAAGCCAAGCAAAAGAGAAGGGATCTGTTCTATGGGAAAAAATAAGGTAAGCTTACGAATTATCCCGAGCCCGTTAACCGGGACCGTACAGGTTCCTTCTTCCAAAAGTATGGGGCACCGGGCCCTTATCTGTGCGGCACTGGCAGAAGGGAAGAGCCGGATAGACGGCGTCAGCAGCAGTGAAGATATAGAGGCTACCTGCACCTGTTTAGAACAGCTGGGAGCGAAAATTGCCGCCAGCCAGGGAAAAGATGGATGGACCTGCTTTCAGGTTCACGGCATGAAGCATGAGCTGACAGGAAAATTGCTGGACTGCAGGGAGTCAGGGTCTACATTGCGCTTTATGATTCCTTTGGCGGCACTATCTGGAGAGAAAATTATCTTTACCGGATCCGGTAAATTGGGAAGTCACCCCTTATCTCCCTATGTGGATATTTTTAGAAAACAGGGGCTGGTATTCCAAGAAGGCAGCCAGACGAATCATTTCCCTCTTACAGTGCAGGGTCCGCTGCGTCCGGGGCAGTTTACCCTTCCCGGGGATGTGAGCAGCCAGTTTATCAGCGGCCTTTTATTTGCCCTTCCCCTTTTGCCGGGAGACTCCACTTTGGACATTGTGGGCAAGCTGGAATCCTGGAGCTATATCGCCCTGACGATGGCAGCGTTGCAGCAATACGGTATCACCATTCATCATACAAATTATCGCCATTATGATATTCCGAGAAACCAGCAGTATATTTCCCAAGATACGCATGTGGAAGGAGATTATTCTCAAGCGGCGTTTTGGCTTGTGGCAGGCATGCTGGGAGAAAATATTAGCTTAGCTGGCATGAATGCCCAATCATGCCAGGGTGACCGGGCCATTATGCCCCTCTTGCGAAAGATGGGGGGAAACGTGGATTTTGTAGCGAATACCCTAGTCAGTCAACCTGCCTGTAGCACGGGAACGACGATTGATGCAGCGGATTGCCCGGATCTGATTCCTGTCCTGACAGTAGCGGCAGCACTGAGCCAAGGGCACACGGAAATTATCCATGCCGGGCGACTCAGGTTAAAAGAATGCGACCGACTGGCGGCGATGGCGACAGAACTTACTAAGCTGGGCGCTCATATTACGGAAAAACCGGATGGGCTATCTATTGACGGTGTGGCATCTTTTTCCGGAGGTATTGTGGAATGCTGGAATGATCACCGGGTTGCGATGAGTCTTGCTGTCGCTTCCATCCGGTGCCGGCAGCCTATTATTTTAAAAGGAACAGATTGTGTTGCCAAATCCTATCCGGATTTTTGGAAAGATTTCAAGCAACTGGGAGGGCGTTATGAGCAGTACGATAGGTGAAAGAATCAAACTGACCCTTTTTGGGGAATCCCACGGTCCCAGTATCGGTGTGGTGATTGATGGATTGCCGGCGGGTGTTGTGCTGGATATGCAGGAAATCCATCGGGAAATGCAGCGGCGGGCACCGGGAAAATCTAAGCTCACCACTTCACGCAACGAAGCCGATAGCCCTGTGATTGAAAGTGGCTTTTTTAACGGAAAGACTACCGGCATGCCGCTTTGTGCCAGGATTGTCAATACAAATGCCTATTCTAAAGATTATAGCCAGTTGCAAGCTGTCATGCGCCCCGGGCATGGGGATTATGCAGGGTATATAAAATACAAAGGGTGTAACGATTACCGAGGCGGCGGCAGTTTTTCCGGAGCGATTGCTAAACAGATCCTGCGGCAAAAAAAGATTGCAGTGGGAGCCCATATTGCATCGCTGGCAGGAATTTTTGATACGCCGTTTAATCCGCAGGGAGAACCTGCCGAAATCCTCCATACGTTGGGAAAACAGACACTGCCCCTTTTGGATGAAGCAAAACGAGGCGCTATGGAAAATGCGATTGCAAAAGCCCGGGAAGAAAAAGATTCTGTGGGCGGCGTCATTGAGTGCATGGCGATTAATATGCCAATCGGCCTCGGTGAACCTTTTTTTGACTCCGTGGAAAGCCGGTTATCCCAGATTCTTTTTTCGATTCCTGCGGTGAAGGCCGTAGGATTTGGGGACGGATTTGGATTTTCAGGGCTGCGGGGCAGCCAGGCCAATGATGCCATGGAATATAAAGAAGGATGTGTACACTGCCTGACCAATCACAATGGCGGTGTGACAGGCGGTATTTCTAATGGAATGCCCTTGGTATTTTCTGTGGCTATAAAACCTACCCCATCCATTAGCAGGCCCCAGCAGACAGTGGATGTGGCAAAAAAAGAAAATGCTGTCCTGACCATTACGGGCCGCCATGATCCTTGTATCGTGCCCCGTGCCGTGCCCGTAGTAGAAGCGGTGACGGCGTGGACACTGCTGGATCTGTACTGTGTGGCAATGTGGGGGTGAAACCATGGAAAAAAATATCCAGGTTGGGTACCAGGGGGTGCCAGGTGCCTATAGCTACATTGCCCTGCAGGAATTTTTTGCTGGGCAGCCCGTTGCCATCAAAAATTATCCCTTGTTTGAGGATGTAGTGCGGGCTGTTATGGCAGGCGAAATCCGGTACGGCGTTTTTGCCGTAGAAAATTCTTCTACCGGCGGCATTACAGAGACCTATGACTTGGTACGCCGCTACAGCGCTTTTATTGTAGGAGAGAAAATTATCAAGGTGGAACACTGCCTGATGGCTTGTCCTGGTACTAAAATGGAATCCGTAACCGAAGTGTATTCCCATCCCCAGGGATTTTCCCAGTGTCAGGAATTTTTTAAAAAGCATCCTCAGATGAAATTCTTTAATTATTACAACACGGCCAAAGCCGCAGAAATGGTGGCTACGAAAAAGACAAACTATATGGCAGCAGTGGCGGACGCCCGAGCTGCCGCACAGTATGACCTGGAGATCTTGCAAAAGGGCATCAATACCAACCAAAGCAATTACACCCGGTTTATCGTTATCAGCAAGGAAAAAGAAATTACGCCTCAGGCGGATAAAATTACCCTGACCGTAAATTTGGAACATAGGCCGGGTGCGTTGTACCGGGTGCTGGGACATTTTGCCCGGTATGGGATCAACATGACTAATATTGAATCCCGTCCCATCGCCGGCCGCCCCTGGGAATATTATTTCCATATGGATATTACCGGACATTTGACGGATGAAAATGTGCAGAAAGCATTGGGAGAGTTATGGGTGGATACGAAAGATTATAGGATTTTAGGGAACTATCCGGCGGATCACCAAAAGGAGGCTGCTCCATGACGAATATTGTGCTTATCGGAATGCCCGGTGCCGGAAAAACTACCATCGGCAAAAAACTCAGCGTGCTTTTGGGACGGACCGTTGTAGACGCAGATGATGAGGTCGTACGGGTGACCGGCCGTACGATTGCTGATTTGTTTCGCGAAGGGGAAAATGTGTTTCGGGACGCGGAAACCCAGGTTGTGGGGCACCTGTCCGCAAAAGAAAATATTATTATTTCCTGCGGTGGGGGCGTGGTCAAGCGGCCGGAAAATATGGAAGCCCTGAGAAAGACGGGGAAAGTTTTCTTTTTGGACCGTACACTCAAAGATATCGCTGCCTGTGTAGATAAAACTACCCGTCCCCTGCTGAATGCGAAAGAAGACCGATTGACGGTCTTGTACAAGGAACGCTTGCCTTTATACGTCAGATATTCCGACTACACTATACCAGTAGACTGGGATTTTAATGTCACTGCGGGTGCTCTTTCTCGTATGATCAAGCAGCTCGGCCTATAAGAAAAAATGGTTTTCACAAATAGTTGCATGTATCCCCCTCTTTGCTAGTTTATCTTTTCTTTAAGAGAAATTTATTGCGGGATAGGCCAAATATGATAGACTAATACTATATTACTTATGAGTGGAAGGTGTAATGCCATGCAAGTATTGGTAACAGGCGGGGCCGGGTTTATTGGATCCCACGTGCTGAGGCTTTTGCAAGGGAAGGCTCAGGTAACGGTACTGGATAATCTCACCAGCGGATCGCGCTCCCATATTCCTTCTGGAATGGAATTTGTGGAAGGAGATGTGCGGGATGCGGCTGTTGTGAAAAAAATCTTTGCCCATAGACATTTTGATGCGGTGATCCATCTGGCAGCCCAGACCATGGTGCCGGACTCTATCGCTAATCCGGTGCTGGATTGCCAGATTAATCTGGAGGGTCTGTTGCAGATTCTGGAAAACTGCCGAAATTATCAGGTACCCCATGTGCTGTTTTCTTCCAGTGCAGCCGTATATGGGGATAATCCCAATATTCCTTTGGTGGAGACAGAGACGTTACAACCCTTGTCCCCCTATGGAATTACCAAATTGACTTCGGAGCATTATCTCCGGGTATATCATGAACTATACGGCATCAATGCCACTGTCTTTCGGTTTGCCAATGTTTATGGCGAGCGACAGGGCGAAAAGGGAGAAGGCGGTGTCATCAGTATTTTCTGCCGGCTCCTCAGTGAAAACCAGGGAGTTACCATCTATGGAGATGGATCCCAAACCCGAGATTTTGTCTATGCAGGGGATATTGCCCAAGCGATGGTAGCAGCTTTGCCCCTCAAAGGGTTTCATTTCATGAATGTATCGACGGGAAAGGAAACAAGCCTGCAGGATCTGCTGGAAAGTTTTCGTAAGGCTGTGGGACACGCTTTCCCCATTCATTATGCGCTGCCGCGGACAGGAGACATCCTTCGTTCGGTGCTCAGCAATGAGCGGTTGAAACTGACTTTGGGCATGGAACCGACTATGGAACTTTCGCAGGGAATTGCACGGACTTACGCCTGGTATAAGGCGCAGTACGAAAAATAAACGTTTCGATTGAAACAATCAATTCAAAAAAGAAGTTGCATTTCTTATTTCTCGTGAAAAAATCTTGACAAACCTGTCACCTTTTTCTATGATAGGAACAATTATTATCTACTGTTATTCTAGGAATTGGAGATGGGGAAGATGAACAAGAAACGGTTGAATTTATTTTTGGCAGCGCTGGCAGCTACCGCCGTATTGATTTCCGGCTGTGGAAGTAGCGGAGATACAAAGCAGAGCACCAGCACAAACAGTAAGCCCATTAAAATCGGCGCTACGGCAGGGCCTCACGCAGATGTGGTTCATGCAGTAGCGGAAGAAGCAAAAAAACAAGGCCTGAATGTGGAAGTGGTGGAATTCAGTGATTACATCACGCCGGATAAGGCCTTGGCAGAAGGGGATTTGGACCTGAACAGCTATCAGCATGCGCCCTTCTTAAAGAACTTCAATACCCAGAATAAAACCGACCTGGTTCCTATTGGCAATACCATTTTGATGCGCATGGGGATTTATAGCAACAAAGTACATGATTTGAAAGCGCTTAAAGATGGCGCTGTTGTAGCCATCCCCAATGATCCCACAAACGGAGGCCGGGGCCTGGTGCTATTGGAGAAAGCAGGCCTAATCAAGCTGAAACCGGGCGTAGGATTTAAAGCTACCGCGGCGGACGTGGCAGAAAATCCAAAGCATCTGCAATTTAAGGAATTGGAAGCAGCCCAGCTACCCCGCAGCCTGGATGACGTGGATCTGGCGGTGATTACCATGAACTACGTGATGAGCAGCGGCATGGATGTGAAAAAACAAGGCCTCTTCTGGGAAAAAGATGACGAACCGCTAGCTGTAATGGTGCTGGCTGCCCGTGCCAAGGATAAGGATAAACCGGAATATAAAAAGATTGCGGAAATTTTCCATTCCGATGCAGTAAAGAAATTCATCGAAGAAAAATTCAAAGGAACCATCGTTCCTGCAAAATAAACTATGCATAGCGCATATATAGCAATAGGGAGGCCACCTGGCCTCCCTATTGCTATATATTGGCAAGAAAAAAGCCAGTCCCAATAGACTGGCTGTAAAAGCGATTGGTGCCGAAGGCCGGACTCGAACCGGCACGGTTTTAAGGCCGCTTGATTTTGAGTCAAGTGCGTCTGCCAATTCCGCCACTTCGGCAACGTTGCGAAGCATCACAACAAGAGAATTATAGCACGCAGCAGGAAATGCTGTCAAGAAATTTGCAACGCTACTGTTTTTTCTTCTTCGAACTTAACAGGACCGCCGATGGTGATTTCCTGGACGGCGCCGTCCTTGTACACCGCCTCAATGTTTATTTTTCCACCCGGTTCTAACAAGGTAGTGGCAATGGAGCGGCCTTGTTGTTTGGCAAGGGCTGCGGCGACTGCTGCACTGCCGCTGCCGCAGCTGTTTTCCCAGTACAGCGTTCCTGTTGCAGTGACGTACACGGCGGGAATCATCCGGAAGGTGCCGGTTTCAACCAGCATAAGTCCATAGGCCGGTACCTGGGGATAGCGGGATAACTCCTGCTGAAGAGAATGAAACAGCTGTTTTTTGTCTATCGCATCCAGGTTTAGTGTAAAATACACGTAATGCTCAATCCCGGGCAGGACAACTTTATCGCAGGTAATGCTTTCCCGCTCGTAGGACAGGTTGAAATTTTCCATCGTAAGCGGCGCATCCAGGCGGACGTTGGCTTCATATACATTGTTCCGAACTTTTTTTGCCGTCACGGTAAGCGGATGAGGACACCCACTGCAAGAAACGGAAAATATCCCTTCTTTTTCTTCCAATTTCCGTAGGGCATAAGCACCGGCACTGCGGGTGGCATTCCCGCAGAATTCTCCGCCCATCATTTCCAGCTGGGCGGTATGGTCCGACAACTGCAGGCAGCCTGCTTGCTCTGCCTTGGGATCTAGCGCTAAGAGGGCTGCGTTGACTTTTGCCCGCTGCGCTTGCGGTACAGGATCCAAAACAAATATCGTCTGGTTGCCACTAGGATCAGCTTTTATCATCTTTAGTTCCATAATAAAGTCCTTTCTGTTGGTATCCGTTGACATCCATTCTGTTGGTCATTCCTATTATAACGGGCGTACCAGAAATACTCAAGGGAATTTGCTGCTTTTTTGTGCATTTCTGACAATATTGCCCTGCCATAATTTTGTGGTAAAATAAAAAAATATGCACTTGATAGAAATGATTCAATATAGGAGGCCTGTGTGCAATGCAAAATAAATGGAAAGGCCTGCTTCTGGCGCTTGTATCCTTTGTCCTGCCTGTGAGCGCCAAGGCAGCAGACGATCGCTGGCAGTGGGGCGTACCACAGTATCAGGAGTTAAAACCCACAATTACTCACGATGGCCCTACGCTGTTATTTTCTGACAGCCCGGAAATGGTAAAAAAGACCGGCATTATGTACCGGGACATATTAGAAGGCCCTAGCCGTCTGTTTTTTCATCATGTGAATGACAGCAGAACCGATAAACGGCTGGCTGTTTTTCTCCGACGCACGACCCTGCGGCCGGGGCGAGTCACGCTGGGCAAATACGGCATCAGCCGCCCTAATAGCGACTGGCTGGCCGCTGGAAAGGAAGCAGAAGCCCAGTATTACAGCAGCGTACCCAATGGTAGGCATTTTCTTTTGACGGGCTCCCAGGATCTTTTGAATAATGGAAAAGGACTGATCCTTAAACCCCAGGAACTGGTAACAGGGATTGTGGATGTGGATTTTGAAAAACCGGTAGAAATTTCCGTTATGATGATGCCTGTAAAGGAAGAACCCCGCTTTGCCGCAGAAGTGTATGATATTCTTCCTACGGATATAGGCGGTCACGTACTGAGGGGGACTTTTCCCAATGCCAATGCCCATGTAACATTGGAGGCGCCCCTTAATTCTGATGCCCCTGTTGTATATGGAATTGAACTGGCGGATGACAAAAAAGATCTTTATGTCCGGGGCGTGGATAAAACAACGGGGAATGCTGTGGTGAATTACGGCAATTATGGCGTGATGTATGACGTAAACTTTGCGACTACAGGAAAAAATTCCATGGAGATGCGTTTCAATCCGTTTGGGGGACCCTTTGCCGGTGAAGGGGTGCTGAGTATCCAAGGAACCACCGCTCGGTATATTCCCATTCCTAAAGCCTCCCAATCCTTTGGCTGGAATCATGACGGGGAAACGATGGTGCTTGGAACCGTCCCCGCTGGCAAAAGTGGTACATTTTATTTTACGCCGCCGGGCTCTTCCAACTTGCCCATACGGTTATTCTGGGAAGGAATACAAAAGGAAAATTCAATGCGAAAATAATAATTAATAATTATTATTAATTAGCTTGACATTTGATTATGTTTCGAGTATGATAAGGGTGCAACAAAACATAAACCTTTTCAACGGAAAAGGTTCCATAAAAAGTTTTTTAGATATAGGGGGAGTCTATAATGCCAGAATTAAAAGGAACACAAACGGGAAAAAACCTGGAGGCAGCATTTGCCGGTGAATCCCAGGCTTACAACAAATATGGGTACTATGCCAGCGTAGCCAAAAAAGAAGGCTATGAACGGGTAGCCCAGAATTTCCTGGATACTTCCAAGAACGAAAGAGAACATGCCAAGATCTGGTTCAAAGCCCTGCATGGCGGTTCTATTCCCGATACGGTAACCAATCTGAAAGATGCTGCCGCCGGCGAGAACTATGAATGGACCGATATGTACAAAGGGTTTGCAGAAACCGCTGAAAAAGAAGGCTTTAAGGAACTGGCCTATAAATTCAGAGCGGTAGGCGCTATTGAAAAGCATCACGAAGAACAGTATAAAGCCCTTCTGGAAAAAGTAGAAGAAGGTACCCTGTTTAAACGCAGCGAAAAGACGGTGTGGATTTGCTCCAACTGCGGTCATATCGTAGAAGCCAAAGAAGCTCCGGAAGTATGCCCCGTATGCAGCCATCCCCGGTCCTATTTCATGCTGAGTGCGGACGTGTTCTCCGGCCGTTAAAAAATCACACAGGTAACAAAAAAGAATGCCTATAGCGGGCATTCTTTTTTGTTACCTGTAACTTACTGCTTTTCTTTGTTCTTTCTTACTTCATCCATGTAGTTATTCATGATCCGTACAGCACAGTAGTCTCCGCACATGGAGCAGTATTCATCCGTGCTCTTATTTTTAGCGGCACGGAATGCTTTCGCTTTTTCTGGATCAATGGCCAGGTTCAGCTGCGTGTCCCAATCCAGGGCACGGCGTGCTTTGGCCATGGCCAGATCCTGCGCCACGGCAGAGGGCAGGCCTTTGGCTACGTCCGCCGCATGAGCGGCGATTCTTGCTGCAACAACACCTTCTTTCACGTCCTGGATATCTGGCAGTCCTAAATGTTCTGCCGGTGTTACATAGCACAGGAAATTGGCTCCGCTGACAGCCGCCAGCGTCCCGCCAATGGCGGACGTAATGTGGTCGTAGCCGGGAGCGATATCGGTGACTAGAGGCCCTAACACGTAGAAGGGAGCACCGTGGCAAATCCGTTTTTCCAGCTGCATATTCGTTGCAATCTGATTGTAGGGTACATGACCCGGCCCTTCCACCATGACCTGTACGCCTTTATCCCAGGCACGTTGGGTTAATTCCCCGAGATTGATTAATTCCTGAATCTGCGTGCGATCGGTGGCGTCTGCTAGGCAGCCTGGACGGCAGCCGTCTCCCAGACTGATGGTTACATCGTATTTTGCACAGATATCGCAGATTTCATCATAGAATTCATAGAAAGGATTTTCTTTTTTATTATGGAGCATCCACCCGCTGAGAAAGGAGCCGCCCCGGCTGACAATATCCATTACGCGGCCTTCTGCCAAAAGATTGTGGAGACATTGCTGGGTAATGCCGCAGTGCATGGTCATAAAATCGGCGCCGTCTTTGGCCTGCTTTTCTACGACGGCCAGGATATCATCCTTGTCCATTTCCGTAACTTTGCCATGGGCTTTAATGGCTTGTACCGTTGCCTGGTAAATCGGTACGGTGCCGACCATAATGGGGGAGTGGGCGATGGTGGCCTGGCGGCTGGCATCAATATTATTTCCCGTAGATAGATCCATCACGGCATCCGCCCCGGCACGAATGGCCGCATCCAGTTTTTTCAGTTCAGGTTCCGGATCCGGATAGGCAGAGCTGGTCCCGATATTGGCATTGACCTTGGTGGAAAGCCCTTCACCCACACCCCGGGGGATCAATCCCTTATGATTGATGTTAGCAGGGATACAGATGGTTCCCTTTGCCAAACCTTCCCGGATAAATTCGGGGGTAACGTGTTCCTGTTTTGCTACCTGTTTCATAGCATCCGTGATGATTCCTGCCAGCGCCGCTTGTCTTTGGGTTTGCATTTGTCTCTCCTCCTCCATGCAAGAAGGGCCGCTTCCCTGAGAAAGCGGCCCCGTCCTTTACATAAAGTATGGATATCCACTTTCCTTCGCCGGTATTGTCCGTGTCAGGTTCAAAGGGTCGACCGTAGGTCTCTCAGCGATAGCGCCCCTAGTGTTGCCTTTATTGTACCAGACAAAGAGCTTGGCTGCAATATGCATCCTCAGCAGTAACAGTTTGTTTTCCCTACCTTTTGTTTGACAATTTATACATAAATTGCAGTCAAAAAACCAAAAATTTATTTGAGCTTTTGTTCACTTTGGTATATAATGATAGGCGACTAGGGGGACTATGGAAGTCTTTTTTATTGTAGTCAGTATCTCTTAGAAAGAGGGGCTTTGTAATGAAAAAAATGAAGACTATGGATGGCAACACCGCCGCCGCATATACTTCCTATGCGTTCACGGAAGTTGCGGCAATTTACCCGATTACGCCGTCTTCTCCTATGGCAGAAGTCAGCGATGACTGGGCTTCTCATGGTAAGAAGAACATTTTCGGGCGCCCGGTTCAGATCATGGAAATGCAGTCCGAAGCTGGTGCTTCCGGGGCAGTGCACGGCAGCTTGGCTTCTGGTGCCTTGACCACTACTTACACAGCATCTCAGGGATTACTGCTGATGATCCCGAACATGTACAAAATTGCTGGCGAATTACTGCCGGGCGTGTTTAACGTAGCAGCTCGTGCACTGGCCACCAGTAGCCTGAATATTTTCGGTGACCACCAGGATGTAATGGCCTGCCGGCAGACTGGTTTTGCTATGCTGGCAGAAAGCGGCGTACAGGAAGTTATGGACCTGACCGCTGTAGCTCATCTGTCCGCCATTAAAGGGCATGTTCCTTTCGTGAACTTCTTTGATGGGTTCCGGACTTCTCACGAAATTCAAAAAGTGGAACTGCTGGACTATGATGACCTGGGCAAACTGGTTGACTACGATGAATTGAAAAAATTCCGTGATAATGCGCTGAACCCGGATCATCCTGTGACCCGTGGCTCTAACCAGAACCCGGATATTTACTTCCAGACCCGTGAAACGGTAAACAAATATTACATGGCTCTGCCTGATATTGTAGAAGACTACATGGGCAAGATCAGCGAACTCACTGGCCGTGAATATCATCTGTTTAACTACACCGGCGCTCCCGATGCAGAAAACGTGATTATCATCATGGGTAGCGGCGCTCAGACCTGCGAAGAAGTGGCTAAGCTTCTGAATGCCCAGGGCGAAAAAGTCGGCGTTCTGACGGTACATTTGTATCGTCCGTTCTCTGCTAAGCATTTCTTTGCGGCGATCCCCAAGACCGTCAAGAGAATTGCCGTGCTGGATCGTACCAAGGAAGCTGCTTCCAACGGCGAACCGCTGTATCTGGATGTGCGTGACCTCTATTATGACAAAGCAGAACGGCCTCTGATTGTAGGCGGCCGGTATGGCATGGGCTCCAAGGAATTCTATCCTGGCGACGTGATGGCTGTCTTTGACAACCTGAAAGCAGCACAGCCGAAAGATCATTTCACCGTTGGCATTGTGGACGATGTGACCAACCTGTCCCTGCCGAAAGAAAAGACCCTGGATATTACCCCGAAAGGAACTATTTCCTGCAAATTCTGGGGACTGGGTTCTGATGGTACCGTAGGTGCCAACAAGAGCGCTATCAAGATCATCGGCGATAAGACCGATCTGTATGCACAGGGCTACTTCGCTTACGACTCCAAGAAGTCCGGCGGTGTTACCGTATCCCACCTGCGTTTCGGACCTACCCCGATTCATATGCCATTTTTGATTAACTTTGCTGACTATGTAGCCGTACACAATCCTTCTTATGTACATCGCTACAATGTAGCAAACGGCCTGAAAAAAGGTGGTACCTTCCTGTTGAACTGCGCATGGAGTGCAGAAGAACTGGAAAAAGAACTGCCGGGACAGCTGAAACGGTACCTGGCTGTTAACAACATTAATTTCTACACCATTGATGCCGTGAAGATTGCTTCCCAGATCGGGCTGGGTGGTCGTATCAACATGATCATGCAGGCAGCTTTCTTCAAACTGACTGGCGTTATCCCTGTGGATGATGCAGTGAAGTACCTGAAAGACTCCATTGTGACTTCCTATGGCAAGAAAGGCCAGAAGGTTGTAGACATGAACAATGCAGCCGTGGATCAGGGTATCAACGCTGTACAAAAGATTACTATTCCTGCCGCTTGGGCTTATTGCAAGGATGAAGACCTGTACAAGAAGACCGGCAATGCATTTATCGACAATATCCTGATTCCTATGAACCAACAGGAAGGGGACAAGTTGCCGGTAAGCACCCTGATGGGGCAAGTAGATGGTACGTTCCCTGCTGGAACGGCTGCCTATGAAAAACGCGGCATTGCCATCAACGTTCCGGAATGGAATATTGACAACTGCATCCAGTGCAACCAGTGCGCTCTGATTTGTCCGCATGCTTCTATCCGTCCGTTCCTGCTGACCGAAGAAGAAGTGAAGAAAGCTCCGGAAGGCTTCCAGGCTAAACCTGCATTGGGTGCTAAAGGCTTGTTCTTCCATATCGGTATCAGCCCGATGGACTGCCAAGGCTGCTCCAACTGCGTGGATACCTGCCCAGGCATGAAAGGCAACAAAGCCCTGAGCATGAAACCGTTTGCGACCCAGGAAGGCAAAGCACCGACTTGGGATTATCTGGTGAAAGACGTCGCTCCGAAACAAAACCCGATGAAGACCAGCACCATCAAAGGCTCCCAGTTTGAACAGCCGCTGCTGGAATTCTCCGGTGCCTGCGCTGGCTGCGGCGAAACCCCGTATGCGAAACTGGTTACCCAGCTGTTTGGTGACCGCATGATGATCGCTAATGCCACCGGTTGTTCTTCCATTTGGCCGGCTGCTGCACCTTCTATGGCATACACCACTAACCATAAGGGTCATGGTCCTGCTTGGGCTAACTCTCTGTTTGAAGATAACGCGGAATATGGTCTGGGTATGTTCCTGGGCGTGAAAGCAGTGCGGGATCGTCTGGTAGACGAAATGAAAGCTGCAGAAGCGGTTGCCAGCGATGCACTGAAAGCTGCTATGGAAGACTGGATTGCCAATAAGGACGAAGGCGAAGGGTCCCGGGATCGGGCTGAAAAACTGGAAGCCCTGCTATTTGCTGAAAAAGACGGTAAACCGGAACTGGAAAAACTGTATGGTGAAAAACAGTTCTTTGTGAAACGGTCTCAGTGGATCTTCGGCGGCGATGGCTGGTCCTACGATATTGGTTACGGCGGATTGGATCATGTACTGGCATCCGGCGATGATGTCAACGTGATGGTCTTTGATACCGAAGTGTACTCCAACACCGGCGGACAGTCCTCTAAAGCGACTCCGGAAGCAGCAGTTGCTCAATTTGCAGCCTCTGGGAAACGGACCAAGAAGAAGGATCTGGGCATGATGGCTTATACCTACGGGTATGTGTATGTTGCTCAAATCAACCTGGGCGCCGATAAGAACCAGGCACTGAAGGCCATCCGTGAAGCAGAAGCTTACCATGGACCTTCTCTGGTAATCTGCTACTCTCCGTGCATCAACCATGGCATCAAGAGAGGAATGCAGCATTCCTTCCTGGAAGCTAAAGCCGCTGTGGACTGCGGATACTGGTCCTGCTACCGGTACAATCCGGAACTGGCCAAAGAAGGGAAGAAAGCCTTCTTCCTGGATAGCACCAAGACCCCGAACTTTGATGAATTTGAGAACTTCTTAAATGGCGAAGTACGGTATGCTTCTCTGGCTAAGAGCTTCCCTGACATTGCAGAAAAGCTGTACGCCAAGACCAAAGCCGACGCACAACAGCGTTTCGAAGGCTACAAGAAAATGGACGCAGACGCATAAGATCTGCATATCCTGATAAAACTATCCTGTCACTTAGGTGGCAGGATAGTTTTATTTTGGGGGGAAAAAATTGTAATTTCTGGGGCAGTTTCCACTGATTTTCTGGTGTTCGGGGGCAATATGTGGTAAAATCATGCTGAATAATCAATTCACAACTAGCCGGTATAAGTGCAAGATAGGTAAGGCTTTCCATGCAGAAAGCAGTCACCGGGGGAGACTAATTTGATTCAATTTTTCTTATTTCTAGGCGGAATTTCACTTTTTCTATACGGCATGCAGATTATGGGCGATGCGCTGCAGCAGGCTGCAGGGGCTCGTCTGCAACGTATCCTGGAAAAATTAACCAGCAAGACCATTTATGGGGTAGCACTGGGCGCCGGTGTAACGGCAGTGCTCCAATCATCCGGGGCCACCACAGTAATGACTGTGGGCCTTGTGAATACGGGAATCATGAATTTGGAGCAGGCCTTTGGCATCGTCATGGGTGCCAATATCGGGACTACCATGACGGCCCAGTTGATTGCCTTTAATCTCACGGATTACATCACTCTGATTTTAGCCATCGGCTTTTTGATGAAAACCATTGCCCATAAACGCAGCCTGCAGAATCTGGGCATGGTGCTCCTGGGCTTTGGCATTTTGATGCTGGGCATGTCCATGATGAGCAATGCGGCCGTTCCCCTGCGCAATGATCCAAGGGTTGTGGAACTGCTCAGTAAATTTTCCGATCATCCTCTCCTGGGTATGCTTACCGGGTTATGTATGACCATCATCATCCAATCCTCATCGGCTACCATTGGTATCCTGATGGCCATGGCCGGACAGGGGCTGATTCCTCTGGAAGGGGCCGTGGCAGTCATTTTGGGGGATAATATCGGTTCTTGTATTACTGTCGTCATTGCGACCATCCAGAGTGGATTAAATGCCAAACGGGTGGCCATGTCCCACGTTATGTTTAACCTGATCGGCAGTATCATTGCTCTTACCTTGATGCACCAGTATATTGCTATGGTTCGGGCGATTTCTCCTGCAGGGAATATTGGACGGCAGATCGCTAACGCCCATACGTTGTTTAACGTGGTAAATACCTGCCTGTTTCTGCCCTTTGCAGGCCACTTTACCCAGCTGATCAAAAAAATTATGCCTGGGGAGGAACCAGTGATTTCCTACCAGCCCCAGTTCTTGGATAAAAATGTCCTGAATACGCCTGCCGTAGCACTGGGCCTTGCTATCAAAGAAGTGGTGCGGATGGGGAATTTGGCGCTGGACAATGTACGGAAATCGTTCCGCTGTGTGGATGTCTTTGATAAAAAAGATGTGGAGTACATCTTGGAACACGAACCCGTTATCGACAGCTTGGAAGAAGCGATTACAGTGTATTTGACCAAGATGAGCGAGCAGAACATGACCAAAGAGATGAGTGCCCTGCATACCGGCTTGCTGCATGCCTGCACGGATATTGAGCGTATTGGGGACCATGCGGAAACCATTGCCAAACGCGTGCGCAGTATGAATCAGGATGGGGTGGTCTTTTCCGAAGAAGCGAACAAGGAAATGCGTTCTTTAGAAATTTTGGTCGTTACCGCTGCCAGCAAAGCCCTGAAAGCACTGGAAACCGGCGATAAAGAATTAGCAAGAGAATCTCTCGATTTTTCTCATCAGGTAAAAGTCAAGCAAAAAGCCATTCGTAAAAGCCATGTGGAACGGCTCA
The DNA here is from genome assembly GCA_900554515.1 of uncultured Acidaminococcus sp. GTDB lineage: Bacteria > Bacillota > Negativicutes > Acidaminococcales > Acidaminococcaceae > Acidaminococcus. The sequence continues at coordinate 35,536 of USHN01000001.1, read as the reverse complement.
GTAAAGGCATCTGTACCCCGGAAAGCGGGTTTGTCATGCTGGAACTTTTAATCAACATGAAACGCGTCAGCGATCACAGCAAGAACATCAGCCAGCTGGTGCTGGGGGACTTTTAATAGTGGGCTTTATTTTGAAAAATTTACGCAGTCAGTAACACGATTTGTTTTAATGAGGGATGGCATGAACCGTTTGGCTGTTTTGATCCTGACCAAAAATGAAGAAAAAAATATTGTAAGCTGTATAAAAAATGCGCAGCAAGTCGCAGATGAGGTCGTGGTGATTGATTCCGGCAGCACGGATAATACCGTAGCCTTAGCTAAGCAATGCGGTGCCAGAGTCGCTTTTCGTGCCTGGGACGATGATTTTTCTGCCCAGCGGAATTTTGCCCTGACACAAACACAGGAAGAATGGGTACTGTATCTGGATGCGGATGAAAGACTAACGGACGCCTTGGTAAACAAAATTCGGGATATCAAAAACGGGCCTGTGGATCACGGCTATTCCATCAAACGAGTGAATATTGCTTTCGGTCATGAATATCATTATGGTGCCTTTGGCCCTGATCGTGTTACTCGCCTTTTTCCTCGTACCTGCATTAGCTATGTAGGCAAGGTGCATGAGCATCCGGAGTGCAGCGTTCCCATTGCAGACTTGTCAGAAGCCATGCAGCATTATACCTACGATTCCTATGCTTCCTGGTGGAACAAGGCGGGGCACTATACCGCCATTTGGGCGAAAGAAGCCGCAGCCCGGGGTAAAAAGGCCACAGCTGGGAAAGCAGCGGGGCATGCACTGCTGGGGATGTTTAAGGTGTATATTTTACAGGGCGGTATTTTGGAAGGCAGTATGGGAATTATAGCTACGCTACAACATGGGATTTATACCGCCATGAAATATATGAAACTAGCTGAATATGAGAAAAGCGGCGGGGAATAGTACGATGCAGGAAATTTCTATTGTAGTAGCTTCCGATGATCAATATGCCCAGCACGGAGCTGTAACGTGCGCCTCTATTCTCGTCAACCATAAAGGCAGTCAGCCTGTTCATTTTTATTACTTAAGCGACAATATCACCGAGAGCAAAGCGGCTGCCATTGCAGCAACGGTAACTGGCTTAAAAGGAAAGATTACGTTTATTCCGGTGGGCAATCGGGAAGTTAATGCCTTTACCAGCGGCCATGTGAGCAAAGCGGCCTACCTGCGGCTCCTGATTCCTGAACTGCTTCCCATAGACTGTGAGAAAGCCATTTATTTCGATACGGACCTGGTCGTGTTGGACGATATACAGCAGCTTTGGGATTACCCACTTCATGGCAAGCCAGTAGGGGCTGTACCGGATCTGGGGATTTTATCCAGCTCCCGGATGCAGCGGCAGAAGTCTGAAACGATCGGCGTGCAAGTGGGGGACCCTTATTTTAATTCCGGCGTGATGGTGATGGATTTAGCGGCATGGCGGAGTGAGAGCTACAGCCAGCAAGTCATAGCATGCGTGGAGAAGGGAAATTTCCGCCACCATGACCAGGACGGACTGAATAAGGTCTTTTATCACAATTGGCAGCCCCTGCCCCTGCGCTGGAATGTGATTCCGCCAGTTTTTACCTTGCCGCTTAAAATTTTAAAAAATGCTGCGTGGCGTACGGCTGCCATAGCGGCAGCTAAAAATCCAGCTGTTATGCATTGGGCAGGGCGCTATAAACCATGGGAATTTCCCCCTAGCGGGATGTTTAATCAGCCCTATTATGACTATCTAAAGCAAACTGCTTTTGCAAATGCACCTATGCCACAGCCGGGCAGGGAAATGCAGGGGAAAAGCATTTTGCGGCAGCAGCTGCGGATGCAGTGGGCAGCATTGTGGAAAAACTTGTTGTGAAAATAATTGACTGAGGAGTGTCTCTATGCGTTTGTATTTAGACTGTTGCTGCTATAATAGACCTTTTGATGATCAGTCTCAAAATAGAATCCATGATGAGAGTGAAGCTATTCTTTCACTTTTGAATCGTTGTAGGACAAATCATAACGTTATCTTGGATAGCGCTATTTTACGGTTTGAGATTTCACAGATTTCTATTTTGGATAAAAAGAATAAGGTCTTAATACTCCATCAAGCAGCAACAGAGTATATTCACTACTCTGGAGCAGTAAAGAAACGTGCTGAGGAAATATCAGCATTAACATCTATCCATCCTATGGATGCACTCCATTTAGCGAGTGCTGAAGCAGGGAAAGCTGATGTATTCCTATCGACAGATGATCGACTCATTAAAAACTGTAAGAAAATAAAACTCCCGTTCAGTGTGATGAACCCGGTGTCTTATTTAGCGGAGGTAATCGAAAATGATGAATATTGATATGAATAGTCCTGTTGATGTACGTAATGCAGGGATGCAAGCCCTTGCCAACGCATTAGGCCCAGTGGGCTTTGTACGCTTTGTGCAGCAGTTCGAAAAAGGATATGGAGACTATACAAATGAAAAATATACAAAAAAGGATCTATCGTTTGAAGAATTGGATACTCTCCTAAAAAATATTCATTAAATTTTGTAAAACTCGGCAGGGAAATGCAAGGGAAAAGCATTTTGCGGCAGCAGCTGCGAATGCAGTGGGCAGCATTGTGGAAGAAATTTTATAAATAACTGAAAGTAAAGATTTGGAGAGATGGTAATGGTTCAAACGCTGGTAGATAAAACAGAACAACGATGGCAGATATTTTTAACTTTTGCGGCGAATCTGTATCTGTTTTTTCTGTGCAGCACGAAATGGAACGCAGGTGTCAGTATCAGCGCAGGCCTCGTGGGCGTTGCCATTTTATTTTTTTATGGGTATAAAAAGAAAAAGGTGCAGTGGCCGCAAAAATTGTTTTTATTTCCCTATTTACTTTTTATGGGGACCGTTCTGTTGGCATCGTTTTTAACGGGAGATGCGCCTTCTATCAAGGTGTCTCATAATTTTCTTTCTTACTCATTGCCTTTTTGGCTGCTTTATTTAGCACTTGTACAAAAAAAGAATGCTTTTATTTCTGAGGTCCAATGGGGAGCAATTGCTGGTACATGGGTACTTAACATTCAGGCAATCTATCAGATGTTTTTGCCCCTGAAAGATAACCGGATTACAGCTGGTTTCACTAGTGCAAATAATTTTGCCATGTGCTTAGAATCTATTCTACCTTTATTATGGGTTAATACATTTGTATTGTGGAAACACTATAAAAACAATCAAACTAAAATTGCTTATTTCTATTTTTCTTTCATTAGTGCTGCGATGGCAACTTTTTTTCTTTTTCTCAGCGGTTCTCGTGGAGGAATTGCTGGATTTTTAATTGGGATATTTATTCTAGGAATTTTTTCTCTGTTGCATAACACAAAAAAATTATCCTGTAAGGAAAAAATCGGGGTGTTTTTCTTATCTCTATGTATATGTGGAAGTGTTTCTTTTACTGCTACACTTAAAATGGATAGTCGTTCCTATGATGGAGAACGAATTCTCCTATTAAAATCTGCATATGCCATGTGGCAGGATCACAAAGTCTATGGGGTGGGATTTCAGCGGTGGAATCAAGTATACCGTGCGAAATATATTTTGCCAGAAGCAAAAGAACCTACTTTAAGTCTTGCTCATAATAATATAGCCAATTTCTTTTCCGGGACTGGTACTATTGGAGGAATAGGATATTTGACTTTTGTTTTTGCCACATTGAGTCTTTTGTTGAAAAAAATAAATGATGATCCAAATGATATATCTGCCAAAATGATGGTATGGATTTGGATGGCTATTTTTGTTCATGGCTTTGTAGATAATAGCCTTTATGCAAAATTCAATACCAGATTATACTGGGCTATGTGGGGAATTACATTAGCTTCGTTGCGTCGTGATGAGGGGGAAACTTAGGAGCGAAGTACTTTTTCACTATATTATAAAAGGATTGAAGAGAGGTATTTTGTTATGGATAAAGTGAAGCCGTTTTTCCATTATATTATCAGCGCCAAAGAAGTAAAAAAAAGAAGGGAAGCTGTGATTCAACGTATGGCCAAATGGGGACTAACACCTAACTTTTTTGATGCTATAATGGGAAACAAGCTTTCAAAGGAACAGTTACATAAACTCTCTGCTGATGGGGGCCTTTTAACTGTAGGGGAAATCGGCTGTGCTTTGTCTCACATGGCAATTTATAAAAAATTGCTGGAAAGTGAGGAACCGTTTATATACATTTTTGAGGACGATGCCGAGTTTACGGATTTATTTATAGAACTGGAAACTGAAATACATCAATTTATGAGTGCTCAACTAGAACCGACAGTTCTTGTATTATGCCCTATTGCAGGTCGTAAAAAGCCAATAAAAAGAATTGGTCACAGTGTTTCCATTATGAGATGCTTGGCAGGAACCAAGGCCCATGCTTATGCAATTAATCGAAAGGCTGCTGAAAATCTTTTGAAAGCACAAACACCGGTTAAAATTGAGCTGGATGCATGGGCTATTTATCAGAAGCTGAATTTCATTAAATTATATTGTCTGAATAAAGCGGCCATTGAATTGGATCAAGGGTTGTCACAAGATTCCATTATTGATAAAATAGAGAACCGCACTGTACGTAAACCGGAAAACGTGCGGCGGATAAAGGACCAGCATGTACGAAATTGGTACAAGCAATTGTCTGTGAGTGAACAAATAAAATTCCAGATACGCCGCTTACAACGGCATATTCAAGAATTATACTATGATAAGGATGAAATATGACGTATCAAAACATTCTGGTTGACGGTATCATGCATTTAGGGGATATGATTATGACGGCTTCTGTATTCCCTGTGCTGCGAAAAAACTGCCCAGGTGCCAAAATTACGTATTTGGCTTCTGGTAACCTGGCTTTTGCTGCCAAGCTCTTTGCAGGGGTGGATGAGGTGATTCCTTATATCTACAAAAGTAAAGGCGGTTATCTGGATGTATATCGTATGGGCCGGGCGTTAGCAAGAAAACAATTTGACCTGGGGATCTCCTTAGATCCCCGGGAACGGGTCACGTTGATGAAGTGGTTTGCCCATATTCCTGAAAGGCTCAGCATGGAACAAGCGTTGGGGTGGAAACTTGGTTGGGAAAAATATTTCTATACAAAAGACCTCACGCTCCCAGAAGGCTGGCATTACCGGGAACATTCTATGGCCAGCAGCTTTCAGCAGATGCTGCGGCTGTACTTTGAGGACCCAGAAACGGAATTAGTGCCCCCCCGATTAAAGCCCCTTGCCCCGGAAATGGAAGCATGGGCAGCCCAATGTCTGGCGCAGTATGGCTGGGGTGAGAAAAATATTGCTCTCTGCATTCAAACTACTTCCGGAACAAAGGACTGGCCGCCGGAGCAGTTTGCCAGGCTGTGTGACTGGCTGGTGGAACAGTACGGGGCCACTTTGTATCTGACAGGGATTCCTTCTCATCGTGAACGGGCAGATGCTATGAAACATGCCTTGCGATACCCGGCGCATCTTGTAGATTTGGTGGGAAAAACTTCGTTTATGCAGCTGGTAGCCCTGCTGCGGCATATGGACGCTCTGGTTACTCTGGATACAGGGACAGCCCATATTGGAGCCATTGCCGGATGTCCGGTGGTGACACTGTTTTCCTACAATTCACCGGAGATTTATAAGGCGCCCGGAAAATATGCAGAATGCGTCAGCGGGTATTTGCCTTGCTCCGGTAAACATATTTGTATCGGGCCAAACCGCTGTCCCAAGATGGACTGTGTGGACGCAATCCATCTGGAAATGGTGCAGGATGCCATAAAGAAATTGCTGCAGGAGGCAAGATGAAAACAGTAACACCGGATTTTTTTAATAGAGAGCATTTTATTCTTCGCCAGGAAGTTTTTGACTTCCGGACAGATAAGGAAACAACGCCCTGGTATGTGGGATATAACGTAAATGATGCGTTCTTCCCCATTATGGGAGCCTCCATAGTATCCGTTCTGGAGAATAATTCGCAGCACACTTTTTCTTTTCACATTTTTATGGACGGATATAGTGAGGAAAACAAAGAAAAGGTTAAAGCATTGGCACAGCGGTGGCATTGTTGCTGCACACTGTATCAGCTGCATAAGGAGCCCTTCCAGGATTTTCATATTAAAGTGCAACGGTTTTCCCGGATTTCCTATGGACGGATCTATATGCCGAAAGTAATAAAAGAATTTACGGATAGGTTCCTGTACCTGGATGCGGACACTGTAGTGGTTCGTCCACTGGATGCTTTGTTTGCGCTGCCTCTGGATGGAAAAGCCATGGCAGCCGTATCGGAACGTCCTAAAGATGCTGCGTATCGGGGCGGGTATTTAAAGCTAAAAAATGGGAAGTATTTTAATGACGGTGTGATGTTGGTCAATATTCCGGAATGGGAAAAACAGCATATTACTGAAAAGGCATTCTCTTTCCAATGTGAACCAAGAGAACGTTTTTTGGGACAAAGCCAGGATGTACTGAACCTGACATTTGATGGCACCAATGCATTCCTGCCCCCTATTTACAATGAGTTTGGCGGGGGAGAAGATGATACGGGAAACAGTGTCATCATTCACTGGACAGGACGACGTAAACCGTGGCAAATGGTACTATCCCCCTTTGATGCGCAGTGGCGGCATTACAATGCCCTGTCTCCCTGGGAGACGCTGACCAATACTTTGCCAGTGAAACAACCGGAAAACTACCATGACTTTAAGATGTGGGCAAAATTCCGTAAAAAAGACAGCCTGGTGGATTATTTCCGTGGGATGTTCTGGTATGCCTGGCTGAAATTACGGTATAAACTTTGAAAAATCCCCATAAGGTAACCTGCAATAGGCACCCTATGGGGATTTATGATGTGACTTGCTTATGTCGCTTCCTAAATCTCCACCGAAAATTTCTAGAAATGAATTGCGGCATGAGGGAAAGTATGATACCCTAAAAATAGAATTAACAGGCATTCGTGATTGCAAAGGAGCATTATGGAGAATTTTATTGTGGCGGCCGGTGCTGTTGCGCCGCTGATGGTGTATCTGGCACTGGGCCTTTTGATGAAATGGCAGTACCATTTCACGGAAAAGGATATATCTACATTTAATAAACTGGTCTTTGGCATTTTTCTTCCTGTGAATATGATGAATGCCGTGTACTCTACCAGTACAGCCAATATGCCTAAACCATCCCTTGTCATCTATGCAGTAGTTGCTCTGCTGCTTTTTTATGGGCTGGCTTTTTTGTTTGTGGTGCATGTGGAGCCCGCTAATAAAAAACGGGGCGCCATGATCCAGGCGATGTACCGCAGCAATTTTATTCTGCTGGGGGTTCCTCTGGTAGAAAATATTTACGGACCGGAGGGAGCTGCCATTCCCATGATGCTGACGGCTGTTGTGGTGCCCGTCTATAATATCCTGGCTGTATTCACTTTAGAAACGTTCCGGGGCTCGCAGTTCCACTTAGGAAAAATTATTATAGGCATTGCCAAAAACCCTATGATCTGGGGGGCTCTTGTAGGCGGATTGTGTAAGCTACTTCCTTTTGCACTGCCCAATGTAATTGTAAAATGCACCCACGCCATTGCTGTCAGCACAACGTCCTTTGCACTGATTGTATTGGGAGCCTCCTTTACGCTGCAAGGCGCTGTGAGGGAAATCCGGGATTTGGTGCTCTGTATTGTGGGGCGCCTTATTGCTGCGCCGCTGCTTTTTATAGGGGGGGCCGTGCTGTTTTTAGGATTTCGCAATGTGGACCTTGCTACGCTTTTGGCTATGGCAGGTACGCCCTGTGCCGTGGCAGGCTTTGCCATGGCGCAGCAGATGGGCAGCGACGGGGAATTGGCCGGTAACTGCGTAATCTTTTCCTCGGCTTTATCCTGCGTGACTATGTTTCTCTGGGTATTTGTGCTGAAAACGATGGGACTGTTATGATGTACTAAAAATAAATAACGGAGCGTGCAACTATGATAAGAATCTGCCAATCTTTTTCTAAAGAAAAACGGATCCTCAAAGCAGCGAAAAAGGTATTTTCCCGAAAAGGCTATATGCAGGCCACGCTGGATGAGATCATCCAGATTGCCGATACCGGCAAGGGTACGGTCTATAAGTATTACCAGAATAAGGAAAATCTTTTTTATACCCTGGTAAACGGGAAGAACCAGAAGCTGCTCAAAAAAATGGAAAAGATTCTGGAAGACTACCCGGATTTTGCCCACCGGTTTATGGAGTATACGTATGCTTTGGTGGATTTTCTGGAAAAAAACGGCGTGCTGTGGGGCGTTGTAATGTTTGAGCAGCGGGCAGGCCGGCCCGGCTGGTATCTTCGCTGGGACGACGGGGCTAAGGATTACACAGTGATCACCGTATGGGGAAAGCGGCCTACTCCGGAAGAAATTCAAGTGCAGCGGAAGTATGCGGAAATCCTCCGCACAGAGATTTCTTATTTGCGGAAAATCCTGGATGACGGGATTGCAGATGGCACCTTAAAGCCCCTTTCTGATGCTCCGGCCGTGGCAGAGAATCTGTATTTTTCCCTGTGCATGTCAGCAACCCAGGGGGCTATCAATAAGAAAAATATGGCGGCACGGGTGCCAGAAGTGCTGGACCGCTTCCTATACGGGCATAAGGTGTAGCGGTTACGAATTTGGCCTAAAAAATTCCACAATGGTGTGGGCGGCAAAGTCGCTGGTTGTGGGGTCGGAGAAGGTGTGGTTGGCGTTTTCCACGGGAATAAAGGTGATAACGTTATTTTCGGCAAAGGCCTGACTATCTGCAAGGGGCGCCAGTTTGTCCTTGGTGCCATGAAGAATGAGCATGGAATCTGCCAAGTCAAAATATTCGTATTGGCGGATATCGGAAGCTTTCAGCTCCTCCAGAAATGTTTTGTCCAGCTTCATCTTCCGATCATAACCAACGGAAACTTCCTTGCCTTTTTCCACTTTAGCCAGTTCTTCCGGGGTGAGGTTATTCAGCATCAGCTGGTACATGGCAATGCCTGGGCTGCGGAGGGCAATCTTTTGAAATGGATTTCTTGCATCATGGATGTATTTTAGCGTCAAGTAGGCTCCGAAGCTGGTGGAGTAGTTAAAGATTTCTTTAGCGCCCAGCTCTTCTTTGGCATAGGCCGTTACCAGGCGCAGGTAGGTCATATATTCGCTGAGTACCATCTTTTTCCGGGCATCTGCACCGTGACAGGGCCAGTCGAAAACAATAACGCCGCAGTCCTTGTATTTGGTGATATACTGCTGTGCAAATTTGGCAGCGGAGTGATTTTCCTTGCTGCCACCGAAACCATGGGTGCAAAGCACCACATGGGGGATATGACGAAAGTCTTTTTCATAAAATAGTTTGCAGCGGATGGAAAATCCTTCCGCATTGATATCAAAGTTTTTTTCCATAACATAAACCTTTCCATAGGATAAATCGTAAATAAATAAGCGGCCAGGGGCCGCTTATTTTTGCTTGGGATTTTACAGGAAGAAATATTTAAAGATAAACAGCACAGCCAGTACATACATCAGCTTGCTGATCTTTTCCCGTTTGCCGCACAATACATTCAGCACCACATAGGAAATGGTTCCAAAGGAAATGCCTTCAGAAATGCTGTACGCAAAAGGCATGGCAATGATGGCAATGTAAGCGGGAATCGCTTCGCTAAGATCTCCCATATTGATATTTACTACGGATGAGAACATCAAAAAGCCGACAACGATCAGTGCCGGGGCCGTGGCAAAAGAGGGAATGGCCATAAAGAAGGGGGAGAGACATAACGACAGCAAAAAGAGTACGCCTACGGTGGCGGAGGTCAGGCCTGTGCGGCCTCCTTCGGCAACGCCAGCGGCACTTTCTACATAGGTGGTGACCGTGCTACACCCTAAAAGAGAACCGGTCACAGTGGCCGTAGCGTCCGCCATCAGGGCGCCTTTAATGTGGGGGAGCTGATTATTTTCGTCCAGCATATTGCTGCGGGTGGCAACGCCGATTAACGTCCCCAAGGTATCAAAGGTATCTACAAATAAGAAGGCAAAGATAACTGCAAAGAAATTGAGGGATAATACATGGGAGAAATCCAGCTGCATAAAAAGGGAAGCGGGACTTTGGGGTATGAAAGATGCCAGCCCTTGGGAAAGATCCGGGAAGACGCTGAATGTCCCTAGCTTGGGATCCGGAGTAAATAGTCCCGTGGCTTGGCAAATCATGCCCAAAATCCAGGTGAACAGGATCCCAAATAAAATATTGCCCCGGACTTTCTTTACCATCAACAGGGCCGTGAACAAAATTCCTATCAAAGACAGGACTACGGTAATCCCCACGCTGTGGAAGGTGTTGTCTGCCATGGACTTGGTGAAGGAGTACAAGGAAACTTTAGTGGCCGGGTTTGCTACGATGATGCGGGCGTTTAATAGCCCGATAAAGGCAATGAAAAGCCCGATTCCTACAGAAATCGCTTGTTTCAGCGTATGAGGGATGGCATTGAAAATGGCTTCCCGGATGCTGGTCAGCGACAGGATAATAAAAATAATCCCTTCAATAAAGACCGCAGAAAGTGCCATTTCCCAGCTGTTGCCCATCTGCAGGCAGACCGTGTAGGCAAAAAAGGCATTGAGCCCCATCCCTGGTGCCAGTGCAAAGGGATAATTGGCAAATGCTGCCATGAAAAAGGTCCCAAGGGCGGAGGCAATGGCTGTGGCGGTGAGCACAGCGCCCTTATCCATCCCGGTGGCGGACATGATGGCCGGGTTTACGATTAAAATATAGGCCATGGTCATAAAGGTGGTAATGCCGGCAATAAGCTCCGTACGGACGGAGGTGTGGTTTTCTTTTAGGTGGAAAACCTTGTCTAAAAATGCTTCCATGATACGCTTCCTTTCGTAATTGTTTTACTAGTTTTTACCCCAAAACGTTTTAAATCGCTGTAACATTTCCTTTTGTGCCAGTTTTTCCGGCCACAGTTCTTCGTTGGGATCGTGGCGGAGGGCACTGGCCATGTGATCATAAAAATGGGGGATCCGCTGATCCAGTTCCGCGGCAAGCTCCTTCATGCCCTGCCGGTTGGTGGTGCCGTCATAGGCACAGGGGTTTTTCAGAGGCACTAGATTCAGCTCTTTCCCGTAATGGATGATTTCTGCTTCCCGGTAAAAGAGCAGCGGGCGGATGACGGTGATTTCGCTTTTGCTTAGATACGTCACTGGCAGAAATGTTTTCATCTGCCCGGAATTAAATAAGTTCAGCATCAGCGTTTCCACGGCGTCGTCATTATGATGCGCCAGCGCCACCTTATTGCAGCCCAGTTCCTTAGCCATCCGGTTCATGGCGGCCCGGCGGAAATAAGCGCAGGTGAAGCAGGGGGTATTGCCCCGGTGGGCCCATAATTTTTCAATAGGAACCTTGCCGCTGTAGTGAGGAAGATGGTATTTGGCGCAAAACGCTTCTAGTTCTTTTTGCGGAAATGTGCCTTTCTCAAATTCTCCATCCATGGTGTAGCAGCATAACGTAAAGTGCCGGGGAGAGTGTTCTTGGATTTCTGCCAGGGCTGCGGTCATAAACTGGCTGTCCTTACCCCCGGACAGACCAATTAAGATGTTGTCCCCCTCCTGGATCATATCAAATTCGATGATTGCCCGCCATAGTTTGTTTAACATCGGGGCGGGAACATAAGGCTGCCTAGACATATCCTCCTCCTTATTCCTTAGTGTTTAAATATTATACTACATCTGGACATTTTCGGGGAGATTTGATAAAATTATTCGGTATGATGGGCGTGGACGCATCATACTGGCTTAGTATGCAATGAAAGCAGGAGGCAGGAGAATGAAGATTTTTGTTGTAAACTGCGGCAGTTCTTCCATTAAATATCAGCTGATTGATATGGAAAATGAATCTGTTATCGCAAAAGGTTTGGTTGAACGTATTGGTATTGAAGGGTCCGTGCTGACCCATACTCCCGCTGGCAAAAATAAGGTCAGACTGGAAAGTGCTATTCCCGACCATGTGGACGGGATTAAAAAAGTGCTGGCTGCCCTGGTGGACCCCAATCATGGTGTGATCCGCTCCATGGATGAAATTGATGCCGTGGGCCATAGAGTGGTACATGGCGGCGAAGTCTTCGGGGAATCCGTAGTGATTACGCCGGAAGTTTTAAAGCAGATTGAAGACCTGAGCGACATGGCACCGCTGCATCAGCCTGCCAACATAGCCGGTATTCGTGCCTGCCAGAAACTGATGCCCGGTACTCCGCAAGTGGCTGCTTTTGATACCGCTTTCCATCAAACCATGCCTCCTGTGGCCTATATGTTTGGCGTAAAATACGAAGAATACAAAAAGTTCGGGATTCGTAAATATGGATTCCACGGTACCAGCCATAAATTTGTTGCTAACCACTGCGCACAGCTGATGGGCAAGGACATTAAAGATTTGAAGATCATTACCTGCCATTTGGGCAATGGTTCCAGCATTACGGCTGTAAACGGCGGAAAATCCGTAGATACTTCCATGGGCTTTACCCCGCTGGACGGCGTACTCATGGGAACCCGTACCGGGTCCATTGATCCTGCTGTGGTGCCTGTATTGATGAATAAATTGGGCCTTGACGCCGAAGGTGTGGATCAATACATGAATAAACAATGCGGCGTGCTGGGAATTTCCGGCGTGTCCAGCGACTTCCGGGATCTGGAAGCAGAAGCAGCCAAAGGCAATGACAGATGCCAGTTGGCACTGGATATGTTCTGCTATCAGGTAAAACGCTATGTAGGTGCGTATGCCGCTGCTATGGGCGGCGTGGATGCTATTGTGTTCACTGCAGGTGTAGGTGAAAACGATCCTCATACCCGTGCCCAGATCTGCTCCGGACTGGAATACATGGGCGTGAAAATTGATGCAGAACGCAACAACGTGCGTGGCAAAGATACGGAAATCAGTGCTGCTGATTCCAAAGTCAAAGTGTTCCTGATTCCTACTAACGAGGAACTGGCTATTGCCCGGGACACCAACCGTCTGTGCGGCAAATAATAGAGCGGATTTCTTGACAAAGCGTAGCGCTGCCGGTATAATGTAACGGTTGAACTTATGATTAAGATCAATGTAGCAGAAATCAAAAAAACACTGACAGGATCGGCGGATTTCCATTACGTACTCACAGGCAGAGAACTGGATCTTCTGCCTGCGGATGCAGATCTGGAAGGCCCAGTGGAAATCACGGGGACTATCTCTAATGGCGGGGACGTATTGCTGCTAAAAGCCACGGAACATTTTGTGGCACATGGCACTTGTGCCCGTTGCCTGAAAGAGGTGACCATGCCCCTTACCGCAGAAGTGGAAGAACGGTATTATCCCGCTGGCACGGAAGGGCTGGAAGAAGACGCCTTTACCTATCAGCATGATCTGGTTGATGTTACGGATGCTTTGAGGGAATCCCTGCTGCTGGCTATACCTGACCGAGTTCTGTGTAAGCCGGACTGCAAGGGAATTTGCCCGGTCTGCGGATGTGACCGGAACGCAGTGACTTGTCACTGCGATACCCACTCCATTGACCCCAGGCTGGAAGCGCTCAAAGCGCTCTTGAAATAGATTGAGTGTAGGAGGTGTGACAATATGGCAGTACCTAAGAGAAAAATGTCCAAAGCCCGCCGGGATTCCCGTCGTGCCAATTGGAAGCTGAGCGCGCCTGGCATGGTGGAATGTCCCCAGTGCCACGAATTCAAGCTTCCTCATCATGTGTGCCCTTCCTGCGGCTACTATGATGGCAAGGAAGTTGTAAAAGAAGAATAAGATCCCTCTGGATCTAAGGAATAACGCTGCCTTCGGGCGGCGTTTTCTTTTGCCCTTTATTAATCCTGCCAAGTAGCTTATAATGAAAACAAGAAGGGGCAAAAGATCTGCTACACCTTTTTATTGTTTTTTTAATCCTTATAGAAAATTTGTACCATTTACCTATTCTGCCAGGTCATGGGGTTGTAATCCTGCTATGATTTGCTATAATAAGTACCATGTTATGACTTGGTATTAAAAGTAGGTGGTAGAATGGGTTCCATTGCACAGAAAAAAGCACGGCAGCAGCGCTTGCAGCAGCTGCTGGCAAAAAATCCCTTCTTAACCGATGAGCACTTGGCCGAAACCTTTCAGGTGAGCATACAGACCATCCGGTTGGATCGGGTGGCACTTGGCATACCGGAACTGCGGGAACGTACCCGGCATATGGCAGAAGATGCCCAGGCCAAGTTGCAGGCCATAACAAGTGCGGACATCGTGGGGGAACTGATTGACCTGGATGTAGGTAAAAGCGGCCTTTCTATGATGACGGTGGAGCGCGACATGGTGTTCCAGAAAAACGGGGTCTGTCGTGGTCAGTATATTTTTGCCCAGGCCAGCAGTCTGGCGCTGGCAGTGATTGATGCGCCGCAGGCAATGCCCGGGGTGTGCAACGTAAAATATAAAATCCCTGTGCCGGTAGGGGCCGTACTGGTCGCAAGGGCAGAAGTGGTCCGCAGGCAGGACGATAAATATACCATATGGGTCAAGATTCGAAACAATCACAAAGAAGTTTTTCGTGCTAAGTTTTTGATTGTTTCTGTCCCGGAAAAGAGGAACCAGGAAAATGAAGATCGCAGTTGATGTAATGGGAACGGATTATGGTCCCAGTGAAATCATCAAAGGAGCCCTCCAGGCAGTGAAAGCATATGGCCTGGATGTGGTGCTGGTAGGCGATCAGGACGTTATCAAAAAGGAATTGGGGAAGGAACAGGAAGAGAACAATCCCCATGTGTACATTCATCACGCCAGCCAGGTGATTGAGATGAAAGATCACCCCGGCATCAGCGTGCGCAAGAAAAAAGATGCTTCCATTGTGGTGGCAACCCGGCTGCTGCGGGAAAAAGAATGTGATGCCCTGATTTCTTCTGGCAGTACAGGAGCGGCTGTGGCGGCTGCGCTGTTTGGCCTGGGAAGAATCCAGGGGATTGAACGCCCCAGCATTGCCACTGTCATTCCCAGCCTTGACGGAGCTACTGTTTTGGTGGATTCCGGCGCTGTGGTGGATGCCAAACCGGAAACTTTGGTACAAAGCGCTATTATGGGCAACGTCTATGCAGAATTGCAGCTGGGGATTGCCAAGCCCCGGGTGGGACTTTTGAATATCGGCGAGGAAGAAACCAAGGGCAACGAACAGTGCCTGGCGACGTATCCGCTGCTAAAAAAAGATCCCCACATCCACTTTGTGGGCAATGTGGAAGGCAGGGACATCAACCGGGGCACGGTGGATGTGGTAGTGTGCGACGGCTTTGTAGGCAATGTGGTTTTAAAGACAATGGAAGGCCTGGCCAAAGCCCTGAGCCAGATGGTGAAGGAAACTCTCCTGGACGGCGGAATCATCGCCAAGCTGGGAGCGCTTTTGGTAAAACCGGCGCTGCTTAAACTGGGACGGCGGATTGATGTGTCCGAATACGGCGGCGCGCTTCTTATGGGCGTAAAGGCCCCGTTTATCATCTGCCACGGCAATTCCCATGCCAAGGACATAAAATCTGCCCTGCGGGTATGTATGGAGCTGACACAAAAAGACGTGGTAGGACGGATTCGTAAAGAAATTTTACATGATGAAGAAAGCGGTGAATTATAAAGATGACGCAAACAGCAGTGGGCTTTTTGGGTATGGGCTACTATGTACCTGAAAAAGTACTCACCAATTTTGATTTGGAAAAGATGGTGGATACCAGTGATGCCTGGATCGTGGAACGGACCGGGATTAGGGAACGGCATATTGCCGCGCCGGAACAGGCCACCAGTGATTTGGCTTTTATCGCGGCACAGCGTGCCCTGGCTGATGCCGGGGTAAAACCGGAAGAAATTGACCTGATTGTTTTAGGAACTGCTTCTCCGGACATGGCGTTTCCTTCCACTGCCTGTCTGTTGCAGGACCGGCTGGGATGTACCCATGCGGCTGCGTTTGATTTATCCGCAGGATGTAGCGGGTTTGTGTATGCCTGCGGCATTGCCAGCCAAAGCATTGCCAGCGGACTCTACAAACATGTTTTGGTTATCGGAGCGGAAACTTTGTCCCGTATCCTAAACTGGAAGGACAGAAATACCTGCATCCTCTTTGGTGATGGAGCAGGTGCTGCTGTGTTGGGACCGGTGGAAGAAGGATACGGCATTTTGTCCATTGATATGGGCGCAGACGGCAGCGGCGGAAAATATTTGGATCAGCCTGCCGGCGGCAGCCGGCGTCCGGCCAGCCATGAGACCGTGGATGCCGTAGAGCACACCATTCACATGGTGGGGCGGGAAGTCTTTAAATTTGCCGTGCGTACCATGCCCAAAAGCGTGCTGACGGCCCTGCATAAAGTGGGCCTGGACCAAAGTGCCATTGACCTTTTGATTCCGCATCAGGCCAATTTGCGGATTATCGATTCTGCTTCTAAGCGGTTAAAAGTACCTATGGAGAAAATTTTTGTCAACCTGGACAAATACGCCAACACGTCCAGTGGCTCCATTCCTATTGCCCTGTGCCAGGCACGGGATGAAGGACGGATCCATAAAGGAGATAACGTAGTGATGGTCGGGTTTGGCGCCGGGCTGACGTATGCCACACTGGTGGTGAAATGGCAGAAAGACGAGGTGAAAAAAGCATGAGCAAAATAGCGTTTTTATTCCCTGGACAAGGTTCTCAGGCCGTGGGCATGATGAAAGACCTTTACGAGCAGTATGCCTGCGTGAAAGAAGTCTTTAACGAAGCCGATGAAGCCCTGGGATTTTCCATGACGGATTTGATCGCCAAGGGCCCAGAAGAGGACTTGCGCCTGACCTATAATACCCAGCCGGCGATTCTGACTGCTTCTGTTGCCGCAATGAAAGTCTTGAATGAGAACGGCGTATTTCCGGACGTAGCCGCAGGCCACAGCCTGGGTGAATATTCTGCTTTGGTGTGTGCCGGAGCTATGAGCTTTGCGGACGCTGTGCGTACTGTACGCAAAAGAGGGCAATTTATGCAGGAAGCTGTTCCTGTGGGCAAAGGAGCCATGGCGGCGATCATTGCCCTGGATACGGACACCATCAAAACCATTTGTGCGGATGTAGAAAAGCGCACGGGAAAAGCAGTACAAGCCGTGAACTTTAACTGCCCGGGACAGGTGGTTATTGCAGGCGCAACAGAAGCCGTGCAGGAAGCCGCCGACCTGATGAAAAAAGCAGGTGCCAAGCGTGCTATGATGCTGGCCGTGAGTGCACCTTTCCACAGCACGCTGATGCAGCCGGCAGCAGACCGTCTGAAAGAAGTGCTGGATACGATTACAATTCATGATGCCAAAATTCCTGTGATGGCCAATATCAACGCTAAGTCGGAAACCAAGGCCAGTGAAATTCGGGAAAACCTGGTGCAGCAAGCTGCCCACCCTGTACTGTGGGAAGACAGTGTCCGGGCGATGATGGCTGACGGTGTGGATACCTATATTGAAGTGGGGCCGGGGAAAGTTCTCACGGGCATGCTCCGTAAAATTGACCGTTCCCTCAAAGGGGAGAACGTGGAAGACCCCGCCAGTTTGGAAAAAACCCTTGCTTATTTAAAGGAGGTTAGATAAAATGACGTTAGCCGGTAAAGTCGCTCTCGTAACCGGGGGCAGCCGGGGCATCGGCCGGGCCATTGCAATGACCCTGGCAAAGCACGGCGCCGACGTAGCCATTAACTATGCGGGCAATACCGCAGCTGCCGAAGCTGTGAAGGCAGAAATTGAAGCCATGGGACGCAGGGCAATCCTGTGCCAGTGCAGTGTGGCTGACAGCGAAGCCGTTGCCAGCATGGTGAAAGACGTTGTAAAAGAACTGGGCCGTCTGGATATTCTGGTGAATAACGCCGGAATTACCCGGGACGGGCTGATTATGCGCATGAAAGACGACGACTGGGATGCGGTGCTTGCTACCAACCTCAAAGGGGTGTTTAACTGCTCCAAGGCTGTGATGCGTCCTATGATGAAGCAAAAAGGCGGTAAAATCGTCAATATGGCTTCTGTCGTGGGCGAGATGGGCAATGCAGGACAGGCCAACTATGCGGCGGCAAAAGCTGGCGTTATCGGCCTGACCAAATCTCTGGCCAAGGAAGTGGCTTCCCGGGATATTACCGTCAATGCGGTAGCACCGGGCTTTATTGCCACCGATATGACCAGCGTTCTTACCGACGAACAAAAAGCGGAAATGGAAAAAACCATTCCCCTGGGCCGTCAAGGCCTGCCGCAGGATGTTGCCAATGCAGTGTTATTCCTTGTCTCCGAGGACGCTGCTTACATAACCGGCCAGGTGTTAAACGTGGACGGTGGCATGGTAATGTAATTTCATTACCCGTATGGATTGAAGGGAGGTGAAACCCATGAGCGAAGAAAGCACTTTTGAAAAAGTAAAGGTGATCGTAGTGGACCAACTGAGCGTTGCTCCTGAAGACGTAAAGATGGATTCTACGTTTACCGATGATCTGGGAGCTGATTCTCTGGACATTGTGGAACTGATCATGGCTTTCGAAGAGGAATTCAACACTGAAATCCCCGACGATGTTGCTGAAAAGATCCGCACTGTCAAAGACGCAGTAGAACTGTTGGATAAGGCAAACAAAGACTAAAACTTTTTTTTCGGAGAGTCCCTTTTCAGGGGCTTTCCGAACTTTATCCTTAGGTCTTTGATCCTGAAATGGGGGATTATTGTTGAAATTGCCAGTGCTGAAGATTGGTGAAAAAGTAGCAACGATGCCTATCGTCCAAGGCGGTATGGCGATACGCTTGTCCACGGCACGCCTGGCAGCTTCGGTGGCCAATGAAGGCGGTGTGGGCCTGATCGCTGCGTCTGGCTTGCCCTTTGATGAGCTGCGTAAGGAAATCCGCCTTGCCAGGAAATTATCCAATGGCAAGGGCATGATTGGTATCAATGCTATGGTAGCCGCCCGGGAATTTAAGGGGCTGATTACAACAGCCGCACAGGAAAAAGTCGATTTGATTGTGGCCGGGGCTGGCTTTTCCAGGGACATGTTTGCAGTAGGACGGGAATATGGTGTACCCATCGTTCCTATTGTGTCCTATGCTAAATTAGCAAAAATTGCGGAGCGTCTGGGCGCTTCTGCCATTGTGGTAGAAGGGACCGAAGCCGGCGGGCATTTGGGAACCCAGCGCAGCATTAAAGATATCCTGCCGGAAATCCTTTCGGTAGTCAAAATTCCGGTGATTGCAGCCGGAGGCGCTGTGTGCGGCAGTGATGTCGCAGAACTACTCCGTATGGGGGCCAGCGGCGTACAGATGGGCAGCCGGTTTGCTGCCAGTGAGGAGTCCAATGGGGCGCCTTACTTAAAACAATTGTATTTGAAAATGACCAAAGATGATGTGGTTCAGATAGATAGTCCGGTAGGCCTGAAAGGGAGAGCCCTGCTCACACCCTTTTCCAAAGCGGTGCTGGAAGGCAACGGCCCCAGACCTGTTACGTGCGATAACTGCATGAAACACTGCACCCACAGCTTCTGCATCATCCGGGCATTGACCCGGGGACAGCAGGGTGATCTGGAAACAGGACTGGTGTTTACCGGTGCCAATATGTGGAAAATCAAGGAAATCCTTCCCGTCCGTGAAATTTTCCGGAGACTGTGGGAAGACTTGGCAACAGCTGCTGACTAAAAGAATTTTGAGTAGAGGTGATCTTTTTGAAACGTAGAGTGGTCGTAACCGGCTTGAGCGCCATTACCCCCATTGGGATTGGCAAAGAAGAATTTTGGAATAACCTGATTGCCGGCAAAAGCGGGATTGGGCTTATTACCCAATTCGATACTACGGATTTTAGCTGTAAAATCGCAGGGGAAGTCAAAGATTTTGATTTTTCCCAGTATGGCGACAGAAAAGAAGGCAAACGGATGGACCGGGTGACCCAGTTTGCGGTAGCCTGTGCCACCATGGCGTTAGCAGATTCCAAACTGGATCTGGAAAAAGAAGATGCGGATCGGATTGGGGTGTGCGTAGGCACGGGAATCGGCGGCATTCATACCTTTGTGGAAGCAGCTACCAAACTGACCACCAAAGGACCTGGCAAAATCAGCCCGTTCTTTATTCCTATGGAAATCCCCAACATGCCGGCGGCCCAGATTGCCATCAATCTGCACCTGAAAGGCCCCAATACCGCCATTGTAACCGCCTGCTCCACGGGCAGCGACTGCATTGGTGATGCCCTGCGGACCATTCAGTACGGCGATGCGGATATTATGTTCGCCGGCGGTGCCGAAGCCGCAGTTTCCCCTGTGGCAGTGGCCGGGTTTGACAACATGAAGGCGCTTTCCCGGGATAATGAACATCCGGAAAAAGCGTCCTGCCCCTTTGACAAAAAAAGAAGCGGCTTTGTGATGGGCGAAGGCTCCGGCATTCTGATTCTGGAAGAATTGGAACACGCCAAAGCCAGAGGCGCCCATATCTATGCGGAAGTCGCCGGTTATGGCCACAATACGGATGCATACCATATCACTGCTCCAGATCCTGAAGGGGATCAGCAGGTAAAGTGCATGCAGCTTGCTATCAAGGATGCAGGGCTTACCCCGGCAGACGTGGATTACGTGAATGCGCATGGTACCAGCACCCATCGGAACGACTTAAACGAAACCAACTGCCTGAAACGGGTCTTTGGGGACCGGGCTAAAGAGGTGCCCATGAGCTCCATTAAATCCATGACCGGGCATCTATTGGGCGGGGCTGGCGGCGTGGAAGCGGCTGCGACTGTAATGACCATTGAGAATGGAATCATTCCGCCTACCATCAATTACGAAGACGTGGATGTGGAAGAAGGCATGGACCTGGACTACGTACCCAACGTAGCCCGCAAGAAAGACGTAAAAGTGGCGCTGTCCAACAACTTTGGCTTTGGCGGCCACAATGCCATCCTCTGCTTCAAAAAATACGAAGGCTGAGATGCTCCCGGCAAGACAAAGAGAACTGACCGCATTGTGTGAAGCATTGGGGATTGCCATGCAGCAGCTGCATTTGCTGGATATGGCGCTCACTCATACTTCGTATGCCTATGAAAGCAAGCGCAATCCGCGGCCCCAGCATAACCAGCGGCTGGAATTTTTGGGTGACAGTGTGCTGAGCCTGGTAGTCAGTACCTACCTGTATACCCATTACCCCAAGCTGGATGAAGGGGAACTGAGTAAGTTCCGGGCATTTTTGGTGTGTGAGGAAACGCTGGCCATTTTAGCAGCGGAAAACCATCTGGGGGAACATTTGCTCCTGGGCAAAGGGGAACAGAACCTGGATGGAGAAGAGAATCCCTCTATCCTGGCCGATGCTTTTGAAAGCGTTTTAGGGGCCTACTATCTGGATCAGGGATTTGCGGCCGTGACAGACCTTTTGAACCGGTTGCTACTCCAAAAAATTCCTGTGCTGACAGCTGACGGCATTGACCGGGATTACAAGACCCGCTTTCAGGAACTGGTGCAGGAAAAAGGTCCGGTAGAAATTACCTACGAGGAAGTTTCCGAAGAGGGCCCCAGCCATAACAAGACTTTTGTAATGCGGGTGCTGGTGGACCAAAAAGAAATGGGCCGGGGCAAAGGCCGCAGCAAAAAAGAAGCAGCCCAGCGGGCTGCCCATGAAGCATTAAAACGCTGGAAACAAAATTAATAATAGGAAAAGGTCATCGGGAATCATCTCCGATGGCTTTTTTGCTGCGAGAAGGGGAGCAGACCGCTGCACTGTCATAGGAAGTTCAAAGTTTTGTCCCTTGACAAGGCTTTGGATACTGTATACTATGGGGGAGGAATTGAGAAGTTCAGTTCCTGATAAAATAGAAAGAGACTAAGAAAAAAATAAGTACTGGAGGCATGAAAATGAATACCAAATTGAAAAAAGCGATTGTAACCTCTATGTTAGTATTGTCCATACCCTATGTTTCCCAGGCTGCGGTCAGCGAAGGGGCACTGAAAGACGGATTCGGCCTGGATCTGGCGTATCCGGTTGCCCATGAAAGCAACAAAAATGTGCAGAACATGATCAATACGGATATTGGCCTGTTTGTCAAGGAAGCGCAGAAAGACTATAAGCCCGATACCCAGGATTCCCGCAAGATGGTTTATACTGTTACCTTGGAAAATAACGAAGAACTTTCTGTGCTACTGCACTGCGAAAAAATGACGCCGGCGCTGGCCAATCCGGAAACCGTGACCTATGGGATTGTGTATGATAAATCCACGGGGAAAAATATCCCCTTGCACGTGTACACCGATATTGCTACCGTGGATCAGCTGAAAGCGGCTTTGAAAAAAGGCGATGTGAAGCTGTACAACGGGCAGCATAAGAAAATCACCTGGTCCGGCGAGTTTGCTCCCAGCCAGATGACCACCCAATATTACCTGACAGAAAGCAAAAATGGCAAAAACCAGACCGCATGGCTGGTGTTCCAGCCCGGAGACCTGGCTCCCTATTCTGAAGGGACCACCTATGTGGAAGTGCCGGTGAAGTAAATAACAAACAAAGTATAAAAATAAGGTTCGCGTAACTAGCGCGAACCTTATTTTTATGACCTTGGAAAACGGCGCTAAATGGTTTGGGTGCAGCTAGTAGGGGTAAAGACGAGAACCCGGCTGCAGAAACTGCATTTGGTGTGCATGGCTTCAAACAATGGGCCTTTGGTCAGAAATTCTGTCGTTTCTCTCTTCTAAATAATGGCATAGATATTTGCGCAACAAAAGAAATACTAAAAATGGTACGAATAAAAATAAATTAACCCCTGCTGATGACAATTTTTTTTCGAAGAAATGTCAGAAATCCTTGCGAAAATCTGGAAAAAGGAAGGAAAAGGGTCTACAATGAATAAGTAAGATTTTAATTATCCCGGAGATAAGAAAGGAAAGTTTCGGGAAGTATATGAGGGGGCAGCAGATTGAATAAGGTGTACAAGGTGATCTGGAGCAAGGTAAAGGAGTGCTATGTGGTGGTGTCGGAACTGACCAAAGGAGCCGGCAAAGTTTCTGGCGGCCGGCATTCTATGGCAACCGTACTGGCGCTTTCTATGCTTTTGTCCATCGGGGGGGGAACAGACGTAGTATCTGCTACGGACGGCAGCCATTATGTCAGCATCAACAGCTCAGATCAGTCTGAGGGCAGCAATTATAATAATGACGGAGCTACGAGGCCGGATGCCATTGCTATTGGATTGGGCAGCAGCGCTGGCTCATTACATTCCATTGCTATAGGTGGTGGAAAAGCTGATAGGTCTACTACAAATATTAAAGATGAGGACCATGATGCCGGCTCTATTGCTATTGGATATAAATCCCAGGCTACTGGCTATGGCTCTATAGCCATTGGTTCACAAGATTTTAATATAAGTAAGGGCAAAGAAGAAACGACGGGGGCTACAGCTTTGGGAGACAACTCAATTGCTATTGGGAATGGAGCGGTGACTGGTCACTATTCAACTGCCCTTGGAAAGCATGCCGAGGCGAGAGGTACGGAAGCTATAGCCATAGGAAATGATACTGTGGCCGACTGGGAGTACACTACGGCATTAGGGAAGAATGCACAAGCGCTTGCGACGGGAGCTGTAGCTATAGGGTTTGGTGCCAAGGCAACTGGAATATCTGCATTTGCTGCCACAAAGGCAGAAGCGAGTGGTCAATCTTCTTCTGCATTTGGCGAGAATACTAAAGCTTCCGGAGATACCTCTACTGCTTTTGGCATAGAGACACAGGCCACGGGCACAGGTGCTGTGGCCATGGGGGCAGTAACTAAAGCTTCAGGAAACATATCGACAGCTACAGGAAATGGAACCGAAGCGTCTGGAACTGCTTCCCTGGCTATGGGAAACCAAACGAAAGCAACTAATCAACAGTCTGTAGCCATGGGGTTTAAAACAGTGAGCAGCGGGGTATCTGCAGTTGCCGCAGGATCCAATACCGAGAGCAGTGGGGATGCTGCAGTTGCCGCAGGCTACTATTCTAAGGCTGAAGGAAATTACGCACTGGCCCAAGGGTATTATGCCCGTGCGTCTGGCGGTAACAGTGCTGCCTTGGCAGGAGGCATTACTGGTGATGATGCGACTAACGCTGTGGCACTGGGAAAAGAAGCGAAAGCTACCCTGGCAGACAGTGTAGCCTTGGGCACAGGGTCCGTCGCTGATACGGCGTCAGGCAAAGCAGGGTATGATCCTGCTGCCAGCAGCGACAGCACAGATACCTCTTCTACGTGGAAATCTACCTCCAATGTAATTGCTGTAGGCTCGGTAAGTAACGGTATAACACGCTAGATCACAGGCCTTGCCGCCGGCACGGCGGACACGGATGCGGTGAATGTGGCACAGTTAAAAGCGGTTGCCAAGATGATTCAAAACGGGGGCGGTGATACGCCTGCTCCTACCTCGTCCAATATTTCCGTTAAGGACGGCGCCCCGGGCGTGGATGGCAAAGATGGCATTACCCGCATTGTCTATAAGGATGCAAACGGGAAAGAACATCAATCCGCCAGCTTGGATGACGGGATGCAATACAGCGGCGACAGTGGTGACCAGCTGCGACTGCAACTCAACAGCAACGTAAACATCAAGGGAGGGGTCAGCGACGAAGCAAAGCTCTCTGAAAATAATATCGGTGTGGTTTCAGACGGGAAGAATACCTTGCGCGTGAAACTAAGCAAAGACCTGACCGGACTTTCTTCTGTAACCGCTACGACTATTAAGGGAGATACGGTGGAAGCCAACACGGTCAAGGCCCAAACGGTGAATACGCAAACTGTTACTGCCCAAACAATTAAAGTGGGAGATAAAGTCACCATTAATCAGCAGGGTATGGATATGGGCGGTACGACCATTACGAACATCGCTGCTGGCAAAGTGGCACAGGGTTCCAAAGACGTGGTGAACGGCGGACAGCTGTATGAGACGCAGCAACGTATTGGAGAACTGGGCCGGGATATTGACCAATTAGACAGCCGGGTGGACCGTGTGGGTGCCGGAGCAGCAGCCTTAGCGGCGCTCCATCCTCAGGATTTTGACCCGGATGACAAATGGGACTTTGCCGCCGGCTACGGCCACTATCGCAGTGCCAATGCCATGGCTATCGGCGCTTTTTACCGGCCGGATGCTAAAACCATGTTCTCCGTAGGCGGCAGTATGGGTGGTGGAGAAAATATGCTGAATGTGGGCGTTACTTTAAAATTAGGTAAATCCAGTCCTTATGCGGGCTACTCTAAAGCAGCACTTACCAGTGTGATTGCTGACCAAAAAGCCCAGCTGGAAACCCAGAAAAAGGAAAACCAGGAGCTCAAAGCCCAGGTGCGGCAGCAGCAAACCCAGATTGATGATATTCTGCGACAACTGGCAGCGATGAAAAAGGCTTGAGAAACGCATAGGCATAAAAATAGGCGGCCCAAAGCCGCCTGTTTTTTATGCCTGCTATTTAATTTTATTTTTGTTCAGGTGGGCAGAAATCTTGTTGCCGATGGTCTGTACCAACTGCACCAGGACAATGAGGACGATGACCGTAGCAATCATGGTATCGGCCTGGAACCGCTGGTATCCATACCGAATGGCCAAATCCCCCAGACCGCCGCCGCCCAAGGCACCGGCCATGGCAGAAGAACCAATTAAGCTGATAATGGCAAGGGTAATCCCCAATACAATAGAGTGCATGGCTTCTGGCAAAAGTACCTTCCAGATAATCTGCCCGGCACTGGCGCCCATGGACTGGGCCGCCTCTATAACGCCGGGATCCACTTCCAGCAAAGAGGATTCAATAATCCGGGAAATAAAGGGCGTACAGGAAATGGTCAGCGGCACAATGGCGGCCGTGGTGCCGATGGAAGAACCCACTACCAGACGGGTGAGAGGAATGATGGCTACCATCAGGATGATAAACGGCACGGAACGGAGCGCATTCACCAGGGAGCCCAGCGTTTTGTGCAGGGCGGCATTTTCTTTGATATGGCCTTTGCCGGTGATGGTCAAAATGACTCCCAGGGGAATCCCACAGGCCGTTGCAATGAGAGCAGAGAGGGCCACCATGTAGATGGTTTCTCCCAGCGCTTTGACTAACAGGTTCATCATATTAGGAGACATACCCGATCACCTCGTCTTTCACTCGTTTTTCATGCACATAATCCAAAGCTTCTTTTAAATGCTCCTGAGCCCCTTCCAGTTCGATGAGCAGGGTGCCGAAGGTGGTGCCCTGCAGTTCTTCCATATTGGCAGAAATAATATTGACGCTCACGTCATATTTTTTGATAAGGACAGTCATAAGGGGTTCGCCGGCGCTTTCGCCTACAAAGGATAATTGCAGGAGCACTTTGTCCCCGGGGATGTAGTTTTCGTGAATGGCCAGTTTTTTAACAATTTCCGGCAGGTCGTTGTGCTGTACGCTGGCCACAAATTCTTTGGTGGTGCGCTTTTGGGGATTGGTAAAAAGGTCCACCATGGTGCCCTGCTCAATGATTTCCCCGTTTTCAATAACGGCGACATGGTCACATACTTCTTTCACCACGTTCATCTGGTGGGTGATCATGACGATAGTAATATGCAACCGTTTGTTGATGTCCCGCAGCAGGGTGAGAATGGATTCCGTGGTCTGGGGGTCAAGGGCTGAAGTGGCTTCATCACTGAGGAGAACTTTCGGGTTGCTGGCCAGCGCCCGGGCAATGCCTACCCGTTGTTTCTGCCCGCCGGAAAGCTGGGAAGGATAATGGTTCGCCCGGTCTTTTAAGCCTACTAGATCCAGCAAGGGTTCTACTTTCTTTTTGATGGCAGCTTTGTCCATGCCCTGAATCTCCAGGGGGAAGGCAATGTTGTCATACACCGTCCGGCTGGCGAGCAAGTTAAAATGCTGAAAAATCATGCCGATATTCTGCCGGGCTTTGCGCAGCTGTTCTTCGTTCATGGCTGTAATCTCTTCGCCATTGACTAGAACTTTGCCGCTGGTGGGTTCTTCCAGCCGGTTGATGCACCGGACCAGGGTGCTTTTGCCGGCACCGGACAGTCCGATGATTCCAAAAATTTCCCCTTCGCCGATGGATAGATTGATATCTTTCAGGGCGTGCAAATCTCCCGTAGCGGTATGATAGACTTTGTCAATATGCTGCAATTCTATCATGGTGGTCACCTCCGAAAATAAATTCCATAAAAAAATCCTCTTCGGTTCTGAAGAGGAAATAGATATTGGCTCACTTTCATCTTTCAGGACCGATCCTGTTGGACTTAGCACCGTTCCCGGTAAACGCCGGGATGGTTGCCGTAACATCATAGGGCCAGTCCCTCCGTTACTCTGGATGAAATCCGTGTGACACTAATCATACTGTAAGAATCGGGTATTGTCAATCATTTTTCTGGGAAATAGAAAGCATTGACTTTTCCACTTCATCGTAGTAAAGTAGTAACACAACTTCAGAAAAAAACTGGCTGTAAAGAAGAAAGGAGCCATACGATGCAGGAAGGATTGAACGGTCGGGAACTTGACAGGTTGGCAAAGGCATTAACGCTGTTAAAAAATTGTGAGGAAGCCCGGGCATTCCTGGATGATATTTGTACACCCACGGAACTGAAATCTCTGAGTCAGCGACTGGAAGTGGCGGTGCGTCTTCACGCCGGCCAGAACTATGCCAAGATTGTCAAGGATACGGGCGCCAGCAGTACCACCGTATCCAGGGTGAATCGATGCTTGCATTACGGAGCGGGGGGCTATCAGGCCATGATTCCCCGGCTCAAGAAACTAAAAGGAGAAAAAACGGATGAATAATCAGGTACTGCGGCTCCCTTATGGAACCAAAGATTATCTCCCGGGGGAGGCCCGGACCAAACGTGTCATTGAAGATAAAATTGCCCAGAATTTTTTGTCCTGGGGCTATGATGAAGCCATTACGCCGACGTTTGAATATGCGGATACTTTTGCTCTAAGCGGCGCCGGGATTACCAGCGAAAGCATGCAGTTTATCGGGATGGATAACCGGACGCTTATGCTGCGCAGCGAAATGACAACGCCACTGGCACGGATGGTAGCGACCCGGCTGCGGGACGACAAGAGTATCAAAAGACTGTTTTATATCGCCAACGTATTCCGGCATGAGGAAACCCAGGCCGGGCGGCAGAACGAATTTTCCCAGGCAGGGATAGAACTTATCGGGGCCGCATCTCCTATGGCCGATGCGGAAGTGTTGGCGCTTGCAGTAGAAAGCCTGAAAGCAGCGGGCTTAAAAAACTTTATTATCAGCGTAGGGCACAGCGGATTTGTGGCCGGCCTTTTGCAGGAAGCAGGCCTAAGCGGCGAAAAAGAGGAATTTGTCCGCCAGATGATATTGACACACAATGCAGTGGGCCTGGAAGAAGCGGCGGACCACTTTATCCCGGAACCAATGCAGAGTCTCTTCCGGGAACTGCTGTACCTGCAGGGCGGGGTGGAAATTTTAGGACGTTTGAGCAAACGCATTAAAAGCGAAACGTGCCAAAAAGCCCTGAAAAACCTAAAGGATATTTACCGCCTGGCGGATGCCTACGGCGTGGGAGAGTATTTGTCCTTTGATTTATCCCTGATCCACAATTTTAATTACTATACGGGGATGGTTTTTGAAGCCTATGCCCCTCAGGTAGGATTTAATATTTGCGGCGGCGGACGCTATGACCACATGATGGAAGCCTTTGGAGCGCCGGCACCGGCTACCGGCTTTGCCATGGGGATTGACCGGATTATTTTGTCGCTGCGCCGGGATGGACGCTGGAGCGACACATCTACCTGGGATATTTTTATTGCGTGGGGACCTGGCCTGCAGGATGAAGCCGTGAAAAAGGCGATGGAACTGCGTAGCCGCGGCAAGAGTGTAAAAGTGGCAACCCGGGCTATGACGCCGGAAGAGGCGGCCAAAGCCTGCCGGGACAGCCGCTGCGAAGCCGTTACATACGTAGGATAGGGGGCCAAAAGGATGGAGTATTTAACAATCGCACTGCCTAAGGGGAAACTCTTTGCCCAATCGGTGGAACTTTTGGCTAAAGTCGGCTATGCTGCGGATAATGTGGTAGAAGATTCCCGGAAGCTGGTCATTGCCAACGAAGACACCAAGGTAAAATTTATCATCGTCAAAACCATGGATCTGCCCACCTATGTGGAATACGGTGCTGCGGATATCGGTATCATCGGCAAGGATGTGCTGAACGAGGAAAATAAGGACGTATATGAACTGCTGAATATGGGGTATGGGGCCTGTCATTTGATGATGGCCGTGCCGGAAGCCAAGGCATTGCCCAAAATCACCGACTATGCCCATACCCGGGTGGCGACCAAATATCCCCATTCGGCTTCCCGCTTTTTTGAACAGCTGGGGATGCAGATGGAGATCGTCAAGCTCAATGGTTCTATTGAACTGGCTCCCATCGTGGGGCTCAGCGAATCCATTGTGGATATTGTACAGACCGGGCGGACGATCCGGGAAAATAAGCTGAAAGAGATTGCTACGGTGTATCCCAGTACGGCCCGGCTGATTGCCAACAAGGTCAGCTTTAAAATGCAGTACGAACGCATTAAAAAACTGGTGCGGGATTTGCAGAAGGTCCTTAGGGAAGAAGCACCGCAGTAGGAAGTAATGAGGGGGAATAGAAATGAGCCGCATACTTGCCCGGGATACATTGGCCCGGATAGAGGACTATCAGGTAGAAACAGTGCCTGATGCGAATATTATTGTCAATGCCAATGAAACCAACTGGAACCAGCCGCCGGAAGTTATGCATGCGCTGCAAAGCCGGACGGCGGATCATGCCTTTAACCGGTATCCTCCTATGCACGGGGAAGATTTGTCGGCAGCGATTGGGAAAACATTAGGAATCGCCCCGGAGCAGGTCGTAGTGGGCAATGGGTCCAGCGAACTTTTGGAAAAGGTATGCTATGCCTTTGGCGGCAAGGGTCGGAAAATTGCTGTTCCGGTTCCTTCTTTTTCCATGTACCAGACCTATGCTGTTTTGGCAGACAGCGAGCCGGCTTGTTTTTCTCTAACCGAAGAAGAACTGGTGGATCCGGATGCAGTTATCGCCTTTTGCAAAAAGCAGCAGCCTTCTCTTTTGATCATCTGCAATCCCAATAATCCTACAGGCACCTTTACGGGAAAGACCGACATGGAAAAAATCATCCGCCAGGTGGACTGCCCGGTGGTGATGGATGAGGCCTATATGGATTTTGCGGTGGAAGAAGGGACCGTGACAGAAATTTCTACGCTGGATCTGGTAAATCAGGTGGATAATTTACTGGTGCTGAAAACTTTTTCCAAAGCCTATGGCCTGGCCAATCTCCGTATCGGCTACGGGGTGGGGAGCCCAGAAGTGATACAAGTACTGAAAAAAGTCCTGCTCCCCTATACCGTCAATGGATTTTCCCTCATGGCGGCAGAAACGTTATTCCAGCTCCCCGGCGTGCTGCAGGGGCGGGTACAGGCTGTGATCAAGGGGCGTAAGTATCTAGCGGAAAATCTGCAAAAACTGGGCTTTAAAGTTCTGCCCAGCGCCACCAATTTCCTTTTGGTGCAGCCCCAAGGTGCGGTACTGGAGAACTTGGGCGCAAAATCAGGGGCTGGTAGCCTGGCACATGACGAAAAAGCCAAAGCAACCGGCAGCTATTTATTTCACGCACTTTTGCAGGAAAAAATTCTGGTGCGGGATTTTTCCCAGCATCCCCTGCTGCCAGGAGCCCTGCGTATCACCGTAGGCACGGATGAAGAAAATGCACGGATTATTGCAGGTATCCGCAGCGTACTGCAAAACGGGGAGGGATAAGCATGCGGGAAGGATTTGTAGAGCGCAATACCAAAGAAACCCAGGTGTCCGTCCGGCTTAATCTGGACGGTACGGGTAAAGCAGAGATTGCTACAGGGATTGGCTTTTTTGATCATATGCTGACCCTTTTGGCAGTCCATTCTTTTATGGATCTTACTGTTAAGGCTAAAGGCGATCTGGAAGTGGATTCCCATCACAACATTGAAGATGTGGGCCTTGCTTTAGGTAAAGCACTGCGGCAGGCTTTGGGAGATAAAGCCGGGATTCACCGCTATGGAAGCCACTTGCTCCCCATGGATGAAGCACTGGCCCAGATTGCGCTGGATTTTTCCGGACGGCCTTTTTTGGTATGGCATGCGGAGATTCCCAAAGTGCGGCTGGGTGTAATGGATGTGGAAATGGCCGAAGAATTTTTCCGGGCGCTGTCCATGGAAAGCGGACTGACACTTCATGTCAACTTACTCTATGGCAACAACGTACACCATATGCTGGAAGCCATTTTTAAAGGCGTGGCCCGGGCTATGGACATTGCCGTGGCGAAAGACCCCCGGGTGCATGGGGTGATGAGCAGCAAGGGGGCCCTGTGATGGATGACAATACCATTGTTATCATCGATTATGGCAGGGGCAACCTTCATTCGGTGTATAACGGCCTGGTAAAAGTGGGGGCAACACCTGTTATTTCTGCGGATCCCCAGGTGATTGCCGCAGCGCCCCGGATGATTTTGCCCGGAGTGGGCGCTTTTGGAGATTGCATGGAAACCCTGCGGGGAAAAGGCCTGGAACCGGTGGTACAGGACGCACTCCACAGCGGGAAACCGTTCTTGGGTATCTGCCTGGGCTTGCAGCTCCTGTTTGAGAGCAGCGAAGAATCCCCCGGCGTGACAGGGCTGGGATATTTTAAGGGGCAGGTAAAAAAAATCGTGACGCCTTGCAAAATCCCCCACATGGGCTGGAATGCCCTGCATACGAAAACCCAATCTCCATTACTGCAGGATGCTGATGGGAAGTATGTATATTTTGTCCACAGCTATCATGCAGTGCCCCAGGATCAAACGCTTGTGACCAGCGTCTGTGACTATGGCACGACCGTTACTGCCAGCGTGGGGCGTGGCAGCGTGCAGGGATTTCAGTTCCATCCGGAAAAATCTTCTGCCGTGGGGCTTGCTATGCTGAAAGCGTTTAAGGAGTGGGTACCATGAACATCTATCCAGCCATTGACCTGCGGGGAGGGCGCTGCGTCCGCCTTTTGAAAGGCGATTTTGCTAAAGAAACCGTATACAGTGATAATCCGGGGGCCATGGCCCGGGCGTGGTCTAGCGGCGGAGCAGATGCCATCCATGTGGTGGATTTGGATGGAGCGCTTGCCGGGGAGAGCAAAAATCTTCCTGCGATCAAAGCTATTTTGCAAAACAGCACGATTCCTGTGGAATTGGGGGGCGGCATCCGGACACAGGAACAGGTGGAGCAGCTTTTGGCGTTAGGACTGCATCAGGTCATTTTGGGCAGTATCGCAGTTAAAAATCCAAAGTTTGTGGAAAAAGTGGCGCAGAAATATCCGGGAAGAATTGTGGCGGGGATTGATGCCAAAAATGGTATCGTCGCCGTGGAAGGCTGGGAAAAAAGCGGTCAAATGGCAGCCGCAAATTTGGCTAAAGCCATGGCAAAAGCCGGTGTGGCCCGGATTATTTACACCGACATCGCCCGGGACGGGACGCTGACAGGGGTAAATCCGGAAGAAACGATCGCTGTGGCTAAGGCCGCTGGGATCCCTGTGACAGCAAGCGGCGGGGTAGCGGGGTTGGCTGACCTCAAAGTTGTCAAAAAAGCGGAGCCTTATGGCGTGGAAGGCTGCATTATCGGCAAGGCCCTTTATACGGGAGCCATAACCCTTGCGGATGCGGTACGCCTGGCCAAGGAGGAACAGGATGCTGACTAAACGAATCATACCCTGCCTGGACGTCAAAGATGGCAGGGTGGTGAAAGGCACTAATTTTGTGCAGCTGCGGGATGCCGGAGACCCGGTGGAGCTGGCTTCCCTGTATGAAAAAGAACAGGCGGATGAGCTGGTTTTCCTGGATATTACCGCTTCTTTGGAAAAACGCAAATCCATGGTCAAAACCATAGAAAAAACCGCACGGGAAGTGTTTATGCCGTTAACGGTTGGCGGCGGCATTACTTCCATTGAAGATATGCGTGCTGTTTTACTGGCGGGCGCTGATAAAACCAGCCTGAATTCTGCGGCAGTGAAAAATCCTGATTTGCTACGCAAAGGAGCGGAAGCTTTTGGCAACCAGTGTATGGTCCTCGCCGTGGACGCCAAACGCAGGAGTGAAAATTCCTGGGAAGTGTATATTCATGGAGGGCATACACCTACCGGCTTGGATGCGCTGGACTGGGTGAAAAAAGCTGTGTCCCTGGGCGCAGGAGAAATTCTTCTCACCAGTATGGATGCGGATGGTACCAAAGACGGGTTTGACATTCCTTTGACCCGGGCTGTGGCAGAAGCTGTCCCCGTGCCGGTGATTGCTTCCGGCGGTGCTGGCCGATTGGAAGATTTTTATGAAGTCCTGACCGTTGGCAAAGCCGATGCGGCACTGGCGGCCTCGGTGTTTCACTATGGC
Organism: uncultured Acidaminococcus sp.; assembly: GCA_900554515.1. GTDB lineage: Bacteria > Bacillota > Negativicutes > Acidaminococcales > Acidaminococcaceae > Acidaminococcus. Next base: position 2,207 of record USHN01000001.1, on the reverse strand, counting down.
AGCTTTACCATACGGCAGGTCAAGGAATATTTGCGGGAAAGGGGCGTGGAAGTGCGGCTATGAAAATCGACTACAGTCAATTGAAATTTGATGAAAAAGGATTAATTCCTGCCATTGTGCAGGATTGCAAAACGGATCAGGTGCTGATGCTGGCCTATATGAACCGGGAAAGCCTGCAGCGTACAGTGGAAACCGGCTATACCTGGTTCTGGAGCCGCAGCCGGCAGGAGCTGTGGAACAAAGGCGCTACCAGCGGGCATTTCCAAAAAGTCATGAGCATTACTTATGACTGTGATGGAGATACCCTTCTTATTAAAGCGGAGCAGACCGGAGCCGCCTGCCATACCGGACATTACTCCTGCTTTTTTAATCCGTTGTGGAACAGCGCCAGTGGAGAGAGCCTACCTGTGGCGCAGCAGGACCTGCCCCAGGTGATGGATGCCCTGTATCGCCAGATCAAAAAGCGGGAAGCTCCTGCTGGCGGGGAGAAACAGCTGCCTGCCGGAAGTCAGGATACCCTCTTGGAAAAATTGGGCCAGAACGTGACCAAAACCCTGCTGGCGTCTAAAAACAGCGACGCTGACGGGGTGGTTTACGAGATGGGGGATTTATGGTATCATTGCTTAGTACTGTTAGCCTACCATAATATTACGCCCGGCGAAATGCTGGTGGAAATGGCGGGCCGTAAGGTAGAAATGGAAAAATAACAGCATAAATCTTACAACCTGGAGGGTTCTCATGGCGCGAATGTTTGGGACGGACGGTGTCCGTGGTGTGGCCAATGGGCCGGTACTGAATGCGGAGTTGGCATATAAATTGGGCAGAGCAGCCGCCCTGTACTTTGGACGGGAAGTGAAAACGCCCAAGATTCTCATCGGGCGGGATACCCGTCTGTCCGGAACCATGCTGGAAGCCGCACTGGCAGCAGGTATCTGCTCAGCAGGCGGCAATGCCCATCTATTGGACGTGATTCCCACACCGGCCGTTTCCTATCTCACAGAAGCGCTGCAAGCCAATGCAGGCATTGTGATTTCTGCCTCCCATAATCCTTTTGAGGATAACGGTATTAAATTTTTTGCCCGCACCGGGTATAAGCTGCCCGATGCAGTGGAAGATGAAATTGAAGCATTGGTCAGGCAACCCATTGATTATACGAAAACCAGGATTGGCAGTAATTTAGGCCGGGTCATCCGGGAAACGGATATGGGGGCTTTGTATGTGCAGCACATTGTGGACAGTGCGGATGCAAAGCTAAATGGCCTTACCGTGGTGATGGATTGCGCCAATGGTGCCAATAGTGATATTGCTCCCTCCATTCTCCGGCACTTGGGAGCCAGGGTAATTCCTATTTTCCATGAACCCAATGGTATCAACATTAACAACGGCTGCGGCTCTACCCATCTGGAAGCGCTCCAGAAAAAAGTGGTGGAAGTGGGCGCCGACTGTGGGATTGCCAATGACGGAGATGCCGACCGCTGTCTGGCCGTGGATGAAAACGGGCAGGTGCTGGACGGGGACCAGATTATGCTGATCTGCGCCCTGGAACTGATGCGGCAGGGGAAACTCAAAGACAATATGCTGGTAACCACGGTGATGAGCAACGTAGGCCTTCACAAAGCCATGCGGGAACATGGGGGCCATACGGTTAAAACCGCTGTTGGGGACCGCTATGTGCTGGAAGAAATGCTGCGCAATGATTATAAGCTGGGCGGAGAACAAAGCGGGCATATTATTTTTGGGGATTTGGTGCGCACAGGCGATGGCATGATGACCGCCGTAAAACTGCTGGGGACCCTGGTCCGGCATAACCGGACACTGTCCCAACTGGGAGCCTTGATGGTGAAATATCCCCAGGTGCTTTTGAATGTCCGGGTAAAAGATAAAAACGGCTGGGAGGAAAACCCTGCTATCTGTGACGTTATCCAAACCTATACCCAAAAATTAGGCGAGGATGGGCAGGTTTTGGTACGGGCCAGCGGCACCGAACCACTTATCCGGATTATGGCCCAAGGCCCCAACCAGGCAGAGCTGGATACCATCTGCGAAGCCATTGCAGAAGTCGTCCGGAAGGAAATGGCCTGAAAAAACACTTGACGGATCCAGTTCATCTATCGTATACTATGTAAGTCGGCGCTGCGTAGGCGCCGCATATTGGCCCAGTAGTTCAGTTGGTTTAGAATGCCGCCCTGTCACGGCGGAGATCGTCG